>NZ_KB890024.1:4118303-4718303 GCF_000372965.1 Hoeflea sp. 108 | reverse complement strand
GCGGCGGCGATTGCCGCAAGGTCATGATGAATATTTGATCGAGCGTGCTTGTGCAGTGACCCTTGCGGACGCTGCGTAAGCCTTGTTTTTAGGCAGTTCTTGCCCTGTTTGCGGGCATTTTCCCAACCTTCCGTCAAACCTTTGTCGCTATAGGCAGGCCTTCTGCTACGATAGTCTCAAAGCATATGACGGGACGGGAGATACTGACGTCATGGCCGCATCCGTGAAGTCCAAGGCAAAAACCGCCAAGGCCGCTTCTTCTTCATCGAAATCCACCAAACCCGCCAACAGACCGCCCCAAGTGCTCGAGCTCCTGCTTGCCCGCGCGCCGGCAGAGGACGTGGCCGATTACGAGCCCGGCATGCTCGAGCGTGCCGCCGAGCTGGCTGAAAAGGCGGTCATGAAGCACCGCAAGGGCTCGTCGGTCATCGACATCGAGACCGACGCGGGTGTCGTCCGCCACGGACGCCCCGTCACGGTCGTGACCGTCGTCAACGACAACATGCCGTTCCTGTTCGATTCGGTGCTGGGCGAGATCACCGACGCCGCCGGCGAGCCGGTGTTCGTCACCCATCCGGTCATCCATGTGCGCCACGGCCGCTCGAACGTCGAAGAGATCCTGAGCGACAGCGGTGCCCACAAGGGCGACGAAGGCGCCGACAAGATCAGCGTCATCCATGTGCATATCCCGGCCCAGGGCAAGGAAGCGGCGGAAGCGCTGCGCGAGCGACTGAAGAAGCTGCTCGGCCAGGTGCGCGCCTGCGTGACCGACTGGAAGCGCATGCTGGCCCGCCTCGACCAGGCCATTTCCGAGTTCCGCTACGCGCCGATCCCGCTCGAAAAGAACGCGGTGACGGAAGCCATCGCCTTTCTCGAATGGCTACGCGACGACAATTTCACCTTCCTCGGCATGCGCGAGTTCAAGTACACCGGTGGCGAGAAGAGCGGCACGCTGGAGCGCGCCGAAAAGCAGGGCCTCGGCATACTGGCCGATCCCGACGTCCTGGTTCTGCGCCGCGACACGGTCGATGCGACCTCGACGACCCCTGAAATCCGCGCCTTCCTGCATGGGCCGGATCCGCTGATCGTCACCAAGGCCAACGCCAAGTCGGCAGTGCACCGCCGCGCCTATCTCGACTACATCGGCGTCAAGACCTACGACGCCAAGGGCCAGCTTTCGGGCGAGTTGCGCATCGTCGGCCTGTTCACCTCGACGGCTTACACGCGTTCGGTGATGAAGATCCCCTATCTGCGCTCCAAGGCGGAGACCGTGCTCCACAAGTCGGGCTTCGACCCCGCCGACCATTCGGGCAAGGCGCTCATCAACGTGCTCGAATCCTATCCGCGCGACGAGCTGTTCCAGGTTGCCGTGCCGACGCTGCGCAAGCATTCCGAGGCGATCCTCGGTCTGATCGAGCGTCCCAGGGTTCGCGCCCTGGTGCGTGTCGACCAGTTCGACCGCTTTGTCTCCATCCTCGTCTTCGTGCCGCGTGACCGCTACGATTCGGTGGTGCGCGAAAAGATCGGCGCCTATCTCAAGACCGTGTTCGAAGGCCGCCTGTCGGCCTATTATCCGGCCTTCCCGGAAGGCGGCCTGGCGCGTGTCCACTTCATCATCGGCCGCTCCGGCGGCAAGACGCCCAAGGTCGAGCAGTCGGACATCGAGGCAGCGATCCGCGACATGGTTCGCACCTGGGAGGACGGCTTGCGTGAGGCGTCCGCCGAAGCAGGTTCATCCGCTTCGCTGGTCGGCCTCGCCAATCACTTCCCGCAGGACTACCAGAACAGCTTCTCGCCGGCGGCCGCCCTTGTCGATGCCGGGCGTATTGCCAGCATCGGCCCGTCCAACCCGATCGTCATCGACTGCTATCGCGATGCTGGCCAGGCGCCCGAACAGGCGTCGCTGAAGATCTATCACCACGGCGCGCCGGTGGCGCTGTCGCGGCGCGTGCCATTGCTCGAGAATATGGGCTTCCGCGTCATCAGCGAGCGCACTTTCGAGCTCGGCGAGAAGGGCGAAGACCAGATCTTCATCCACGACATGGAGCTGGAGAACGCCTACGGCCAGCCGATCGACCTCGACGACGGGGGCGCTCTGTTCGAAGAGGTGTTCCTGTCGGTCTGGAACGGCGATGCCGACAATGACGGCTACAATGCGCTCGCCCAGACCGCCGGCCTCGGCGCCAACCAGATCGTCATCCTGCGCGCCTATGGCCGCTATCTGCAGCAGGCCGGGATCCCGCAGAGCCAGGACTTCATCGCGGCAGCGCTGAACCGCTATCCCGATATCGCGCGCGGGCTGCACCAGCTGTTCGTCGCCCGGCTCGACCCGGCGCAGGAGAACGATGGGCTGGTCACGGCCAAGCATCTCAAGGCCAAGATCAAGGACGCGCTGGAAGGCGTGCCCAACATCGACGACGACACCATCATCCGGCGCTACGTCAACCTGATCGAGGCGTCGCTGCGCACCAACCACTTCGTGACCGGCAAGAAGGAGCGGGGCCAGTCACTGGCGATCAAGCTCGATTCGCGCAGTGTCGAGGGGCTGCCGGAGCCGCGGCCGTGGCGCGAGATCTTCGTCTATGGCTCGGAGGTCGAGGGCGTGCACCTGCGCTTCGGCCCGGTCGCACGCGGCGGCCTGCGCTGGTCGGACCGTGCCCAGGACTATCGCACCGAGGTGCTGGGCCTGGTGAAGGCGCAGCAGGTCAAGAACGCCGTCATCGTGCCGGTGGGTGCCAAGGGCGGCTTCTTCCCCAAGCGGCTGCCCGTGGGCGGCAGCCGCGACGCCGTCTTCGAGGCGGGCAAGGCGGCCTATGTCAACTTCGTCTCGTCGATGCTGTCGATCACCGACAACATCGAGGGCGACCATGTCGTGCCGCCTGTTGGCGTGATGCGCCGCGACGTCGACGATCCGTATTTCGTCGTCGCCGCCGACAAGGGCACGGCGACCTTCTCCGACACGGCAAACGGTATCAGCGAGAAACACGGATTCTGGCTGGACGATGCCTTTGCCTCGGGTGGTTCGGCCGGCTACGACCACAAGAAGATGGGCATCACCGCGCGCGGCGCCTGGGAAGCGGTCAAGCGGCATTTCCGCGAGATGAACCGCGACATCCAGACCTCGCCATTCACCGTGGTCGGCGTCGGCGACATGTCGGGCGACGTGTTCGGCAATGGCATGCTGTTGTCCGAGCAGACGAAGCTGATCGCGGCCTTCGACCATCGCGACATCTTCATCGATCCCGATCCTGACATGGCGGCGTCGTTTGCCGAGCGCAAGCGTATGTTCGACCTGCCGCGCTCAAGCTGGCAGGACTACGACAAGACCAAGCTGTCGGTCGGCGGCGCGATCGTGTCGCGGTCGCAGAAGTCGGTGACGCTGTCGCCGGCGGCCGCAGCCGCAATCGGCCTCGACAAGACGACGGCCTCGCCGACCGAGATCATGAACGCCATCCTCAAGGCGCCTGTCGATCTCCTGTGGTTCGGCGGCATCGGCACCTATGCCCGCGCGGCCGGCGAGACCAATGCCGAAGTCGGCGACCGCGCCAACGATGCCATCCGCGTCACCGCCAACGAGGTGCGCGCCAAGGTGATCGGCGAGGGCGCCAATCTCGGCGTGACCCAGCGGGCGCGCATCGAGTTCGGCCTCAAGGGCGGACGCTGCAATTCGGATGCCATCGACAATTCGGGCGGCGTCAACTCGTCCGACGTCGAGGTCAACATCAAGATCGCGCTGGCATCGGCCATGCGGAAGGGGGCACTGCAGCGCCCAGCCCGCAACAAGCTGCTGGCCGAGATGACCGACGAGGTGGGCGGCCTGGTGCTGGCCAACAACTACGAGCAGACGCTGGCGCTGTCGCTGGCGCAGCGGCGCGGTTTGCAGGACATCGCTCATCAGGGGCGCTTCATGAGTGCGCTTGAAGGCCGTGGCCTGCTCGACCGTGCCGTGGAAAACCTGCCGAGTACCGCAGCGCTGGCCGAACGCCAGACACGCGGCGAGCCCCTGACGCGGGCCGAACTCGGCGTGCTGCTTGCCTATGCCAAGATCGTGCAGTTCTCCGACATCATCGCCAGCGACCTGCCCGACGATGCACATCTGGTGCGCGATCTGATGGCCTACTTCCCCAATCGCATGGCGAAGAAATACGAGGCCGAGATCGGCGGCCACCGGCTGCGTCGCGAGATCATCACCCGGGTACTGGTCAACGACCTGGTCAACCGTGGCGGTCCGTCCTTCGTCAATCGCCTGCAGGAGGCCAGCGGGCGGACGGCGGCCGATGTCGCGCGTGCATTCGCTGTCATTCGCGACGGATTCGGGCTACCGGCGCTTTATGCCGAGATTGACGCCCTCGACAATGTCGTCGACGGCACGCTGCAGCTCGACCTCTACCAGGCAGTCAGCCGCCTGATCTTTGCGACCAGCGGCTGGTACCTGCGCAACGACCACAGCGACGCGCCGTTGGAAGTACGTATCGCCGAACTGCAGGAGGTCCGCACGGCCCTCGAGCACAAGCTAGCCGGCATGCTGCCCGCCTTCACCCGCGACCGTATCCAGAACCGCAAGGCCGGTTTTGCGGCTGCGGGTGCGCCGGAAAAGCTGGCCGAGCGGCTGTCGCTGCTCGAGGTCGGCGAGTTGGTTCCCGACATCGCGCTGGTGGCAAAAACTGCCAAGGCCGACATCGTTGCCGCCGCCAAGGCTTTCTTCGGCGTCAGCGAAGCGTTCCGCATCCCGCGCATCGAAGATGCCGCGAACACCATCACCGCCTCTGACTATTACGAGGGGTTGGCACTGTCGCGTGCGACCGACACGATCGGCGCGGCACGTCGGGGTATCGCGGTTGCGGCGCTGACGGGACATGCCGGCGCTGCCGATCCGGTGGCGGCGTGGCTCGAGGCAGGCGGTGAAGGCATCGGCCGCATCCGCGAGCGGTTGCAGGCGCTGACCGAAGGCGGCGACATCACCGTGTCCAGGTTGACGGTGGCCGCCGGGTTGATGACAGACCTGTCTGCCCGCTGACCAGTTCCCAATATGGCCCGCCGCGCTTGTCGCGGCGGGCTTTTTCGTCAAGGGTCGTGCAAGCCAACTGCGCTATGGCATTGTCGGGCGCATCAGGGGAGCGCGCGGAGGAACGATGGCTGACGTAATGGTTGCTGAACGCACGCCGCGCCGCGGCATCTGGGGCTGGATGTTCTTCGACTGGGCAGCCCAGCCTTTCTTCACCGTAGTCACCACCTTCATCTTCGGACCCTATTTCGTCTCACGCATGGCGACCGACCCAGCCATGGGCCAGGCCGCCTGGGGTTACGGTATCGCCATTGCCGGCCTGGTAATCGCCATCCTGTCACCGGTGCTCGGCTCGATTGCCGACCAGACCGGCCCGCGCAAGCCGTGGATTGCCTTCTTCGCGGCGATCAAGATCACCAGCCTTTGCATGCTCTGGTATGCCGAACCGGGTTCGCCGCTCGTGCCGATCGTGCTCTTGTTTTCGCTCGCGTCGGTGGCCGCCGAATTCTCCATCGTCTTCAACGATTCGATGATGCCGCGGCTGGTGTCCAAGCAGGAGATCGGAAAGATTTCCAACATCGCCTGGGGGCTCGGCTATCTCGGCGGCATGATCGTCCTGATCTTTGTCATCGGCTTCCTGGCTGCATCGCCGGATACCGGCAAGACCATCATCGGTGCCGACCCACTGTTCGGCATCGACCCCAAGCTGGGCGAAGATGCTCGCGCCACCGGTCCGATCTCGGCGCTGTGGTACTTCATCTTCATCCTGCCGATGTTCTTTTTCACGCCCGACAGCGGCAAGGGCATGGCCATCAGGCCTGCCGTGCGCGAGGGGCTCTCCGAGCTCAAGTCGACACTGGGCGAAGTCCGCAGGCGCAGCGGCATCTTCCGCTTCCTGATTGCCCGCATGATCTACCAGGATGGCGTCAATGCGCTGCTCGGCCTCGGTGGGGCGTTTGCTGCGGCGATGTTCGGATGGACGATCACCGAGATCGGCATCTACGGCATCATCCTCAATGTCGTTGCCATCTTCGGCTGCCTGGTGGCAAGCCGGCTCGATACGGCACTGGGATCGAAGGTCGTGGTGCTGGTGTCGCTGGTGCTGCTGACCATTGCGACGATAGGCATCGTCTCCACCGGCCCTGGCTATACGTTGTTCGGGGTCTGGCAGATGCCGGGCAGCGACACGGCCGGCCTGTTCTCGACGCCGGCTGAGAAGGCCTACATCGCCTTCGGCCTGCTCATCGGCATTGCTTTTGGCCCGGTGCAGGCGTCGTCGCGTTCCTACATGGCGCGCAGTGTCTCGGCCGACGAGGCCGGCCGCTATTTCGGCATCTACGCGCTGTCGGGGCGGGCGACAAGCTTCCTTGCGCCGTTCATGGTCGCCACGGTCACAGCAACCAGCGGCTCGCCGCGGCTCGGCATGGCGACGATCATCCTGTTCCTCGCCATCGGGTTGCTCGTGCTGCTGCGCACGCCCTATCCGGCTGATCAGGTGAAGTAGCCTTTACCTTCTCCCACAAGGGAAGAAGGTAAAGTGGCTTGCTTCAGTGCCTGAAGTGTCTGACGCCGGTGAATACCATGGCGATGCCATGCTCGTCGGCGGCAGCGATAACGTCGTCGTCGCGCATCGAGCCACCCGGCTGGATAACGGCGGTGGCGCCGGCTTCTACGGCTGAAAGCAGGCCGTCGGCGAAGGGGAAGAAGGCGTCGGAGGCGACCACCGAACCCTTGGTCAGCGGCTCTGCCAGACCGGCGGCTTCGGCCGCATCCAGCGCCTTGCGGGCGGCGATGCGAGCCGAATCGACGCGGCTCATCTGGCCGGCGCCGACGCCGACGGTGGCGAGGTCGCGGGCATAGACGATGGCGTTCGATTTGACGTGCTTGGCGACGCGGAAGGCGAACTTCAGGTCTTCCAGCTCGCGCTGGCTCGGCGCGCGCTTGGTGACGACCCTGAGGTCCAGGCCGTCGACAATGGCATTGTCGCGCGACTGGACAAGGAGGCCGCCGGCCACCGACTTGACGGCAATGCCGGCGCGATCAGGGTCGGGCAGGCCGCCTGTGACCAGAAGGCGCAGGTTCTTCTTGGCGGCGACGATGGCCTGCGCCTCGGGCGTGGCGTCGGGTGCGATGATGACTTCGGTGAAGATCTTGACGATCTCCTCGGCAGCCTCGGCGTCGAGAATGCGGTTCAGCGCGACGATGCCGCCGAAGGCCGACACCGGATCGCAGGCGAGCGCCTTCTCATAGGCTTCGCGGAGCGAGCCACCTTCGGCCACGCCACATGGATTGGCGTGCTTGATGATGGCGACGGCGGCGGTGCGGACCGGATCGAACTCGCCGACCAGCTCGAAGGCCGCGTCGGTGTCGTTGATGTTGTTGTAGGAGAGCTGCTTGCCCTGGAGCTGGGTTGCGGTGGCAACGCCCGGGCGCTTGTCGCCGGTCAGGTAAAAACCGGCCTGCTGGTGTGGGTTCTCGCCATAACGCATGACGCTCTGCAGGCGGCCACCGAAGGCGCGCCAATCGGGATTCTCGATCTCGAGCGCGTCGGCGAACCAGCCGGAGATGGCTGCGTCATAGGCTGCGGTGCGGGCAAAAGCCTTGGCTGCGAGCTTCTTGCGGAAAGCGAGCGGCAGGGCGCCGTTGTTGGCGACGATGGCGTCGAGCACGTCCTTGTAGTCGGCCGGGTCGGTGACGATGGCAACATAGGCGTGGTTCTTGGCCGAGGCACGCACCATGGCGGGGCCGCCGATGTCGATGTTCTCGACGATGGAAGCGTAGTCGCCGCCGGCGTTGCGGACTTCCTCAAAGGGATAGAGGTTGACCACCACAAGGTCGATCGGCTCGATGCCGTGGGCGGCCATGGCGGTTGCATGCTCGGGATCGTCGCGGACGGCGAGCAGCGCGCCGTGCACCGACGGGTGCAGGGTCTTGACGCGACCGTCCATGATCTCGGGGAAGTTGGTGAGTTCGGAGACGTCGCGAACGGCAATGCCTTCGGCGGCGATGGACTTGGCGGTGCCGCCTGTCGACACCAGCTCGACGCCGACATTGGCGAGGCGGCGGGCAAAATCGATCAGCCCTGTCTTGTCGGATACCGACAGCAGGGCGCGGCGGACCGGCACCAGATCGGGAGCGGGAATCTTCTTGGAAACGACGGCCATGGCTGGGGGCCCTTCAAAGTTGGGAGGGGAAACTTTGCTTGCGCGCGGCCTAGCACATGAGGCCCGGAAATCAAGGCGCGCAGCCGGCCGACCACCTATTTCCCTAGGGACGTCGCCTGTTCAGAGCCGGTCGTTGTCGATGCGGCCGATGATGCGGGTACGCGAGAACTGCCAGTGCACCTCCGAAATCTCGGAGGCCTTGAAGGCAAGCACGATCTGGCGCGAGCGGCGCGGACCGCCGAGGCCGGCGAAATAGATCGATTCCTCGACCTCGGCCGGCACGTCGGGCGAGATGAAAACCCAGGTGTCGATGTCGGGGCCGGTCAGCACCAGCCGTTCCTTCTGGTCGCGGAACAGCTGGACGTCGGGGTGGATGTGAAAGCGCACCGTGACGAGGTCGCGGCCGTCGTTCTTTATCGGCGCTGTGCCCGAGCGCAGGATGCGGTCGCAGCCCTCCAGGATGTTGCCGCCCGCCGCAAGCGACAGTTCGCGCTCGTGATGCAGGCCGAAGCGCTGGGCGTAGCCATCGTGGCGGGCGACGAAGCCGTGAATGCCTGGCCTGTCCGAGCGTTGCACCGGCACCGCCTTGGGGCCGGCGACAAGCGGGCTGCCGAGCAGGCCGCTGACACGCTGGGAATGCGAGAAGCTGGCGGACGAGGTGTCGTTGATGGTGACGGTCGAATGCGCAGCGGTGGCACGCGCCAGGGGCCTCAGCTCGGCGATGCCATATGTGTCGACGCCGGCATTGACGATGTAGTGCTGGCGGCCCGACGACATCTCGAAAGACAGGCAGCCGGCGTGGGCGTAGCTGGACACGTCTATGGGCGGCGGCGCACCAGTATCGGCGATGACTGTGGTGCCGCCCAGCGCCAGTCGCTCATAACCGGAATGGGTGGCATGCAAAGGCGGCGCGCCGCCGGTGTCGTCATGGCGCAGGATGGCAGCGATGCGGTCGTGGATGGTCGCGCCCATGCCGTTGAAGCGGGCAAGACTGCCATCCTGATGGCGGAAGAAGCGCAGCGCCGGCAGCATGCGGTCGACTGCGTTGATCAGTGCCGCCGGTGGCTGTTCGGCCTGGTTGGCGTAGGTGTGGCGCAGCGGCAGAAGGTCGGCAAGGATCTCGAGCACCGCCATGGGATTGCGCGAGATGTGGCCGCCGTCAGGCAGGATCTGGCGGTCGAGTTCTTCGGCCAGGCTGCGTGTCGCGGATCGCAGTGCTGTGGCCGGCACCGGCAGCGACAGCGCGGCAAAGGCGAGTGCCACCCGCGCCCGCAGCCTGTCCTTGCCATTGGGCATCTCGCGCACGATCGAGCGCAGATAGCGGATCTGGACGGCAAGCGAGCGCAGAAAGGCGCGATAAAAGGCGAACTCGGCGCCCTGCAGGACCACTGACGAATGCTGCAGCCAGGCGATGATGCGCTTGGCCGTGGTGGCTGGCTCCCAGGCGACACCAGAGATGCGACCGCCATGCATGGTGATCCAGTCGGAGACGAGCGCCCGGGCATTGGCCGCGGCAAGCTCGGTGCCGGCGGCGCGCATATGGCGCAGCCAGCGGAAGCCGTGCAGGCTGCGCTGCCAGCCGCGGTTCGGCACCTCGACGAGGAAGGGCGACTGCCCGCCGGTCTCGACCAGATGGCCCGACAGCGGGAAGCGGCCGTAATAGATCTCGAGCGCGATCTGCGGATCGGCGAGGCGCAGGTCAGGCGGCGCGATCAGAACGCGTTCGGGGGTGCGGCCGGAATAGCGCCAACGATAGATCGGGCCGGCGCGCAAGCGCCGGCGCGTCTTGCGCCAAAACTCCTTTGCGACGAGCGCCCAAAGGCGCGTCGTGCTGTCCGCCGCGATTGACAAGGTCCCTCCTGCGCCACCCAGGCCAGGTCAAATTAAGTGGTTTCAGAGGCGGGCGCGAGAGTGAATTTTGCGTTAACAACCGCTGGATGAACTAGGCCGGCCTTTCAGGCGACGCGGCGGAACCGTGCGGCAAAAAAGCCGTCGAGCCCCGAAAGCGCCGGGTTGCCAAGGTCTAGCCCGGCAGGAGTGGTGCGCAGATAGCCTTCAGATGTGATGAAGGCGGAGATGTCGGGCACTTCGTCGCGACGAATCGGATCGAGTTCGATCTTGCCCTTGTGGTCGACCAGGAAGGCCTTGGCGAGCGATTCGCCTTCCTCCGGGTCGAGGGAGCAGTTGGAAAAGACGATCGCTCCGCCCAGCTTCACCAGTTCGACTGCCCCGTCGAGCAGCTTGCGCTGGACGGCTGCGAGCTTGGCGATGTCGGCCAGCGACTTGGTCCACAACACGTCGGGATGGCGACGCACCGTGCCGGTCGACGAACAAGGCGCGTCGAGAAGCACGGCGTCGAAAAGCTCATCCGGCTTGTAGGCCAGCAGGTCGGCATTGACCTTTTCCGCCTCGAGCCCAAGCCGGTCGAGATTGGCGGCGAGGCGCACAAGTCGGTTCTTCGAGGCTTCGACTGCGGTGACCTTGGCGCCCGACAGCACCAGCTGGGCCGTCTTGCCGCCGGGGGCGGCGCAGAGGTCGGCAACGCGCTTGCCCTTGATGTCGCCGAACAGGCGTGCCGGCAGGGCGGCCGCGGCGTCCTGGACCCACCACTCGCCCTCGGCAAAGCCCGGAAGGTCGGAAACCGGCCCGCTGAGCTTCTCGAGGCGGACGGTGCCGGTCGGCAGGACGATGCCACCAAAGGCCCCGGCCCATTTCCGAGGATCGGATTTGACGGTGAAGTCGACGGGGGATTCGAGCCTGTGGGCGGTGAGAATCTTTTTTGCCTCGTCCGCGCCGTAGGCAGCGTTCAGCCTTTCGACGAACCAGTCGGGCGCGTCGGCCGTTTCGGCGAGCACTGCCGGCAGTTCCGCGTCCTTGGCGCGGACAATCGCCCTCAGCACACCGTTGACCAGGCCGGAGAAGCGCACCGTGCGCGGGTCTGACTTTGCATGGGTGACGGCGAGGTCGACGGCGGCACTGTCTGGAATGTCGAGGAAAAGAATCTGGGCGGCCGCCACATGCAGGATGTGAGAAAGAGCTGTGGCGTTGGCAGGCAGCGGCTTTTCCAGGCGGTGAGAGATCAGCTTGCCGATGGTGACGCGATGGCGAAGCGCCGTTGCCAGGATGGCGCGGACGAGGCCGCGATCGCGCATGTCGAGTGCGCGGAACTGCGGGTGGCCGTGCTCATGATCGGTAAGTCCGTCAAGCGGCGTCTTGGCGTCGATCGTTGCGGCAAGCAGGCGCGCTGCCGCCATACGTGCGGCGAGGCCGGGTGCGCTCGGCGCGGCATCAGGTCTCGATGGCTTGTTGTTGCCTGCGTTCGGGCGATGTCGCGGGCGGCCGCGTGCGGCGTCCGTCACGACCACGGGCCCTTCGGTCCGGAAGGATTGCGGCCCCACGGACCCGATTGGCGCGGCTGCTCAGGCTGCTGCTGTGGCTGGGCAGGGCTGCTGCCCCACGGCTCTTCGGTCGAGGGCGCGGACTGCTGCGGCGTTGCCGGCTGCTGCGCCTGGCGCTGGGCGGGGCGGCCAACACCTTCATTCGCCATGGCCTGAAGCGCAGCGATGCGATTTTCGGTGTTGGGGTGGGTCGAGAAAAGATTGTCCATACGCTCGCCGGAAAGGGGATTGATGATGAAGAGAGGCGCCATCGCAGGATTGCGCTCTGCTTCGGGGTTGTGGATGCGTTCGACGTTGCGGGCGATCTTGTCAAGGGCAGAGGCGAGCCACAGGGGGTTGCCGCAGATTTCGGCGCCCCGGCGATCGGCGGAGTATTCGCGCGTGCGGCTGATCGCCATCTGCACCATCATGGCTGCGAAAGGCGCCACGATCATCGCCACCAAGACGCCGACGAGGCCGAGCGGATTGTTGTTGTTGCGGTTGCCACCGAAGAAGAAGGCGAAGTTGCCGAGCATCGAGATCGCGCCGGCAAGCGTGGCAGTGATCGTCATGGTCAGCGTGTCGCGGTTCTGCACATGGGCGAGTTCGTGGGCCATGACGGCTGCCACTTCCTCGTGGCTGAGACGCTGGAGCAGGCCCGTGGTGGCAGCGACTGCGGCGTTGTCGGGGTTGCGGCCGGTGGCAAAGGCGTTGGGCTGCGGATTGTCGATCAGGTAGACCTTGGGCATCGGCAGGCCGGCATTGGCGGCAAGGCCGCGCACGATGGCGAAATATTCGGGTGCATTGCGCTCGTCGACCTCGACGGCGTTGTTCATGCGCAACACCATCTTGTCGGCGTTCCAGTAGCTGAACAGGTTCATGGCCGCCGCCATGAAGAAGGCGATGGTCATGCCGCCGCTGCCGCCAATGAGGTAGCCGACGCCCATGAACAGTGCCGTCATGATCGCCAGCAGCATTGCCGTCCGCATCATATTCATCGTCTACTCCTGTGGAGCGCCGCACGCTTATTCGAACGAGCAAGGACGCCTGACACTTCTGGGCCCGTAATCGTCGGAGATTTCGGGCCGATACGATGGCCGCGCGAGGGGGTGCAGATCACGCTGGCCTTCGCTATATGATGGGCAAGGGCAGGCCCCGTTTCAATCATCTTTGCAGGATTCCCATGAGCGACGCCAAGCCAGAGACCATTCCGGAAACGCCGGCGCCGAAGGAGCTTTCGCCTGCCGCCAGGCGTGCCCTGGCGGAGGCGGAAGCACGCCGTGAAGCCTATAGGGCGGATGAGGCGAAGCGGCCCCGCGAGATAGGCGGGCGCGGCGGCAAGGAGCCGGGGCGCTACGGCGACTGGGAAATCAAGGGACTGACCAGCGACTTCTGAGCGTCGGACGGAACCGAAGGCAGGGTCGTTCGTTCTCCTCCTCGCAAGCGAAGGAGGGGACGGTCATGATGAAATCGACGATCCTTGCGGCGCTGATCGTGGCGCTGTTTGTGGCGACGCAGGTTCAGGCGCAGACCAAGGAGCCGCCCATGCCGGCGGAGAAGTCGCTGAAGCTTTCCGAAATCATCGCCAGGATCGAGCAGCGCAGCCAGTTCCGCTATGTCTCGGAAGTGGACTGGAGTACGGACGGCTATTACGACATCGTCTACTACACGACAGACAAGGCCAAGGTCGAAATCAAGATCGATGCGGTGACCGGTGAACCCAGGCTTTGATGCCTGTGATTGCAAACTCCATCCTGTAGGAATAAATACCTTGAATGGATTATCGTCCGTTCAAGAGTTTGGCTGCTGCTGCGCTGGCGGTTACCCCGCTGGTGCCGCCGGATGTGCAAGCCAAGCGCGGTCAGAACTTCGCAGGCCCGGTCAGCGCGCAGGTGGTCGAAGTGCTCGACGGCGATACGTTTGTTGCCGACGCCGAAATCTGGCCGGGGCAGACACTGCGCGTCAACGTCCGCATCCGCGGTATCGACGCGCCCGAGATGAAGAGCCGTTGCCAGGCGGAGCGCGACGCGGCGCTCATGGCGCGCTCCGCGCTGGCGGACCTCGTCGCCGAACGCGCCGTCAGCCTGACCAACATCGGCAGCGCCAAATATTACGGTCGCGTGCTGGCCGACGTCAGCACCGAGACAGGTGCTGCAATCGGTGCGGCCATGCTCAAGGGTGGCCTTGTGCGTCCATATGGCGGCGGCAAGCGCGCAGGCTGGTGCGGCTGAGCGGCCGTCTTCAGCGGTTCGGTCAAAGAAAAAGGCCGCCCTTCTTGCGAAGGTGCGGCCTTTCCGTGTTTCCGTCCATGGCGCGGCTCAGGCTGCAACCCGATGGGTCACCAGCCGCGCTTCTCGCGCCTTAACGGGAAGACTGCTTCCCGAAAGGGCAATCCGCTGAGGCCACGTTCTGGAAAACGAAATCACTCGACATCGGATCACCTCCTTTCAGTTCGTTGAACACAAGCCCAAGGTGGGGTGCTTTTGTCGAATGTGCAAGTGCGACATGCACACTACCGATTGCTTGGCCGATTATGCGGCCAGGCTGTGTTCCCCATGAAACACCTCCTTGGCGGCGAACAGGCCGTTGAGCGCGGCCGGGAACCCGGCATAGACGGCCATCTGCATGATGGTTTCCACGATCTCGTCGCGGCTGAGTCCGACATTGATCCCGGCCTGGATATGGACCTTGAGCTGCGGGGCGGCGTTGCCGAGCGCGGTCAGTGCTGCGATCGTCGCGATCTCGCGCGACCTGAGGTCGAGGCCGGGGCGCGAGTAGATGTCGCCGAACGGGAACTCGATGATGTAGCGGGCGAAATCGGGCGCGATGTCGGCCAGCGAATCCACGACCTTCTGCCCGCCTTCGCCATCGATCTCAGCCAGGGCGCGCTTACCGCGCTCGAAGCGGCTTTCGTTGCTGATGTCCATTGGTCTCGATCCTTTTTTCTGCGTCGCCATAGCCGGCAATCTTGGCGTCGAGAACGAGGAGGTTAGACTGGAGGTCGGCGATATGCGCCCGCACCTTGTCGCGGTGTGTTTCGAGCAGGGCGCATCGCTCGGCGTCGGTGGCCGGCCCCATCTGTCGAAGAGCTGCATAACGCAGCATTTCGCGGATCGGCATGCCGGTGGTCTTGAGGTGACCGAGGAACTCGATCCAGGAGAGGATCGAGGCATCGTAGTCGCGCTGCCCCGATGCATCCTTGTCGGCGACAGGCAACAAGCCGATCTGCTCGTAGTAGCGGATGGTGTAGGCGGTCAAACCGCTGCGCCTGGCAAGCTCGCCGATCTTCATAGTCAACCTTGTCTCGTTACGACGCTCGCGATGCTAGGTGTTCGAGCGCACTCTAAGTCAAGGCCGTTTTCAGAAGACGCGGCGAGCGCCATCCAAGCGCGGCTGCGTGTGTGGATTGTCAGTCGGCGCGGCCGTCGCGCGTGCCGAGGCCGCGTCCTGCTCTCCAGACGGGATCCGGTCGGGTCCACAGGATCGGATCGACGATCAGCTTGGCCAGTTCCCTGGCGTGCAGGTCGAGGAAGAGCTCGCCTTTCTCAACCGTGCCCTTGGCCGGAACGCCCCATGTGCCGGTGTTGGGCGCGCGTTCGGAGAACGAGTAGAAGCGGTGCGCGCCGTCGGGCGCCTCGCGCTTGCCGGCCTCGGCGGTGAAGGCCTCCTCGAACTTGTCCGATTTCACCGTGTCGGGAGAAATCGCCAGCATCACCGAAGCCTCGCCCTCGCAAGCGTGCTTGGGGCCGTTGTCGGTTTCAAACAGCGCCGCCGTTTCCTCGGGCGCCAGCATCCAGGGCGTCGTGTAGACGATGGGCATGGCGAACTCGACCGCCAGTTCGCGCGTCGACATCGCCAGCGGGTCGATGTTGCCGCCATGACCGTTGACGATCAGGAGGCGCTCGAAGCCGATGGCCTTCAGCGACCGGACGATCGACTTCAGCACATGGAAATAGGCGGTGTAGTCGAGGCTGATCGTGCCGCCGAAAGGCAGGTGGTGCTCGCTCATGCCGAGCCACAGGCCGGGAAGCACGGCCAGCGGCACGTCATCGGCGATCAAGCGCGCCGCGCGCCGGGCTGCCGCTTCGGCGCTGGCGGTGTCGGTGATGACAGGCAGATGAGGGCCGTGCTGCTCCAGCGAGCCGACAGGCAGGATCGCCATGGCGTTGCCGCGCGCCGCGATCTCGCGCAGGTCCGGCGCGGTCATCCGTGCCCACTCAACTTCTCGTGCCATCCGGCAACTCCTTTGGAAATTATCGTATAGGAAAATATTTTTCCAATATGCAATGTTGTCAATGGGCGCGCCGGAGAAGGCGTTGGACCAGATAAGGTGAGGCCTGTTGGGCGGGTGCAGATCGCCGGCCGAGGATTGGCGCCGCGCGGCTTTGATTGAGCGAACCTCAGGGCTATCGTGTGCCGGGCTTTTGGGGGATGAAATTGCTTCAGACGTGCATGCGGATCGCGCCGATCCTTGGATTTCTTCTGATCACATCGATGGAAACGGGTTCTGCGGCGCGCATGGAATTGGACCGTTCAAACGGCCTGCCTGTTGTGCTGGCCCAGGCTCGAAGCTGCAAGCAGGTTAGTTCATGCGCCGAGGCTGTCGAGTTGTGGTGCAACGGCTATCGGCGCGCCGATGCCGACAATGATGGCATTCCTTGCGAGAACGTCTGCCCGTCCAAGGAACTGGTCGATCAGTTGCGCGACCGGATCGGCTGTTGATGCCGGAAGCAAAATCCCCCGCATCGATGACGCGGGGGAGAGCGTGTTCGTCAGGCTTTCTTGTTTTGCCTGTTGGCGACCAGGTCGTCGACCACAGCCGGATCGGCCAGCGTCGAGGTGTCGCCGAGTGCTGCGAAATCGTCCTCGGCGATCTTGCGGAGAATGCGACGCATGATCTTGCCTGAGCGGGTCTTGGGCAGGCCTGGCGCGAACTGGATCTTGTCGGGCGAGGCGATGGCGCCGATCTCCTTGCGGACATGGGCGACGAGTTCCTTGCGCAGGTCCTCGGTGGCCTCGATGCCGGACATCAGCGTGACGTAGCTGTAGATGCCCTGGCCCTTGATGTCGTGCGGGTAGCCGACGACGGCGGCTTCCGAGACCTTGTCGTGGCTGACCAGCGCCGACTCGACTTCCGCCGTACCCATGCGGTGGCCGGAGACGTTGATCACGTCGTCGACGCGGCCGGTGATCCAGTAGTAGCCGTCGTCGTCGCGGCGGCAGCCGTCGCCGGTGAAGTACTTGCCCTTGTAGGTTGAGAAGTAGGTCTGGATGAAGCGCTCATGGTCGCCATAGACGGTGCGCATCTGGCCTGGCCAGGAGTCGGTGATGCAGAGGTTGCCGTCGGCCGCACCCTCGAGCACCTTGCCCTCGTTGTCGACCAGTTCGGGAACCACGCCGAAGAACGGCCGTGTCGCCGAGCCCGGCTTGAGGTCGGTGGCGCCCGGCAGCGGCGTGATCAGGATGCCGCCTGTTTCGGTCTGCCACCAGGTATCGACGATCGGCACTTTCTTGTCGCCGACGACGTTGTAATACCACTCCCAGGCTTCCGGATTGATTGGCTCGCCGACCGAACCCAGAACGCGCAGCGACTTGCGCGAAGTCTTCTTCACATGGTCGTCGCCGGCGCCCATCAAGGCGCGGATGGCGGTGGGGGCGGTGTAGAAGATGTTGACCTTGTGCTTGTCGACGACGTCCCAGAAACGCGAGGCGGACGGGTAGTTGGGCACGCCCTCGAACATCAGCGTGGTAGCGCCATTGGCAAGCGGGCCATAGACGATGTAGCTGTGGCCGGTGACCCAACCGACATCGGCCGTGCACCAGTAGATGTCGCCGTCATGGTAGTCGAAGACATACTGATGGGTCATCGAGGCGTAGACGAGATAGCCGCCTGTCGTGTGCAACACGCCCTTCGGCTTGCCGGTCGAACCCGACGTGTAGAGGATGAACAGCGGATCCTCGGCCTTCATCTTCTCGGGCTTGCATTCGGCTTTCACCGAACGAACCTCGTCGTGATACCAGTGGTCGCGGCCCGGCGCCCAGCCGATCTTGCCGCCGGTGCGGCGCACCACCAGCACGTCCTTGACCATGACATGATGCTTGGCGGCAATGTCGATTGCCTTGTCTGTGTTTTCCTTGAGCGGAATGGCCTTGCCGCCGCGCAGACCCTCGTCGGCGGTGATGACGAAGGTCGATTCGCAGTCGACGATGCGGCCGGCGAGCGCGTCTGGCGAGAAGCCGCCGAAGACGATCGAATGGATGGCGCCGATACGCGTGCAGGCAAGCATCGCATAAGCCGCTTCAGGAATCATCGGCATGTAGATGGTGACGCGGTCGCCCTTCTTGACGCCGTGCTTCTTCATCACGTTGGCAAGACGGCAGACATGCTCGTAGAGCTCGTTGTAGGTGATCTTCTTGTCGTCGTAGGGGTTGTCGCCTTCCCAGATGATGGCGGTCTGGTCGCCGCGCTTCTTCAGGTGGCGGTCGATGCAGTTGTAGGAGACGTTGGTCAGGCCGTCCTCGAACCACTTGATCGAGACCTTGCCGGTGAAGGAGGTGTTCTTGACCTTGGTGTAGGGTTTGAACCAGTCGATGCGCTTGCCGTGCTTGCCCCAGAACTTGTCGGGGTTCTTGACGCTCTCGCCGTACCATTTCAGGTAGGTGTCGTTGTCGATCAGCGCATTCTTCTTCCACGCCGGCTGGACGCGGTGGACACGGACTTCGGACATTTCTCTCCCTTCCTCCCGGAAACGATCCCGCGGCTCCTTGTGGCCGGCGGACGGCGGCACTGGAGCCGCGTTGGCGCGCATTATTATCAATTCGCGCCTCGCCACAATATTAGACCTTGGATTTGGCCGCGGTCTTTCCGCAGCGGCAAATCGCCGCCGCTATATAGCGATCAGCACTGCCTTCGGTCGAGTGCTAAACTGCTGATTTCTTGGAACTATCATATACGATTTTCGTTGATTTAGCAGACGGTTAACTGCTGCGGCGCAGAGTTGTGCCGTGGAGGAGCTGTTCGACACGGAAGGCTTGCAATGCGCGACGCTTCTGAACTGGAACTTATGCTCAAGGGCTACGGCCTAACCACGGCCGAAATCCTCTATCATCTGCCCGACCATCCTCATGTGCTGCAGACCTACATCTGGCAAGACTACGATCTGGCGCCGAAATTCCCGATCCTGTTCGGCTTCATCGAGTTCTGGCGGGCCAAGCTGGAGGGGCCGCTGCATTCGGTGCATTACACCCACCGCAAGCTGATTGCTCCCAACGAGTGGCGCAGAGTCGACGGCGAGTTCGTGCTGCACTGAGGCCGTCTCCAACCCCGATTAACCCAGTTGACCGCAGGCAGGCGCATGTCGCCCTGTCGGCATGCTAACATCCTGATGTGGCGGGCTGGCAATCGGGGGAAGGCGGCATGTCTCAGACAAGCGATGCTTGGGTTCTGGTCTTTTCAGACGGCACCGGCCAGCGCGGCGTCAGGGCCGACGAGGTCGAGCAGATAGGCGACCAGCACTTCAAGAACACCAATGTCTTCCAGATGTATTCGGCCATCGACGGCAGGCCGGGCATCAGGGCCTTCTACGATGCCGGGCTCGGCGCGCCGGAAGAGGGCGAATGGGACTGGACGCGCACCTTGCGCAACCTCTGGAGCAAGGCCACTGGCTGGGGCATCACCGCCAACATCGTCGATTGCTACGAGGCGCTGCTGCGGGAATGGCGCCCTGGCATGAAGATCGGGCTGTTCGGATTTTCCCGCGGCGCCTACACCGCCCGCTGCGTCGGCGGCGTGCTTTCGGTCTGCGGCATCGCCATGACCGACAAGGGCGCGCCGATTTCACGCGACGAAACCGGACCAGGGGCGATCAGGCGACGGGCGATCGCGGAGGAGGCCGTCAAGGCCTACAAGATCAAGAACAGTTCGGAGCGACGGAAAGCCGGCGCGGATTTCGCCGCCCGGTATGCCGGGCAGGCCGTGGTGCCCGATGTCATCGGCGTGTTCGATACGGTGCGGGCGCTCGGCCTGCCAGGCATCATGAACGTGGTCAATCCGTACCAGCACGAGTTCCACGATAACGAACTGTCGACGCGCGTGCCGGTCGGTCTGCACGCATTGTCGGTCGACGAGAATCGCAAGACGTTTGCGCCGGTGCTGTGGGCCGACCCCGATGCCGAAAGCCGTACCGCCGGCCAGGTCATCGAGCAATGCTGGTTTCCCGGCGTGCATTCCGACATTGGCGGCGGTTATGCCGACGACGACCGCCTTGCCCTGCTCAGCCTCGGCTGGATGGTCGACCGGCTCCGCGTCCTGTCGGGCCTCGACTTCCCGATAGCGGTCGACCTCGATGGCAAGGTGCTTGGCGAGGTCCATGACGAGCGCACCGGCCTCGGCATCTTCTGGCTGCCCGGCGAGCGCACGGTGCGCGGCAAGGCCCAGGATCTCGACAGGCTGTGCGCCAATATCGAGCGTCGCTTCGACGATTATGCGCTATCCTACCGGCCCGAGCCGCTCAGGCGGCACCCGCGTGTAAGCCACTATTTCGGCTAGCTCTTGTCAGCAGGAGCGCTGCTGGCACAAATCAAAAGCCTGTTCTCGACGGCTGGGCCGATTGCAGCCGGAACGCCGGGAGGGTATTGCCCGATGCAGTGCATCGGCCCGGCGATTGGGCGATGCGTAAGTGTCAGAGCGCACATGCGTCCCATGCGGCGCTCGGCTCGGAACTTCCGCCGCACCCGTTGGGAGTGGCGGTCAAAGGGAGAAAACCATGAACTTGAAAATCCTCGCGGGCGTCTCGCTCGCTGCGCTGGTTGCCTTCGGTTCGGCGGCGCGCGCCGACATCACCATCGGCCTCGTCGCCCCGCTCACCGGCCCGGTGGCCGCCTATGGCGATCAGGTCAAGAACGGCGCCCAGGCGGCGGTCGACGCCATCAACGAAAAGGGCGGCATCCTTGGCGAGAAGATCGTGCTGAAGCTCGCCGACGACGCTGGCGATCCCAAGCAGGGTGTTTCGGCGGCCAACCTTCTGGTCGGCGAAGGCGTGAAATACGTCGTCGGTCCGGTCACTTCGGGCGTGGCAATTCCGGCTTCGGACGTTTTTGCCGAGAACGGCATCCTGATGGTCACCCCGACCGCGACGGCGCCTGACCTGACCAACCGCGGCCTGACCAACGTGCTGCGCACTTGCGGCCGCGACGACCAGCAGGCCGAGGTGGCTGCCGCCTATGTGCTCAAGAACCTCAAGGACAAGCGCATCGCGGTCGTTCACGACAAGGGTACCTACGGCAAGGGTCTGGCCGATGCCTTCAAGGCAGCGCTGAACAAGGGTGGCGTGACGGAAGTGCAGTACAACTCGCTCACCCCAGGTGAGAAGGACCTGTCGGCACTCGTCACGCGCCTCAAGGCCGACAATGTCGACGTGATCTACTTCGGCGGCTACCACCCCGAGGGCGGCCTGCTGGCCCGCCAGCTCAAGGATGGCGGCGTCAACGCCGTGATCATCGGCGGCGAGGGCCTGTCGAACACCGAGTTCTGGGCGATCGGCAACGAAGCTGCGGCCGGCACGCTGTTCACCAACGCTTCCGATGCGCTGAAGAACCCGGCCTCGGCCGACGCTGTCAAGATTCTGAAGGACAAGGGCATTCCGGCCGAAGCCTTCACGCTCAATGCCTACGCCGCGGTCGAAGTGCTGAAGGCCGGTATCGAGAAGGCCGGCAAGGCCGACGACACGGCGGCAGTCGCCACGGCACTGAAGTCGGGCGAGCCGATCGCCACCGCCATCGGCAACCTGACCTATGGCGAAACCGGCGACCTGACCTCGCCGAGCTTCTCGCTGTTCAAGTGGGAAGGCGGCAAGATCGTCGCGGCCGAATAAGCCTGAGCGACTTGTCTGGAAAGGGCCGGGGCGAAAGCTCCGGCTTTTTTGTTGCCCAATTGTTGCTGGCCAGGCGCTGCTCAGCGTGTTCCGAAGATCGCCGAGCCGACACGAACACTGGTGGCGCCGAATGCAACTGCCAGCTCATAGTCGCCAGACATGCCCATCGACAGTTTTTCGACGCCGGCTTCGCGCGCCAGCTTCGCAAGCAGGGCGAAATGCGGACCCGGGTTTTCTTCGGCCGGCGGGATGCACATCAGGCCTTCGATGGCGAGGCCGTGGATCTCGCGACAGCGCTTGACGAAGGCCACCGCCTCGCGCGGCTCGATTCCGGCCTTCTGCGGCTCGGAGCCGGTGTTGACCTGGACATAGAGTTTCGGGGCGCGGCCCTGGCGCTCGATTTCCCTGGCAAGCTCGGCGGCGATTTTCTCACGGTCGACGGTTTCGATGACGTCGAACAGGGCGACCGCCTCCTTGGCCTTGTTGGACTGGAGCGGGCCGATGAGGTGGAGATCGATGTCGGAGAATTCGGCCTTCAGCGCCGGCCACTTGCCCTGCGCCTCCTGGACGCGGTTTTCGCCAAAAACGCGCTGGCCGGCTTCGATGACGGGGCGAATGTGCTCGGCGTCGAAGGTCTTGGAGACCGCGACGAGCGTTGCCGATCCGTCCTGCCTGTTGGCTTCGCGCTCGGCCGCACCTATCTTATGCTTCACCAGCGTTAGCTGTTCGACCGAGTTTTCCATGCCGCTGGCCCTGCTGCTTTTTGCCCGCCCCCGGGCTGCCGGAGTTGACGGGTCCGGGAATCCATGATGAACACCCGGCAACGATTTCCTGAACCGCGGGTTTTCGCCCCGGTCCACGCACGCTTTTAAGTGAAAAACATCCGATGGCAACCGAACGATACAATCCGCGCGCGTCCGAACCCAAATGGCAGAAGGCCTGGGCCGACGCAAAGCTCTTCGAGACCGTGAACGACGATCCACGGCCGAAGTACTACGTGCTCGAGATGTTCCCCTATCCGTCGGGCCGCATCCATATGGGCCACGTCCGCAACTACACGATGGGCGACGTCGTGGCGCGCTATCGCCGGGCGCTGGGCTGCAACGTGCTGCACCCGATGGGCTGGGACGCCTTCGGCATGCCTGCGGAAAACGCGGCGATGCAGAACAAGGTCCACCCCAAGGCGTGGACCTACCAGAACATCGACACGATGCGAACGCAGCTGAAGTCGATGGGCCTGTCGCTCGACTGGAGCCGCGAGTTCGCGACCTGCGACGTCGACTATTATCACCGCCAGCAGATGCTGTTCATCGACTTCGTCGAGAAGGGCCTGGTGACGCGCAAGTCCTCGAAGGTCAACTGGGACCCAGAGGACATGACCGTGCTCGCCAACGAGCAGGTGATCGACGGACGCGGCTGGCGCTCGGGCGCGCTGGTCGAACAGCGCGAGCTGACGCAGTGGTTCTTCAAGATCACCGATTTCGCGCAGGACCTGTCCGATGCGCTCGATGGCCTCGACGAGTGGCCCGAGAAGGTCAAGCTGATGCAGCGCAACTGGATCGGCCGCTCGGAAGGCCTGCTGATCCGCTGGCCGCTGGCTGAAGGTACGGCACCCGCTGGCGAGAGCGAGCTGGAAGTCTATACGACGCGTCCGGACACGATCTTCGGCGCCTCGTTCATGGCGATCTCGGCCGACCATCCGCTGGCCAAGAAGGCTGCCGAGAGCAAGCCCGAGCTCGCCGCCTTCATGGAAGACGTGCGCCGCATGGGCACGTCGGTCGCAGCGCTCGAGACCGCCGAGAAGAAGGGCATGGACACCGGCATCCGCGTCGTCCATCCATTCGATCCGAGCTGGACGCTGCCGGTCTATGTCGCGAACTTCGTTTTAATGGACTACGGCACGGGCGCCATCTTCGGCTGCCCGTCTGGGGACCAGCGCGACCTCGATTTCGCCAACAAGTATGGTCTGCCGGTGGTTCCGGTGGTGATGCCGGAAGGCGGCGATGCCGCGACCTTCCAGGTCACCGAGGAGGCTTATACCGACGACGGCGTGATGATCAATTCGCGCTTCCTCGATGGCATGAAGCCGAAGGACGCGTTCAACGACGTCGCCACCCGTCTCGAGCAGATCTCGATCGGCAACCGACCGATGGGCGAGCGCAAGGTGCAGTTCCGCCTGCGTGACTGGGGCATTTCGCGCCAGCGTTACTGGGGTTGCCCGATCCCGATGATCCACTGCGACGATTGCGGCGTGGTGGCGGTGCCAAAGGCCGACCTGCCGGTCAAGCTGCCTGACGATGTCGAGTTCGACCGTCCGGGCAATCCGCTTGACCGTCATCCGACCTGGCGCCATGTCGCCTGCCCGAAATGCGGCAAGGATGCACGCCGCGAGACCGACACGATGGACACGTTCGTCGATTCGTCGTGGTATTTCGCGCGCTTCACCGCACCGTGGGAGAACGAGCCGACCGATCCGAAGGCCGCCAACGAGTGGCTGCCGGTCGACCAGTATATCGGCGGCATCGAGCATGCGATCCTGCACCTGCTCTATTCGCGCTTCTTCACTCGGGCCATGCGCGAGGCCGGCCATCTGAATCTGGCCGAGCCGTTCAAGGGGCTGTTCACGCAAGGCATGGTCGTGCACGAGACCTATAAGGGTCCGAACGGCTGGGTCACGCCGGCCGAGATCAAGATCGAGGAAGTCGATGGAAAGCGCCGCGCGGCGCTGCTCTCCAACGGCACGCCCATCGAGATCGGCTCGATCGAGAAGATGTCGAAGTCGAAGAAGAACGTGGTCGACCCCGACGACATCATCGCCAGCTACGGCGCCGATACGGCCCGCTGGTTCATGCTGTCGGACTCGCCACCCGAGCGCGACGTCATCTGGACCGAGGCCGGCGTCGAAGGCGCCCACCGTTTCGTGCAGCGCGTCTGGCGCCTGATCTCCGAATCGGCAGACGTGCTGGCCAAGGCCGAGCCGAAGGCCGCGCATGACGGCGATGCCGCAGCGGTCTCCAAGGCGGCGCACAAGGCGCTGAAGGCGGTCGGCGAGGACATCGGCAAGCTGGCCTTCAACAAGGCCGTCGCGCGCATCTACGAGCTGAGCAACACGCTGCAGGCTCCGCTGGCCGATGCGGCTGCAGGCAAGGCTTCGGTCGAGATGGTTTCGGCGCTGCGCGAGGCGGTCGACATCCTGATCGTGATGATCGCGCCGATGATGCCGCATTTGGCGGAAGAGTGCTGGACGTCGATCGGCGGTGAGGGAATGGTTGCTGACAGGCCGTGGCCGACATTCGATCCGGCACTGATCGTCGACAACGAAATCACGTACCCGATTCAGATCAACGGCAAGAAGCGGGCGGATTTGACAATTGCCCGCGACGCAGATCAATTGACCGTCGAAAAAGCGGCGCTGGCACTGGAAGCAGTGCAGAAGGCGCTGGATGGTAAGTCGCCGCGCAAGGTGATCGTTGTGCCGCAGAGGATCGTCAATGTCGTTGCCTGAGGCGCGTAAGTCCAACGGTTCGTTGCGTGCTGTCGCGCGCGTCGCGTTGCTTTCTTCCATCGTGCTCGCTTCGGCCTGCACGGTCCGCCCGCTCTATTCGGACGGACCGGCATCGGCGGGCGTCGAGGCCGGAACGGCAACGCAGCTCGCTTCGATCAACATCAAGCCGGTCAACACGCGTTACGGCCAGGAAGTCCGCAACCATCTGATCTTCATGTTCAATGGCGGGGCAGGGCAGCCGGCCACAGCATCCTATTCGATGGACCTTTCGGTCGCGTCGCTGACGGAGTCGTCGCTTCTCGCCCAGGTGACGAGCAAGGACGACGAGCCGACCGCAGGCACAGTGACCCTGACGGGCACCTATGCCGTGACCGACATCAAGACGGCCAAGGTCGTGGCCAGCGGCAGGCGCAGCGTGACGTCGTCCTATGACCGGCCGCGCCAGGAATACGCCAACATGCGGGCCCAGCGCGATGCGGAAAACCGTGCGGCGCGTGAGCTGGCCGAACTGCTGCGGCTCGCCATCGCCCAGGAAATGACCAAGCGCTAGGGCCGTTATGAAGCGGAGCGGTCGATGCGGCTGACCTCGTTTTCAGCCGCCGGCTATCGGTCGCTTCGTTCGATCCGGCTTGATATCGGCCAGGTCGCCGTCTTCGTTGGCGAAAACGGCGTCGGCAAGTCCAACCTCTATCGCGCGCTCCAGCTCATCAAGGCTTCGGCCGAAGGCACGCTCGCTCGCGAGATTGCCGGCGAGGGCGGCATGAGTTCGGCCTTGTGGTCGGGCAAGCGGCGGGTGGGACAACCGGTGCGCGTCATCATCGATGCTGCGTTCCTCGATGACGAGACGGCGGCATGTTACGCCTACAAGGTCGAGATCGGTTTGCCACCGCCTGTTTCGGCCGGCTTTGCCTTCGAACCCCACCTCAAGGAAGAGACGCTCAGCGTCGAGGCAGGGCGGCGCCCGGTCGAGATGATGTCGCGCAAGGGCCAGACGATTTATGCCCGCGACGCCGACGGACGTCGGGTGGAACATCCAGAGCGCGTGCTGAACTCTGAGACGGCACTGGCGCTGCTGGGTGGGGCAGGGCGCTACCCCGAGGTCGGCGACATGCGCGCCGCAGTCAGCGGCTGGCGCTTCTATCATGGCTTCCGCACCGACGCCGATTCGCCGGTGCGCCGACCAGCGCTGGCAACGACGTCGCCGATGCTCGACGAGGATGGCGCCAACCTTGCCGCCGTGTTCGCGACGCTGAAGCACATTCGCGAAGACACCGTTGATCTCGATCGCTGCATCGCCGAGGCGCTGGGCGGGGCGCAACTCGTCGTGCCCGTGCCCGAGGAAACAGCCACTTTCGGACTGGTGTTGCCGGAGTTTCCGCAGCGCGTGTTCAGGCCGCAAGAGTTGTCGGACGGACAGATCAGGTTCCTGGCGCTTGCCGGGGCGCTGTTGTCCTATCGCTTGCCGAAGCTGATTGCGCTGAACGAGCCCGAGGCGAGCCTGCATCCGCGCATGATGCCGGCGCTGGCCGAAATGATCGCCAAGGCGGCCGAGCGGACACAGGTCTGGATCGTCACCCATTCGCGCGAACTGGCCGACCTTGTTCGTGATCGCACCGGGGCGCGGCCGCTCACCGTGGTGCGCAACGAAGGCGCGACCAGCATCGAGGGAATGCGCATCACAGGTGAGATGCCAGACGACGAGGATTAACCGGCTTCGTGCCAGGCGACCCGACGTCGCGTGAACGTCCAGCCCAACGTCATCGCCGCGGCGGCAAGCAGGATCGCGGCAGCGCCGGCCAGTTGCAGAAGCTGCAGGCGCTGGCCGAAGGCGATGTAGTCGGCGGCGATGGCCACTACCGGATAGATGAAAGACAGAGCGCCGACCAGATTGGTCGGCAGCTTCTGGATCGCGCCGTACAGCAGGATGTACATCAGGCCGGTGTGGACGACGCCGATGGTCACGAGGAGCGCCCAGCTGCCAATATCGACCGGCGGGTTGGCGAGATTGGCGAAGGGCGCCAGCATGACGACACCGACCGCGACCTGGATCAGTGCAATCAGATGCGGCGGCACGCCCTTCAGCTTCTTCGCCACGAT
Organism: Hoeflea sp. 108; assembly: GCF_000372965.1. Lineage (NCBI taxonomy): Bacteria > Pseudomonadati > Pseudomonadota > Alphaproteobacteria > Hyphomicrobiales > Rhizobiaceae > Hoeflea > Hoeflea sp. 108. The sequence goes on along the minus strand of NZ_KB890024.1, from coordinate 4,691,283 downwards.
CGCGGCTATGGCGTAGAAGAAGGCGGCACCGAGGGCGAGCAGGATGCCGCCCAGATAGTCCGTGCCGACATGGGCCGTGCCCGACTTTCCCTGGACGATCATCAGCATGCCGGCGAAGGCCACCAGCAGCCAGCCCAGCTTGGCCAACGTGATGCGCTCGCCGAAGAGCAGCGCACCGAGCGCCACCAGCATGAAAGGCTGGGTGTTGTAGACGGCGGTTGCGATGGAGATCGAGGCGCGCGGAAAAGCGGCGAAGAGCAATACCCAGTTGGCGACGATGGCCACGCCGCCGATGATGGCATAGACGATCTGCCTGCGAGAGACGATGTCAGGGCGAAACAGGCCGAGCCCGGCGCAGATGGCCAGCAGGGTGAGCGTCCCGAAGGCGCAGCGCCAGAACACCACCGACATGACGGGCTGGCCGGAGAGGACGACAAACAGTCCGATCGTGCCTGAGATCACCATTGCCGCGGTCATTTCGATCGTACCGCGCGTCTGGTCCGTCATGTTCCTGCTCCTTGCTGAATGAGGCGTATTGTGCGCAGGGAGACTGCGGAAATATATGAGTCGGCGCAGCCATTTGCCCGGAATAGCCTAACAATGTAAGGTGGTTCTCCCATCTTGGCTCAGGAGCGAAAAATGCTTGACGACCTCGACAGGCGCATCGTCGAAATCCTGGTCGAGGATGCCAGGATTTCGCTCAAGGACCTTGCCCAACGCGTCGGCCTGTCGTCGCCGAGCGCATCGGAGCGGCTGAAGCGGCTGGAGGAGCGGGGCGTCATCCGCGCCTTCACCATCGAGGTGGACCCCGCAGCCCTCGGCTACACCTTGCAGGCGATCGTCCGCATCAGGCCGCTGCCCGGAAAGTTGCATGTGGTGCAGGACCTGATCCAGCAGATCGCGCAATTCTCGGAATGCGACAAGGTGACGGGCGACGATTGCTTCGTCGCGCGGCTGCACATCCGTTCCATCGACGAACTCGACAAGATTCTGGACCGCATCGCCGACAAGGCGGAGACGAGCAGCTCGATCGTCAAGGCGCAGCCGGTCAAGCGGCGTCTGCCGCCGCTTCTGTGAACTGCAGATACGAAAAAGCCGGCGCTGGGGGCGCCGGCTTTGGTCGTCTTAACGAAAAGGATCAGCCGATCTTCTGGCCGGTCTTGGCCCAGTCGGCCAGGAACATCTCGAGGCCCTTGTCGGTCAGCGGGTGCTTGACCAGCGCCTTCAGCGTTGCCGGCGGGATGGTGGCGACGTCGGCGCCGATGAGGGCGGCGCGCTTGACGTGCTCGGTCGAGCGGATCGAGGCCGCGAGGATCTCGGTGTCGAAGCCGTAGTTGTCATAGATGTGGCGGATCTCGGCGATCAGCTCCATGCCGTCGACAGCCATGTCGTCGAGACGGCCAATGAAGGGCGAGATGAAGGTGGCGCCGGCCTTGGCGGCGAGGAGTGCCTGGTTGGCGGAGAAGCACAGTGTAACATTGACCATGCGGCCTTCCGAGGTCAGGGCGCGGCAGGCCTTGAGGCCGTCGAGGGTGAGCGGCACCTTGATGCAGATGTTGTCGGCGATCTTCGACAGAACCGCAGCTTCCTTCATCATCTCGGCATATTCGGTGGCAGCCACTTCCGCGGAGACCGGGCCGTCGACGATGTCGCAGATTTCCTTGGTCACTTCGGCGATGTTGCGGCCGGACTTGAGGATCAGCGACGGGTTGGTGGTGACGCCGTCGAGCAGGCCGAGCTCATTGAGCTCGCGGATGTCCTTGACGTCGGCGGTGTCGACGAAAAACTTCATGGTGGTCTCCTTGGCAATGGAAGCATGCCGCTGGGGCACGGCACGTGTCGGCCTTTGCTCTAAACCAAGTTCGGGGCAAGGTCACGCGTCATGACCGCCGATTCGCCAACAAGAAGGGCCGCACCCGTGCTCGTGCCGATGCCGGCCGAGCGGGCGTACTCCTATGCAGTCCCCGAAGGCATGGATGTCGTGCCCGGTTCGATCGTGCGCGTGCCGCTGGGGCCGCGCGAAGTCGCCGGCATCGTCTGGGATGGGCCGGTAGAGGCCGTTGACCCGAAAAAGCTGCGGGCGATCGCCCATGTCTTCGACTGCCCGCCTGTCAATGCCGATATGCGGCGTCTGGTCGACTGGGTAGCCCAATACACGATCTCGCCCCCTGGCATGGTGGCGCGCATGATCCTGCGGGCGCCGGAGGCCTTCGATCCCGAGCCATGGACGGAAGGCATCGTGCGCACCGAGGCGAGCCCGGACCGGATGACCTCGGCGCGCGAGCGCGTGCTCGAGATGGCCAATGACGGCATGGCTTGGACGCGCTCGGGCCTGGCGCATGCGGCCGGCGTGTCGTCGACCGTCGTCGACGGGCTCAAGGCGCAGGGCGTGTTCGAAACGGTGATGATCCCACCGCGCCCGGTGGTGGCGGCGCCCGACACGTCCTACGCGACGGCAGAGCTCGTTGGCGAACAGCAGGCGGCCGCCCAGGATCTGCGCGAACTGGTGGCAGCCGACCGCTTCGGCGTCAGCCTAATCGATGGCGTCACCGGCTCAGGCAAGACCGAGGTCTATTTCGAGGCCGTGGCGGCAGCGCTCGACAAGGGCAAGCAGGTGCTGATCCTGTTGCCGGAGATCGCGCTGACCCAGGCCTTTCTCGAACGTTTCCAGAACCGCTTCGGCGCCAAGCCGGCGGAATGGCATTCTGACCTGCCGCCGCGCATGCGCGAACGCGTCTGGCGCCAGGTGGCGGAGGGTGGCGTTCGCGTCGTCGCCGGGGCGCGTTCGGCGCTGTTCCTGCCGTTCAAGGAGCTTGGCCTTATCGTCGTCGATGAAGAGCACGACCCCGCCTACAAGCAGGAGGACCGTGTTTTCTACAACGCCCGCGACATGGCCGTGGTGCGCGCCCATATCGGCGGCTTCCCCGTGGTGTTGGCGTCGGCCACGCCATCGGTCGAGAGCCGGGTCAATGCCGAGCAGGGCAAGTATCGCCGCACCGTGCTGTCGGCGCGCTTTGCCGAAGCAGCGCTGCCGCATCTCGCCACCATCGACATGCGCCGGTCGCCGCCGGCACGTGGCGGCTTCCTGTCGCCCGTCCTGCTCGGCAAGATGCGCGAGAACCTCGGCCGGCAAGAGCAGTCGCTGCTGTTCCTCAACCGGCGCGGCTATGCGCCGCTGACGCTGTGCAGGGTCTGCGGCCATCGTTTCGGCTGCCCGGTGTGCTCGGCCTGGCTGGTTGAGCACCGCTTTCGCGGCCAGCTCGTCTGCCACCATTGCGGCCACAACGAGAAACGGCCCGAAGCCTGCCCGGAATGCGGCACCTTCGATCACCTGGTCGCCTGCGGCCCCGGTGTCGAGCGCATCGCCGAGGAGGTGGTTCATCATTTCCCCGAGGCCCGCACCATCGTCTTGTCGTCGGACATGCTTGGCGGCGTGAAGCGGCTCAGGCTCGAGCTGGAAGCCATTGCTAATGGCGAGGCCGACATCGTCATTGGCACGCAGCTCGTCGCAAAGGGCCACAACTTTCCGAACATGACGCTGGTCGGCGTGGTCGATGCCGATTTGGGCCTCGCCAATGGCGACCCACGCGCCGCAGAACGCACCTATCAGCTGCTGTCGCAGGTGACGGGCCGCGCCGGCCGCACCGGCAAGAAGAGCCTTGGCCTGCTGCAGACGTTCCAGCCCGACCATCCCGTCATGCGGGCGATTGTCTCGGGCGATTCGGAGGCCTTCTACGACCGCGAGATCAATGAGCGTGAACGCGCGGCGTTGCCGCCTTTCGGCAGGCTAGCTGGCGTCATCGTCAGTGCCGCGACGCGGGCTGAGGCGGAGAGCCATGCGCGCGGCCTGCGCCGTGCCGCCAAGGTTGCGCAGGATGTGCATGTGCTGGGACCGGCCGAAGCACCGCTTGCAATGGTCGGCGGGCGTCACCGTTTCCGCCTGCTTGTCCAGGCCGACCGCAAGGCGGACATCCAGGGCTACATCAAGGCGATGCTTTCAGAAGGGCCCAAGGTCCGCGGCTCAGTGCGCGTGCAGGTCGATATCGACCCGCAGAGTTTCCTGTAGCTCAGTTCGCCGGCCGGGCAATGATGCCCAGAAGCGGCGTGTTCGGCGTCGGGCCAGCGACGACCTCGTCGACCAAATAGCCGGCACCCTTCAGCCTGATCTCGACGGCGCGCCTGATGGTCTCGATCTGACTGATGCCGGGCGGTTCGAAGAACAGGAACAGCCCGCCGCCGGGAGCAAGCATCGGCTTCAGCACGGCCAGCTCGCGCATCGCCTCGAGCCAGAACAGGTTGACGTTGATGGCGAAGACCTTGTCGAAGCGACCGGCCTCGGCGGTGTAGTCGGCGAGCGTGGACTCCACGATCTCCACCTTGCCCGAGGCAATGGCGTCGACGTTCCGCTCCTTCGCCGCCTTTACCGCGCTGTCGGAGCGGTCAAGCCCGACGACGTGACCGTCGCCAAGTTTTTGGGCAATCATCGCAATCGCGACGCCGCGGCCACACCCGACTTCCAGCAGGCGATCCACAGGTTCGAAGCCAAGATGCGACAGGGCCCAGGATATGCGTTCGGGAACGGTCATCAGGCCAAGTCCTCCCCTCGGCAGCCGCCAACAGCGTATGACGGCACGAGCGGCGAGGCTATATCCCCGCATGAGGTGTCGTGCTATCGCCCAGACTCCTTGGCAATCACCTGTTGTCGGCGGGGAAAAGATGCGGAAAATCGGCCTTATTGGCGGCATGAGCTGGGAATCGACGGCGATCTACTATCGCTTGATCAACGAGGAGGTCCGCCGCCGCGTCGGTGGGCTGCACTCGGCCAAGCTTTTGCTGTGGTCGTTCGATTTCGCGGAGATCGCCGAGCGCCAGCATGCGGATGACTGGGCGGGAGCGACCGACATGATGGTCGAGGCGGCCCGCACCCTTGAGCAGGCGGGCGCTGAGGCCCTGGTGATCTGCACCAACACCATGCACCGCATGGCCGACGACATCCAGGCAAGGGTGTCCGTTCCACTGATCCACATCGCCGACGCCACCGCCGAGGCGATGAAGGCTTCAGGCGTCTCCAGGCCTTTGCTGTTGGCGACGCGCTTCACAATGGAGCAGGACTTCTACCGGGGCAGGCTCGCGGATGGGCATGGGATCGTCGCCACGGTTCCTGACGAGGCGGGGCGCGAGATCGTCCATCGCATCATCTATGAGGAATTGGTGCGGGGCGTGGTCAAGCCCGAGTCCAAGGCGGCTTACCTCCAGGAGGTCGAGCGATTGCGCAGCGCGCCGGAGGGCCGCGACGTAGACGGGCTGATCATGGGCTGCACCGAGATCACCATGCTGATCGGCCGGGATGATTTCGATATCCCGGTCTTCGATACCACCGCAATACACGCAACTGCCGCCGTCGATTTTGCGCTCGCCTGATACCGGCGCCTGTTGCGCCTGCCGGGCGCTCGGGTAAATTCACGCCAGCAACCGTCGGGGGACAATCCAATGGCATTTACCTTTCCGTGGCCGGTCAGCCAGGGCGAATGGCTGGCCTGGAGCTCGGCCGTTGCGACGCTGCTGTTCGGCGCCATCCTGTTTTTCGCGCCGAGAATCGCGTTCCGCATTCTTCGGCTCCAGGCACGGCCCGACAATCCCGAAGCCATTGCGCAGGGGCGGGCGACCATGGCCGGCTTCTTCCTTGGCGTCGGTCTGTGCACGATTTTGCTGGCCCAGCCTTGGCTTTACATCGCGCTCGGCGTGTCCTGGCTGTTCACTGCCTTCGGCCGCATCGTGGCGATGATGTCCGATGGCGCCAACACGCCCTATAATTGGGTGGCTATCGTTATCGAACTGGCGTTGGCGGCCCTGCCTCTGGGCTTCGTTTTCGGCTTCTGGCCGTGAATCGGCAGATTCATCCCCAGGATGCGACAATAGTGCCCGATGAGCCTGTTAGAGGACGTGTTGCGGTCCTCAAAAGCCTGTGCTAGACGGCAATCGACTTTCGGCCGGGGGGATGCGGCTGTCGCTAGCTCCGGGGTCAAAAAACGCAGTAAGGTCAAAGATTTAGCCGGAGTCTCACGCTCGCGCCAATAATCTTGCGGCCTGTCAGACAAGAGAAAAGACGGTCCGTGACCCAATCTTCCTCGCCAATCTCCGGTGTTGCTGAGCGCTATGCAGGCTCGCTGTTTGAGCTTGCGCTTGAATCCAATGCCGTTGCCAAGGTCGAAGCCGATCTCGGTGCCTTTTCCGCCCTGCTGGAAGGCAGCGCCGATCTCGACCGCCTGATCAAGAGCCCGGTGTTCTCCGGCGAAGAGCAGGAAAAGGCGATTTCGGCTATCGCCGACAAGGCCAAGATCACTGGCCTCGCGGGCAATTTCCTTCGTCTCGTGGCGCGCAATCGTCGCCTGTTTGCTCTGCCTGGCATGATTGCGGCCTTCCGCAAGATCGCCGCCGAGCATCGTGGCGAGGTTTCCGCCGAGGTGACGTCGGCGCACGAGCTGACGGCAGCCCAGCAGACCGAGCTCAAGACGGCGCTGAAGAGCGTTGCCGGCAAGGACGTCGCGATCTCCGTTTCGGTCGATCCGTCGCTGCTCGGCGGCCTCATCGTCAAGATGGGCTCGCGCCAGATCGATACGTCGCTCAAAACCAAACTCAATTCGCTCAAGCTTGCACTGAAAGAGGTCGGCTGATGGACATCCGCGCCGCGGAAATCTCCGCAATTCTGAAAGACCAGATCAAGAATTTCGGCAAGGAAGCCGAAGTTTCCGAAGTCGGTCAGGTTCTGTCGGTGGGTGACGGTATCGCCCGCGTCTATGGTCTCGACAACGTCCAGGCGGGCGAGATGGTCGAGTTCCCGGGCGGCATCCGTGGCATGGCGCTGAACCTCGAAAGCGACAATGTCGGCGTGGTTATCTTCGGCGCCGACCGCGACATCAAGGAAGGCGACACCGTCAAGCGCACCGGCGCCATCGTCGACGTGCCGGTCGGTCCTGGTCTGCTCGGCCGCGTGGTCGACGCCCTTGGCAACCCGATCGACGGCAAGGGCCCTATCGTTGCAGCCGAGCGTCGCCGGGTCGACGTCAAGGCTCCCGGCATCATCCCCCGCAAGTCGGTGCATGAGCCGATGTCGACCGGCCTCAAGGCCATCGACGCGCTCATCCCGGTCGGTCGCGGCCAGCGCGAGCTGGTCATCGGCGATCGCCAGACCGGCAAGACCGCCATCATCCTCGACACCATCCTGAACCAGAAGGCGATCCATGTCGCCGGTCCGGAAAAGGAAAAGCTGTTCTGCGTCTACGTCGCAGTCGGCCAGAAGCGCTCGACCGTCGCGCAGTTCGTGAAGGTGCTCGAAGAGCGCGGCGCGCTCGAATATTCGATCATCATCGCTGCGACCGCTTCGGACGCTGCCCCGATGCAGTTCCTGGCACCGTTCGCCGGCTGCGCCATGGGCGAGTACTTCCGCGACAACGGCCAGCATGCCCTGATCGCCTATGACGATCTGTCCAAGCAGGCTGTCGCCTATCGCCAGATGTCGCTGCTGCTGCGCCGCCCGCCGGGCCGCGAAGCTTACCCGGGCGACGTCTTCTATCTGCACTCGCGTCTGCTCGAGCGCGCTGCGAAGCTCAACGACGAGAACGGCGCCGGTTCGCTGACCGCTCTCCCCGTCATCGAGACGCAGGCCAACGACGTGTCGGCCTACATCCCGACCAACGTGATCTCGATCACCGACGGCCAGATCTTCCTCGAGACCAACCTGTTCTTCCAGGGCATCCGTCCTGCCGTGAACGTCGGTCTGTCGGTGTCGCGCGTCGGCTCGTCGGCCCAGGTCAAGGCGATGAAGCAGGTTGCAGGCTCGATCAAGGGCGAGCTCGCGCAGTACCGCGAAATGGCTGCTTTCGCGCAGTTCGGTTCGGATCTCGATGCCGCTACCCAGCGTCTGCTCAACCGTGGTGCGCGTCTGACCGAGCTGCTCAAGCAGCCGCAGTTCTCGCCGCTCAAGACTGAAGAGCAGGTCACGGTGATCTTCGCCGGCGTCAACGGCTACCTCGACAAGCTGGCCCTCAACAAGGTCGGCAAGTTCGAGCAGGGTCTGCTGGCGTACATGCGCTCCGAAGGCAAGGATGTCCTCGACGGCATCCGCACCGAGAAGGCGCTCAGCGACGACCTGCGCGGCAAGCTCAAGGCGCACATCGACACGTTCGCGAAAAACTTCGCCTGACACTGACGGATAAGGCATGGCCTCGCTAAAAGACCTCCGCAACCGCATCGCCTCGGTCAAGGCGACGCAGAAAATCACCAAGGCGATGCAGATGGTCGCCGCGGCGAAGCTGCGTCGCGCCCAGGAAGCTGCGGAAGCCGCGCGTCCCTACTCGCAGCGCATGGGTGCGGTTCTCGCGAACATCGCCCAGGCGGTCGGCAATGATGGCGAAGCTCCGGCCCTGATGACCGGAACGGGCAAGGACAACGTGCACCTGCTCGTCGTCTGCACGGCCGAGCGCGGCCTGTGCGGCGGTTTCAATAGCCAGATCTCTCGTCTGGCTCGCGATCACGTCCGCAAGCTGCAGGGCCAGGGCAAGACGGTGAAGATCATCACCGTCGGCAAGAAGGGCTACGATGTCCTGCGCCGCGATTTCGCGTCGCTGATCATCGATCGCGTCGAGTTGCGCGATGCCAAGCAGGTCGGCTTCGTTCATGCCGACATGATTGCGAAGAAGGTGATCACCCTGTTTAACCAGGGCGCCTTTGACGTCTGCACGCTGTTCTACTCGGAGTTCAAGTCGGTGATCAGCCAGATCCCGACGGCACAGCAGCTCATCCCTGCTGCCGCTGCCGGAGCTGCCGACACGTCGGCCTCGGGCGCCATCTACGAGTACGAGCCTGAGCCTAACGAGATCCTGGGCGACCTCATTCCCCGCAACATCTCGGTGCAGATCTTCCGTGCGCTGCTCGAGAATGCGGCCGGTGAGATGGGTGCCAAGATGAGCGCGATGGACAATGCCACGCGCAACGCCGGCGACATGATCAACAAGCTGACGATCACGTACAACCGCCAGCGTCAGGCCCAGATCACCAAGGAACTGATCGAAATCATTTCGGGCGCCGAAGCGCTCTAGGCACGCAGGGCCCCGCCGCAGGGCGGTCCAGCGTGAAACAAGGAACGGACACAGAGGTTACAACGATGGCTAAAGCAGCTACTCCGAAAGCGGCGGCGGAAAAGGCCCCGGCAGTGAAGAAGGCGGCGCCTGCGAAGGCGGCTGCCGCCAAGGTCAGCGCCTCGGGCGCGGCAGGCCGCGTCGCCCAGGTCATCGGCGCCGTTGTCGACGTTCACTTCGATGGCGAACTGCCGCCCATCCTGAACGCGCTCGAGACGATGAACGGCGACAACCGCCTGATCCTCGAAGTGGCGCAGCATCTCGGCGAAAACACCGTCCGCTGCATCGCCATGGACATCTCGGAAGGTCTCGTTCGCGGCCAGCCGGTCAGCGATACGGGTTCGCCCATCATGGTTCCGGTCGGCGACGAGACGCTCGGCCGCATCATGAACGTCATCGGCGAGCCGGTCGACGAAGCCGGTCCGGTCAAGACCAAGGCGCGCCGCGCCATCCATCAGGAAGCTCCTGCCTATGTCGACCAGTCGACCGAAGCGCAGATCCTGGTCACCGGCATCAAGGTCGTCGACCTGCTGGCTCCCTACGCCCGCGGCGGTAAGATCGGCCTGTTCGGCGGCGCCGGCGTCGGCAAGACCGTTCTGATCCAGGAACTGATCAACAACGTCGCCAAGGCGCACGGTGGTTACTCGGTGTTCGCCGGTGTCGGCGAGCGCACCCGCGAAGGCAACGACCTCTATCACGAGATGATCGAGTCGGGCGTCAACAAGGACCCGCACGAGAACAACGGCTCGACCGAAGGTTCGAAGTGCGCCCTGGTGTTCGGTCAGATGAATGAGCCGCCCGGTGCCCGCGCTCGCGTCGCTCTCTCGGGTCTGACCATCGCCGAGCATTTCCGCGACCAGGGCCAGGACGTTCTGTTCTTCGTTGACAACATCTTCCGTTTCACCCAGGCGGGTTCGGAAGTGTCGGCTCTGCTCGGACGTATTCCGTCGGCCGTGGGTTACCAGCCGACGCTGGCGACCGACATGGGCGCGATGCAGGAACGCATCACCACCACCAACAAGGGTTCGATCACCTCGGTGCAGGCCATCTACGTGCCCGCCGACGACTTGACCGACCCGGCGCCGGCAACGTCGTTCGCGCACCTTGACGCGACGACCGTTCTCAACCGCGCGATTTCGGAAAAGGGTATCTACCCGGCCGTTGATCCGCTCGACTCGACCTCGCGCATGCTCGATCCGCTGATCGTCGGCGAAGAGCACTACTCAGTCGCCCGCCGCGTCCAGGAAATTCTCCAGCGCTACAAGTCGCTGCAGGACATCATCGCCATCCTGGGCATGGACGAGCTGTCGGAAGAGGACAAGATCACGGTCGCCCGCGCCCGTAAGGTCGAGCGGTTCCTGTCGCAGCCGTTCTTCGTCGCCGAAGTGTTCACCGGCTCGCCCGGCCAGCTCGTGCCGCTCGAAGACACGATCAAGAGCTTCAAGGGCCTCGTCGAAGGCGAGTACGATCACCTGCCCGAAGCTGCCTTCTATATGGTCGGCGGCATCGACATGGCGATCGAGAAGGCCCAGCGCCTGGCTGCGGAAGCGGCGTAAAGATGGATGAAGATGCCGACTTCGAGTTCTGCTGTGACGCTATGCAAGCGGCTACGGCGGACCTTCCAGAGCCGGCATCTCCGACCATTTTTGTGTCAGAAGATGAAGTTCTGATGATGGTCGTGGGGCTCGTCGAGACCGAGGACGGTCTGGGCTTCATGGAGCAAGCAGTGGCGTACTGCCCATTTTGCGGTACCCACATTCAGGACGTGGAAGCACTAGCCAAAGAGGCGCGGCAATAATGGCCGAAGCATTCAAATTCGAACTGGTCTCTCCCGAGCGTCTGCTCGTTTCGGAGCAGGTCGAGTCAGTCGTCATCCCCGGTTCGGAAGGCGAGATGACTGTCATGGCCAATCACGCGCCGCTGATGACCACGGTCAAGCCGGGCGTCGTGACGGTCAGGACCGCCGGCGGCAAGGAAGAGCGCTACGTGGTGTTCGGCGGCTTCGCCGACATCGTGCCGGCCGGCTGCACGCTGCTCGCCGAATCGGCGATGGCCGTGAAGGACATCGACCGTGCTGCACTGCTGCGTCGCATCCAGAACGCCCGTGAAGATGTAGCAGACGCCAAGGACGACAATGCGCGTGCCAAGGCGGATGCCTATCTGAACCACCTTTCGACGCTGGAAGCAGCCGTCTGAAAGTGACATCGCCGACCTAGGTCGCGATCTCGATTCCCAAAAGCCGCTGGTCATTGCCGGCGGCTTTTTTGCGTTCAGGGCTATGGACGGGTGTCCCAACCCTCGAGGGCATCGGCGAGCGCCAGCGTTTCGCGCGGCCTCGGCCTTGCCTCGGTCGGTGTGCCCGAAAAGCGCGGTGCCGGTGCCGGCTGGACGAAGCCGTCGAACTCGACGAAGCTATTTCGAGCGACGAGGTGCGGGTGCACGGCCGCCTCCTTCATATCGAGCACCGGCGACACACAGGCGTCCGAATATTCGAGTTCCGCCAACCACTCGTTGCTCGAGCGCGTCCGCATGCGTGCCGCGATTCTTTCGCGAAGTGCGGGCCAGTTGCCTGGATCGGCGCGCAGGGTGTGGATGTCCTCCTCCAGCCCGACCGCCTTGCGGAACAGTTCGAAGAACTGCGGCTCTATCGGGCCTATGGCGATGAAACGGCCGTCAGCGCATTCATAGGCGCTGTAGTAAGGCGCGCCGCCGTCGAGCAAGTTGGCGTCACGCTGGCTTCGCCACTGGCCGGCCGCATCCATGTCGTAGGCCATGGTGAGCAACTGTACGGTGCCGTCGCAGATCGCGGCATCGACGACCTGGCCCTGGCCCGTACGCTGGGCCGACAGCAGCGCCGCAAGCATGCCGCTCACGAGGAACATGGAGCCACCGCCGAAGTCGCCGACCAGGTTGAGCGGCGGCATGGGCCTGTCCGCTGGTCCTATGGCCGCGAGCGCGCCTGATATGGCGATGTAGTTGATGTCATGACCGGCATGGCTCGCCAGCGGGCCTGTCTGCCCCCAGCCGGTCATACGGCCGTAGACGAGGCGCGGATTGCGTGCCAGCAGGGGTTCGGGCCCAAGGCCGAGCCGCTCCATCACGCCGGGCCTGAAACCTTCGATGAGCGCATCCGCCCGGTCGAGCAGCCGGCGCACCTGCTCGGCATCCGCGGGATTCTTGAGATCTGCCTCGACGGTCGGCCGGCCGCGGCCGGATATCGGGTCGGGCAGGGTAGGCACTGCGCCTGGGCGCGCAATGCGAATGACGTCTGCGCCCATATCGGCGAATTGCATGGCAGCGAAGGGCGCCGGGCCGAGCCCGACGAATTCTATGATTCGAATGCCGACAAGAGGGCCGGCCGAAGGTGCTGACATCTGGGGTACTCCTCGGCCGATGCTAACCTGCCCGGTATGCAGCTGTGAAGCCAGAGGTCGGTGCCATTGGCGATGCCTGGCAAGAGTATGGCCATCGATCTGCTGTGCATCTGCGTTAGCCGTTACTTATGGAATGTCCGAGCCGATCATGCAGTCATGGAAAAATTCGAGCCTCCTGCGAATCCTTTTCTGCCGCCGGCGCCTCTTGGTCTGTGAGGCGCTCGGCCTCTGACACAGGAGACGAATATGGCATTCTACAGAAAGAACATTGGCGGGCTTCATCAGCTGCTGCGCGTCATGGTCGGCACCGGTGTGGCCGTCGCAGGCTTCGTCTACGTGCCCGGGATGGCGGCATGGCTCGTCGCTGTGGGCGGAGCCGGTCTCGCGCTGAGCGGCGTGGTCGGTTACTGCCCGATGTGCGCCGTGGCCGGCATTGGCGGAAGAGGGAAGGCTTGAGAACCGCACCTGCAGATATGTTCGAGGCGGCGCGTCTTGGAGATCGCGCCGCCATCATCGGGCTGCTCGATCTTTCGCAGCCGGATATCCGTCGCTATGCGCGTTCGGCCTGCCGCACATCAGCCGATGCCGAAGACGCTGCGCAGGAGGCGCTTTGGCTGCTCTTTCGGCACGTCGGAGCCATCCGCTCCGTTGCCGCGCTCTCGGGCTGGCTGTTCACGGTGGTCCGGCGCGAATGCATGCGCTTGGCCCGCCGAACCGGCATGGTGGCCGCAGCCGGGGATGAAGAAGCCGAGGCCGAACTGTTGTCGCGACCGGAGCCTGAGCTTCGGCTCGACCTTGCCGCCGCCTTCGAATCCCTGCCGCCACACTATCGCGATGTCGCACTGATGCGCGACATCAAGGAAATGAGCATCGCCGAGATCGCCACTGCACTCGACCTGTCGCGCGAGACGGTCAAGGCGCGGCTGCACCGCGCGCGCGTGCTGATGCGCGAATTCCTGACGCGGTGACAAGGAAGGCCGCGGTAGAGCCTGCAGCAGGCTCTACCGCGGCCGCGCCACGTCGTTGGTGCCTTCGGCGTCCGGTGCCAGGCCGTAGCTCATACGGCGCATCTGCTCGATGACCCTCTCCATCTCCTCGTCGGGCAGGACCGGCGGCTCGCCGAGGGTAAGCGCCTGGACATACATGCGCGACAGCGTTTCCACCTCGATCGCCAGCCACAGCGCGTGTTCGAGGTTGGTCCCGAGCGAGATCTGGCCATGCTGGCCGAGCAGACAGGCGAGCCGGTCCTTGAGTGCGACAAGCGCATTGTCTGAAAGAGCCTGGGTGCCGAAGGTGGCATAGGCGGCGCAGCGGATGGTCGTGCCGCCGGCGACACCGGTCATGTAGTGGAACGACGGAATGGTCTTGTGGTGGCAGGCGAGCGTCGTCGCGTAGACCGAATGGCAATGGAGCACGACGCTGATGTCCTCGCGTGCCTTCAGGATATCGCGGTGGAAGCGCCATTCCGATGACGGGCGGCGGCCGACATAGGTGCCGTCGAAATCCATCTCGACGATATCGTCAGGGCCCATGATGTCATAGGGCATGCCCGACGGCGTGATCAGGAAGCCGCTGCTCGACCGCACCGAAAGATTGCCCGCCGTGCCCTGGTTGATGCCGCTCGAATTCATGCGCCGGCAGATCGACACCATCTCGTCGCGCAGTGCCTTGTCAGTCATCGTCTACTCCATATGAAAGAGCTGTTGCAGCGGCACGACCAGCGGCTCGTCGCGGTCGGTGTACTGCATGATGTCGGCCATGAAGTCCCACCAGCGGCGGTTGACCTCGGTTTGCGGCAGCCTGTCCATGCTGTGGTCGTCGGTGCGGACCAGCGTCGCGAACAGGTGGTTGGTCTCGGGATCGAGCCAGATCGTGTAGTCGGACACCCCCGCCTCGCGCAGGGCGGTGCTGAGCTCCGGCCAGATCTCGTCATGCCGCTTCTTGTACTCGGCGGCCTGGCCAGGATTGAGGACCATGCGGAAGGCGATCCGTTCGGGCATTGCGACACCCCCTCAGACGATGCCGCCGCTGCCGCCGACCGATGCCGGTCGCTCGGCCGCGACCTTCTGGCGGTAGAAGCTGGCGCGGTAGGCCGCGACCGGATCGATGGCGCCGCCGCTGTTGAGCCGCGCCATGGCAAGGATAGGCTCGACGTCGGTGCGGTAGGCGGCTTTCAGCGTCTGGGTCGCCATCAGCGCGTCGTTGGCCTCCTGGAAACCTTCGAGCGCCTTGCGGTCGACCAGCAATGCCGCGGCATAGGCACGCTGGACCTCGACCGCCGACAGCATCAAGCTCTCGATCGGATCGGTGACGTTGTGGCTCTGGTCGAGCATGTGGGCGGGGTGAAAATCCTTCGCCCCGGAAAGCTCGGCGTCGACCAGCTCGTTGAAGACCAGGAACAGGCGGTAAGGATCGATAGATCCAGCATCGAGATCGTCGTCACCATATTTCGAGTCGTTGAAGTGGAAACCGCCCAGCTTGCCGAACTGGATCAACCGGGACACGATCATCTCGATGTTGATGTTGGGAGCGTGATGGCCGAGGTCGACGAGGCAATAGGCCTTGTCGCCCAACTCCTTCGCAATGATGTAGTTGGTGCCCCAGTCCTGCACGACCGTCGAATAGAAGGCCGGTTCGTACATCTTGTGTTCGGTGAACAACCGCCAGTCGTCTGGCAATGTCGCGTAGATGTCCTTCATCGCGTCGAGATAACGTTCGAAAGCGCGGGCGAAATTGACCTGGCCGGGGAAATTGGAGCCATCGCCGATCCACACCGTCAGCGCCTTTGACCCAAGCGTGCGGCCGATCTCGATGCATTCGATGTTGTGCTCGACGGCCTGCCGGCGGACGGCGGCATCGGCGTGGCTGAGGGAGCCGAACTTGTAGGACTGCTTCTGGTCGCGCGCGTCGGAGAAGGTGTTGGAGTTCATGGCGTCGAAGCCGAGCCCGAAACGCGCCGCCGCTTGCTTCAGGCGGTTCGGGTCGGCCTTGTCCCAGGGAATGTGGAGCGAGACGGTGGGCGTGGCGCGCGTCAGCTGGTTGATGACCGAACAGTCCTCGATCTTGTCAAACACGTCGCGCGGTTCGCCCTGGCCAGGGAAGCGGGCAAAGCGTGTACCGCCGGTGCCGACGCCCCAGGACGGGATCGCGACGCCGAAGGCCTCGACCTTTCTGAGAATGGCATCGATGGCGATGCCGCGCCGGTCGAGTTGTTCGCCCAGCGACGCGTAGTCGGCGCGCAGGGCCTTTTCGTTGACGGCGTTGCTCTTTTCGACAGCGTCGCCCGATATCATCGTTTCCATCACATCCTCCTCCTGCGCGGCATCACCACGCAAATGTCCGCACAAGAAAGTCCGGCGTTGCGTCGTGCTCGGCGAACAGTTTTTCGCGCTCAGCCTGGCTGCTCGTTTCGAGCACGCCGGTCATCACCAGCCCTGTCCGCAGCCCTGCGCCGTGGCCGCCCGATATGTCGTGCTCGATGCTGTCGCCGACGCAGACGACACGCGCCGGGTCGGGATTTCCGAGCATGTCGAGTGCGGCGGCGTAAATCTCGGGAAACGGCTTGCCGATCCAGGTCACCTCGCCGCCAAGCTCGACGTAGAGTTCGGCAATGCGGCCGGCTCCGAAGCGCGGGCCAAGCGATGTCAGCATGATCTTGTCGGGGTTTGTGCAGAGGCACCGGATGCCTCGTGTCGCTGCTGGCTTAAGCAGGCGGCGATAGTGATCGAGGTCGAAGCGGTCGCCCTCGCTGGCCGACAGCAGCACGATGTCGGCCTCTTCTCCTGTTTCGACCAGCGTCAACGGCAGGCCATCGACCGCCGAGCGGTCGCCGTCGCGGGCGATGAGCAGGCAGCGCAGACCGGTCCCGTCTGCGAGTTGCCTGCGCAAGCTCTGCCAGGCGACCTCGCCCGAGGACAGGAAATGATCCCAGCTGCCGGGCACGAAGCCGAGCTTGACCAATCGCGCCTCGTTGGGCGCCGAACGCTTGCCGGAATTGGACAAGAGCAGCGTGCGCCTGCCGGCCTGCTTCAACCGAACCAGCGTCTCCACGGCGCCGGGGTAAGGTGCTGCGCCGTCGTGCAAGACGCCGAACTGGTCGAGGATGAAGACGTCGAAGCGCTCGGCCAGGTCGCGAATGCCTGAAAGCTGGAGAGGGGACATCACAGATCTCCCACCGCTTCGAGACCGATTAGTGCCAGGCGTGCCGTTCCTGCCGCGGCCTCCTGCGAATGCGCGGGCAGGAACGGCACGCCGAGCCTGTTCTGGCGGATCGCGGTCCATGCAGGGTTTGCCGCACCGCCACCGAGGCTGCGCATGGAATGCAGCGGCGGCGCACCGAGTTCAGCCAATCTGTCATAGCCGAGTTTCTCGATGGCCGAGATGCCTTCCAGCATGGCCTGCAGGAAGCCGCTGTCATCGGCAGGACGTGGAGCGAGCCGTGGCGGCCATGCGGGATCGAGCACCGGAAAGCGCTCGCCCGGTTCGAGCAACGGATAGAAGTCGAGGCCTGTCGGAACATCAGGGTCGATGGCGGCAGAAAGCCGTGCGATCTCATCGGCGGAGAAGAAGTGGGACAAAACCTTGCCGCCGCTGTTGGAGGCGCCGCCGGCGAGCCACATGCCGTTGATACGGTGGCTGTAGATGCCGAAGTCGGGCGCGAAGATCGGCTGGTCGCACAGCAACTTGAGCGTAAGCGTCGAGCCGAGGGCACTGACGCCATCGCCCGGTCTGTCGGCACCGGTCGCCAGGAACGAGGCGCATCCGTCGGTGGTGCCGGCGATGATCTCGACTTCTTCGCTCAGGCCGAAGACCTTTGCCATGGTTGGTGCGATGGTCTCTATTGGTGCACCCGGCGCCACAACGCGCGGCAGAAGCGCGGTCCTGAGCCCGGTCGCTGCGACCCAGTCCGGCCAGCGCCGGTCGATGGGGTCGTAACCTGTCTTGAGCGCATTGTTTTCGTCGGTCGTGCCGAAATGGCCGGCGAGCCGCCCTGCGATCCAGTCGGCCTGATGCAACACCTTTGCCACGTGGGACACGGCCTGGAAGACCAGCGCCTTGGCAAGGCCAGACGTTGCGCCATGGGCCGCGCTTTCGGCCGGGATGACGGCGGCGATACGGGCCAGGATGGCGGCATCGCCGACCTTGTCGTCATACATCAACGGTTCGGCCAATGGCGTGCCGTCACCATCGACAGGCAGCAGCGTGCCTGACGTGGCGTCGATCGCAATGGCATGAACCCTGAAGCGGTCGACCTTGGCGAGTACAGCGCGCAATGCCGTCTCGACCGCTTGCCACCAGATTTTTGGGTCGCGTGGGTTGGCGCCGAAATCAGAGAGTTTGGCCGCGCCCTGCGCCACGATCTCGAAGCCGGGCGTCATCGCCACGGCGCGGGCGCCTGACGTGCCGAGGTCGATGCCGATGGCGAGCGGGGTACTCATCTCAGGCGATCTTCTTGGTGGCGGCCTTGCGGGCGAGGTCCTGCCGGTATTTCTCGGCGTCCCAATCGGTCAGTTGGAGGTGTTCCTCTGCGGTCAGCACCTGCACCGACGCGTTTTCGGGGATACGGGCCAGCACGTCGGCGAGGCAGCGGGCCATGGCATCGGCGCCCGGCGTCGCATCCCTGCGCATCAGGATGCCCGCTCCGGGAAACAGGATCGAGACCGGCGATGCACCGAGGCGCGCGATGACGGCGGAGACGTCCTCGCCGTCGCGGGCGATGACGGAGCCAGTTCCGAGGAAGATCACGTGGTCGGGATAGAGGCTGCCTTTGCCGGCCAAACTCAAACCTGCAGGGTCGGTCGCAGCAGCATGGGCGGCTTCGGATGACGGGAGGCGATAATCAGTGCCGGTGGCGAGTTGAGCGAGGCGATCGGCATCGGGCGCGGGAGCGTTGCGCGGCGCAACACGCAGCCGGGCCTTGACGTCTTCGAGCAAGGCTTCTGTCTGGGTCACCGTCTCTCCGGCGACGACAAGACCATGATTGCCTAGGACCAGCACGTCCGGCCGTTGGCTGCGATGTTCCGATATGGCGATCGCCAGCGGCAGGCCGGGTCGTGCATAAGGCACGTAGGCCCAGTTGAGGCCGGCCAGGCACGGGCCGATCTGTTCGATGCAGTCGCTGCGCACGGCATAAGCGATGGTGTCGACGCAGTGGACGTGCAGCACCACGCGTTGCGGCATCAGCGCATGGACTGTCGTCTCGATAGAGGGGCGCAGGCCGGAGCTGTTGAGCGCCGCGACAGTGAACTGGTGCGCCTGTTCGGCGGCCGGGTCGATTGCTTCGACCGCTGCTATCAACGGCGCCATCTCCACCGGCACCATGATGTCGCGTTCTTTCGCGTGCGCCAGCCAGGTGCCCGATGCCTTGATCCAAAGCGTGCCGCCGACCTTGAGCGACGTATTGCCGCCAGCACCTTGCGTCAGCAGCGGATCGCTGCCGATGCGGGCCGATACGGTTTTCAGCTGTTCGAGTTCGGCTTGCCAGCCGGCCGCTTCTGGCATGGCGACGGTCCTTTCATTTAGGGAGCGGAGCTGGCCGGCAGCGATGTCACAGGCCAGCTCCGAGATTTGGGGAGACGCGCCCGCGCGTCTCCCGATTCGACCTCAGAAGTCGAAATTGCCGATGTTGTCCTTGTTGAAGACGGTCGGCGCGCCGAGCAGGATCTCCGAGCCGTTGATGACGGAGAGGTCGCCGAGCTTGCCTGCCTTCACCGAAGTGGCACCAGGGGCCAGCGTGCCGTCGGCGGTCGCGCGCAGCACGTAGGCAGCGGCATAGCCGAGATCGACCGGGTTCCACAGCACAACCGACTTGACGCAACCTGCGCCGACATAGGGCTTCATCGCATTCGGCGTGGCGAGGCCAACGACGGCGACGCTGCCGCACTTCTTGGCCTGGGTCACGGCGTCCGCAGCGGCCGGCGTCGCCACGCTGGTCATGCCGAAGATGCCCTTGAGCTCGTCGCCGTACTTGTTGATGAGCGTGTTCGACTGGTTGAAGGACAGGATGTTGTCTTCCTGCGCCTCGACCGTCTCGAGCCACTTCATCTTCGGATGGCACTTGGCCTGGTAGGCCTGCATCTCGGCGATCCAGCGTGCCTGGTTCGGCGTGGTGAAGGTCGAGGTGACGATGGCAAAAGCGCCCTCGGCGCCGATCTCGGCCGCCATCGAGTCGACCATGGCCTTGGCGATGCCGTTGAACTCGGCCTGGTTGACGAACCACTGGCGGGCATCCGGCGACGAGTTGGCGTCGTAGCCGACGACGTTGATACCGGCACCGAGCGCCTTCTTCAGCACGGGCGCAATGGCGACCGGGTCATTGGCGGCGAACAGGATGCCGTCGACGCCAGAAGTGATGTAGTTGTCGATCAGCGTGATCTGGTCGTCGATGTTGGCCTTGGACGGACCGTCGGTCTTGGCGTCCATCGAGCCCATTTCCTTGGCCGCGTCGGCGATGCCCTTGGACGTGGCGTTGAAGTAGCCGATGCCGACCAGCTTCGGCACGTCGACGACCTTGATCGTCTTGCCTTTGCGGTCGGGCGCATTGGTCGGCTGGCCGCCATCATAAGGCTTGGCAGCAGCAGTCGCCGGCGTGGCGTCGCAGGCCAACGGGTTGGTGGGCAGGTCGTCGCCGCCCGTCCAGACGGACTGGGCGTTGCTGAGGCTTGTCGAGAAGGACAAGGCCAAGAGCGCGGAAAGTACTACGTTACGCATTCCATCCTCCAATTGATCGTCCGGACACTGTAGAGCGGCAGTGAAGGACGTTGCTCTCCCTAGGTTCGAGTGCCGCTCCTCTCGAAGAGGTTGCTGGCGAGGATCGCCAGAATAAGGACCGCGCCGATCAGCATGATCGTTCCGTCGCCCTTGATGCCCGCAAGCGACAGACCGTTCTTAAGCGCCTGGATCAGGCAAAGGCCGATGATGGTGCCGATGATGGTGCCGCGGCCGCCGAAGATCGAGGTGCCGCCGAGGACCACTGCGGTGATGGCGTCGAGCTCGATACCGGTGCCCATGTCGGAGCGCGTCGTGGAAACGCGCGACACGAAGATGACGGCGGCAACCGCGGCGGCAAAACCCGAGGCAGTGTAGAGTGCGAGCTTGGTCTTCTCGACCGACAGGCCGGAGAAGCGGCTGGCGACCTCGTTGGAACCGACGGCATAGACCGTGCGACCCCAGGTGGTGTAGGCGAGGATGATCGAGGCAACGAGGGCCGCGAACAGCAGGATCCAGAGCTGCGTCGGCACGCCGAGCACGTCCTTCTGGCCCAGCACGTAGAACCATTCAGGATAGCCGCGCACCGAACGCGCCTGGCTGATGCCTTCGGCCAGGCCGCGATAGAGTGCCAGCGTCGCCAGCGTGGCGATCAGCGGCGGCACGCGGAAGCGCGTGATGATGACGCCGTTGACGAAGCCGGCGAAGGTGCCGGCAGCGATCGCTGCGGTTGCGGCCACCGGCAGTGGCAGGCCGACATTCTGCCAGAACACACCCGTCAGAATGGCGGTCAGGCCAAGGATCGAGCCGACCGACAGGTCGATGCCGCCGGTTGCGATGACGAAGGTCATGGCAATCGCGATCAGCCCGATCTCGGTCATCAGTCGACCCTGGTTGAGCAGGTTGTCGACGGTAAAGAAGCGGTCCGACTGGAACGACAAGACGATCAGGACGACCACCAGCAGCAGGGCCAGGAAGGTCTCGTGGCGGATGAGGGATTTCAGCTTCATCTCATGTCCCTCAGCTTCTGCCGCGCCGGCGCAGCATGTCGGCCAGCACAGTCGCCAGGATCAGCAGGCCGATCACGGCGCGCAGCCAGTAGGCCGAGACGTTGACGAAGATCAAAGCCGATCCGATGGTGGCGAACAGGATGGTCGCCAGTGTCGAACCAATGACCGTGCCCGAGCCGCCAAGGATCGACACGCCGCCGATGACGGCCGCGGTGATCACCGTCAGTTCGAGATTTGGCGGCACGGTCGACTGGATGACCTGCAGCTGCGTGGCGAACAGGATCGTGGCGAGGCCGGCAAAGGCACCGTGGATGACGAAGACGGCGACGGTGCGGCGCGCAATCGGGATGCCGGTGGCAAGGGCTGCCTCGGCATTGCCGCCGATGGCATAGAGCGAGCGGCCGAAGGCGGTGTAGCGCATCCACAGTGCTGCAAGCACTGTCAGAACGACCATGAAGACGAGCGGTACCGGCAGGCCGAACACTTGCTTCTGGGCGATCAGGTAGGCGGGCGGCAGATCGGTGATCCAGGTGCCACCGGTGACACTGATCAGGCCGCCGCGCAGGATGGAGAGCGCGCCGAGCGTCACGACGATGGATGGTATGCGGGCATAAGCGACGAGGATGCCGATGATCGCGTTGACCGCCATACCGACAACCACCGGCGCCAGCCAGGCGAACCAGATCGGGTAGCCAGCAACGGCAAGCGAGCCCGAGATCGTCGCCAGCACGCCGATCAGTGCGCCAACCGAAACGTCGATGTTGCCGGTGACGATGACCATCGCCATGCCGATGGCGGCCACCGCGATATAGGCATTTCCAGAGAAGATCGTGGTCAGGTTGTTGGCGCTGATGAAGCGCGGATTGACCATCGTCACCACGGCGAACAGGACAACGATGGCGGCAAGCACCACGATCTCCTGGCCGTAGTCGGCGAAAAGCCGCTTGAAGAAGCCGGGTCGCTGGGGAGTGGGGCGCGAGCGGGCGGTCGCTTCGACTGTCGTCGTCATCATGCGGCCTCCCCACTGCGATGCGCGGTCATAGCGGCGCCGACGCGTTCGGGCGTGGCGTCGGCCCGGTCGATCTCGCCGGTGATGCGGCCGCCGCTGATCACCAGCACGCGATCGCTCATGCCAAGCACCTCCGGCAGTTCGCTCGAAATCATGATGATGGCCACGCCCTGCCTCACGAGTTCTCCCATGATGGTGTGGATCTCGGCCTTGGCGCCGACGTCGACGCCGCGCGTCGGCTCGTCGAGGATCAGCACCTTGGGCATGGTCTCCAGCCATTTGGCGATGACCACTTTCTGCTGGTTGCCGCCCGAGAGTTCGCCGACCGGCTGGCCGATGTTGCGGCAGCGGATGCTGAGCCGTTTGACCGCATCGATGGCACGCTGCGCTTCCTCGCCGGCCTTGATGAAAATGCCGGACGACAGCCGCTCGATGGTCGCCATAGACACGTTCTTGCGGATGGCCATTGCCTTCACCAGGCCCTGCTGGCCGCGATCCTCGGGAACATAGGCGATGCCAAGATCGCGCGCCTGGCGTGGCGATCCGATGCGCACCACCTTGCCTTCCATGACGATCTCGCCTGAAGTTGCCGGCGTCATTCCAAACAGGGTCAGCGCCAGTTCGGTGCGGCCGCTGCCGACGAGGCCGGCAATGCCGAGGATTTCGCCGCGCCTCAGCTCGAAGGAGATGTCGCGCACGTGGCGGCCATGATTGAGGTTCTTCACCCGAAGCACGGTGTCGCCGATGGCGGCGTCGGCCTTCGGAAACAGGCTTTCGATCGAGCGGCCGACCATCATCGACACCAGTTGGTTCTCGTCGACGTCGTCGATATCCCTGGTCGCGACATGGGCGCCGTCGCGCAGCACCGTAACGCGATCGGCCAACGCGAAGATCTCGGGCATGCGATGGCTGACATAGACGATGCCGACGCCACGCTCGCGCAGTTGCCTGACGACGGCCATGAGCCGCTGCACATCGGACTCGACCAGCGAGGCAGTCGGCTCGTCCATGATCAGGATGCGGGCGTTCTTGCTCAACGCCTTGGCGATCTCGACGCGCTGGCGCTGGGCTACCGACAGGCTCAGCACCTTGGTGTCGACGTCAAGGTCATAGGTGTCGAGCTGGTCAAGCAGGTCGCGGGTACGCCGCCGCACCTCGGCCCAGTCGATGATGCCTGCGGACGTGCGCGGGTAGTTGCCGAGAAAGACGTTTTCGGCGACCGAAAGTTCGGGGAAAAGCAGCAGTTCCTGGTAGACGGTGGCGATGCCAACCGCAGCGGCGTCGCGGGTCGAAGAGAATTTCACGTCCCTGCCATCGACCGTGATGATGCCGGCGTCAGGCGTGTAGAGGCCGGACATCATCTTGATCAGCGTCGACTTGCCGGCGCCGTTCTCGCCCAACAGCGCATGCACCTCGCCGGGGCGGACGTCGAAGTTCACTTCCTTCAGCACCTTCACGCCGCCGAAGGATTTCGACATGCCGGCGAGGCTGACATAGGCGGTCGAACTGCTCATCGGCTCGCCTCCTTCGCTTCGGTCATAGCGGACCTTGCTGCGGCGCGGGCGCCGTCGGCCAGTTCGCGCCAGCGGGTACGGTACGCTTCGAGGCCGGGAACGTGGCCTGCGGTGACAGGAACCGTCTCGTCCTTGAATGGTTTCAGGCCAAGCGCCTTGAAGGCCAATGCGGCAGCACCTGTAGCCGAGCCTTCGCTCATCATCGAGCGCACGACCGATTGTGTCGGGCGAAGCTGTGCCAGCATCGTCGTGAACAGGTCGATCTTCGCCAGCCCGCCATCCAGCACCAGGAGGTTCTCCGACTGGATCAGGTCGAGCGACAGGTCGGTCATCATGGCGACGTAGAGTGCGGCGACTGCAGCCCGTTCCTCGCCGCTGACCTCGCCGCCGACGATATGTCCTTTCGTCTCGGGGAAAGGTCCGCCGGCCGCCCATGACGGCAAGGCGAAGACACCGCGTTCCATCACGCGCTCGACTGCGGTCTGCGAGATCGGCTTGTTCCAGTTCTCGCTGATCAGGTCGTATTCGCGACCGCCCATGAAGCGCAGCGACGGCGCCGGTTCGCCATTGACGGTGACATTGGCAATCATGTCGCGCTCCTGGTCGAGCGCGCCGAGCGGACAGTCGAGATTGATGATGATGACCCAGGTGCCGGTCGAGACGAGCGTGAAGTCGCTCAGCCCGGTCATGCGGTAATAGGCCAAGGCCGCATTGGAGTCGTGCACGCCGTTGTGGACGGCGATGGCGCGGCTGCTGCCGTCAGCGAGGGTAACCTTGGTCTCGCCGACCACGGCACCGGCGGGGGCGATCGCCGGGAACCTGTCGCGCCAGCCGAGCCGCTCGACCAGCGAGCTGTAGTCGCGCTTGAGCGGAGCCCAGAGTTGACTGTGCGCGCCGAGATAGGACCATTCGGCAAGCTTTCGGCCACTGAAACGCCAGACCCAATATTGCGGATAGCAAAGGATCGCCTCGGTCGCGGCAAATGCCTCCGGCTCTTCTGTTTCCAGCCAGTAGATGTGGCGGGCAATGGAGAAGCCCAGCGGCAGCCACGGCGTGTAGGTCTCGGAGAAGTCGGGCAGGATCGGATCGATCACATCGGCCACGCTGCCGGGGATTTCCTGCTCGTAGTCAAGGATCGGATGCAGCAGCTCGTCGCCGCGCACCAGCGCAAAGGCACAGCCATGGGCCGAGATCATCAGCCGCGTCACGTCATGGGCCGCAGCGACATCGGCCAGTTCGTGGCCCATCCAGGCGAAGAGACGATCGCCGTCGAGCACGCTCCGCCCGCGAAAATCCTGCCATACCGGCTTGGTGCGCCGCTCGTCGAGCAACGTACCGTCGGGTGAGAACACGAACAGCTTGGAGTTCGTCTTGCCGAGATCGAAGACTGCCAGCGCGCCGCTCATGCGCCACCTCCGCTGGAGGCGATGCGCAGCGCTATGCCAGCGCTTTCGAGCATCTTGGCGTGCTGGTCGGAAAGGCCGTCGTCGGTGATGAGCATGGCCAGGCGCGACAGCGGCAGGGCGATGTTGCGCGCATGGATCGAAAACTTGCGGCTGTCGGCCAGAACGACGATCTGGTCGGCGTTGCGGCTGAGTTCCTGGATCGAGCGCACCATCAGCGGGTGCGATTCAAGCAGGCCGTCGGCGCTGATGCCCTGTGCGCCGATGAAAAACTTCGAGGCGTAAAAATTGATCGGCTGTGCCGGCGAGTAGATCACCCGAGGCTCGCGATGCAGCTCGCCGCCAGCGAGCGTGAGTGTGCATTTGCCGTGCTCGCCGAGATAACCGGCGAGCGGCATGGAGTTGGTGAACAGGCGGACATTGCGGTCGGCCAGCTTGACCCCGAGATGGAAGCAGGTTGAGCCGCCATTGACGATGACCGCGTCGCCGTCGGCGACCATGGTCGCGGCCAGCTCGGCGATCAGCCGCTTGGGCTCGACGGCGAGATCGCGGTTCTCGTCATAGGGACGCGCAAAAGCCGTGCCTTGCGCTGCGCCGTCGAGCGCTGAGATGCCGCCATAGACCTTGCGGGCGCCACCGGCCTCATCGATCTTGTCGATGTCGCGCCGCACGGTTGCCGCGGAGACACCGAGATGCTCCTGCAACTCGCGCACCGACGCAAAAGGCCGGTCACGCAAAAGCTCGACGATCTGCCGTTGGCGGACCAAGTCGTTCACGCAAACACCTCCCATGGCTTCGCGAAAAGGCTGTGCCGTGAGTTAACTTACGCAAATCAAAATCGGGTGCAAGCGATTTGTGACGAAAATTGCTCATATCGCGCTGCAACTAGATCATACCGCGCCGCACAATGACAAAGTTCAATCTTTTTGCGATTGACAAACCGCATGGCTTGGCCTGAATTACGCTCAAACGAGAGCGGCGCCGGTGATGCGCGCCGGGAGGAATCCGACATGCTCGATATCAATTCCACGCGGCTTGCCAATCTGTGGGACGACGCGAAGGCAGCGGCCATGGGCGAGTCCGAACGGCTGGTCTACCGCTCCAACATCCTGGGCTCGGACAAGCGCGTCACCAATTATGGCGGCGGCAACACCTCGTCCAAGATCTTGCAGAAGGACCCGCTGACGGGCGTCGAGGTCGAGGTGCTGTGGGTGAAGGGATCGGGCGGCGACAGCGCGTCGATCAAGCTCGATGGTTTCGCCACGCTCTACATGGACAAGCTCAGGGCGCTGAAGGGCCTCTATCGCGGCCTCGCGCATGAGGACGAGATGGTCGGCTACCTGCCGCATTGCACCTTCAATCTCAACCCGCGCGCGGCGTCCATCGACACTCCGCTTCATGCCTATGTTCCAAGGGCTTACGTCGACCATATGCATCCGGATGCAATCATCGCGATTGCGGCTGCGAAGGATTCTGAGGCGCTGACCGCAAAAATATTCGGTGACGAGATCGGCTGGCTGCCGTGGAAGCGGCCGGGTTTCGAACTCGGGCTCTGGCTGGAAAAGTTCTGCCTTGAGAACCCCAAGGCCAAAGGCGTCGTGCTCGAAAGCCATGGCCTGTTCACCTGGGGCGACACCCCCAAGGAGTGCTACACCACCACCATCGACACCATCAACAAGGCGATCGGCTGGTTCGAGGGTGCAACCAAGGGCAAAGCTGTCTTCGGCGGGGCGGTCGCGACGTCGCTATCGTCGGGTGAACGCCGGGCCGTTGCAGCGCGGCTGATGCCGCGCATCCGCGGCATGGTCTCGCAGCAGGGCGTGCGCAAGCTCGGTCATTTCGATGATAGCGACGCTGTGTTGGAGTTCGTCAACTCGCATCATCTGCGTGGCCTCGCAGCACTCGGCACGTCATGCCCCGACCATTTCCTGCGCACCAAGATCAGGCCGCTGGTGATCGACTTTAATCCTGCGAAACCCGATGTTGACGCCGTGGTTGCAGCGTTGCCCAAGGCGCTGGATGATTACCGCGCCGGCTACCAGGCCTATTACGACCGCTGCAAGCACGCGGATTCGCCCGCCGTGCGCGACGCGAATGCCGTGGTCTACCTGATGCCTGGAGTCGGTATGTTCACCTTCGCCGCCGACAAGGCGACGGCGCGCATTTCAGCCGAATTCTACGTCAACGCCATCAATGTCATGCGCGGCGCTTCGGCGGTGTCGACCTATGTCGGCCTGCCTGAGCAGGAGGCCTTCGACATCGAGTACTGGCTGCTCGAGGAAGCCAAGCTGCAGCGCATGCCGAAGCCAAAGTCGCTGGCCGGCCAGATCGCTTTTGTCACCGGCGGTGCCGGCGGCATAGGCAAGGCGACCGCCGTCCGGCTTCTGCGCGAAGGCGCTTGCGTTGTCATCGCCGACATCGATGAGACCGCCCTTTCTACCGCGCATGAGGAACTCGGCAAGGTGTTCGGCACGGATTTCGTACACCCGGTTCGCCTCGACGTCACCGATGAGGCCGGCGTGGCGTCGGCCTATGCCGACAGCTCCGTCGAATTCGGCGGCGTCGACATTCTGGTCTCGAATGCCGGCATCTCGTCATCGGCGCCGATCGAGGACACGGAACTCTCCATGTGGAACCGCAACATGGACATCCTCGCCAAGGGCTACTTCCTGGTGTCGCGCGAGGCTTTCCGCACCTTCAAGCAGCAGCAAATCGGCGGCAACATCGTCTTCATCGCCTCGAAGAACGGCCTCGCAGCCTCGCCCAACGCGGCGGCCTACTGCACGGCCAAGGCGGCTGAAATCCATCTCGCGCGCTGCCTGGCACTCGAAGGTGCAGAGCATCAGATCAGGGTCAACACCGTCAATCCCGATGCCGTGCTGCGCGGCTCGAAGATCTGGACTGGCGAATGGCGCGAGCAGCGCGCCGCAGCCTATGCGATGCAGCCGGACGAACTCGAGGAACACTACCGCAAGCGCTCGATGCTGAAGCGCTCTGTGTTCCCCGAGGATATCGCCGAGGCGGTCTACTTCCTCGCCTCCGACATGTCTGCCAAGTCGACCGGCAACATCATCAATGTCGACGCCGGCAACGCCCAGAGTTTTACGCGCTGAGCAAAGGCCTTTTCGTCGGACCTGTCTGACGATAGCTGCGGGTGGGGCAGCACGTCGATCGACGCGCGCGAGGCCGCGGCGATCGACGTGCTGCCGCTTCGCTGTTTCCTGTCGGATCCAACACATGATCGCCGGTTCTTCCTAGGCGGAGCGGTCCTGGTCAGTTGAGCAACTCCTGACGGCATTCCCTTCGAAATTGATTCTCCCCCCATCCTCGTTCCGGCTTTCGCTTATTCGATGCCGGCCATGGTCATCGGTGCCCGAGCGCACCAATGAGAATGGCCTGCGGGTGGCATTTGCCAGATGCGTCGCTGCCATGAACCTCGTTGTCCTAGTATCCAGCGCGCACTCTGCAGGCGACGGTTGCGGTTGGCGACGTTGGCCATTGCAGTCCTTTTGACGCCGCTCCACTCCCGGACATCTGGCTTGTCGACAGGATCATCGTGAACTCTGGACAATAATTGTCGACAAAGTAGTTGACAATTTGTGCTGGCTTTTGAATATGGCAGGCAAGGCAAGCGGCATTGCGACCTCAGGGCGGGAGAGGGCGGTGCCGACAGTGGCGGCGTAAGCGAGAGCGCTTTGCGTTCGCTGCGGGCCGGCGTGGCGAAATGCGCCGATGCCGGTCGGCTCGGAACAACGACCTCCGGAACGGAGGCGCGACCTCAAGTGGGAGGACTGAGGATGTGCATGAACATGCCGTCGCGGCGAGCGCGACATTGGCATTCCGCGCCGACGACCGTGTCGGAATGCCTGGCGGACACACCGCTTTCATCCGTGCAGTGACCCGCATTCCTGCGGAACAGTTTCAGCCCCCGCTCATCTGACGAGGCTCCTTATGCTGGTTTTCGTTATCGGCCGCATTGCCAATGCCATCATGGTCATGCTTGCGGTCGCCATGCTCGCCTTCCTGATCTTCCGTCTTGCCGGCGATCCGGTTGAACTCATGGTCACCGAACAGACGACGCAGGCCGACCGCGATGCTCTGCGCGAACGCCTCGGCCTCAACGACAGCGTCGCGACGCAGTTCGTGCACTTCGTCGGCAATGCGGCGCGCGGCGATTTCGGCATCTCCTACCGCAACGGCCAGGACGTGCTGAAACTGATCGGCGAACGCTTCCCGGCAACGCTCGAGCTGGTGCTGGTGGCAACGCTGATCTCGCTGTTCGTCGGGCTGCCGCTCGGTGTGCTGACGGCCATCAAGCGCGGGCGATGGTACACGGAGGCGCTGCAATTCCTGTCGATCGTCGGCGTATCGCTGCCCAGCTTCGTCGTCGGCATCCTGCTCATCCTCGTGTTCTCCGTTATCCTGGGCTGGTCGCCGTCCTTCGGTCGCGGCGAGGTCGTGCAGTTGGGCTGGTGGTCGACGGGCCTGTTGACGCCTTCGGGACGCGCGGCGCTGATCCTTCCTGCCATCGCGCTGTCGCTCTACCAGATCACGCTGATCATGCGGCTGGTGCGTGCCGAGATGCTGGAAGTGCTGCGCTCCGACTACATCAAGTTCGCTCGCGCCCGGGGCATTCCGCGCTGGCGCGTCTATTTCCGCCATGCATTGCGCAACTGCCTGATGCCCGTCGTGACCATGACGGCGATGAACATCGGCTCGCTGATCGCCTTTGCGCTGATCACCGAGACCGTTTTCCAGTGGCCGGGCATGGGCATGCTGTTCATTCAGGCGGTCACCTTCCTCGATATCCCTGTGATGGCAGCCTATCTCTGCATCATCTCCTTCATCTTCGTCGCGCTGAACACGCTGGTCGACATCACCTATGCGGTGATCGATCCGCGCCTGCGTGGCTCGCACTGACAGCGGGAGGCTAGTCGATGACGACCGACGCAACGAAAACAGGCGCTGCTGCGCGTCCCGGCCTGTTGCGGCGTATGCGCAACAGCGATGTCTGGTGGTCCTTCACCCACAGCAAGTCGGCGATGATCGCTGCAGTGATCCTTGCCGTGCTGGTGCTTGCCGCCGTCTTTGCGCCGCTGATTGCGCCGCAGAACCCCTATGATGCGGCCCAGCTCGACATGTGGAAGGCGGAACTGCCGCCGATTTGGGAGCCGACGGGCGAGTGGCCCTATCTGCTCGGCACCGACACGCAAGGCCGCGACATGCTGTCGGCCATCCTGTATGGCACGCGCATCTCCATCGTCATCGGCCTCGGCTCGGTGGCGCTGTCACTGCTGATCGGCATGACGGCAGGTCTTTGCGCCGGCTTTTTCGGCGGCTTCGTCGACAACCTGTTGATGCGCCTCGGCGACGTCACCTTGTCGATCCCGACCATCCTGATCGCAATCCTGGTGTCGACAGTCGTACGGCAGATGCTGCCTGACGGGTTGCGCGAGATCGGTGCTGCCGCGGTTCTGGTGCTGGCCATCTCGCTGTCGTCGTGGGTGCAATATGCCCGCACGGTCCGTGCCCAGACCATCGTCGAGCGCAACAAGGAATATGTCCAGGCAGCAAGGCTGCTGAAAGTGCCGCCGCGCCGTATCCTGGCCTACCACATCCTGCCCAACACGCTGACGCCGGTGCTGGTTGCCGCGACGCTGAACTTCGGCATGGCGATCCTGACCGAAGCGACGCTGTCGTTCCTGGGCATCGGCATGCCGCCTGGACAGCCGTCGCTCGGAACGTTGATCCGCATCGGCAACCAGTTCCTGTTTTCCGGCTCGTGGTGGATCGTCCTGTTTCCGGTGATCCAGCTCTGTCTGCTCGTCGTCGTCGTCAACATACTGGGCGACTGGCTGCGAGACGTGCTCAATCCGAAACTGAGGTAAGGCGTGATGACCAACCTGTTGCTCCGCAACGTTCGGCCCTATGGTGGCGCGAACTCCGATGTGCTGATCCGAGACGGCCGGATTGCAGGCATCGGCCGCTTCGAGGCGGATCCCGGCATGGCGGTCGAGGACGGCAAGGGCGCCATCGCCATTCCCGGCCTGATCGACGCGCATACCCATCTCGACAAGACCACCTGGGGCTTGCCCTGGCACGAGAACAACCGCCGCGCGGTGCTGCGCGAGCGCATCGATTTCGAGCGCGAGAACCGCATCGCGCTCGGCCTCGACCCGCATCGCCAGTCGATGCGGCACGCGATCGGCCTGGCGGCGCATGGCGCCACCCACATCCGCAGCCATGTCGACATCGATCCGGTCCACAAGCTGGCGCTGGTCGATGGCGTGATGGAAACCCGTGAGAAGCTCAAGGGCATCATCGACATCGAGATCGTTGCCTTCCCGCAGTCGGGCCTGATGGTCATGCCTGGCACGCTGGAATTGCTCGACGAGGCACTGAGCCAGGGCTGCGAAGTGCTCGGCGGCATCGATCCATGCGGCATCGACCGCGACCCCAAGGGGCAGTTGGACGCCATCTTTGCGTTGGCGCTGAAGCATCAGTGCCCGATCGACATCCATCTGCATGAGGCGGGCGATCTCGGCGCCTTCACCATGGAGCTGATGTTCGAGCGCATTCGCGCCAACGGCATGCAGGGCAAGGTCGCCATCAGCCACGCCTTTGCGCTCGGCATGAACGACTATCTGCGCGTCGGCCAACTGATCGAGCAGATCGCAGAGCTTGACGTGGCGATCCTGACGACGGGTGCGCCGTCGGCGACCGTGCCGTCGATCATGCGCCTCAAGCAGGCGGGCGTACGCGTCGGTGCCGGCTGTGATGGTATTCGTGACACGTGGGGTCCATGGGGCCAGCCGGACATGCTCGACCGCGCCAAGATCGTCGGTATG
This sequence comes from Hoeflea sp. 108, assembly GCF_000372965.1. Classification (NCBI taxonomy): domain Bacteria; kingdom Pseudomonadati; phylum Pseudomonadota; class Alphaproteobacteria; order Hyphomicrobiales; family Rhizobiaceae; genus Hoeflea; species Hoeflea sp. 108. Next base: position 4,659,281 of record NZ_KB890024.1, on the reverse strand, counting down.
AAGAACGGTGTGCGCTCAGACATCGAGCTCGCACATGTGCTGCACATCGTCTCGCAGGGTGGTGCCGATGTCATGCGCATCGAGGGCTACGGCCTGGCGGAAGGCTGCAATGCAGACCTGACGCTGCTGACGGGCGAGACGATCGCCCATGCGGTGGTCGATGTCGCGCCGCGTCCGCTCGTCATCAAGGGCGGCCGCATTACTGCACGCAACGGCCAGGCCACAGTGGAAATGCCATGACCAGACAGGTTCTCGACACGCTCGAACTCGGCAAGCGGCCCAACGGCCGTACGCTCATCACCGCAGCCTGGGTGCTCGGCCATCGTGACGGCGGGCACAGGTTGATCCCCAATGGCCAGGTCGTCGTCGACGGCAGCGAGGTCATCTATGTCGGTACTGACTTCGCCGGCGAGGTCGCCCGCCGCATCGACTTCGGCGCAGCACTTGTCAGCCCCGGCCTCATCGACCTCGACGCGCTGTCGGATCTCGATACCACCATCCTCGGCATCGACCATCATCCGGGCTGGGCCAAGGGTCGCGTCTGGCCGCGCCATTATGTTGAGGCCGGTCCCTACGAAATGTACTCGCAGGAAGAGCTCGCCTTCCAGAAGCGTTTTGCTTTCGGCCAGCTTCTGCTGAACGGCATCACCACGGCTGCCCCCATCGCCTCGCTGTTTTACCGCGAGTGGGGCGAGACGGTCGCCGAGTTCGATGCTGCGGCGGATGCAGCCGGCGACCTTGGCCTGCGTGTCTATCTCAGCCCCGCCTATCGCGCCGGCGGCATGGTTCTGGAAGAGCCGGGCCGCATGGAGGCGGTGTTCGACGAAAAGCGCGGTCTTGCCGGACTGCGCGACGCGGTCGACTATATCGGTCGGCAGACCGGCCGCCACGGCGACCTGGTGCGCGGCATGCTGGTGCCTGACCGTGTCGAGACCTGCACGGAAGAGCTGCTTCGCCAGACGCAGGCAGCTGCGGCCGAACTCGGCTGCAAGATCCGCCTCCACATGGCGCAGGGCTCGATGGAAGTCGAAACCGTTCGCAAGCTGCACGGCACGACAGCGCCGGTGTGGCTGGCGCGTGCCGGCTTGCTCAACGACAGGCTGATCGCGCCGCATGCCACCAACGCGACCGAAGAGGACCTCGGGCTCTACGCACAGAACGATGTGTCGATCGTGCATTGCCCACTGGTCTCGGCCCGTGGCGGCAGCACGCTCAACTCGTTCTCCAAGTGCAAGGAGCGCGGCATCAACATCGCGATGGGCACCGATACGACGCCTCCCGACATGCTGATGAACCTGCTCGTCGGCCTGATCGCCTGCCGCATCAACGACCGTGCGCCTGACCGCGTCCGCAGCGCCGACCTGTTCGACGCCGCAACGCTGGGCGGCGCCAAGGCGCTTGGCCGCGATGACCTCGGCAGGCTCACGCCGGGCGGACGCGCCGACATCGCAGTCTTCGGGCTCGACGATGCCTTCATGGCGCCGTCCATCGACCCGATCACCACACTCGTCACCGGCGGCTCGGGCAAGGTCACACAGGCCGTGTTCGTCGACGGCCGCCTGTCGATGCGTTTCGGCGAGGTTGCCGGCATCGACATGAAGGCCGGACGCGAGCGTGCCCAGCGCCAGTTCGACGGCCTCATCGCCAAGTATCCGGAACGCAGCTGGGGCAACCCGCCGGTTTCGGAGATCTTCCCGCCAAGCTACCCGATAGAGGTCAATGACAATGGCTGATACCGAGAAGGCAGTGCTCGAAGTACGCAACCTCAAGGTCGAATTTCCCGGCCGGCGCGGGGTTGCCACCGCACTTTCCGACGTGAGCCTGTCGATCCGCCCGGGCGAGATCCTGGGTGTCGTCGGCGAGTCCGGTGCCGGCAAGTCGATGACGGGCCTTGCGATCCAGGGCCTGCTCGAGCGGCCGGGCCGTATCGCCGATGGCGAGATCTGGCTCGGCGATCGCCGCATCGACCAGCTCGACGACCGCGAGATGGAGTCGATCCGCGGCCGCGAGATCGGCGCGATCTTCCAGGACCCGCTGACCTCGCTCAATCCGCTGTTCACTGTTGGCGCGCAACTGACGGAGACCATTCGCCAGCATCTGCCGCTAAGCAAGGTCGAGGCCAGGGCGCGCGCGATCTCGCTGCTCAAGGATGTCGGCATTCCGTCGCCGGAAGATCGCTTCGGCCAGTATCCGCACCAGTTTTCCGGTGGCATGCGTCAGCGCGTGGTGATTGCGCTTGCCCTGGCCGCCTCGCCGAAGCTGATCATCGCCGACGAGCCGACCACTGCGCTCGACGTTTCCATCCAGGCGCAGATCACTTCGCTTCTGCGCAAGCTTTGCAAGGAAAAACAGACGGCGGTGATGCTGGTGACCCACGACATGGGCGTCATCGCCGAGACGGCCGACCGCATCGCAGTCATGTATGCCGGTCGCCTTGTCGAGATCGGGCCTGTCGCCGAAGTGCTGCACGCCCCCAAGCATCCCTATACGCGCGGGCTGATGGCCTCGATCCCGGCGCTCGGCGCTCGCGTCGAGCGACTCAACCAGATCGACGGTTCGATGCCGCGGCTCGATGCGATCCCCAATGGCTGTGCCTTCAACCCGCGCTGCCGAGACGCCGGACCGCGCTGCTCGCGGGAGCGGCCGAGCCTGCTGGCGGCGGGCACGGGAGCGAGCGCATGCTGGATCAATGCAGGAGGAACCGCATGACCGCGATGACTTCATACAAGACCTCGGCGCTCAGCGTCGACGGGCTCGTCAAGACGTTCGACGTTTCGGCGCCTTGGCTCAACCGCGTCGTCGAGCGCAAGCCGCGCCAGTATCTGCAGGCGGTCAACGACATCAGCTTCGAGGTGCCGCTGGGCGGTTGCCTCAGCCTCGTCGGCGAAAGCGGCTGCGGCAAGTCTACAGTCGCCCGCCTGGTGACCGGCCTCTACCGAGCCAATGCAGGCGAGCTGCGCTTCGCGCCCGGCGAGGACGGCCAGCCGCTGTCGGCGCAGATGATCTTCCAGGACCCCTACGCCTCGCTCAATCCGCGCTGGCGGGTGAAGAACATCATCGCCGAGCCCATCCGAGAGATGAAACTCCGGAACACGGCAGAGGAGATCGACGAGCGCGTTGTCGAACTCTTGAAGATCGTCGGTCTGTCGGCGTCAGACGGCGAGAAGTTCCCGCACGAGTTCTCGGGCGGCCAGCGCCAGCGCATCTCGATTGCGCGTGCGCTCGCCAGCGAGCCGCGCTTTTTGGTCTGCGACGAGCCGACCTCGGCCCTCGACGTCTCCGTGCAGGCGCAGGTGCTGAACCTGATGCGCAAGCTGCAGGACGAGTTCGGCCTGACCTACCTGTTCATCAGCCACGACATGAGCGTGGTCAGGCATATGTCCGACCGCATCGCGGTGATGTATCTCGGCCGCATCGTCGAGGAGGGCGAAACCGAGGAGCTGTTCGCCAGGCCGCGTCATCCCTATACGCAGCTTCTGCTGCAGACGATCCCCAACATCGAGAAGCCGCATCGCGACCGTGTGATTGCCGCAGGCGAAGTGCCGAGTCCGCTCAAGCCGCCATCCGGCTGCACCTTCCATCCGCGTTGCCCGATGGCGACGGCACGTTGCTCGGCGGAACTGCCGGAAGTGCGCACGCTGGCAAGTGGTACGCGCGTCGCCTGCCATCTGGTGCAGGACGAGTAGCGATGGTGCCTGTGGCTTACGCCAGCGCTGCCCGGAGATCGTGCGAGATGTCGCGCACTTCCCTCAAGTCGAGCTCGGCCTCAACGTGCTCGAGATGATGCTCCATAAGCGCAGCAGCCTTCTTGAAGTTGCCGCTGGCAATCTGTTCGACGATCTCGGCGTGTTCGTCGGGACCGCAGTTGAAGCGCGCGGTGTTGCGGTAGACGGCTGTTATCAGCGAGGTGCGCGAGATCAGGTCGCGCATCATGCCGAACAGGAAGTCGGAGCCGGATATCTCGGCAAGCAGGAGATGGAAGCCGCCCGAGAGCTTGATGATGTCGGTGGTGGAGTCCTTGGCATTGGCGGTGCGCTCCTGGGCGACATGGTTGCGCAGCCGCGCCAGGTCGGGCTTGGAGATCGAATTGCCGATGCGATCGACGACGCAGGCCTCGACGGAGCGGCGGACGGCGAACACGTCCCTGGCCTCGTCGACGGATGGCTGGCACACGAAAGCGCCACGATTGGGAATGATCGTCACGAGGCCTTCGCGCTCAAGCGCGGTCAGGGCCTGGCGGATGCGGGCGCGGCTGACGTCGAAGATTCCGGCCAGCTGGCCTTCTTTCAGCTGGACGCCCGGACGCAGCCGCCGCTCGGCAATCGAGAGCCATACCTTCTCGACAATCTGCTGTGTCGAAACACTTGCTTGTTCGGTCATGACGCGATGCCTCCCACGAGGGCCGACATTCGTCATGCACAATAAAAAGTCAACATTCCAATAAATTACCCGGATTGCATTTTGCTGACAATCATACGGAAAATTGTGTACCAAGCGATGCGGGATTGAGAGGGCGTATGGAGTTCGATTTTACGAAGCTGGAGATGGAGAGCCGATATCGGCTGCTGACCAACTTCATTGGTCCGCGCCCGATCGCGCTTGTCACCACCCGCTCGGCCACGGGGCGCAGCAATGCGGCGCCGATGAGCTTCTTCAACGTGTTTTCGCATGAGCCGCCGATCGTGGTGCTGGGCATCCAGCCGCGCGCGACCGGCGAGGACAAGGACACTGTCGTCAACATCCGTCGCACGGGCGAGTTCGTGGTCAACATGGTCGACATGGCGCTGTCGCAGCAGATGCTGGTCTGTGGCCTGGGCTTCGAAAGCGATGTCGACGAACTCGAAATGGCCGGACTGCCCACTGCCCGCAGCGTCCAGATCGATGTCGACTACGTCACCAATGCGCCATGCGCCTTCGAATGCCGCGTCGAGCGGCTGATCGAATATCCGCGCCGCCTGCTCGTGCTGGGTGAAGTGGTCCACATGCATGTGCGCCGCGACTGCCTCGACGAGGCAGGGCGCTATGTGAATCCGGAAGTGTATCAGCCGATCGCCCGGCTTCACGCGGACAACTACATCACCTCCGACCGCCAGTTTGTGCTCAAGGCCCCTACAATTGCGGATGTGCTCAAGGCAAACGAAAGCGGCGAATAGGATCCACCAAAGTGCATATTCGCCTGATCAACCCAAATTCGACCGCTTCCATGACCAACCAGGCGCTGGAAAGCGCGCTGCGCGTGGCAAGTGCGGGCACCCATGTGAGCGCCGTCAATCCGACCCGGACGCCTGTCAGCATCGAGGGCAGCGCCGACGAGGCACTTGCCGTGCCTGATATGCTGTCGGAAATCCGCAAGGGGGAGGAGCAGGGCGTCGACGCCTATGTCATCGCTTGCTTCGACGACCCCGGCCTGCATGCCGCGCGCGAAGTTGCCAAGGGACCGGTCATCGGCATCTGCCAAGCGGCCGTTCAGGTGGCCATGACCATCAGCCGGCGCTTCTCCGTGGTCACCACGCTGCCGCGTTCGGTGCCGATCATCGAGGACATCGTCCAGGCTTATGGCGCCGGGCACCACTGCCGCGCCGTGCACTCGATCGACCTGCCGGTGCTAGGCCTCGAGGAAGACCCAGAGACGGCGGAGCGGCTGCTGGTCGAGGCGATCGAGCGCGCCAAGATCGAAGACCGCGCCGAGGCGATTATCCTGGGCTGTGCCGGCATGTCGAGCCTGTGTGACAGGCTGGCCAAGGCAACGGGCGTGCCTGTTATTGATGGCGTCACCGCTGCACTCAAGATCGCCGAGGCGCTCGTCGGCGCCGGCTACGTGACCTCGAAGGTCAATGCCTATGATTTCCCGCGGCAAAAGGGACCTGTTGCCGTCGATGCGGAAGTCCAGTTGATGGCGGCGAGCTGACGCCCAAAACGAAACAAAGGGGCCGGAAGGCCCCTTTTTCTTCGATGGGTTTGCTGACCGCCTTTGAAGGGCGTTACGACAAACCCTGCGCTCAGCCGTCGGCCTCAAGACGATATCCAACGCTGTCTACCGTGACGTAGCCTGCACCAGGCAAGCAGTTCGCTGCGCTGTCTGTCGCCGACGAGGCCGCGTATGGCGGAGCGTCACCTTCGCAGGGCTTGTCGCGCAATCGAGAAAGTCTGCGACAAGCCCTGACCGACCGGACCTTACAGAACCGGCGGCGCCGGCGGCACCACCGCTTCCTCGAACGTACGGTACAGCTTGCCCCAGGCCGGGTCGTGCATATGCGCCTGCAGGCCGGCCCGGTCGACCAGGGCCTGTGCCTCGCGCTCGCCGAAATTGAGCGCCTGCTCGACGTCGGTCGTCAGCACCTTGCGGCCTTCCATCAGGATCTTGCCGTCGACGATGACGGTGTCGACATCGCTGCCGAGCACCTGCTGGACCAGGCGGTGGACGACCATCCAGTTCGGCGTCAGGTGCGGCTGGCGCATGTCGATGACGGCTATGTCGGCCTTCTTGCCGACTTCCAGCGAGCCGATCTCGTGATCCATGCCGAGTGCCTTTGCGGCATCGATGGTGATCATCTCGAACATCTTGCCCGGCGGCAGCAGATAGCGGTCGTGATTGTGCAGTAGGTGCTGGGTGTATTGGGCAAGCCGCGCCATCTGGAACATGTCGAAATGGCGGCTCGGGGATACGCCATCGGAGGTGACGGCGACCGGCACGCCCTTGGAGATCATGTCGAGGATCGGCGTCGAGCGGCCGGGCGGGGCGTGGGTGACGAAGGTGCCGGTTTCGGCCAGGATATCGACTTCCTCGTGGGATATGCCCCAGCAATGCTGCAGGTGGACGTCGGGGCCGAGGATGGCGTTTTCCTTGTCCTGGAAGGCCATCCGGATCTGGCCGGCGAAGGCGTCGGAATGAATGCGCACGCCCCATTTGCGCGCCGTCTCGCGCACACGACGGGCCTGCATGCGGTCGTTGTCGGTGAGCTTTACCGCCCGGTCGGGCGTCGTCATGTTGGACGGATCGAGCGACGGCACGATGGTGAAGGGCGTCAGGAATACATTGATCCGGCCGTCAGCGCTGCCGTTCAACTCCTGGATGGTCGCCTCAGCGCCCTCGATCATTTCCTCGAAGGAGACGTGCCGGCGCTCCGGCTTGCCGCTCTCCCAGCGAGTCACAGGGTGCGGCCAGGGCAGGCCGGCCGGGCCGACGCAGATGATCTCGCGCAGGCCGATTTCGCCATAGGCCTTGGCATGGTTGCTGGCGAAGACGGGATCGTCGCTGCGCGGCATCGACGAGATGATGCTGACGCCTGTCGTGACGCCGGCGCGCAGGCGTTCAAGGCCTGAAACCAGGCCGTCGGCGTACCAGTAGTCGCGGGTGGTGTAGTGATAGTAAGTCGGCGTGACGATCTGCATCCACATGGAATTGGTGTCGGCAGCGATGCTGCGGATCAGCACGTGTCCGGCGTGGCCGTGGGCGTCGATGAGGCCGGGAATGATGAGCTTGCCCCGGCAGTCGACGACCTTCTTGTCTTGATGCCTGGGAGCGAGGTCGCTGGCCGAGCCAATGTCGACAATCCTGTCGCCCGATATGGCGATTGCACCATCCTCGATGATGCGCCGCTCGGCATCTACCGTGACGATGGTTCCATGAAGCAACAGCAGGTCGCTCATGCGATTTTCCTCCATTTCTGCTGGCCGCCGGCCTTCCGGCTGCCCTGTGGGCTCGTCTGTGCCGCGTGATGGCAGCCTGACCCCACGTAATTTTGCTACCGGCTCGGGGAAAATGCGTCAACAATATTGTTGACAATCTTGTCGATCACCTTGATGGTGGAATCCAGGAAGCGCGATCCTTGGGAGGTAAAATGTCTCGCTTTAAGAAACTCATTCTCGGTGCCGTTGCAGCACTTGCCATCTCCGCGCCGGCCACTGCGGAAACCCTGCGTTGGGGCGGTCGCGCCGACATCTATTCGCTTGATCCCGATTCGATCGCGTCGACGTTCAACCTGTCGTTTCTCAACCACATCTATGAAGGCCTGGTCCGCTACGACGCCAACTTCAAGGTCGAGCCGGCGTTGGCGACAAAGTGGGAGCTGATCGACAACAAGGTCTGGCGCTTCACGCTGCGCCAGGGCGTCAAGTTCCACAACGGCGCAGACTTCACCGCCGACGACGTGATCGCCTCGCTCAACCGCGTCACCGATCCGGCCTCGCCGCTGCGCGGCAACATCCCGCTCTATGTCAGCAGCAAGAAGGTCGACGACTACACCGTCGACGTCGAGGTCTCGGCGCCGACGTCGCTGTTCCTCAACGACATGACCAATATCTTCATGTTCAGCGCCAAGTGGCTGAAGGACAACAACACCGAGAAGCCGACCGCCGTCGACACCAAGACCGAAGGCTTCGCCACCCACAACACCAACGGCACCGGCCCGTTCAAGCTCGAGAGCCGTGTCGCCGACAGCAAGACCGTGCTGGTGGTCAACGACCTCTGGTGGGACGAGAAGAAGCACAATCTCGACCGCATCGAGTATATGCCGATCGCCTCGGCCGCGACCCGCGTCGCAGCGCTGCTGTCGGGTGAAGTCGACCTCGTCGATTCCGCACCGATCCAGGATCTGCCGCGCCTCGAAAGCTCGCCCGGCCTGTCGGTCCTGAAGAAGCAGGAGTTCCGCACGGTGTTCCTCGGCTTCAACCGCAAGGAGAAGCTGGAAGACGGTCGCGCCAATCCGTTCAACGATGTGCGCGTTCGTGAGGCAGTCGAAGCCGCCATCGACCGCGACCTGATCAACGCCAAGGTGATGCGCGGGCTTGCCCGTCCGTCCGGCTCGCTGATCGCTCCTGAGATCGCCGGCTACGCCAAGTCGCTCGACACCTACAGCAAGGCCGATCCGGAACGCGCCAAGAAGCTGCTCGCCGAGGCTGGCCAGGAAGGCCTGAAGTTCACCTACATGTGCTCCAACGACGAGAGCATCAACGAGGAGGATTTCTGCGCCGGCATCGCCAACATGCTGAAGCGCGCCGGTTTCGACGTCTCGATCGACATCGCACCGCGCGCCGTCCAGTCGCCCAAGCGCACGCAGGGCAAGGCCGACATGTTCAACCTGAGCTGGGCCAACGAGCCGACGCTCGACGCTTACTCGATCCTGGCGCAGGTTCTCTCGACCAAGAACGACAAGGTCGGTGTGTCGAACTATGGCGGATGGTCCTATCCGGAGCTGGACAAGCTGGTTGCCCAGTCGGTGCAGGAGCCTGACAGCACCAAGCGCCTGCAGCTCGAAGAGGCGGCCCTCAAGATCGCCAAGGATGACTCGATCCTGATTCCGCTGCACCAGCAGCCGATCGCCTGGGCAATGCAGGGCACGGTCAAGAGCGTCGACTTCCGCTCCGACAACAAGCCGCGTCACTGGCTGACCCAGATGGCGGGCAAGTAAGCCTAGATAACAACGTCTCCCACGACCCTGGGCGCTTCATCATCCGGTGAAGCGCCCTTTCTTTAGGTGCGTCCGCCCTGGGTTGGCGCAACGACTTCAGACTGGATTGACGATGACACGTCCCGAAGACCTGACGCTCGGCCAGCGGCCGGCTGGCCGCACGCTCATGACCGCAGACTGGCTGCTTGCCTATCCCGGCGAAGGCCATTGCCTGGTGCCGCGCGGCGAGGTGGTAATCGAAGGCGGCGAGGTCATCTTCGCCGGGCGCAGCTTCGACGGCGAGGTCGCCCGCCGCATCGACTTCGGCAGCGCGCTGATCAGTCCCGGCCTCATCGACCTGGATGCGCTCTCCGACATCGACACCTATGTGCTCGTGCACGACAACCAGCCCGGATGGGCCAAGGGCCGCATCTGGCCGCGATCCTATGTCGAGCGTGGGCCCTACGAAATGTATTCGCCCGAAGAGCTGGCCTTCCAGAAGAAGTTCGCCTTCGGCCTGTCGCTGCTCAACGGCGTCACGTCGGCCGCGCCCATCGCCTCGCTCTACTACCGCGAATGGGGCGAGACGGTCGCCGAATTCGATGCGGCTGCAGATGCGGCAGGCGAGCTCGGCCTGCGCGTCTTCCTGAGCCCTGCCTATCGCTCCGGCGGGATGGTGCTGGAGGCGCCCGGCAAGATCGTGCCCGACTTCGACGAGGCGAGGGGCCTGGCCGGCCTTGACGATGCGATTGCTTTCATCGAGCGCCAGCATGGTCGCCATGGCGGACTGGTCAATGGCATGCTGGCGCCCGACCGTGTCGAAACCTGCACGCTCACGGTACTGCAGCGGACCATGGCGGCGGCGCGTGACCTCGACTGCCGGGTGCGGCTGCACATGGCTCAGGGCAAGCTCGAGCTCGAAACCATGCACAAGCTGCACGGCGTCTCGGGGCCGCGCTGGATGGCCGATCATGGCCTGTTGAACGAGCGGCTGATCACTCCGCACGGCACCCATGCTTCGCCTGACGATCTGCAGTTCTATGCCGACGCTGGCGTGTCCATCGCACATTCGCCGCTGGTGTCGGCGCGCATGGGCAGCACGTTGAACTCGTTTGCCTCGTGCCGGAAGCTCGGCATCAATATCGGCATGGCGACCGACACGGCACCGCAGGACATGTTGATGAACCTGCTTGTAGGCCTGGTTGCCTGCCGCATCAGCGAAAAGGCATCCGATGCCGTGCTGAGCAAGGATTTCTACGATGCCGCCACGCTTGGTGGGGCAAGGGCGCTCGGCCGCACCGACATCGGCCGCCTGGCCGCTGGCGCCAAGGCCGACATCTCCGTGTTCCGCCTCGACGATCCCTACATGACGCCGACTGTCGATCCGATCACCACGCTGGTGCTCGGCGGCTCCGGCAAGGTGACGCAGGCGGTGTTCGTCGATGGACGGCTGTCGATGCTCGACGGCAAGCTGGCCGGCTTCGACATCCGCGCTGCGCGCGAACAGGCGCAGCGGCAGTACGAAGGGCTGATCGCCAAATACCCCGATCGCAGCTGGCAGCACCCGCCGGTGTCGGAGATTTTCAAGCCGAGCTACCCCATCTTGCCCTGAGCAGAATGGTGCGTCTCTCCTTGGGCTAGTTTCCGACCACGGGCAGCGACTTCGGCGCCAGTTCGCCGATGCTGCGGCCGCGCGGATCGTTCATGCCGGCGCGGGCGCAGGCCCAGTCCTGCAGCGCCTGAATTTCCCTGACGGCCCCGTCATAGTCGAGTTGTGTCGGCTTGCCCTTGTCGATGGTCAGTTGTCCGTCGACATAAACGCGCTCGACGGCGCGCTCGGCGGCGCAATGGAGCAGGCTGCGCAGGGGGTCGTAGACCGGGCGCATCGAAGGCGTGTCGAGGTCGATCACCACGAGGTCGGCCTTGGCGCCGACGCTGAGGCGGCCGATGTCGTTGCGGCCCAGAGCCCTCGCGCCGGCAAGGGTGGCGGCATCTAAGATATCTGATGTGGTCAGGTCGAAGACGCTTTTGCCGCCGAGGCGGGAGCAGATCAGCGCCTGCCGCATCTCCTCCAGCATGTTGAAGGGATAGCTGTCGGTGCCGATGGCGACATTGACGCCGGCGCGCCTGTAAGCGCCGAGCGTTTCCAGCGCCATGCCGCTGCGGGCGAAGGTAACGGGGCAATGGGCGACCGTGGTGCCGCGTTCGGCAAGTGTGACGAGATCGTTTTGCGTCCGCTGGCGGGTCCACGAGTGATGGTCGGCGAAGATGCAGTGGCCGAGGATGACGTCAGTGCCAAGCACGCCGAGGCCGTCAAGATATTGAACGGCGGTCAGTCCGGTGCGGCGCAGCAGTTCCTCGTGCTCGGCCATGGTCTGGGCTGCATGAACGGTGAGCTTCATGCCGCGCTTGCGCGCTTCATCCGCGGCGTCGGCCAGAAGGTCGGGCCGGCAGGTCTCGACCTGCGACGGCGAGACCACTCCGTCCAGCCTGCCGCTCGGATGCACCCGGGCGCGTTCGGCGAAGTCGAGTGCGCGCACGAAGGCATCGCGGCCGGCATCGTCGTTCCATTCATATTCCAGCCTGTGGCCGTCGCGGACGATCCAATCGGCCTGGCGGAAGCCGGGTGCGAGATAGGCGCGCGCGCCGCTGCGGCCGGCGATGTCGAGCCAGATGTCGTGGGCGCCGGCGATGTCGAGGATGGTGGTGGCGCCCGAGCGCATCAGGTCGCCCAGCATTACCGTCAGGCAGGCGGCGCGGGCATCCTCGCCGCCGTCGAGCGCGCCTGAAAATTCATACATGGCCTGGCCCCACAGGGCAGGGGTGCCGACATCCTCAAAGATGCTCTTGGCCATCGGCTCGTCATGCGAATGACAATGGATGTCGACCAGGCCGGGCATGACCATGCGCGCCTTGCCCGAGAGTTCGGTCGTCGCCTCGCCCTCGAAATGTTGGCCGACGCAGATTAGCCCGGTCGCATCGAAAGCGACGTCGCCACCATGACGATAGACATGGCCGCCGCTGGCGGCGTCGTAGGCAACGATGGTGTCGACGTCGCGAATGACCGTGATTTCAGTCATGACCTACCCTGAAGCGTTTTTCGAGAAAGCGGCTATACGCGCCCATCAGCGCGCTGAAGACGAAATAGACCACGGCGGCGAAGACATAACCTTCGAGCACGGCGATGCCCTGCCAGTTGGGGTCGCGCAAGGCCGTGCGCACCGTATTGAGGAAGTCGAGCAGGCCGACGATGGTAACCAGCGTCGTGTCCTGGAAGAAGCCGATGAACAGCGACACCAGCGGTGGGATGACGGTCTTCAGCGCCTGCGGAATGGTGACGAGGAAGGTGTATTGCCAATAGTGCAGGCCGAGCGCCTTGGCTGCCTCCGTCTGCCCAGCGGGCAAAGCCTGGAGGCCGGCGCGCACGATCTCGGCGATGTAGGCTGCGGCAAACAGGATGATCGCGACCTGGGCTCGCAGGAGTTTGTCGATGGTGACGCCGTCGGGCATGAACAGCGGCAGCATGACGGACGCCATGAACAGGATGCTGATCAACGGCACGCCGCGCACCAGTTCGATGAAGGTGATGGCGAGGATACGGATGGCGGGCAGGTTGGAGAGCCGCGCCAGCGCCAACAGGATGCCGAGCGGCAGGGCGCAGACGAGCCCGACGAAAGTCAGCATGAACGACAGCGGCAGGCCGCCCCACTGCGATGTCGGGACCTGCGTCAGGCCGAGCATGCCGCCCGACATAAGCACGAACAGCAGCGGCAGCAAAACCAGCCAGGCGATGACGAGGCCGCGGCTCCACAGGCGGGGGACGCCCGACAGAGCCATCGCCGCGATGAACAGCAGCGTTGCCGCCAACGGTCGCCATTGCTCGTCGAAGGGATAGATGCCGAACAGCATGTAGCGGAGCTTGGCTGCGACATAGGGCCAGCAGGCGCCTGAGGCTGCCTTGCAGTCTTCCGGTACGCCGTCGAACACGGCATTGATAAGCAGCCAGGACGCGGCTGCCTTGGCGGCGAGCGCGAGCAACACTAGGCACAGGAGTGTCACCAGCGTGTTGCCGGGCGTGCCGAAATAGGCCTTGAGGGTGTCGTTGCGGCGAGCGGGCCGGCGCGGCGGGACGCGGTCGCCGGCGACTGTCGCGGACTGGTCGCTCATGGTCAGCGTCCCTTCAGGGCGACACGCCCGTTGTACCAGTTCATCAGGGCCGAAGTCGCCAGCGACAACAGCAGATAGACCAGCATGAACAGGGCGATCGGCTCGATCGCCTGGCCGGTCTGGTTCATGATGGTGTTGGAGACCATGACCAGGTCGGGATAGCCGATGGCGATTGCCAGCGAGCTGTTCTTGAAGGTCGTGACATAGACATTGGTCAGCGGCGGGATGATGACCCTAAGCGCCTGGGGCAGGATGACAAGCCGCATCGTCAACCGGTCGGACAGGCCAAGCGCGTGGGCCGCCTCGCGCTGGCCCTTGCGGATCGCCAGGATGCCGCTACGGACGATCTCTGCCACGGTGGCAGAGGCGCCAAGCGTCAACCCAAGCAGCAGGGCAACGAATTCGGGCTTGAGATGCGCGCCGCCGGTCAGGCGGAACTTGCCGAGGACCGGCCAGTCGAGCTCACCGCTGACGTCGAAGAAGAGGACAGCAGCAGCAATCGGCAGCGCGACAAGGGCGAGGGCGACCGGCCAGCCCGGCACGGACTTGCCGGTGGCGATGCGCCGGCGACTTGCCCAGCGCTGCCACAAGATGGCTGCGACGATGCCGATTGCGGCTGCGGCCGCGACGACCCAGAAGCCGGAATTCCAGATGAAGGCTGGAACCACGAGGCCACTGTTGGAGACAAAGACGCCGGGCAGCAGCGTGATCGCCTGCTTGACCGGCGGCAGGGTGAAGATGATCACCGAATACCAGAGGAACAGATAGAGCAGCAGCGGCACGTTCCTGAGCGCTTCGACATAAGCGAGCATCAGCCGTGACAAAAGCGGATTGGACGAGAGCCGCGCGATGCCGACAAAAGTGCCGATGATGGTGCTGAGCACGATCGCCAGAACCGCAACCTTCACGGTGTTGAGCAGGCCAACCAGCATGGCCCGGGCATAGCTGTCCGACGCCTCGAAGGCGATCGGCGTATCGCTGATGATGAAGCTTGCCTCGCGGCCGAGATAATCGAAGCCGGTGGCGATGTCCTGCTTCGCCATGTTGGCCAACGCGTTGTTGAGCAGGTACCAGCCACAGCCGATGACGGCCGCGACGCACAGGACCTGATAGGCCAGTTCGCGGACGCGCCGGTTTCGTAGCAGAACAATGGGCGACACGCCGTCGGTCCTTGTCGGGTCAGTTGATAAAGTTACGGCGCATGTCGAACCGACATGCGCCGTATCTGTTCTGACGGCTTAGCGGAAGGGCGGCGGGTAGAGCAGGCCGCCGGCGTTCCACAGCGTGTTCGGGCCGCGGCTCAGGCCGAGCGCGGTCTTTTCGCCGAGGTTGCGGTCGAAGACCTCGGCGTAGTTGCCGACATGCTTGATGACGTTGTAGCCCCAGGCCTTGTCGAGGCCGAGCATCGGGCCAAGCTCGTCGGTGACGCCGAGCATGCGCTGGATCTCGGGATCCTCGCTCTTGAGCTGCGCGTCGACATTCGCCTGGGTGATGCCCTTTTCCTCGGCCGCCATCATCAGCCAGGCCGACCACGAGACGATGTCGCGCCAGTTGGAATCGTTCTGGCGCACGGCCGGTGCCAGCGGCTCCTTCGAGATGGTTTCCGGCAGGATCACGTAGTCATCGGGGCTCTTCGAGGCGGCGCGGATGGAGGCGAGGTCGGAACGGTCCGACGAAACCGCGTCGCAACGGCCGGAGAAGAAGGCGTTGTTGTTCTCGTCGGGGTTCTCGAACACCACCAGCTCGAACTTCTTGCCGGTCGCGCGGAAGAAGTCGGCAAGGTTCTGTGCTGTCGTGGTGCCGGGCAGGGTGCAGACGGCGGCGCCGTCCAGTTCCTTGGCGCTGTTGACGCCGAGGCTCTTGGCAACCATCAGACCCTGGCCGTCATAAAAGACCGCGGGGCCGAAATCGATGCCCAGCGAGGCCTCGCGCGAATAGGTCATCGTCGTCTGGCGCGACAGCACGTCGATCTCGCCCGACTGCAGGACCTGGAAACGCGTGTTGATGTTGGTCATCACGAAGTCGACCTTGTTCGGGTCACCGAACACGGCGGTTGCGATGGCGCGGCAGACGTCGACGTCGAAGCCGGCAAACTTGCCCTGCGCGTCGGCGAGCGCAAAGCCCGTCGTGCCCATCGACACGCCGCAGATCAACTTGCCGCGCGCCTTGACGGTCTCGAGTGTCGACGCCGCCTGCGCGGCGATCGCCGACGTGCCCAAGAGCAAAGCGGCCGCGGCGATGCGGCACGCCCTACGGAACATAGCCATATTTTTCCTCCCAATGCGGCCCGTCAGGCGTCTGCCGCGGACCGTCCCTCTCTGAACGGAGCGATCCAACCAAATTGCCGACAATTCTTCAACAAAATAATCGACAATGATTGTTTTCAATCTTGGCGCGAAGGGGGTATCTCTGGCAGAGCCCAGCCACGGCGCTGCAGTCGGTTCGCTCGCCACAGTTGAGACAAGGTCCGCTCGCACCCTCGTGGCGAGGGAGAATCTGATGAGCTTTGCGCCGGTGGTACCCAAAGCATGGGTCTTGGGCTCGCTTCTTGCTGCAGCATCCCCGGCTCATGCTCTCGTTGAGCTTGAGGCCGTCATCAGGCCGAGTGTCGCGGCCACTCAAAGAGCGTGGTTCTACTGCGCCCTTGGCGCTGCCGGGGATCTGCGTGCAGGCATAGAACGCTTCCAAACCGCAGCCCATATAGCGGATCGGGCTCTGGTGGCTTGCGAGAAGGGTGAGGACCTCTATTCCGAAGCCATTCTCAATGACCGAACGCGCATGCTGGATTTCGATGCCGCTTCACGGATGCGCGCGAAAATCCGGGCGTCTGTCATCGAGTATCTGGAGACGGACAGAGAGCCGGCGTCACAGCCTTAGATGGTTGGACGTTCGAATCTACGGCCGGTTCAGGCGGACCTTGGCTCGGCCAGCGCAAACGCCTCACAGAACGTGAAGCACGAAAAGCATTCAAGCGTTTGAAAGGGAATGGCGGAGAGGGAGGGAAACTCTCCTCCATGGCTATCAAGCGCTTGAATCCCTTGACTTTCAGTCACTTCCAGGTCACCCGTGGGGCACCAGCATGGGGCACCGGGGCGGAGAATGGCGGGCCAAAGGCAATATCTGGACTGGCACGGCCAGCAGTGGCGGGTGCGCCTCAAGGTGCCTGCCAAGGTTCGCGACCTTCTCGGCCGTAGCAAGCTCGTTTATCCGCTCCATACCGCCGACCTGAAGGAAGCCAATGAGCGCAAGTGGCCGGTGGTTGCCCGGTTGAAGGCGGTGATAGCGGCGGCAGAGAACGCGCTTAGTTCCAACGATCCCATCGACGCTGAAGCCCTCCGCCTGCGCCTCCATAAGGACGACGATGCGACCTCCTATGTGGCCCACGAGAAGGCCGAGGAGATTGAGCGCCGCTATGGCTACGAGCGAGCAAAGGGGTTCTATGACCTCGCTACTGGCGCGGTAACGCCTCTGGGCCATCACGCGGATGCCTTTGTGCAGCATCAAGGCTACCGGATGAAATCAGAGGGTGACTTCCGCAGGGTCTTGGGGTGGCTTGGCGGCTGGCTTAAGGACGCGGAACTCCCGGTAGCCCTTGAGACCGTCTCCCGAACCCACGCCGGCAAGTTCATTTCGGAGAGCCTCACGGTTGGGAGGAGCTTGGACAAGGCTACGGCCTATCTCGGCTTCACCCGCCAATACTGGAAGTGGCTACTCGACAAGGGACATCTGAGAGGCACCGAAAACCCTTGGGCAGGCCAAGCCCTTCCTGCTGCCGCGAGGCAACGGCGCGATGCCGAGCCCGATAGGGGAAAGCGACCCTTCACGGACGATGAGGTCAAGACGCTGCTCCAGGGCGACGGTGGGCCGATGCTCAATGACCTCATGCGGGTTGCCGCCCTGAGCGGGATGCGGATCGAGGAGATTTGCCAGCTATACGTCTCGGACTGTGACGGCGGTGTCTTCAATATCTGGGCCGGAAAGACCGACAGCGCCCGCCGCACGGTGCCCATCCACAGCGGGCTTAAGGAGATCGTCAGGCGGAGGACCGAGGGCAAAAAGCCCGGCGACTTCCTTATTGATGACCTGCCGCCTGTCCCCAAGTCCCGCGAGACCCGCTCCGATCCCGCCGCCAAGAGGTTCACCCGATATCGTCGTGACCTCAAGGTGGACGAGAGGCCAAACGACAAGGCCAAGAGCAATGTGGACTTCCACTCCTTCCGCCGCTGGTTCATCCGCAAGGCGCGTGATGCCAAACTTGCCGGTGCCACGGGCTTCGATGAGTGGACCATTACGTGGGTGGTCGGGCACACCGATAGCGACCGAGCCAAGAGCCTTGACTTGAGCCAGCATGGCTACGCGGGGCAGGACCCGGAGATGGCAAAGAGGGCGCTTGTGGAGGCCGTGAAGTTGCCCGCCAGTGCATGATGAAGTGGCGCGGTCTCTCCACGCAACATTACATACTCCCGGATGAGTTCACGCAGGCAAAGTGCTAACCTCTGCCTGTGGCGGGCACGATTTGGGGGAACTATGACAAGCCAGACAATTGACTTCAGGGCTGTCGAACTAGCGCTTGAGCGAGTTAGCTCAGGTGATTTTGAGAAGTTTGCTCAAGCATTCTATGGGGCCATCCAGGGGACCAACTATGTGCCTCTTGGAGGGACCCATGATGGCGGCGCGGAGGGCTTTGACGTCCAGGCGGTCTTTGGTGACGATCGGCCAGAACGTTTCATGCAGGCGTCCATCACAGCGGATTCACGTGCAAAGATTCGTGGTACGATCAAAAGAATAAGGGAGTTTGGTAGAAACATCACATCGCTCATATACGTAACGAGCGTTGTCGTTCCTCGTATTGACGCAGAGGAGGAGCTTCTCTCCGAGGAAACTGGCGTTCTCGTTCGCATACGAGACGCGAAATACATTTCGGCGCACGTCAACGATTCTTTACAGACTATCCAGGCGTTCAAGTCATTCGTTGCACATCATTTGTACTATCTCAGGGAGATAGGTGGTGCGGAAAACATAGGGGAGAACCCCAAGCTCCCTTCGCGCTCGCTTTGCGTGTTCTTGGGTCAAGAGCTGGAGCGCCGGCGCGGGAACACCGAGCTATTAGAGGCAGTCACAGACAGTCTGATCCTTTGGTCGCTGGAGGGCACCGACCCCGACAAGGGCATCTTCATGAATCGTGACGAGATTCTAAAGAAAGTGGAGGCCGCCCTTCCATCAGCCGCCGACTTCATTCGGGGTGTCATTGACGACCGCCTCGAAAGACTCTCTGCCAAGGAAAACACAAGTGGCCGCGAGATACGCCGGTATCGCAAGGAAAAACGCTATTGCCTCCCGTTTGAGACACGACAGATTGTCGAAAAGGAAAACGAAGAAGATGAGTTTCTGCGAACGAGCGTCTCCGAGGTTTTTCGCTCGCGTATAGCTGCAATGCTGCGGCCGGATGATGCGCCGGAAGTTGTGTTACACGCGGTTCGGGCGTGCCATAGAGCTCTGGAGCTTACGTTCGAGACGCAGGGCCTCGAAATGGCATATTTTGTTAGTGGCGATGAGCCTGAAGGGTTCGTGCCGCCTGCCATCAGCGACAATCTGCATGACGCAATGGCGTCGTTGGGGATAAGCGGAGACCTTGGCGTCCGTGCTGCGGAGCTGGCTTACTACGTTTTGCGGGCAACCATCTACGATAGCTCGGAAGAGGAGCGAATATATCTTGGAAAGATGAGTAGAACATACATACTTATGTTTCTGCTCAGGAATGATCCGAAAATTGTAGAGTATTTCAGGACAATGAGTTCTGATTTGATTCTGTATATTGGAACGGATATTATTATTAGATCTATTTCCGAGTATTATCTTCTGGAGAAAGATCAGTCGACAATTAGGACTCTGGAAATTCTGCGTGCAGCTGGAGCCAATCTAGTCATTACAGAGCGCTGTGTTGAGGAGGTTTGGACTCATCTTAAGGCCACGAGTGCGGAGTACGAAAATCACTATGCAGAGCTGGAGCCATATGTAAGTTTTGATTTGGCTCGAAACATAGATAGAATTCTTATTAGAGCATATTACTATGCTCGACTTTCCCCCGACAGAAACGTAAAGAGACCTGCTGGCTGGCGCTCGTATATTGGAAATTATTGCGATTATAAGTCGCTTCATAGGGAGAAGGGGCGTGAGGAGATACGAGAGTATCTGATCAAGAGGTTCGGGTTCGAATATGAATCTGACAAGCAGATGATGGACGGAGTTGACTCGGATGCGCTAATTGACCTCTCCAAGAAAATCCTCAATGAGCGTCGCCAAAAAAATGCTCGCGAGAAGGAAGAGCGGCTAGCAGAGAATGACGCAATGCACGTGTTGCGCGTATATGCTCGAAGGCTCGCTGGAGGTGAGCGAAACTATTCGAATCCTTTTGGCTTCAAAACTTGGTGGCTTACACAAGATGCCTCCGTGCGGCGGGCTACTGGTATGCACGTGGCCATGAAGGGCAGTCGTTTCATGATGCGTCCAGAGTTCTTGCTTCACTTCATAGCTCTTTCTCCGTCCGCCGACAAAGTACGTAAGAGCTTTGAAACTGTCTTCCCAACATTGCTGGGGGTGCGTCTCTCAAGTCGGCTCAAGGAGGACGCCTTTAAAAGCGCAATCGATGAGGTGGGAAAGGTGTTCGAAGTAGATGAGGCCCGCGCTGCTGTTAGGCTTGCGGAACTGTCAAATCAGCTAAAGAGCGATTTCCTCAAGCAATACCAGTAGCCTAATGAAATTTAGGGGTCGCACACGTGAGAGGGCATCTCATGGGAGCGGCGGCGAGCTTTCCCCCCGTGGGGGTGTCGTCGGCTGCAATTGTCGGTCTAGCTCTGGCAGTTGCTTGAGATAATGCTCGATTTCCAACTCGCGTCGGCGCGGGTTGATAACCTGCTGTATGTCACTAACGAACTGTCGCTGGCAGGAAATCAACTCGTGGCACACCACCTCTGCTGGGTGGCTGGATTCCAGTGTCCGGTATGCGTGCACTACGTAGTCAAGCACTGGCTGCCGGAACCCCCGGTAAGCGAACTCTTTCTCGGTGCCGACCATCTCTGTATGCGTGTTTGGAAAGTACCATCGGCCAGTATCAATCAGGCTGCTCAGTCGAGCCATGAGGGTCAAGCGCTGGGCGGCGAACTCTCGTTCACTGCCGACTAAGTGGCGGCCCTCGGACATCGCTAGGCAGACATCCTCCGCCCATCGCTGCACAGCTTGGAAATGCGAATCGACCCAAGCTCGCGTTTTGAGGCGGTTTGCCCGAGCTACCAGCTCGGCGTTCCTCTCCTCTAGCGCCTGGCGTTGCGCCTCAAGCACCTGTCGCTGCGCATCTGCTTTGTTCGCCTGAAGTCTCTCATATGCCGCAACGATGACCGCAACAACGGCTGCACCCGAGGCGACCCAGGTGGCCAAGTCTCCCGTTTCCATGATCTATGCACCTCCACCTCGCCATGTATGCCACAGGGCGTCGTGGTCTCACTAGACCTTGCCCATGTGAGTCCTGCCAAGACCGCTCAAAATAGTCTCATACAAATAGTCTCTTGACATTTCCCATGATGGTCTCTCAGAATAGTCTCACATGGATAACCAAAGGAGACCGCCATGCAGCACCTACGCCTAGTTCCTGCCACAGCCCGGAGGCACTTCACCTTTGAGGCTCGCTTTGACATTCCTGCGCCAGAGACCGCACCCGAGCCAACACCCTCTCGCCTCCCTCCTTTTCACACGATGTTCTCCGAGGTGGAGGATGGGGTCTACCGTGGCGAGAGCCCACAATGGTTCATCCCGTTGCGTCTGCTTGAGGTTGACCGCTCGGCCATGGTGGTTGGGCTGGTGACCCCATTCTATGCGGAGGCGCTAGTGCGGGCTGCGTTCGACACGTGGCAACGCGTGAAGCCGGACCGGGCTGCTATTGCGCTTGCCATCTGCTTTCCCACTTTGGACGAGCAAGAGCCGGGCATGTGTGTGGCCTTGGATGGAGGACCGCGCGATGTCCGCCAATAACGAGGCTCCCCGACCTGTCCGAGGGATCAAGCTAAGGTTCAGCTCCAAATCCCCCGAGGGCGGAGCGTTCGGGACCATAATGTTGGCCACGCTCTATTGCGGAAAGCAGGCCATTTGGCACGACGCTGCGTTCCTGCCTTATAACCATATTGAGGTTTGGGAGGCTTTTTGGGAGTACGAGCCGCAAGTGTTTGGGAGCGCCAACAACGCCGAAGCGCGGCGAGAAATGATGAGAAACATGAAGGCACCTAGCAGCAAACCGTGGTGGCAGACATGAGCGCGACACAAGTGGGCTATGCCCGCACCTCCACCGCCGACCAGAAGGCCGGGCTTGAAGCCCAGCTTCGAGACCTGGAGGCGCACGGTTGCACCAAGGTTTTCCGCGAGGAGCTTTCCTCTGTGGCTGCCAAGCGGCCACAGCTAGAGGCAGCTCTTGAGTGGGTCCGTGAGGGGGACACGCTGGTAGTCACCAAACTGGACCGCCTGGCCCGCTCGGTGGCCGACCTCGTGGAAATCCAAGGCGTCCTTGCCAAGAAGGGCGTGGGACTTCGCATCATGTCGATGAGCCTAGACACCTCCACCCCAACCGGCAAGCTCATGGTCAATCTCTTGGGGTCAATCGCGGAGTTCGAGCGCGAGCTTATGCTTGAGCGCCAGCGTGAAGGCATCGCCAAAGCCAAGGCTGAGGGAAAGTATGCGGGAAGGCAGCCCACGGCCCGGCGCAAGGCTGAGGAGGTGATGAAGATGCGGGCAGAGGGGAAGTCTGCGAACGATATCACCAAAGCGCTAGGCATAAGTCGCGCGAGTGTATTCAGGATAGTTGCGGAGAACTCCGGTTGAGCTGCCGCATGTGCGTGCATTTGCTCGTGCTGCGATCTATCTTGCAGTGATGAACGATGAATACTTGCAGGCAGCGGTGCGAGCGGCGCGGAGGCAACTTGATAGGCTGCCGGATGCGCTCAGGTGGCTTGCACTGGATGCCAGCGGCAACGGGGTCTATGGCGGTACGCGGTTCTACTCCCTCACTGCCAATGCGATACGGGAACACTACAGGTCGGCTTGCCAAGAAGCATGCGGTGTCATTGTGCGGCTGGCGGGTCCATCGTCCCACGACTATGCGGATTCACTAGACCAAGTATTGGCAATGATGGCCCGGGAAGCATGCGAGGAGTTTCCCGCTTCGGGTGGGGCCTTCCACCGACGCGATGCCTCTTGGTTATCCAGGGACGTTGCCGAACTTAGGCTGGCGCTTCAGGCTGACCGCATGGGACTTATCGCAGACCTCCGCCTTGGGCTTTCGGAAGGGGTGACCATGACCGGACCGACAGTGAGCATCGATAACCGAGGCGGGGCCGCAGCTGTCGTGGTGGGGGATGGCAACTCGCAGAGGATTGAAGGGGGCCTGAAGGCCGGTGTCGGAATTGATGTGGCCGGGCTTCTACAGGTCCTTGAGTCCGTCCGCGCGGAGGTCTCCCAAGCGCCATTGACGGCTGACCAGCGAGCGGAAATCGAAGACGCCATTGTCTCTACAGAGCGCGAGGGGCAACACCACCAGCCCAGCCCCGGGCGGATCAAAAGGATGCTCCTTGGCCTAAATCGCCTAGCGAAGGAGCGCGGTCTCCCGATGGCAGAGAAGGTGGTGGAAGCGTTTCTCAAGTCGCTTGTCACCTGAGCGCCTATCCCCGAAAGCGCCTTAGCGCCCACATGATCGGGCCACCACTCCCCATCCGAAATGGCCTGTAGATCATGATGCGCGGGAGCCTGTCGCGGTCAACCTCGAAGGGCACAACACGGGCGGGCCTGTAGAGGCACCGCTTGCACCCGAAGCGCACCTCTTGGATGCCGCGCCCCGGCCCAGTGATCATCTCCACGTCCGTGGCCATGAAGTAAGCCGTAGCTCCGCACTGGCGCTCGACGCGCAGCAACATGACGTGGCGAGCGGCTTGTCCTACAGTTCGCATAGCTGGCGTCACGGAACAAAGTAGGAACAAAGTCCTTGCGGGGTCAATCCGGGTCATGGTATTCTGTGGGCATGAGCTAACGCAGGCAGTCCCAGCAGTCAGCTACGGCTACAGCAAGGGGCGGCATGCGCGGAGGAGGGCGGGAGAGTGACGCCACTGCAATATCTGGAGGAGATCGTCCTCCCCACAATCTCGGAGAGCCGTGACGACCCGGAGTCGCGCCGCAAGGCGTATCTTGCGGCCATCGTCACGCACCATATTGGCGACTACTTGAAGGCGGCAGGCGCGACAAACCCATGGGCTGCTGTTGAGCGCAGGGCAGGCGCAGCCGCGCGGGTGGTCAGAGCCGTGGCCAACGGGGCCAAGCACTCCGCTAATCCGCGTGACAAGAACACGGTTAGGTTTCAGGCTGGGTCTGACTACTTCCGGCCGTCTGCTGCGGCTGGCGCTATGGAATGCGGCAGCTCTGCACTCGGAGATGCCTTCGGACATATAACAGTGGAGGCTGAGGACGGCCTCTGGGTTCCGCTTATGGATTGCGTGCGAACGCTAGTCCACGCCTACGTAGGTGCCTACCACGCCGACCACTTTGGCGACTTCGCTACTTCTCGCCTACAGGGTCTAGAGTCACTGCCTGCGGAACTGGTTGGCTTCTAGGTTGGGCGCAGGGGATGGCCCCATGTTGGGTGTTTGCTTCGGCGCATGGAAGAATAACAAGCTCAATTCCAGAGCTTTGTATGACATTTATAAAATGCCTCACGTTAAGATTCGCACTTAGTGTAGATTTACTTTGACTTTGCTGTCTGGATAGTAGTAAGCAGGAGTTGCCCAACGCGCATGTTGGGCTTGTCAACCTAAGGATAATGGCCAGAGCCAACAGAACTGCCCATTTTGCTGCTTCTCCACTCATCACCCCGGAGCGTGTGAAGCTTGAAGCCAAGGCGATATTTAGCCTTGAGGTCCGCCCAACGTGGGTCAAGGGGATTGAACTGCTGAGCACCGACCCGGTATTTGATGGGGGAGGCGAGCCAACGGAAGCTGTTGTGTTGGTCGGGCGCAAGCATCTGCTCACCGTAACGGTGAACCTCTTTGCTATCGCCGCCCTCTACGAAATGACCCGCTTCGGCGGCATCCGTGTGGTGACCAATTCCAACCACGCAAAACAGCCTAGCATCTACGCCAAGATGTCATTCCCTGCCGAGCCGGGGCACTTGGTTTCCATCCGGCGCATCCTCTTTGATGCCAAGGGCCGGGAGATGACAAAGCCGCTGTGGCTGGAGCACGACTACAGCCCGGAGAGCACCCGCACGGAAGCCGATGGCCACCCGGAGCGGCAGTCGCGTTCAGTCGCAATGCTTCATGTCGAGCGGGAGGCGCACCAAAGGGCTCCGCGCGGCTTCAACGTGCCTGCCTATCTGGCCAACATCCGAGCCCTCTTTGCGGAAGTCGATAGGCTCCGCGACGGCATCGACGCCTAGCCCGCACCATCATCTGAGGACATCGAAGCGATGGACCAACAAGAGTTCGAGGCGCTTATGCGCCGCGCTGATGAGCGCATTCGTGATGAACAGCTCAAGGGCAAGCTGTCCCCATCGACCCCAACCACCCAAGCCCCCGACCAAGTGCCGGTCCAGCAGGAGGCTCCGCCGTTACAGCAGGCCCCCCAGTCCTTTACGGACAGCCCTGAAGCTCGGGCCGGCGTCGAGAAGTTCGTGGCGGCCCAGCAACGGGACCCCCTCCGCCAGTCCGAAGGCTCTCTAGCCCCGGCAGGCACCCCGGACCTGCTCGAAGCCGGCTTCACGGGAGCCCTTAAGGGCGTCTTCGAAACCAAGGACTTCCTCTTCGGGGAGCCCATGGAAAGCGAGAAGTCAAACTTCAGGACTTCCATTGAGGCCCGCGACAAGCAGCTTGACGACAAGAGCTTGGTCACCGGGTTCTCCTCGGGGATCGGCCAGTTTGCCATCGCCATGGTCGGCTTGGGCAAGGTGTCCTCTGTGGCCAAGGCTTTGCCGTGGTTCGGAAAGGGGCTCGGCGCTGTCATCTCGGCAGCCCCCAAGACGGCCGAAGTTGCCAAGGCGGCACTCGCCGGGTCCATCGCTTTTGACCCCCACGAGGAGCGGCTCAGCAACCTCATCCAAGAGACGCCAATGGCCAACCCGGTCAATGCGTGGCTCGCGGCCGATCCCAACGACAGTGCCGCCGAGGGCCGCATCAAGGCCGCCCTTGAGAGCATTGGCCTAGACGCCACCATCTTGGGCACCTTCATGGCCTCCACCAAGGCGTGGAAATGGCTGCGCATGGGGGATGCCGAGAAGGCGGGCGAAGAGATCACCAAGCTGGAGGCGGAGAAGGCTGCGGCCATTGAGCGACAGGCCGCAGAGGAAGGCGCTGAGGCTCCTACAGGGGCAACGGCGGTGGATGAGTCAGTGGCACCAGCAGAGGCGCAAAGCCTCCCCACGGGCTCCCCTGAGTCAACAGGAGGCATTCCGAATGGAGAACAAGCAGCCACCCCGAGTGGCGTTGATAGTGGGCAGCCCTCGGGCCTCGCTTCTGGCGTTGATCCCGCTGTTGCTCCAGCAGGCGGCTCCCCCGATCCAGCCCAGATCGTCCCCAGCACCGCAGCAGCCAAAGCCGCCGACGATGTCGTAACGGGTCCCGCCCAGCCCCGCATCCGGCTCTCCGACGAGAACACCGAGGAGGTCCTCAAGGGCCTTGAAGCCGATGCCGATGCAGTCGAGAAGTTCGGCGGCTGGTATGATGCCATTGAGGGCGGCCATGTGTTCGGCCGAGGCGAGGGGGTCCCCTACGCCAAGCTCAACATGCCCAGCGACGTGGACGACTTCATGGCCCGCGTTGTGGATGTCGCAGAGGAGCGCCTGGACAGGCTCAAGGGCGGCGCTGTGGTGGGTGATGAGAAGCTCTCCAAGG
Source organism: Hoeflea sp. 108 (assembly GCF_000372965.1). NCBI lineage: Bacteria > Pseudomonadati > Pseudomonadota > Alphaproteobacteria > Hyphomicrobiales > Rhizobiaceae > Hoeflea > Hoeflea sp. 108. The sequence goes on along the minus strand of NZ_KB890024.1, from coordinate 4,632,811 downwards.
TCGCCCATCAGATGGCCCGGCTGTACAACTCCGACCCCGCCCAGGTCATCGGCATGGTGCAGCAGGCGGGCAAGGAGGCTGCCTCAATGGTGGCCAAGATGGAGGCTGGATATCTCGTCTCCAACCGCATGTTTCAGGACACCTACGCGCTCGCCGTCCGAATCAAGATGGGCGACTTCGCGGAGTTCGGCAGCCGTGTGGCGGCCCAGGCGGAACTCAAGAAGCGCATGTCCTTGGCTGCCTCGGTGTACGGCGCAGCGAGGAGCATGACTTCTGCCTCGGGCCGGTCCATGCGCCGCATGCGGATGGAGTTCAAGGTGGACCCCGAGGCTGTTGTTGCGCTCAATGCGATGGAAGCGGGCAAGCTTACGGAGGTGCTTGTCGCTACCGAGGGCAACACCCGGAACATGGCCAAGGTGGTCAATCCGGGTTGGTGGGCAAGGACACAGGATTGGGGCAGCTTCCTCCTCATCAACAATCTGGTGTCCGGCCCCAAGACTCACCTCACCAACCTCGTCACGAACACCATGATGGTGACTTTGCGGCCCATGGAGCGGGTCCTTGGGTCGGCCTTGGGAGCGGCACGCGGTCAGCACCAAGAGCAGCGGATTTTCAATGAGTCCCTCAAGCAATACGTCTATCTCGGCAGCGCCTTCGTGGAGGGCTTCGGGCTGGCTCGAAAAGCGTTCCTCCAAAATGACAGCGTGTTGGCTCCGCATGCCACCGAGCTTTACCGGGGCAACCAGGCAGCTCGGGCCGCGATGGCAGGCGGGAAGCTGAAGCCGTGGACCAGCCCGGGGAACATTCTGAGCAACGCCCTAAGGGTGGCGGCGGCTGGTGTCGGGCTGCCGACCCGCTCACTCGGCTTCGTGGATGAGGCGGTCAAGCAGACAGTCTATCGCTCAAAGGTGATGGCTCGGGCCCATGTTGCTGCCATGGAGGAGGGCGTAGGGGCTGGCTTGGCGGGCGATGAGCTGGCCGCCTTCATCAAGAGCTACGCCCGGGGCAAGCTCGACGTGGCCTTTGATGAGCAGGGGCGGGGTCTGGATGCGGAGGCCCTGCGGGAAGCCCAGGTGGCAACTTTCCAACAGGAACTCCTTCCCAACACTCTCGGCAAGTGGGTCCAGTCGGGCGTTGAGCAGCACCCGTGGATGCGCCTCATGCTGCCCTTCGTGAAAACGCCCACGAACATCATGCGGTACGGCTGGAAGCTGACCCCGGGGCTCAACCTGCTTCAGCAGGAGTACCGCGAGATGCTCAAGGGGGCCATGGGGCCGGAGCTTAAGGCCCAGGCTACAGGCCAAATGATGATGGGGGGTCTATTCATGGGCTCTGCCGCCTTCCTCGTCTCGCAAGGGACAATTACCGGGGGCGGTCCACGAGACTACAAGATGGCTCAGGAGCTTAAGGCCACCGGCTGGCAGCCTTATTCACTTGTCGTTGAGCAGGCCGAGGGCTCCAAGACTTATGTGCCGCTAGACCGGATGGACCCCATGGTCCTGCCTTTCGGCATCATGGCCGACCTTATGGACGCGCTGTATGCACTAGAGGGAGAGGAGACCCCTGAGCTAGGCGCAGCTATAGGTGGGTTGCTGGTCGCTGTGTCCCGACAGTTCACCGACAAGACCTATCTCACGGGTGTGGGGCAGGTGCTTGAGGCGCTCATGCAGCCCGAAGGCAATCGCCTCAAGTCATGGGCGAACAACACAGCTTCCAACTTTGTGCCGTTCTCCGGCGCTCTCCGCCAGATGAACCCTGACCCACATCTCCGGCAGGCTCGCGAGCTTACGGACAAGCTCATGGCCACCATCCCGGGGCTCTCGGAGAACCTGCCTGCCCGCTACAACGCGTGGGGTGACCCGCTGCGCCGTGTCGGCCTGTGGTCCAGCGACGAGGACCAGCTCGTGGACCGCGAGATGCAACGTCTGTTGGTCGAGACGGGGGTGGCGATCACTGCACCTCAGCCCGTCCATGATGGCGTAGACCTCCGGGACCTCACGCTGTCGGACGGGGGCAACGCCTACGAGCGTTATCAGCAGTTGGCCGGGCACCCTCCCAAGGGGCTGCCACTAAAAGCCATGGTCGCCAAGCGCATGGCCTCGCGAACCTATCAGCTTGCCCCAGACGGCCCAATGGACGTGAAGGGCACCAAGCTGTGGCTGCTTCATCCTGTTATCGATGCGTACCGAAAGAGAGCCAAGCAAATGCTCAAGCGAGACCCCGTGGTCCGCGATGCGTTCCGCGCCGATGAGCTTAAGGTCCGTGCCCAATGGAAGGCCAACAAGGCGGCAGCCGGGCAGCAGAGCCCAATGAAGAAGTTGGGGTCTTCCTTCGGGGTGGACTTAGGCAAGCTCTGAGACGGCATGAGGGCCGCACCGCGTCGGCGCGGCTCTCCACCCTCCTGACACCACAAATGGAGAATGACCGTATGAACATCCATGCCAACCTTTCCCATCTCCCGCTGCCCATGTGGACGCCCGGGGACGCCCCCGAGTTGCACCCGATGTGGGAGACGGAGGTTGAGCTTGAACGCGGTATGATGCGGGCTGGCGCTGACAAGATGCGCGACCGTGTGATTATCGCAGAGAGCCGTGGCCAGATGACCCGCATAAACGCCGTGCGGGGTCTGCTCACTGACTGGCTGCCTGGTGTAGCCGACGCCATCAAGTCATGGGTCAAGGACGTGGAGAGGTCGCGCGGCGTGAAGCCGATAGCCCTTCCTTACGTCAAGGCGATGGACCCGCATGTTGCAGCATTAATTGCCCTGCGAACCGTTCTCAACGGCATCGCCCGGGACGGTAGCAAGTTGGTCGGGGTGGCAATGGAAATCGGGTACACCGCCGAGCACGAGCAGCAGGTCCGGCATTGGGAGGCCACTGAGCCCGCCCTGTATCACCACTATCGGGAGGAGATGGACAAGAACAAATCCACTCCCACGCATCGCCGCCGCGTGAACATCAACAGGTTCAATCACCTGCTTTCGCTGGGTGATACCGCCCTCCAGTGGGTCCCGTGGAGCGAAGACGTTCGCTTTCGTGTTGGGGTCGCATTGCTGGACTGCCTAATCCGCAAGACCGGATGGTTTGAGCTTCAGCCCGACCCGAACCACACCTATTCCGGCCGTGGCAGGTTCAAGGGTCCCCAGCTCATAGTTGCGGCAAAGGAGGGGTTCACCAAGTGGCTGAGCAATGCCCTTGATGCTGCCGAGGTCGGCTCGCCAGAGCATAGACCTACCGTTATGCCACCCAAACGCTGGCGCAACACGTGCGCCGAGCGGGGGGGCTATTGGACGCCCTACGTTCGCACCCCGCATGCTGGAGCACGCGGAAGCCTGCAAGGTGGCCCGAGAGCTGGGCGCACCTCGCCCGGCCGCAGACCCCCAGACCGAGAAGGAAATCGTTGCGTGGAAGCGCAAGGCCTCCCCGGTCTACAGGTTCAACGCCAAGCGCCTGTCCAAGATGCGGGCCACCTCCACCACGATCCTTGTCGCGCAGGAGTACGCTGGCTTTGACGCCATCTACTTCCCGCACATGCTGGACTTCCGTGGGCGCATCTATCCCATCCCCAACTTCTTGCAGCCCCAAGGCTCCGACCTTGCGCGGGGTCTACTGACCTTTGCGGAGGGCCTTCCGATCACCGAGGAGAATGGTGGTTCGGGCTGGCTGGCAATCCAACTGGCCAACTCATGGGGCAACGACAAGGTGTCCTTTGAGGAGCGCATTGCGTGGGTTGAAGAGCGTGAGGCGCAGTGGCGGCGCATCGCGGAGGACCCCATGGCCAACACGGAGTGGATGGTCACCGAGGGGCCCAACAAGGTGGACAAGCCCTTCCAGGCGCTCGCCGCCATCTTCGAGTGGGTGGACTTCCTCAACGAGGGCTATGGGTTCATCTCCAAGCTCCCGGTGATGGTGGACGGCACCTGCAACGGCATCCAGCACCTAAGCGCCATCCTGCGTGACGAGGTGGCGGGTCGGTACGTCAACCTCATCCCGAGCGACAGGCCGCAGGATATCTACAAGGTGGTCGCCACCGGCACCTCGTTGCAGGACGGTGAGGAGGAGACAGAGACCGACCGCATTGCGCAGGAAGCCGTGCTCGGCCTACAGCACACCCTTGAGCGCATCGAGGCGGCGGGCGGCATAGAAGGCGAAAAAGCCTCCTATTGGCTGGAGCTGTGTGACCGCAATCTCCCCCGCACCCTCACCAAGAGGCAGGTCATGGTGCTTCCGTATGGCGGCACCAAGGACAGCTTCTTCACCTACACCCGGAAATGGCTGGACGAGTTCGACCCAGCGCCGGAGCCTTCAGACGACGAGATGCCCAACGCCGCCCAGCTCGCAGTCTTCGAGGCGAACGGCGTGGCTCTCATTGATGGCGACGAGAAGCCGCGCAAGCTGGACGACCTGGAGCGGGACCTCCGCACCAAGCGCATCGTCTTCCTTGCGGCCCACCTCTGGGACACCGTCAATCAGGTGGTCCACAGCGCTATGGCCGTGATGAAGTGGCTTCAGGACTGCGCCAAGGCGGTCGCTGTAGCTAACCAGCCGATCTACTGGACGGTGCCCTCGGGCTTCGTCGTCCGTCACTTCTACGGCCTGGACCGCTCCATCAAGTGTGAGCTGATGCTCGACGGCGAGCGGGTTGTAGTGACGCGCAACGAGAAGACAGCTCAGCTCTCCACCAAGGAGCAGACGCAGGGCATAGCGCCCAACTTCACGCACTCGCTTGATGCGTCGTGCTTGGTGGATTGTGCCGGCCGCTGCCGCAAGGCGGGCATTGAGGAGTTCGCCTCAGTGCATGATGCCTACGGAACCCACGCGGCGAACATGGGGGCGCTCGCGGTGTTCCTGCGTGAGGCCTTCGTGGCAACCCATGAAGTTGACGTGTTGGCGAACTTCCGGGCGGACTGCCAAAGGGTGCTGGTGGACTGGCTTGTGGTGACCGAGGGCATGGACCCGCTTGAAGCCAGCGAAAAAGGCGGACGAAATGTTGCCCGAACCGCTGGAGAAAGGGCGGCTGGACCTGAGCCTTGTACTGGAGAGCGACTACTTCTTCGCCTGACCGATCCTAATAGCCCATACTATGTGCAGGGGGGGCCTCCGGGCTGCCTATAGTGATGTAGACCCCTGCCTCCCCATCACCCTCGGAAGGTCACTTGATGCTCGATCTTGTGGCCCTCCTCCATGCGCTCCCTTGGGTTCCCGTGATGCTGGCTAGTTGGAGGCAGGCTTCCTTTAGGTCTGTCCTCCAAGCCTCCTACTTGGCCACCTCAATGCCCACCCGCATGGTATTCCCTCGGGTTCACCACTAGGCCCACCCTCCGGCTCTGCACCATGTTTCTGACCACCCCTCTGGCCCAATGGCAGCACTCTGCGGGCATCAAGGGGCCTAGGGGAGGGAGGGGGAGGATACCGACCGATAGAGAAAGGCCTTAGGCAGGCGCACAGGGGCGAGCACAAGAATGGCCACAGCAAACCCTCCCGCGCGAGATACCATCGGTGGCGTGCTTCTAGGTCACCTTGCGCATAGGGGCCGCGAAACGGTGTGCGCGAACCAACCGACATTGGGGCTTTCCTCAGGAGGGCTCTTTGGTAAGACTAACAGTAAGCTAGGGGAGAGGATCGATGCCAAGTCGCGAGTTTCTACAAGAATTTCCGCTTTATAGGCGCTTCTCTATGTTGGTGCCTAATTGCGCAGAAGACATCCCCAGGCCACGAATCAACCACCACTGCCCGGACTGCAAATCCGAGCAGACGTTCGTCATGCTCAATGAGTACTTTGAGGTTGGCCGCATCGTGAATGCCGAAACCTGGGGAGAGGTCTACCGGCTGCAGTATGCCTGCGTTGGCTGCCAAGAGTTCGAAATCTACTTCATGATCAAGGTGGCTAAAGATGGTCGCTCCGTTATGAAGATTGGCCAACTCCCCGCATGGAGTGTCAAGGGGGACCCAGCTGTTGAGACGCTTTTGGGGGCACACAAGGACTATCTCAGCAGGGCGCTGGTGTCAGAGTCTCAAGGCTACGGAATTGGCGCTTTTGCGTACTATCGGCGCATCGTTGAAGAGATAATTGATTCCTTACTGGCCGACGTTGCCGATTTGATCGGCCCTGAGGAAAGGGAAAAGTATCTGGCTGCGCTCTCGTCCGCCTCCCGAACACGGGTCACCGCAGAGAAAATCGAGATCGTAAAGGACCTGCTTCCACCCATCCTCAGGCCCGAGGGCATGAATCCGCTGAAGACGCTTCACGAAACGCTGAGCGAGGGGCTCCATGCGGAAAGTGAGGAACGATGCCTAGAGCTTGCAATGGAGGTCCGGGAGATTTTGGTATTCCTTGCGACGCAAGTTGCCATTTCGCGGACGGCTGCGCGATCATTTACATCAAACATGCGGTCCCTCTTGGAAAAGAAGTCAGTGCGCTCTCAACCTGCAAAATCCTAGGTGCGCGTAATCGTGAACCTAGGGAACTTCGCCATGGCATCCTGCTGCGCCCTAAGCGTCACCCCGCAGATGGCATCAAGCACGCATCCGCAATGCCTGCCTCACGACTCGGTGTCTTGAAGAGGTGACGCCATGCGTGGTTGGGGGGCCACGTCCTTGTCCGTCGCCACCTCCCGCGCGAACCCCCTTAGGTGGCTCTTCGCGCTTCAGTTTGCAGATTGTTGGGGCACCGCCGTGGGGCACCATGCTTCGCGACCTTCCTAAGAAGCGCAGCAAAATCAGCTATTTATGGAGTCAAAAAGACAATGGCGGAGAGGGAGGGATTCGAACCCCCGATGGGCTTGCACCCATGCCGCATTTCGAGTGCGGTGCATTCGACCACTCTGCCACCTCTCCGCGGATGTGATCGGCCGTTACCGGCGCGGCGCACTAGATAACGGCTCATCGGTCATCGCACAAGGCCAAATATGGCTGCGATGTCGTATCTTTTCAGCCGGCTTGAATCTGCCAGCGGGACGCTGCGTCAGTTCACTCGAAAATGCCGTCGCGATGGCGCCAGGGCGGGCGTTGTTCGACGTTCTGGCTGCAATTCGGTCTCGTTCCCGGTGGAAGAGCGTGACAGTCGGATGATTTAGCCCGGTGCCTTTTGGCTCGAAACCGGACCTGCCTTCGACAAGCGCGGCGCGCAGCTTCAACAACATGATGTGTTCCTTGTGGCGTCGCTGGATCGACGGCGGCTGACGCCCGTGCCGTCGGCCAGTTGTCTGGCCTTGCTGGCGGCTGTATCTGAGGTGGTCTTCCTGGGCGCGCCCATTGCGCCTGCATCGGGCAGTGATGCCCGGTTGCGGCCGGATGGCGGCATTTTGGCGAGTGTTCGCCTTGACTCCTCGGCAACCTTCGGTTACGGGACGCCTGCATTCGGCGTGGAGGGTTCTCTGCGCCGCTTGTTTTTTGAACCCGAAACGACTGACAAAAAGACGGCCCGGACCGCCCAGGTGGTTCAACAAGGCCGACCGAACAGCGAAAGGCATAAAATGTTCGCAGTCATCAAAACGGGCGGCAAGCAGTACCGCGTCGCCGCCAATGATGTGATCAAGATCGAGAAGGTCGCCGGTGCAGCCGGTGAGACCGTGGAATTCGTCGAAGTGCTCGCCGTTGGCGAGGGCGACAAGGCCGAGATCGGCGCGCCCTTCGTGGCCGGCGCCGTGGTTACGGCGGAAGTGGTGGAACAGGGTCGCGCCGCGACCGTCATCGCTTTCAAGAAGCGTCGTCGCCAGAACTCGCGCCGCAAGCGCGGCCATCGCCAGCACCTCACCACGGTGCGGATCGCCGAGATCCTGACGGGCGGTGCCAAGCCTTCGAAGAAGGCAGCGGCGAAGACCGAAGCTGCGGCTGAAGAAGCCGCTGAGAAGCCCGCGAAGAAGGCAGCGCCGAAAAAGGCTGCAGCCGTCGCGGAATCAGAGTAATAGAGCGACTGAAGGAGAACATCCATGGCACATAAAAAAGCTGGCGGTTCGTCGCGCAACGGTCGCGATTCAGAGTCGAAGCGCCTTGGCGTGAAGAAGTTCGGCGGGGAAGCAGTGATTCCCGGCAACATCATTATTCGTCAACGCGGCACCACCTGGCATCCCGGCGTCAACGTCGGCATGGGCAAGGATCATACCCTTTTTGCTCTCGAAGCAGGTGCAGTGTCGTTTGCCAAGAAAGCCAATGGCCGAACCTACGTGTCGGTAAATCCGATGCTCAAGGCCGCGGAGTAGCCGGTTCCGCACTACAACACCGGCGCCCCATCTCGGGAACCGGTGTCTGGCCAAGCCAGGAAAAGGATCAGGGGAGATGGGTCGCCATCTCCCCTTTTTCTTTGCCTGGAGGACAAAAATGGTTGCCGAGAAGGAAGACTACGAAGACGAAAGGCTGTCGATAGACTGCCCCATATTGCTGACGGAGCGGCTGGTTTTGCGACCGCCGCACGAGGACGACATCCCCGAACTGGTGCAGCTTGCCGACAACCGCCACGTTGCCGAAATGCTGTCGCGCATGCCGCACCCCTATGGCGAGGCCGAGGCTCGCGCCTTCCTTTCCATGGCACGGGCCAAGCGTGGCGGCGGTGTCGTCTATGCGATCACCCTTGCCGACAGCGGCGCCTTCGTCGGTTCGGCCGGCCTCAACGCCACCGACCGTGGCCTCGAGCTCGGCTACTGGATCGGCGAGCCCTACTGGAAGCATGGCTACGCCACCGAGGCTGCGCATGCGCTGGTCGATCTCGCTTTCCGCGCGACCGACACCAATGTGCTCAACGTCTCGTGCCGGGTCATCAACCCGACGTCGCGACGCGTCATCCACAAGTGCGGCTTCCAGTATGCCGGCCAAGGCATGGTGAATTCGATCGTCGCAGGCCAGGTGCCGGTCGAGCGCTATCGCCTCGACCGCAAGACCTGGGCGAGCCTCCGGTCGTGGGCGCGCTTCTGAGATGTCCATAGTGCTGCGCGTCCAATCGGACGCGCATGGGACGCTGTGGCACTTCGGATCATGCGCTCAGGCCAGCTCGACCCATACCGGCTGGTGATCGGAGCCGTCCGCGTCGATGTCGATGCGGATGGACGTCACCTTCGCCGCAAGGTCGGCCTGGACGAAGACGTAGTCGATAAGGCGGGTTTTTTCCGGATGGGTCGTGTCGCTCCAGGAGGCCGACCCGTCCGGGACGCCACCCGCCAGCGCATAGGCGTCTACGGGGTGATGGGCGACGATCTGGGGACCCTCCACCGGATCGGGCGCGCCGGTCATGATGAGGTGCTCGGGAGAGCCCCGTACCATGTTGAAGTCGCCCATCAACACGAATTCCTCGGGGCTGGGGAGCTCGGGGAAACCGTATTCGGCAGCGCCTGTTATGGCGCCGCCTTCCATTGCAAAGGCGTAGACCCGCTCTTTCAGGTGACGGATCTGCGCTATCCGTTCCTCCTGACTGACATGGTCGACATGTACCGAATAGATGCGCAGCGGGCCGGAGGGCGCCATGACAAGCGCTTCCAGTGCCGAGCGCTGCAGGTTGCCGCGGCTGATGCGCCGGCTGCGCGGCAGAAGCAGATTGCGCGAGGCCACAATCGGCCAGCGCGACAGCACCATGTTACCGAATTGCAGGCGCTTGTTTGCCGGCTTTCCATCGTCGCCGAGCATGCCGAAGTCGATGTCCATGGCGACGCCGTAGACATGGAAGTAGTCGGGCAGCAGTTTTGCCAGCCCGTCGACCATATCGGCCATGTTGTTGCGCATGAAGTTGCGGGTCACTTCCTGCAACGCGACGATGTCGGCGCCGTCGATGGTGCTGGCAATGCGCTCGAGATCGTAGCGCCCGTCGCGGCCGACGCCGTATTGCGTGTTGTAGGTGACCAGCTTCATCCGGTTCGTCTCCCTATGCCGCATGGCGTCCGCGCCAATCCGCTCTCGCCCTTCGCTGCGCCTTGCGTTATGGCAGAAGCGCCGCAACAACCAAATAAGCAATAGAAGACGAACAGTGCGATGAAATTTCTCGATCAAGCCAAGGTTTACATCCGCTCCGGAAACGGCGGCGCGGGTGCTGTGTCGTTCCGGCGCGAAAAATTCATCGAGTTCGGCGGCCCTGATGGCGGCGACGGTGGCCGTGGCGGTGACGTCTGGCTGGAGGTGGTCGACGGGCTGAACACGCTGATCGACTATCGTTATCAGCAGCACTTCAAGGCGCAGACCGGCATTCACGGCATGGGCCGCAACATGACCGGTGCCAAGGGGGCAGACATCACGCTCAAGGTGCCTGTTGGCACGCAGGTCTATGAAGAAGACAACGAGACGCTGATCTGCGACCTGACTCAGGTCGGCCAGCGTTACCTGCTGGCGAAGGGCGGCAATGGCGGCTTCGGCAACCAGCATTTCAAGACCTCGACCAACCAGGCGCCGCGCCGCGCAAATCCCGGCCTCGAAGGCCAGGAAATGTGGGTCTGGCTCAGGCTCAAGCTGATTGCCGACGCTGGTCTCGTCGGCCTGCCCAATGCCGGCAAGTCGACCTTTCTCGCCTCGGTCACGGCGGCAAAGCCCAAGATCGCCGACTATCCCTTCACCACGCTGCATCCGGGCCTGGGCGTTGCCCGCATCGATGCCCGCGAATTCGTCATCGCCGACATTCCCGGCCTGATCGAGGGCGCGCATGAAGGTGTCGGCATCGGTGACCGCTTCCTCGGCCACGTCGAGCGGACGCGGGTGCTGCTGCATCTGGTTTCGGCGCAGGAAGAGAACCCGGGCAAGGCCTACAAGATCGTGCGCGGCGAGCTCGAAGCCTATGGCCACGGGTTGACCGACAAGATCGAGATCGTGGCGCTGTCGCAGGTCGATACGCTCGATCCCGATGCGCGCAAGAAGAAGGTCGCTTCGCTGAAGCGCGCCGCTGGGCGCGCCCCGATCCTGCTTTCGGCCGTTACCCGCGAGGGCATCGAAGAGACGCTGCGCGCACTGATGAGCATCGTCGAGGAAGCGCGCCAAGCAAGCGGCGACGTCGCCCCCTCCGACGCACGCTGGACGAAGTAGGCCTAGAAATGACGATCCCTTCGCTGCGGACCTACAAGCGCATCACCGTCAAGATCGGCTCGGCGTTGCTGGTCGACCGATCGAGCGGCCTCAAGCGCGAATGGCTGGCCTCGATGGCCGACGACATCGCGACGCTGACCGAGGCCGGAGCCGACGTGCTCGTCGTCTCGTCGGGCGCCATCGCGCTCGGTCGTACCATTCTGGGGCTTGGCAAGCGGGCGCTGAAGCTCGAGGAGAGCCAGGCGGCTGCGGCCGTCGGGCAGATCGAGCTTGCCGGCGCCTGGTCGGACGCGCTCGGGCGCAAGGGGCTGAAGTCGGGCCAGATCCTGGTGACGCTCGGCGATACCGAGGAGCGCCGGCGCTACCTCAATGCGCGGGCGACGATCTCGACTTTGCTCAAGATGAATGCCGTGCCCGTCATCAACGAGAACGACACGGTCGCCACCACCGAAATCCGCTATGGCGACAACGACCGCCTGGCGGCCCGCGTCGCAACGATGATGGGCGCCGACCTTCTGGTGCTGCTCTCCGACATCGACGGGCTCTACACCGCACCTCCCGCACATGACCCGAACGCCAAGTTCATTCCGGTCGTCGATCGTATCACGCCCGACATCGAGGCGATGGCGGGGGCTGCCGCTTCCGAGCTGTCGCGCGGCGGCATGCGCACCAAGCTCGATGCCGGCAAGATCGCCACCGCCGCGGGCACCGCGATGATCATCACCGCCGGCACGCGGCTGTCGCCGCTGATGGCGATCGAACGTGGCGAGCGTGCCACCTATTTCCGCCCGAGCGGCAATCCGGTGAAGGGCTACAAGACCTGGATCGCCGGCCAGCTCGACCCGGCCGGCCGATTGACCGTCGATGCCGGTGCAGTGGGCGCCCTGTTGCAGGGCAAGTCGTTGCTGCCCGCCGGGGTGAAGCTGGTCAGCGGCAACTTTTCGCGCGGCGACACGGTGGCGATCCTGTCGCCAGAAGGCCGCGAGATCGCGCGTGGACTGGTTGCCTATGACGCTGCGGATGCCGTAAGGATCGCTGGGCTGAAATCGACCGAGATCGAGACCGTGCTCGGCTACGAGGCGCGGTCGGCGATGATCCACCGCGATGATCTGGTGGTCAGCCATGCGGACGCGGTGGTGCAGGCGGAAGGGTGAGGACATGCTGAAGGCGCACGAGAGCCAGGATACGGCGCGGCTGATGGCCGAGATCGGCCACAAGGCCCGGACTGCAGCGCGCCCACTCGCCGTTGCCAGCGCCGAGCGCAAACATGCCGCGCTCATCGGCATGGCCGATGCCATCCTCCGCCGCCAGGACGAAATTCTCGACGCCAACGCCACCGACGTGAAGAACGGCGAGGAAGCCGGCATCAGCGGTTCGTTCATGGACCGCCTGAGGCTGACGCCGGGCCGCATCCGCGACATGGCTGACGGTATCCGGGCGATTGCCGATCTCAGGGATCCTGTCGGTGAAATCATCGCCGAATGGGATCGCCCCAACGGCCTGCATATCGAGCGCGTGCGCACGCCGCTTGGCGTCATCGGCGTGATCTATGAAAGCCGCCCCAATGTGACGGCGGATGCCGGCGCGCTGTGCCTCAAGGCCGGCAACGCGGTGATCCTTCGTGGCGGTTCGGATTCGCTCAATTCGTCGCTGGCGATCCATGCCTGTCTCGTCGAGGGCCTGAAGTCGGCCAACCTGCCCGAGGATGCGATCCAGCTGGTGCCTGTGGCCGACCGCGCCGCCGTCGGCGAAATGCTCAAGGGCCTGTCGGGCAACATCGACGTGATCGTGCCGCGCGGCGGCAAGAGCCTTGTCGAGCGCGTGCAGACGGAGGCGCGGGTACCTGTATTCGCCCATCTCGAGGGCATCTGCCATCTCTACATCGACAAGTCGGCCAAGCTCGACATGGCGGTGGCGATCGCAGTCAACGCCAAGATGCGCCGCACAGGCATCTGCGGTGCTGCCGAGACGCTGCTGGTCGACCGCGCGGTCGCCTCGACCCACCTGGTGCCAGTGCTGGAAGCGCTGCGGGCGGCAGGTTGCGAAATCCACGCCGACGAAGACGTGCTCGCCGCTTTTGCCGACGCACAGGCTGCGACCGATGCCGACTGGTCGACGGAATATCTCGACGCCATCATCTCGGCCAAGCTGGTCGACGGCATCTCGGGCGCCATCGAGCATATCGAGACATTCTCCTCGCACCACACCGAGGCAATCGTCGCCGAGGATGCCAAGGTAGTGGAGCGCTTCTTCAACGAGATCGACTCGGCGATCCTGCTGCACAACGCCTCGACCCAGTTCGCCGACGGCGGTGAGTTCGGTATGGGCGCCGAGATCGGCATCGCCACTGGCAAGATGCACGCCCGTGGCCCGGTCGGAGTGGAGCAGTTGACCTCTTTCAAGTATCGCGTGCGCGGCAACGGACAGCTCAGGCCGTGATCAGGCATATCGGGCTGGTGTGACGGCTTTGCGCGCAATCACCCCCCTCTGCCCTGCCGGGCATCTCCCCCTCAAGGGAGGAGATTTGTTGACATACCTGCTTTCGCCAAACTTTGGCGTGGATGTTGCTGAGGTAACAGCCACGCTGCCGGCAGAGGGGGGCGCCTAGCACCATGCTCTCCCCACTGGATTCGCCAATTTCCCAAAAATACCTCCGTATGCCGCATGCCATGAAAGGCATGCAGGTCGGGCTGTTCGGCGGGTCGTTCAATCCGCCTCACGCTGGCCATGGGCTCGTTGCCGAGATCGCCATGCGCCGCCTGCAGCTCGACCAGCTGTGGTGGATGGTCACGCCAGGCAATCCGTTGAAGAGCACGCGCGAGCTGGCGCCTCTGGCCAGGCGCATCGAGCTGTCCGAGGCGGTTGCCAAGGACCCGCGCATCAAGGTGACCGCTTTCGAGGCGAGTTATAATGTGCGCTACACCGCCGACACGCTGGCGCTGATCAAGGCGCGCAATCCGGGTGTCGATTTCGTCTGGATCATGGGGGCAGACAATCTCCGCGATTTCCATCGCTGGCAGCGCTGGCGGCAGATCGTCATGACCTTCCCGATTGCCGTCATCGACCGGCCGGGGGCGACGCTGTCGTTCCTGTCGTCGGTGGTTGCCAAGACCTTCGACTATGCGCGGGTGGATGAGGGCGATGCGCCGTTGCTGGCGCGGATGAAGGCCCCTGCCTGGACCTTCATCCACGGGCCGCGTTCCCTGCTGTCGTCCACGGCGCTCAGGAACGGGACCGCCAAGGACAAGTCCTAGAGGTTCATGCAACTCCAGGCGGATGGTGCGATGCACTTTTCCCGGACTGACTTAGCTCTTGATCGGGATCCAGATTTCGTAGCCGCCATAGCCTGTCGCCGCGTCAAAGCTCTCCGGATAGAATTCAAAATTGGGGCCGTCGGCGGCTTCGTGCCCGGAAGCCGGCAGCCACTTGCACCACACCGTGTGGATGATGCGCCGGATCATCGAAATATGGTCGGTGGTGGCGAATACGGCATAGCGCTGTGGCGGTATGCGAAGACGCGTGAATTCTGGCGTCAGATCCGCAAAACTCTCAACCTCGACGCCCGCGATGTATTCGAAACTGTCGTCGTCGAAATTGCAGCAAACACCATATCCGAAACAGTTCTTCTGGCCCGGCACGCTGCCGAAATGAGGGCCGAAGCGCTGCCAGAGCGATGGAATCGCGAGACTGGTCTCGCTTGTGTAGCGATCGCCGAAGCCGGCGATGAGCAAGGGGCCGCCATCGACAAAGCGCGGCGGGGCCAGGTTTTCGACGAAGGTGTCGTCCATCTTGAGAAGCTCCAGGCATCGGGTCTGTGAAACGGAGCCATTGGCACGCACCTCCTCGGGGGTCTGCCCGAAGCGGTCGCGAAAGGCCCTGGTGAATGCCTCATGCGAGCCGTAGCCGGAGTCGATGGCGACAGCGAGGATGTCAGGTGCGCCTTTGGCCAGCGCGTGCGCCGCATCCATCAGGCGACGGGCCCTGATATAGCCCATGACCGAATGGCCGGTGGCGGCGGCGAAGGCGCGTGACATGTGGAAACGCGAGACCCCGCCAGCCGTGGCGATGTCGTCGAGCCCTATGTCCTTGAAGTAGTGGCTCTCGATGTACCAGATGGCTTTCTGAACAGGGGTCATCGTTGTTTCCGGCATGAGGACGCTCCCGATATGCCTGCTTGCGGGACGGCCCATTTGATCGCGCTTGCTGCCGGGGCGGTGTTTCGCACGAAAAGCCATGCCCGGAAATGCATCGGCCGCGCGTTTGAGCCAGCGCGGGCAATTTGGCAATCCAGCACGGTACATGTCGCAATTGCAGCCGTGGAAAAGCTCCGATCTGGCGACACTGGCGCATGAACAAGCGAGACGATGCGGCAGCAGCAGGCGACGAGGGCGAGCGAACGCCGGCGATCGCCGTCGCCGGCGTGATCCTGGCCATGGCGCTGGTCGCCGTCGGCAACGGCCTGATGTTTGGTTACATCCCCGTCAGCCTCGGTGCGTCCGGCTATGCGCCGGCCTGGGCGGGCACGATGCTGACCGGCCTTTCGGCCGGCGGACTAGCCGGCTGTCTGCTCACCGGAATGCTGGTCCGCCGGGTCGGCCATGCGCGCGCCTACATGGTGTTTTCCGCCCTCATCGTGCTCTCGAACGTCGCGGTTGCGGCCGGCACCTTCCCGCTCATCTGGATCGCGGCGCGTGTGCTCTATGGCTTCGCCATCTGCGGTCTGTTCATCGTTTCCCAAAGCTGGCTCAACGATGCGGTGGGCAACGACATCCGCGGCCGGGTCATGGCGATCTTCTACGTCGCCTATGTCGTCGGCCTCGGCGTCGGGTCGTTTCTCCTCCGTTTCGTCGACATCGCAACTGCGCAGGCCCCACTGCTCTGCGTCGCCTTCGCCGCCATCTCCATCCTGCCCGTAGGCCTGACCCGCCTGCGCCAGCCGTTGCCGCCGCTGGCCGCGTCGGTGGCGTTGGTGCGTGCGTGGCGCATCTCGCCTGTCGGCGTCGCCGGCATGCTCGCCGTCGGCGGCCTGTCGATGATGATCGCCGGCTTTGCCCCGATCCATGCGACGGCTAGCGGCTTCACCCAGCAGCAGGTTGCAACGCTCTTGTTTGCAATGCCGCTCGGCACGCTTCTGTTCCAGATTCCGTTTGGCTGGATTTCCGATCGTACCGACCGGCGATATGTGCTTGTGGCGGCAGGGTTACTCGTGGTCGTTGCCGGCCTTGCTGCCGGCCGGTTCGACGGCAGTGCGCTGCCGATCATGGTTGCGATCTATGTCGTGTGGAGCGGGGCAAGCGAGTCGATCTATTCGCTGTCGAGCGCGCATGCCAGCGACCGCGCTCACAAGGACGATCTCGTCGCCTTGTCGAGCAGCATGCTGTTTGCCTGGTCGCTGTCCGGCTTCATCGTTCCCGGACTCGGCACCATACTGACGGCCATCTACGGCACCCAGGCCTTCATGTATGTTGCAATCGTCATTGCCGCCGCCTACACGCTGTTCGTACTCTGGCGGTTGCGCAGGGTTCGGGCTGTTCCGGCTGATGAGACCGGGGCATTCTCGCCGAGGGCGGCACAGGTTCCGCCGTCGATCGAACCCTAGCCGGCGCAGCAATAAGCCGCCATTGGCAGGTGTTTGGCGGGCCTTGTCTTGAAACTGTCGCCCAACTCTGCCTATCTAAATGATGTCACCCGAGTCCTGGGTGATTTGGTTGTTCTTGTCGGAAAGGAAAGACACTGAGAACAGCACTACGGAAGAAGGCGGAAGTCATGCCTTCGCCGGCCGGGATAGGCGAATTCGACGCCGTTGCCCGCGCCCTCAAGACGGTCCTTGCCAGTCTGGAAGACTCCAAGGCCGAAGAAATCGTCTCCATCGACATCAGGGGCAAATCGAGCCTGGGCGACCACATGGTCATCGCCTCGGGTCGTTCGCATCGTCATGTCGCAGCGGTTGCCGATCATCTCCTCAAGGCGCTGAAGGATGCCGGTCTCGGCAATGCCCGCGTCGAGGGGCTGTCGGGCGCCGACTGGGTGCTGATCGATTCAGGCGATATCATCGTCCACGTCTTCCGCCCCGAAATCCGCGAGTTCTACAACATCGAGAAGATGTGGCAGACACCGGATCTCGAGGAAGAAACGGTTCACTGAACCGTTCGACCTAGAGGATGAAGGTCTGGATACATGCCGTGGGCCGGATGAAATCCGGCCCCGAGAAGGAACTTGCCGACCGCTATCTCGACCGTTTCGCCAAGAGCGGAGGGCCGTTGGGGCTGGACTTCGGCGGCGTTACCGAGATTGCCGAAAGTCGCGCCCGCGATGTCGATGAGCGGCGGCGCGAGGAAGGGGACAGGCTGAGGGCGCAGCTCGCGCCCGGCACGGCGCTCATCCTGCTCGACGAACGCGGCAAGAACCTTTCCTCCCAACAGTTTTCCGACAAGGTCGCCGCAATGCGCGATGGTGGCCAGCGTGGGCTGATGATCGCCATCGGCGGTCCTGACGGCCATGACGAGGCACTGCGCAACGAGGCTCAGCTGCTGATCTCTTTCGGTGCCGCCACCTGGCCGCACCAGATGGTCCGCATCATGCTGGGCGAGCAGCTCTATCGCGCTTCGACGATCCTTTCGGGGCATCCCTACCATCGGGCATGACATCGGGCGCTGCCGCAGCGGAAGGGCCGCGCGGCCCGAAATTCGACAAAAAGGCGCAGCACCGACGATCCGGGCGGCCCTCGCGACGGCACTATGGTTGATGGTTCGTTAACGATGCCGCCGCTAAGGTCGCCGATGCACAACGGGCGCTGCCGCAGCGGAAGGGCCGCGCGGCCCGAAATTCGACAAAAAGGCGCAGCACCGACGATCCGGGCGGCCCTCGCGACGGCACTATGGTTGATGGTTCGTTAACGATGCCGCCGCTAAGGTCGCCGATGCACAACCGGATCATCTGATGGCGCACATCTCCCCCCTGAAGGCGTGGCTTTGGCCATGCCGCGGCATAGCCGCGGCGGGTCTGCTTGCGCTTGCCTGCGGGGGCGCGCTGGCCCAGGAAACGCAGCCGACGCCCGATCCGGAACTGACACAATCCGAATACGAGACCGTCGCCCGCGATATCCAGGTTTCGGCCGAGCGCCGTGAGCGCCTCGCCGCTGACATCGCCCAAGTGAAGAAGGATCATGCCTCGATCACTGCGGCGCTGATCCAGTCGGCCAAGACCGAGCGCAAGCTCGCCCAGGACATCGAGGACATCGCCGGCAAGCTCGAAGGGCTGAAGGAACAGGAATCAGGCATCCGCAGTTCTCTCGCCATGCGCCGAGGCGTCTTGGCGGAGGTGCTGGGCGCGCTCCAGCGCATGGGGCTCAATCCGCCGCCGGCGATCCTGGTCAAGCCCGAGGACGCATTGTCATCGGTGCGCAGTGCCATCCTGCTCGGGGCGGTGGTGCCGGAACTGCGTTCGGAAACCGAGATCCTGATGACCGATCTCAAGGAACTGACGCGGGTTGTCACCTCCATCGAGACCGAGCGCGACCGGCTGAAGGCGGCCGTTACCGAGCAAGCCACGGAGAAGGAACGGCTGAACCTTCTGCTCGCTGCCAAGGACAGGCTGCGCACGGAATCCGAGACAGCGCTTGCCGACGAAACCAAGCGGGCGGCCGAACTTGCGGCGCGCGCCGAAAGTCTCAAAGATTTGATCGCCTCGCTCGACAGGCAGGCGGCGAAGAAAGCAGCGGACGAACAGGCCGCCCGAAAGGCTGCGGAAGCCGCAGCCAGGCAGGCCGACGAGCCGGTCGTCGCAGCGGTTCCAGAAGCCAACCAACTCATTGCTTCCGCTCCGTTTTCGCTGCTCCAGGGGCAGGTCGCGCTGCCGGTGGCCGGCCGTATCAAGCGCCAGTACGGCACCGCCGATGGCAATGGCGGCACCATGCTCGGGGACATGGTTGCGACACAATCGGGAGCCATCGTCACCGCTCCGGCGGATGGAAGTGTTCTTTATGCGGGGCCTTTCCGCTCCTATGGTCAACTCTTGATCCTCAACGCAGGCGACGGCTATCATGTCGTCTTGGCGGGGATGAGTAGAATCAGCGTCGCGCCGGGGCAGTCCGTGCTTGCAGGGGAGCCGATCGGTGCGATGGGAGAGGCCAGGGTGGCGAGCACCACGGCTTCGGAAAATGCAAATTCGACGCCGGAACTTTATGTAGAGTTCCGCAAGGATGGAAAACCCGTCGATCCGGCCCCGTGGTGGGCGGACCGCACCTCTGGAAGGACATAAATGATGCGTAAACTGTCGCTTCTGCTTGCCGGGGCGCTGATGGGCGCCTCCGCAATGAGCCTTGTGTATGGCGCACCGGGTTCGGCGGCGAATGCGGCAGGTTCGGAAACCTATCGCCAGCTGGCCATTTTCGGAGACATCTTCGAGCGTGTGCGCGGCCAGTATGTGACCCCGCCGGATGAGAAGTCGCTGATCGAGAATGCCATCAACGGCATGCTGACCTCGCTCGATCCGCACTCGTCCTATCTCAACGCGGAAGCCGCCAAGGACATGCGCGTCCAGACCAAGGGTGAGTTCGGCGGCCTCGGCATCGAGGTGACGATGGAGAACGAACTGGTCAAGGTCATCACCCCGATCGACGACACGCCCGCTGCCAAGGCCGGCGTTCTGGCCGGCGATTACATCTCCAAGATCGATGGCGACGAAGTTCGCGGCATGACGTTGAACGACGCGGTCGAGAAGATGCGCGGCCTGGTCAATACGCCGATCAAGCTGACCATTCTGCGCAAAGGCGCCGACAAGCCGATCGACCTGACCATCACGCGCGACGTCATCAAGGTCAAGGCGGTGAAGTACCGGGTCGAAAACGACGTCGGCTACATGAAGATCACCTCGTTCACCGAGAAGACCTATGACGACCTGCATGACGCGATCCTGCAGATCAAGAAGCAGATCCCCAAGGACAAGCTCAAGGGCTTCGTACTCGACCTGCGTCTCAATCCGGGTGGTCTGCTCGACCAGGCAGTGAGCGTGTCCGACACGTTCCTGGATCGCGGCGAGGTCGTGTCGACCCGTGGCCGCGACCCCAAGGACATCACCCGCTTCGACGCCCGTCCGGGCGACGAGATCGACGGCGATCCGCTGATCGTGCTGATCAACGGCGGTTCGGCGAGCGCGTCGGAAATCGTGGCCGGTGCGCTGCAGGATCACCGCCGTGCGACGGTGGTGGGCACGCAGTCCTTCGGCAAGGGCTCGGTGCAGACGATCATCCCGCTGGCCGAGAACGGCGCGCTGCGGCTGACGACGGCGCTCTATTACACGCCGTCGGGCAAGTCGATCCAGGGCAAGGGCATCACACCCGACATCAAGGTCGACCAGCCGCTGCCTGCCGATCTCCAGGGGCGCGATGTCACCCGGGGCGAGTCCGAGCTCAAGGGCCACATCAAGGGCGCGGAAGAGAACGACCAGGGGTCGGGTTCGTCGGCCTACGTGCCGCCGGAGCCGAAGGACGATATCCAGTTGCAGTATGCGCTGGAACTGCTCCGCGGCACCAAGACCGATCCGGCGTTCCCGCCGAATCCTGACAAGGCGGTGATGAACAACCAGTAAGGCCGGCAACGCTGGTCTGAAGGACAAGGCAATGCAATGCTGCCGGGACCGCAAGGTTCCGGCAGTTTGATTCGGGGATTGGCGTGGAGCGCGGTGCGTCCTGCAGGACGCACAAGAGCAGGGCACGGCTTGGTGCAGATCGACAAGGAAATCGACCGCCCGCTCGGGCAGCCGCCTCGCCGCAAAGGCGGCGGCAAGCCGTCATGGCTGAGCAAGAGGGCGGTGCTGGCAGGCCTTTGCGTGCTCGCAGTGGTTGGCGGCTCTGCGGCGATTGCCTTGCGTGACAAGCCGTTTCGCGTGCCGGAAGTGCCTGTCGTCACCAAACCCGAAGTGGTGGCCGAAGCGCCGGTTCAAGCTGCGCCCAAGCCTAAACCTGCGACGACTCAAAATGGCGGTCCGTCGATCATCCGCGTCAATCCGCCGACCGATGGCAGCGGCGTGGTGGTGATCCGCGACCCCTCGGCAGTTGGCCAGAACGAGCGTATCGCCCATCTTCCCGAGACGGCTTTGATCGAAGACAGCGCCGATGGACCGCTGCCTGCCCGTTCCGCCGACGGGCGCCGGCCGTTCGACGTCTATGCCCGCGCCTGGTCGGGTGCGCGTGGCGCGCGCGTGGCGGTTGTTATCGGCGGCCTCGGCATCTCGCAGACCGGTACGCAGGCGGCGATCGCAAAGCTGCCGCCCGAAATCACACTCGGCTTTGCGCCGCAGGGCAACAGCCTTGGCCGCTGGATGCAGGCGGCGCGGCGCGAGGGCCACGAAATCGTCATGCAGGTGCCGCTCGAGCCGTTCGATTTTCCGAACGTCAACCCCGGCCGCAACACGCTGACCATCGACGCCGGCGACAAGAACCTCGACAGGTTGCGCTGGGTGCTGTCGCGGACGACCAACTACACTGCCGTGATGAACTACATGGGTGCGCGCTTCTCGGCCGATCCGGAGGCGATGGGCGTACTCATGACGGAACTCGGCAAGCGCGGCCTCGGCTATGTCGATGACGGTTCCTCGGCCCGAAGCGTGGCGCCGGAACTGGCGCTGAAGAACGGTGTGCCCTTTGCTGCGGCCGACGCGGCGATCGACGCCGTGCAGGATCGCGGCGCCATTCTCGACAAGCTGGACGAACTGGAACGCACTGCGCGCGCCAAGGGATTTGCCATCGGCACCGGCAATGCCTTCGACGTGACCGTCGATGCGGTGGCAGCATGGGCAAGCGAAGCGCGCAAGCGCGGCATCGAGATCGTGCCGATCTCGGCCGTCGCGAGCGACCCCGAAAGAGGATAACGGTCGATGTCGAAAAAGAAGATCGCAGCAGAGGATCTGCCCTACCGCCCCTGCGTCGGCATCATGGTGCTGAACGCGAAAGGACTGGTCTGGGCCGGCCGCCGCATTGCCGAACCTGACAGCGAGCTGTCCAACACCGACAAGCTCTGGCAGATGCCGCAGGGCGGCATCGACAAGGGCGAGGAGCCCTATCCGGCGGCCATGCGCGAGCTCTACGAAGAGACCGGCATGCGCAGCGTATCGCTGCTGGCGGAGGCGCCTCAATGGATCAACTACGATTTGCCGGAGCATCTCATCGGCGTCGCGCTCAAGGGCAAGTATCGCGGTCAGACGCAAAAATGGTTCGCCTTCCGCTTCGACGGCGACGAGAACGAGATCGCCATCGACCCGCCTCCCGGCGGTCATTCGGCCGAGTTCGATCGCTGGGCCTGGAAGCCGATGAGCGAGCTGCCGGAGCTGATCGTGCCGTTCAAGCGCTCGGTGTATGAGGAGGTCGTCTCGGCCTTCCTGCATCTCGCGCCTTGATGGCTGGCGCGCTCTCCATTTGCGTAACTGCCTGACAGAAAATCACAATTTCTCCTGCCTGGGGTGGCGACCAAGCGCCGCCCTTGACAAGCAGCGCCGCGTCGGCAACCCTCTGGCGATGTGCAATTTCGCTCACATCGGCAGCTTTGCCCTGTTTCGGGTCTGCCCCATCGCGGGATCCTAGCCCCGGCTCGGTCGCCATGCGACTGCCGAGCCCCTGGGGCCCATTCTCCAACGCATAAGATCATGAGCACCGGGCCGCTTTGCGGTTCGGCTTAATACAAGCACGCATCCGCCTTGGCGGATGACCGGTGGCGCGCATCCCGCGGGGAGCGCTGGCCGGACGAATTTCATGGGGTCTGCATTGCGCCAGAACATCAAGCAGCGCCGCGAGCACAACATCGTGGTGAGCGAAAACGACTACGCCAGGCTGACCGGCCTCGCCGAGTCCAGCCTAGACAGGATGCCCGAGATTGCCGAGGAACTGCTGTCCGAGATGGACCGCGCCAAGGTTGCGCCGCTGAGCCGCATGCCTGCCACGGTTATCCGCATGGGCTCGAAGGTTACATTCCGCAGCGGCGACGGTGAGGTCAAGACGGTGACGCTGGTCTATCCCGGCAAGGCCGACATCGCCGAGGGCAAGGTGTCTATCCTGACGCCTGTTGGCGCTGCCCTGATCGGCCTGCGCGAAGGCCAGTCTGTTGCCTGGACCTCGCGTGACGGCCGCCGTCTCGAATTCGAGATCGTCGCCGTCGAGGCGCCGCTCGAAGGCGCCAACTGAAGCAAAGTTAGTTCATCAAGCCAGATGTCGACCGTGCCGGTGCCGGGCAGAGGCCCGCGCCCGTGGAGTTTTGCCATGACCAAATGTCAGCTGACGACCAAGGACTTCGCCATAGTCAAGACGATGCTTGACCGCCTGGCCTGGTCGGGTGGTCCGCTCGTCGAACTTTTGCGCTGCAAGCTTGCTTCGGCGCAGGTGGTGTTTTCGAACGAAGCCGATCCCGATGTGGTGACGCTGAACAGCCGTGTGGTCTTCTCGGTCGACGGCGGCTCGGCCCACACCCGGGTTGTCACGCAGGGCCCGATGGACAGCATGGTGGGGCTCACCATCCCGATCACGGTGCCGCGCGGCCTTGCGCTGCTCGGCCTGCGCAAAGGCCAGTCGATGTCGGTCGACCGCGGCCGTGGTACAACGGAGGTCATTCGCGTCGACGATATCCTCTATCAGCCCGAGGCGTCGCGACCGGGAATCACTGAGGCCGAGCCCGTTGCGGAGATGGCGGGACGCCGCTTTCCGGTGCTGGTGTTCAGCGCTGACGAGCCGAGGCCACTTGGCGTTCGGCCAAAAATCCGGCACACCTCGGACAGCGGCGACGATCCCGGGCCTTCGGCTGCCTGAGGCAGCGCCATCTGCGGTGTCCCGCATTTGCTGGGCTGTTGCAGGGATTTGAGCTTGTGCGCGAGCTTTCTAAGGACCGCGTACCTGGGGGCGAAATGAGGGTTGTGGTTGTCGGCGGCGGCGTGATCGGGATCACGACCGCCTATTATCTCGCCGAAGCCGGGCATGAGGTGGTCGTTTACGACCGCCAGAAAGGCCCGGCCCAGGAGACGAGCTATGCCAATGCCGGGGAGATTTCTTCCGGCTATGCCTCGCCCCTGGCCGCACCGGGCGCCCCGCTCAGGGCGCTCAAATGGATGTTGCGCAAGGACAGCCCGTTCGTCTTCAAGCCGAACCTCGATCCCATTTTCTGGCGCTGGCTGGCGCAGCTTCTGCGCAACTGCACGGCCGAGCGTTATCAGGCCAACAAGGCGCTGATGATGCCGCTCGCCGAATATAGCCGTGACATGCTGAGGGTGCTGCGGCAGGCGACCGGCATCAGCTACGACGAAGGCAGCCATGGCACGCTGCAGCTCTTCCGCAGCCAGGAACAGCTCGACCGTGCCGCTGCCGATACGTCCGTGCTCGACCGGTTCCAGGTGCCCTACGAAATCCTCGATGCTGCAGGTTGCATCAACGCCGAGCCGGGGCTGGCCGCTGCCCGCGACAGGATTTCAGGCGGGTTGCGCCTGCCCGACGACGAGACCGGAGATTGCCGGCTGTTCACCGAGCGGTTGGCCGACTTGTGCGCCAGCCGCGGCGTGGTTTTCAAATACAACACAAGGGTTCATGCCTTTCCGCATTGGAAAGGCAAGGTTCATCGCATCGTGACATCGGAGGGCGTGACCGAGGGTGACGCTTTCGTTCTTGCGGCGGGCCCCTATTCGGAGCGCTTCATGCGCAAGCTCCACCAGCGCGTGCCGGTCTATCCGCTGAAGGGTTACTCGCTGACGCTTCCAGTTGCCGACGGGCAGGCAGCACCAGTGTCGACCGTCATCGACGAGACGAACAAGGTTGCCATCACGAGGCTCGGCGACCGTATCCGCATTGGTGGCACGCTCGAGATGTCTGGTTTCGACGTGACCTTGCGCGAAGAGCGTCGTGACTTGCTCGAACGGTCGCTGCGCGAGCTCTTTCCGGGTGTCGACAATCTGCGCGACGCCAGTTTCTGGTGCGGGCTCAGGCCGATGACATCAGATGGCCCACCCATTGTCGGCAGGACCAAGCTGCCGAACCTGTTCGTCAACACCGGCCACGGCATGTTCGGCTGGACCATGGCCTGCGGCTCGGCAAAAATCCTGGCCGACACGATCTCCGGCCGGCAGCCGGAGATCGAGGCTGACGGCCTAGGGCCGCAGCGCTACTGGGCTTGAGGTCAGGCCACATTCTTCAGCGAACGCGGCGCTTCCGCCGACTGGTACATCGAAATCACGTGGCCGTCGGGGTCGGCGAACTCGGATGACCAGCCTCCCGGTGCGTGACTAACCGGGGTGACGATGGTCACGCCTTGCCCGGCCAGAGACGACACCAGGTCGTCGATGCCGCCGTCGGCGATCTCGAAGACGATGATCGGCGAGTTGCCGGGGCGCGATTCCATCTTGAAAAAGATCAGGTCGACACCGTTGACGGTGCTGGCGATGAGCCAGTCGCCGCCTGTCTCGCCGTCGCCTTCCATGCGCTGGACATCCAATCCCATGACGACACGATAGAAAGCCTCGGTCTTGTCGATGTCCGAGACATAGTAGCAGATGTTGCCCAGCTTGCTCTTGCCAAACATTTGGTCACTCCGTGGTTTTGGTTGCACGTAGCCTTAGTTGCCGCGCACCCGGATTTTGTGAGGTGCCGATCACGAAAAGATGCCCGTCGGGATCGTGGCTCGCGAGCAGTGCCCCTTGCTGCCTGGCCGCTTCAAGCAGTGAGCGTCTGATGCGCCCGAAGGCGAGGGGGCCTGAAAGTCCGGGCAGATCCTCGATCGTGCCGCCGTCGAAGGCGCGCCAGCGTCGCCTGATCTCGCTGATGCGCTGGCGCAGTGCGGCATCGGCAATGCGCTGAAGCCAGGCGATCTCCTGGCGTGTGTGGCCGGTCAACGCCAGCAATGCCGTCGTGCGGAGACCTGCGGGGAGGGCGTTGACGAAGCGTAGCGGCAGCGCCTGCCTGTCAGCGGGCTCGCAGGCCGTGACCGCGAAAGGCTGCTCGCGCTGACGTCGCCGTATTGCGGACCGGGCGTCGAAAGCGGCGCGATGCCGTATTGCCCCTTCCAGCCAGCGGCGGTTCTCGGGCTTCGACAGGTCGGTCTTGCCGGCCTCCACCGCGGCAACGAGTGCGGTCTGCAGCAGGTCTTCGGCCTCGTCGGCACGTCTGGAGGCGCGCCTCGCATGACGCAACAGTTCGGCATAGGGACGCGATAGCAAGCCAAACTCCTCACATCGGCGTACCACGTTAGCGGATGTGAGAGATTGTCGGAAGCCGTCAGGTGAACAGCGTTCGCTCGCGTTCGACCGCCTTGGTGATGAAGCTCGCCACGGTCTGGATGCGCCGGAGGGGACGGACCGACTCGTGATAGACCAGCCAATAGGCGCGGCGGATCGAAGGCACCGATGTCACCGGCACGATGTCGGCAATGGTGCGGGCGATGAAGGTATGCAGGATGCCGATGCCGGCGCCCGAGCGCACCGCCTCGACCTGACCCAATGCCGAGGAGATCGAAAAGGCCGATTCCCACAAGGGGCTGAACTCGGTGGCGTAGTCGAGCGATGGGCTAACCACCAGGTCGGGCACATAGCCGATCAGCCGATGCGCTGACAGGTCGCCACGCGTATCGGGCAGCCCGTTCTGCTCGACATAGGCACGCGAAGCGAACAGCCCGAGCGAATAATCGACCAGCTTGGCGGCAACCAGCCGGCCCTCGCGTGGCCGCTCGGTGGTGATAGCAATGTCGGCCTCGCGGCGCGACAGGGAGAATGTGCGCGGCACTGGCACCAGCTGGATCTTGAGGTCGGGATGCAGGGCCGTCAGTTCGCCGAGACGCTGCGCCAGGAATGCGACGCCGAAGCCGTCAGGCGCACCGATGCGTACAGTTCCGGCGACCTCGTCACCCTCGCCTGAAATCTCGGCGCGCGCAGTCAGCATGTCCGCTTCCATGCGCTCGGCGATTTCAAGGAAGCGTTCGCCTGACGGCGTCAGCTCGCTGCCAGTCGTCAGTCGCCTGAACAGCTTTGTCTTGAGTGCCTCTTCGAGGGCTGCGACGCGACGCGAAACAGTTGCGTGGTTGAGCTCTAGTCTCCGTGCTGCGCCGAGGATCTGGCCGGTGCGCGCAACGGCGAGGAAGATGCGGACGTCGTCCCAGTTCATGGCTTTTGCCTCCCCGCGCGGGGGCGCATAGAGGGCAGGTGGCGTCCGGGCAGATTGGCCATGTCGAGCTTCGTCATCCGTTCAGCCTACTATGCATGAAATCACATTCAATCCAAGTTTGATCTACGATTTTTGCACAACGGGTGCTTTTGTCGTCACGTTGCATTGGCGCGCGTTAAGCGGGACAATGGGCCATCAACAAAGAATTGGGAGAGAAGCAATGGTCGACTACGGTCATTTCATCGGCGGCAAGCATGTCGCCGGAACCAGCGGGCGCAAGCAGGACGTGCTGCAGCCGATGGATGGTACGGTCCGTGCCACGGTGGCACTGGCCTCGGCGCAGGAACTGCGCGCTGCCGTCGAAAACGCCAAGGCGGCACAGCCGGCCTGGGCCGCGACCAACCCGCAGCGCCGCGTGCGCGTGCTGATGCGCTTCCTCGAACTGGTCAACAAGGAATATGACTCGCTGGCCGAACTGCTGGCCCGCGAGCACGGCAAGACCATCGCCGACGCCAGGGGCGACATCCAGCGCGGCCTCGAGGTCGTCGAAGTCTGCATCGGCGCCCCGCACATGATGAAGGGCGAGTTCACCGATGGTGCCGGCCCCGGCATTGACGTCTACTCGATGCGCCAGCCGCTCGGCGTCGTCGCCGGCATCACTCCATTCAACTTCCCGGCGATGATCCCGCTCTGGAAGATCGCGCCGGCGATTGCCTGCGGCAATGCCTTCATCCTGAAGCCGTCCGAGCGCGACCCGGGCGTGCCGCTGCGCATTGCCGAACTGTTCCTCGAAGCAGGCCTGCCTGCCGGCATCCTCAATGTCGTGAACGGCGACAAGACGGTTGTCGACGCGATCCTCGACGATCCCGACATCAAGGCCGTCGGCTTTGTCGGCTCTACCCCGATCGCCCAGTACATCTACAGCCGCGGCTGCGCCAACGGTAAGCGCGTGCAGTGCTTCGGCGGTGCCAAGAACCATATGATCATCATGCCGGATGCCGACATGGATCAGACCGTCGACGCGCTGATCGGCGCCGGCTACGGTTCGGCCGGCGAACGCTGCATGGCGATTTCGGTTGCCGTTCCTGTCGGTCACGACACGGCCGAGCGGCTGATGGAAAAGCTGGTCCCGCGTGTCGAGAGCCTGAAGGTCGGCCCGTCGACCGACTCGTCGGCCGACTTCGGCCCGGTCGTCACCCGCGAGGCGTTGGAGCGCATCAAGGGTTACGTCGACATCGGCGTGAAGGAAGGTGCCAAGCTCGTCGTCGATGGCCGCGGCTTCAAGATGCAGGGTTACGAAAACGGTTTCTACATGGGTGGCTGCCTGTTCGACAACGTCACATCAGACATGCGCATCTACAAGGAAGAGATTTTCGGGCCGGTCCTGTCGGTGGTGCGTGCACCTACCTACGAGAACGCCATCAAGCTCGCCAATGACCATGAGATGGGCAACGGCGTCGCCATCTTTACCCGTGACGGCGATGCGGCCCGCGATTTCGCCTCGCGCGTGCAGGTCGGCATGGTCGGCATCAACGTGCCGATCCCGGTGCCGATCGCCTACTACACCTTTGGCGGGTGGAAGGCCTCGTCGTTCGGCGACCTCAATCAGCACGGCCCGGATGCGTTCCGCTTCTACACCAAGACCAAGACGGTTACCTCGCGCTGGCCGTCGGGCGTCAAGGACGGTGCGGAGTTTGTCATCCCGACGATGAACTAAGCCCGATGGCTCCTTGTTTTGCGCGTCCTCGCCGCGATGCGGCTGCGGGCGCGCGGCTGGGCGTCAAGGACGGTGCGGAGTTCATCATCCCGACGATGAACTGATCCATCACTGAGACGGAAATGAAGCGGGCGCCCAGTAGGCGCCCGTTTTACGTTTCGTCTTCTTCTTCCTCGCCCGGCTGGTATTCCAGCAGGTCGCCCGGCTGGCACTCGAGCTCGGCGCAGATGCGCGCCAACGTCGAGAAGCGAACGCCCTTCACCTTGCCCGATTTGAGCAATGACAGGTTCTGTTCGGTGATGCCGACCTTGGCGGCGAGCTCCTTGGAGCGCATCTTGCGGCGCGCCAGCATGACATCGAGATTGACGACGATGGGCATGTCAGACGAACCGTTTATTGTCGTCGTCGATCTCTGCGGCCACGGCCAGCAGGTGGCCGAAGACGATGAGTATGCCTGACACCATCAGCGCGAGCAGCTCCGGTGTGCCGATGCTGATGGCGAGGAACCTCTGTCCGGCCGGCATATCCAGGCTGACGATCAGCGAGACGACAGGCGGGGCAAGCAGCATGGCCACGGCGTTGGCCAGGAAGGCCACGCCCGACAGGCGCATCAGTCGTGCGCCTTCCGAGCTGACGATGTCATGCTGTCCGATCTCGCGGAAGGCGCCGCGAAGCGTTTGAAGCGCCCAGATCATCAAGCCTGCCTGTGCCAGCAAGGTGATCGACAGCAGCAGGATGGCGGAGGACGAAAATGCCTGAGGCACTGGCAGCGCCATGTTCTGGAGCAGAATTCTGCCCAGCCAGGACGGATCCGTCCACGCAACCCATAGGCCGCAACCGACAAGCAGGATGACCACGCCCATCAACACGGCAATCAGAAGTTCCATCCTGCGGCCCAACAGCCGGGCACGTTCGCGTGCGGCCTTCATTCCCAACCTCTTCAAATTCCACTTGTATAAATTATCGTAAAACAATAATTCAGCGCTGTCAAACAACCATATGGAGACGGTATGACCATTCATATACGTTCGATTGTGGCGCTGTCCGGGCTGATCGCCTTGACCGCCTGCGCTTCACTCAGCCCGATGGCGCTGACCAAGCTTGTCGGCCTCAATCCGCTTGACATCGCACCTGAGCAGATGAGTGTCGCGGCCGTCATGCCGGTTCCGCTCAAGTTGCGCACCGGCGATGTCGTGCTGCATTTCGCCATGGACGCGCCGGCGCCCTATGGCCCCGTCAACGAGACGTTGCCGCTCGAGATCGTTGCCGGTGACAATGCACCGGGCGTGTCAGCCAGCCCTTCCTTCGAACGAATCCAGGTCGCTCGCATTGCTCAAGCCGATGTAGCGCGGCTGGCTGCTGCGCAGGCCAAGGCACGCGCCTTCCAGGCGACAGGCAGGAAGGACGGGCATGGCAGCATATCCGTGACGATCAGCGGCGGGTGCCGCGACGGCGCCATCAATCCCGGTGCGCTGGTTGCCGAACTCTACATGCGCAGCAAACCGGACGAGGACTATTTCCGGATGTCGTCGGTGAATCTGAGGAAGCTGCTGCCGGCGGACGCTATCGCCAAACTGCCGATGTGTTGAGCTGGCGAATTCGAGCCGAACGAGCGCCCAGCGTAGATGCAGGCTGGGCTGCTTGTGTGTGGGCGGGGGCGTCCCCATATCGAATCCAGGAGAACCTCGACAGGTTCCCCTGCGACAGACCGGAAACCAGAAAGGAGCGACGCGATGAAGACGTCGAAGCCGGCCTGGATCGTTCCGGCGCGCTGAGGCGGCACATGTGCCTCCATTGCCGGAACGCGAAGGCAAAGGAGGTGCCACATGGCACGCTATTTTTCGTTTCGATGGGTAAGGATGGCCGCGCTTGGCGCGGCACTGGCGATGCCGGCGCAGGCGCAGCAGCTCTGCGGCGTCCACAACGATCTCGTGGAGAGGCTGTCGGCGGCGTTTCAGGAGCGGCGCGTTGGCTACGGCGTGATCGGCAGCGAGGCGGTGATCGAGGTCTTCGTCTCTGCTGGCGGCACCTGGACGATGCTGATGACCGACGTGAAAGGCCGCAGCTGCATTGTCGCGTCCGGCGACGGCTGGGAAAACACGCTGGCCGTCATCGCCGCCGGCTAGCGTGTCGCCGTCGCTTCGGCGTGGACGCGCAGCATGGTCATCAGCCGATCGGCATCTGCCGCTGCGGCGTCCTCGTCATTGTCGAGAACCGAACGGATCAGAGCAACGCGATGTTCGGCGAGTGCGGCGAGGTCCGTCTCGCGCCGGTAGCGGAACCAGAAGCGGCGGCCATGTGCCTGCAAAGGTGCTGCGAGCCGCGACGCGAACTGGTTGTCTGCGGCGACCGCCAGTGCCGCGTCGAGCGCCTTGTCGGCGGCAAGGAAGGCCTGGACGTCATTGGCGATCACGGCCTTCTGCACGGCCAGTGCCGCGTCATGGAAATGGTCGACAGCATCGCGGGTGACGAAGCGGGCGGCCGAACGCGCCAGGAGAGTCTCGACGCCGCGGCGTGCATCGATGACGCGGAGCCAGTCACCGGCGTGCAGCGATGCGATTGCGAGCCCCGCGCGCGGCCTGATCTCGACCAGACCCTCCCATGCCAGTCGCTGGATCGCCTCGCGCACCGGAGTGCGGCCGAGGCTCAGCAGTTCGATCAGCGAGCCTTCGGTGGCGATGCTGCCCGGTGCAAGTTCGAGCGTCACGATCAGCCGCTCCAGCTCGTGATAAGCCCGCATTGCTGCCGGTTCCAGTTTCTCAGCTGGCATGACCGAATCCATTGAAAACGTGATGATATATAGTTGATATATCAGGTCAGATTGCAAACGAAAAGCCGCGCGGAACTTCCAGTATATATCTCTGATATATCAACTGCGGCATTCGGTGAATGGGTCACCGATGCGTTCCCGACCCTGGTGGCGGCATCCGGCGAGGGGTACCCGGATCGCCCTCCGCCTGCCTCGCTGCGATTGAGGCCGATGGGTGGCGTCACCCTCCCGCACATAGTCCAATAGTCTGATAACGCAGGGTCAATGCTGCCAATATGTCTAGACAATCTGGCAGCCGAGATCGATAGAGCAGCGCAAGGAACTGTTGCAGCTTGGCAATTTGGCGCTACATTCTTCGATCAAGGCGCGCAATATGGCCGGAATCGGCAAAGACATTGCGTTGAGCCAATGCTAGGTTTCGCGATGGTCCAGGGCCTGGACACCATAAGAACAGAGGTTGCCGCAACGGCAGTCCGACAAGCGGCGACGGGATGGAAAAATCACGTTGCAATCCAGGCTCGAAACTTTAGGACTAGGGGAAATATGAAAAGGAATGCGCGCTTGGCGCGACGTTCCAGGGGAGCCGCATCCATATGCAATATTTCGTCCAGCAGCTGGTCAATGGGCTGACGCTGGGGTCCATCTATGGCCTGATCGCGATCGGCTATACGATGGTCTACGGCATCATTGGCATGATCAATTTCGCGCATGGCGACATCTTCATGCTCGGGGCGTTTACCGCTCTGATCGTGTTCCTGATCCTCACGTCGTTCTTCGTTTCGGTACCTGTGGTCATCGCGCTGCTTGTCATGATGGTCGTGGCGATGCTGCTGACCAGCCTCTACAACTGGACGATCGAGAAGGTGGCTTACCGGCCGCTACGCGGGTCGTTCCGTCTGGCGCCGCTGATCACCGCCATCGGCATGTCGATCGCGCTGTCCAACTTCGTCCAGGTTACTCAGGGTCCGCGCAACAAGCCGATCCCGCCGATGGTCAGTCAGGTCTACAACGTTGGCGGCATCTCGATCTCGCTGAAGCAGATCATCATCGTCGTCGTCACCGTCGCGTTGCTGGCGCTGTTCTGGTACCTCGTCAACAAGACCGCCCTCGGCCGCGCCCAGCGCGCCTGCGAGCAGGACCGCAAGATGGCGGCGCTGCTCGGCATCGACGTCGATCGCACCATCTCCATCACTTTCATCATGGGTGCAGCCCTTGCTGCAGTCGCCGGAACGCTGTTCCTGATGTATTACGGCGTCGTCGCCTTCTCGGACGGGTTCGTGCCAGGCGTCAAAGCCTTCACGGCGGCAGTGCTCGGCGGCATCGGCTCGCTGCCCGGTGCGATGCTCGGCGGCCTGATGATCGGCTTCATCGAGAGCATGTGGTCAGCCTATTTCTCGATCGACTACAAGGACGTCGCGGCGTTCTCGATCCTCGCCATCGTGCTCATCTTCCTGCCCTCCGGCATCCTCGGCCGGCCCGAAGTCGAGAAGGTCTGACAACATGGTCAATATCGCCCAAGCCTCACACGAAGAGACCGCCTCCCCGATACAGCGTGGCCTCCGTGAGGCGCTCTATGCCGGTGCCATCTCCTTCGGCCTGTTCTTCCTGTTCATCGGCCTCAGGACCGATCAGAACATCCGCAACGAACTGATCCTGGTTCCTCGCTGGCGTCTGCTCATCATCGTTGTCGCCCTGGTCATGATTGGCCGCTTCGTGATGACGGCTTTCATTCAGCCGGCTATCGACCGCCGCAAGGCCGAGCGAGCCAGGGCTGCACCGATTGCCGAGGAAGAGGGCTTTGTCCGCAAGAACTTCACCAAGATCGCGATCGGCGTGCTGTTCATCTACCCGGTGCTGATGGTCCTGCTTTTTGGCTTCCAGGGCTCGCTCAAGTGGGTCGACAATTTCGGCATCCAGATCCTGATCTATGTGATGCTGGCCTGGGGCCTGAACATCGTCGTCGGCCTGGCCGGTCTGCTCGACCTTGGTTATGTCGCCTTCTATGCCGTCGGCGCTTATGCCTATGCGCTTCTGGCCACGCATCTGGGCTGGTCGTTCTGGATCCTGCTGCCGGTCGCCGGCATCATGGCTGCCTTCTGGGGCGTCATGCTCGGCTTCCCGGTGCTGCGCCTGCGCGGCGATTACCTGGCGATCGTTACGCTGGCCTTCGGTGAGATCATCCGTCTCGTGCTGATCAACTGGCGCGAAGTCACCAACGGTGCAGCCGGCATCTCGGGCATTCCAAAGGTCAGCTTCTTCGGGCTGATGTCGTTCAACGTTTCCGATCCGAACTACATCGCCAAGGTGCTTGGAATCGCGCAGTCCGGCGCCTACTACAAGATCTTCCTCTATTATCTGATCCTGCTGATGGCGCTGCTGACGGCCTTCGTCACCATCCGCCTGCGGCGCATGCCGATCGGCCGCGCCTGGGAAGCACTGCGCGAGGACGAGATCGCCTGCCGCTCGCTCGGCATCAACACCACCACGACCAAGCTGACGGCCTTTGCCACGGGTGCGATGTTCGGCGGTTTCGCCGGCTCGTTCTTCGCCGCGCGCCAGGGCTTCGTGTCGCCGGAGTCCTTCGTCTTCATCGAATCGGCCATCATCCTTGCCATCGTCGTTCTCGGCGGCATGGGGTCGCTGGTGGGTATCGCGGTGGCTGCGGTCGTGATGATCGGCGGTACGGAAATCCTGCGCGAAATGGAGTTCTTGAAGCTGGTGTTCGGGAACGACTTCACGCCTGAACTCTACCGCATGCTGCTGTTCGGCATGGCCATGGTGATCGTCATGCTGTGGAAGCCCCGAGGTTTCGTCGGCAGTCGAGAGCCCACCGCATTCCTGAACGTGCGCAAGGCCGTCTCCAGCGCCTTCACCAAGGAAGGACACGGCTGATGAATGCGAGTGCTTCCATGAACAAACCGATCCTTCAGGTCGAGCATCTGTCGATGAAGTTCGGAGGCCTGGTCGCCATCGGCGATCTGTCCTTCGAGGTCAGGCGCGGCGAGATCACCGCGCTCATCGGTCCGAACGGTGCTGGCAAGACCACAGTCTTCAACTGCATCACCGGCTTCTACAAGCCGACCGAAGGCATGATCCGGTTCAACGGCCGCGAGGGTGGGGAATTCCTGCTCGAGCGCATGCCCGACTTCCAGATCACGGCCAAGGCCAAGGTGGCGCGTACGTTCCAGAACATCCGGCTGTTTTCGGGCATGACGTTGCTCGAGAACCTGCTGGTGGCGCAGCACAACAAGCTGATGAAGGCCTCGGGCTACACCATCATGGGTTTGCTCGGGCTGGGCGGCTACCGGGCGGCTTCGGCCGAGTCGGTCGAGATCGCCAAGCATTGGCTGGAAAAGGCCGAGCTTATCGATCGTGCCGACGATCCGGCCGGCGATCTGCCCTATGGTGCGCAACGCCGCCTCGAGATTGCACGCGCCATGTGCACCGGTCCGGAGCTGCTGTGCCTCGATGAGCCTGCCGCCGGTCTCAATCCGAAGGAGTCGCTTGCGCTCAACACGCTGCTCATGGACATCAAGAACAATACCGGCACGTCGATCCTGCTCATCGAGCACGACATGTCGGTGGTCATGCAGATTTCCGACCACGTCGTGGTTCTGGAATATGGCCGCAAGATTTCCGACGGCGATCCACTTTCGGTCAGGACCGATCCGAAGGTCATCGCCGCCTATCTCGGCGTCGACGACGAAGAGGTCGGCGAGGTGCTGACAGAGGTGGGCGACGAGCAGGTCATCGAGGAACTCGAGGGTGTGCCGGATCCGGCCCATGGTCCCAGCACTTCGGCTTCGATGATGGCTGGGCCTATCACCGATACCATCAGCCACAGTGACGGGCATGGCGAGACGGTGCCGGTCTCGAAAGCTGCCTCCAAGGCGGCTCAGGTCGAGGCGCTGGCCACTCGTTCGGCGAAGCCCGCCGCAACGAAGCCTGCTGTCGCCAAGGTGCCGGCGGCCAAAACGACCCCGGCGCCTAAGGCCGCGGTCAAGGCTCCTGCGCTCACCACGCCGGCTGCCAAACCGGTAGCGGCAAAGGCGGATGCCAAAGCTCCTGCAAAGCCGGCAGCAAAGGCCACGGTAGCTGCGCCGGCAACGAAGCCGGTTACGGCGCCGGCCAAGGCGTCCGCCGCCAAGTCCGCAGTGTCCAAGCCCGCCGCCAAGACAGTTGCCCCCAAGGCAATTGCCAACGTGCTTGCAGCCCCACGCGGGGGCGTGGCTGACCGGCTCGTCAGCATCAAGGGCATCGGGCCGGTCAACGAGCAGAAGCTCAACGAGCACGGCATCTTCCATCTCGACCAGATTGCGTCGTGGACGAAGGCCGATGTTGCCGCTGCCGAGGCGTATCTCGCCTTCGAGGGTCGCATCGGACGGGAAGACTGGGTAGGGCAGGCCAAAACGCTGGTGCGTGACGCGGCCAAGGCGGCGAAAGCCAAGCGCGGAGGTGGCAAGTGACCGCTAAGACGTTGCTCGATATCAGGGGTGTCGAGACCTACTACGGCAACATCCGTGCGTTGAACGGGGTCAATGTCTCGGTCAACGAGGGCGAGATCGTTGCGCTGATCGGCGCAAACGGTGCCGGCAAGTCGACGTTGATGATGACCATTTTCGGCAGCCCGCGGGCCCGCCGCGGCACCATCAACTTCGCCGGCACCGACATCACCGAAATGCCGACGCACGAGATCGCCAGGATGCGCATTGCGCAGTCACCCGAGGGGCGGCGCATCTTCCCGCGCATGACGGTGATGGAAAACCTGCAGATGGGCGCGAGCCTCGACAACCTCAAGCATTACGATGAGGACGTCGAAAAGGTGTTTGCGCTGTTCCCACGCCTCAAGGAACGCATCAGCCAGCGCGGCGGTACGCTGTCGGGTGGTGAGCAGCAGATGCTGTCGATCGGCCGTGCGCTGATGGCGCGGCCCAAGCTGCTTTTGCTCGACGAGCCGTCTCTTGGTCTTGCGCCGCTGATCGTCAAGCAGATTTTCGATGCCATCCGCGAGCTCAACCGCACCCAGGGCCTGACTGTGTTCCTGGTCGAGCAGAATGCCTTTGGCGCGCTCAAGCTCGCCACGCGCGGTTATGTCATGGTCAACGGCGTCGTCACCATGAGTGGCACCGGCAAGGACCTGCTCGCCAATCCCGAGGTTCGGGCGGCCTATCTCGAAGGCGGCCGCCACTAGGAGATACGATCATGCACGGCATTCTCTACGAGGAAGCCTCGGTCTGGCAGTTCATTTTCGTCAGCTGCCTGCTGGGCGGATGGGCAGCCTGGATGACGGGGCGTGCCTGCGCCCAGACCTGGCGCAGCTACGGCAAGCTCGTGCTCTACATCCTCGGTCTGGGGGTGGGCATACGCTTCATCCACCACGCCCTGTTCGATGGCACGATGTTCACGCTGCAGTTCTACATTGTCGACACTATCGTTCTGCTCGTGTTTGCAACGCTTGGCTATAAATACACGCGCACCAACCAGATGGTGAATCAATACCATTGGCTCTATGAAAAGGCATCGCCTCTTTCTTGGCGCCCAAAGTCTTGAGGGGTTTCTACCGGCGCCTATTCGCCAATGAATCGGCGTGACAACTGCCGGAAAATCGGCAAACTCACCTTTCTGCGATATGGGTGGGCATCGCATGAAAGAACATCCACGCCCGCTCAAATAATGGGAGTGTTTCAATGAAAAAGTCACTTTTGTCGGCTGTTGCACTGACCGCGCTCGTGGCGTTCAGCGGCAGCGCATGGGCCGACGTACTTGTCGCTGTGGCAGGTCCGATCACCGGCCCCAACGCCGCTTTCGGAGCCCAGCTCCAGAAGGGCGCTGAGCAGGCCGCTGCCGACATCAACGCTGCTGGCGGCATCAATGGCGAGCAGATCAAGGTTGTGGTCGGCGACGACGTCTCCGATCCGAAGCAGGGCATCTCGGTCGCCAACAAGTTTGTCGCCGATGGCGTGAAGTTCGTGGTTGGCCACTTCAACTCGGGCGTCTCGATCCCGGCCTCGGAAGTCTATGCTGAGAACGGCATCCTCGAAGTCACGCCTGCGGCCACCAACCCGAAGTTCACCGAGCGCGGCCTGTGGAACACCTTCCGCACCTGCGGCCGTGACGACCAGCAGGGCGGCATTGCCGGCGCCTATCTCGCTTCGAAGTTCAAGGATGCCAAGATCGCCGTCATCCATGACAAGACGCCTTACGGCCAGGGCCTCGCTGACGAAACCAAGAAGGCGATGAACGCCGCCGGCGTCACCGAAGTCATGTACGAAGGCGTCAATGTCGGCGACAAGGACTTCTCGGCCCTCATCGCCAAGATGAAGGAAGCCGGCGTCTCGATCATCTATTGGGGCGGCCTGCACACCGAAGCCGGCCTGATCATCCGCCAGTCGGCTGACCAGGGCCTCAAGGCAACGCTGGTGTCGGGTGACGGCATCGTCTCGAACGAACTCGCCTCGATCGCCGGCGACGCAGTTGCCGGTACCCTCAACACCTTCGGTCCCGATCCGCGCCTGATCCCCGAGAACAAGGATCTGGTCGAGAAGTTCCGCGCCCAGGGCTTCGAGCCTGAAGCCTACACGCTCTACGCCTATGCCGCGATGCAGGTGATCGCCGACGCCGCCAAGGCGGCCGGCTCGGTCGATCCGCAGGAAGTGGCCAAGGCCATGAAGGCGAAGGGTCCGTTCAAGACCGCTCTGGGCGACCTCGCCTTCGACGAAAAGGGCGATCCGAAGCTGCCCGGCTACGTCATGTACGAGTGGCAGAAGGGCGCCGACGGCAAGTACACCTACGTGCAGCAGAAGTAATCTTCGCTGCTTCGATTACGACAATGCCCGGCGCTCAGCGCCGGGCATTTTTCGTTTGCCGGCAGGCATAATCAGGCTTTCTGACCCAACGGAATTTAAATCGGTTTAAGGGTGCGCATTTTTGGTTGCGCTGCAACATAATCGCGCTAATCATTCGCCGCCCCTGAAATTCCGGAGCCTGGAGAGTTTACGTGCCGATCAGCAAGATCCTCGTCGCCAACCGATCCGAAATCGCCATCCGCGTCTTCCGCGCGGCCAATGAGCTGGGGCTCAAAACCGTGGCGATCTGGGCGGAAGAGGATAAATACTCGCTGCATCGATTCAAGGCCGACGAGAGTTATCAGGTCGGCCGCGGTCCCTGGCTCGCCAAGGACATGGGGCCGATCGAGAGCTACCTGTCGATCGACGAGATCATGCGCGTCGCCAAGCTGTCCGGCGCCGACGCCATCCACCCCGGTTACGGCCTGCTTTCGGAGAGCCCGGAGTTCGCCGAGGCCTGTGCCGAGAACGGCATCACCTTTATCGGCCCCAAGCCGGAGACGATGCGCCGCCTCGGCAACAAGGTCGCCGCGCGCAATCTCGCCATCGAGGTCGGCGTGCCGGTGGTGCCCGCCACCGACCCGCTTCCGGACGACATGGACGAGGTCAAGAAGCTTGCTGCCCAGATCGGCTATCCGGTCATGCTCAAGGCGTCATGGGGCGGTGGCGGCCGCGGCATGCGCGCCATCCGTTCCGAGGCCGATCTGGCCCGCGAGGTGACGGAGGGCAAGCGCGAGGCCAAGGCCGCCTTCGGCAAGGACGAGGTCTATCTCGAAAAGCTGGTCGAGCGCGCCCGTCACGTCGAGGTACAGGTTCTGGGCGACACCCACGGCAACGCCGTGCACCTGTTCGAGCGCGACTGCTCGATCCAGCGCCGTAACCAGAAGGTAGTCGAACGCGCGCCGGCACCTTACCTGTCCGCTCAACTGCGGCAGGAGCTGTGCAGCTATGCGCTCAAGATCGCGCGCGAAACCAGCTACATCGGCGCCGGCACCGTCGAGTTCCTCCAGGACGCCGACACCGGCAAGTTCTACTTCATCGAGGTCAATCCGCGCATCCAGGTCGAGCATACCGTCACCGAGCAGGTGACGGGCATCGACATCGTCAAGGCGCAGATCCATATCCTCGACGGCTTTGCCATCGGCACGCCGGAATCGGGCGTGCCTGCCCAAGCCGACATCCGCCTCAACGGCCACGCGCTTCAGTGCCGCATCACCACAGAGGATCCCGAGCACAATTTCATCCCCGACTATGGCCGTATCACCGCCTATCGCGGTGCCACCGGCTTCGGCATCCGGCTCGACGGCGGTACAGCCTATTCCGGTGCGGTCATCACCCGGTTCTACGATCCGTTGCTGGAGAAGGTGACCGCCTGGGCGCCGACGTCGGACGAGGCGATATCGCGAATGCACCGGGCGCTGCGCGAGTTCCGCATCCGTGGCGTGGCGACGAACCTGACCTTCCTCGAAGCGATCATCACTCACCCGGCCTTCCACGATAACTCCTATACGACCAGGTTCATCGACTCGACGCCCGAGCTGTTCGCCCAGGTCAAGCGACAGGACCGCGCCACCAAACTTTTGAACTATCTCGCCGACGTCACGGTCAACGGCCATCCCGAAACGCGCGGCCGTGCTGCGCCCAATCCGGAGGCTGCCGCGCCTGTCGTACCGTGGTTCACCGGCCCGGTTCCCGACGGCACCCGGCAGATGCTCGACGAGCTCGGCCCGGAAAAATTCGCCGCCTGGATGCGTGCGCAGAAGCGGGTGCTGGTCACCGACACGACTATGCGCGACGGCCACCAGTCGCTGCTAGCGACCCGCGTCCGCACCCACGACATCGCCAAGATCGCCGGCACCTATGCGCGCGCCCTGCCGCAGCTGCTGTCGCTTGAATGCTGGGGTGGTGCGACCTTCGATGTCGCCATGCGCTTCCTCACCGAGGATCCTTGGGAGCGGCTGGACAAGGTACGCAAGGCAGCTCCAAACATCCTGCTGCAAATGCTCCTGCGTGGCGCCAACGGCGTTGGCTACACCAACTACCCTGACAATGTCGTGCAGCACTTTGTGCGCCAGGCTGCATCGGGCGGCGTCGACCTGTTCCGCGTCTTCGACTGCCTGAACTGGGTCGACAACATGCGTGTGTCGATGGATGCGATCGGCGCAGAGGGCAAGCTGTGCGAGGCGGCCATCTGCTACACCGGCGACGTCCTCGACCCGAACAGGGCGAAGTATGACCTGAAATACTATGTCGGACTCGCCAAGGAACTGGAAGCTGCCGGCGCCCACATCATCGCGCTCAAGGACATGGCCGGCCTGCTCAAGCCGGCGGCGGCGCGGGTGCTGTTCAAGGCGCTGCGCGAAGCGACCGACCTGCCGATCCACTTCCACACCCACGACACCTCGGGCCTGTCGGCGGCAACGGTGCTGGCGGCGGTCGAGAGCGGCGTCGACGCCATCGATGCGGCAATGGACGCCTTCTCGGGCAACACTTCGCAGCCGTGCCTGGGCTCGATCGTCGAGGCGCTACGCGGTTCGGATCGCGATCCCGGCCTGGCGCCGGAATGGATCCGCCGCATTTCCTTCTACTGGGAAGCGGTACGCAATCAGTATGCCGCCTTCGAGAGCGACCTGAAGGGGCCGGCCTCGGAGGTCTATCTGCACGAGATGCCCGGCGGGCAGTTCACCAATCTCAAGGAGCAGGCCCGCTCGCTCGGGCTCGAGACCCGCTGGCACGAGGTGGCGCAGGCCTATCACGACGTCAACCTGATGTTCGGCGACATCGTCAAGGTGACGCCGTCGTCAAAGGTGGTCGGCGACATGGCGCTGATGATGGTGAGCCAGGATCTCAGCGTCTCTGATGTCGAGAACCCGGCCAAGGACATCGCCTTCCCCGAATCCGTCGTGTCGATGCTGCGCGGCGATCTCGGACAGTCGCCTGGCGGTTGGCCGGCTGCGCTCCAGAAGAAGGCGCTGAAGGGCGAGACGCCGATCACCGTCCGTCCCGGTTCGCTGCTCAAGCCGGCTGACCTCAAGGCCAGCCGCAAGGACATCGAAGGCAAGCTCGGCCGCAAGCTGTCGGAAAACGAGTTCGCCTCGTGGCTGATGTATCCGAAGGTGTTCTCGGACTTCGCACACGCCCAGGAGACCTACGGGCCGGTGAGTGTCTTGCCGACGCCGACCTATTTCTACGGCATGCAGCCGGAGGACGAGGTTTTCGTCGACATCGAAAAGGGCAAGACGCTTGTCATCCGCTGCCTTGCCGTCGGCGATGTCGATGAAAAGGGCATGGTCACCGTGTTCTTCGAACTCAACGGTCAGCCACGGCGCGTCAAGGTGCCCGACAGGGCGCATGGCGCGGGCGCCTCGAAGATGCGCCGCAAGGCCGAGGCCGGCAATGACGCCCATGTCGGGGCACCGATGCCGGGCGTGGTCTCGACGCTGGCCGTGGCCGCCGGCCAGCCGGTCAAGGCCGGCGACGTGCTGTTGTCCATCGAGGCGATGAAAATGGAGACCGCACTGCACGCCGAGCGCGATGGCACCATCACCGAAGTGCTCGTGCGCGCCGGCGACCAGATCGACGCCAAGGACCTTCTGGTGGTCTACGGTTGATCCTAGAGAGTTTCCGCTTTTCTTCGAATCGCGGAATCTCTCTATCTCTTTGTTTTTGCGCAATTCCGGACGGAAAACCGCTGCGCACTTTTCCTGGAATTGCTCTATCCTGCCGGGCGCCCTCAGGGGCTCCCGGCTTGCTTCCGATCCACGAGGCTTAGAAAAGTCCCTGGCCTGCGGCCGCTTCTTCGGCTGCGCCGCGGCGGATGAAGCTCTTGTAGACGTAGCCGCGCTGGCCCTTGTAGACGACGGTGCACCAGCCGCAGTCGGCCTCGGCATCGATGTCGGCATTGGCTGGTACGACCGTCAGCACCTGCGCCTCATCGGCCGGCCCATCGCGCAGATTGACGTATTTGGTCACCTTGGCCGGCTTGAGGTCGGGCTGGCTGACGGCTGCGAGCTTGGTGTCGGGGGCAGCGCTCGGAGTGACCGGCTGGATGCTTGCCGGCTCAGGCACCTGGTCCAGCATGCCGGTGGCCGCCTCAAGCTTGGCGACATCCGCCTCGGTCTCGGCCACCTGTACGTTCGATGCGCCTCGCTGCGGGACGATCGAGGCGGTGCCCGAGGCGTCGGGCACGTCCGCCTGCATCGTTGCCCGTGCGGTGTTGCGCTCGTCCGGTCCTGGCGTCAGCTGGCCATCGGCCACTGCAGGCTTGGCCGGTTCGATCAGATGGGTGTTGTTGGTCGCGACTGGCGCCCGCATCGGGGCACTTTCCGTTGGCTTCTGCAGCGGCGGGATGACCTTGGCCGTCTGGG
This sequence comes from Hoeflea sp. 108, assembly GCF_000372965.1. Lineage (NCBI taxonomy): Bacteria > Pseudomonadati > Pseudomonadota > Alphaproteobacteria > Hyphomicrobiales > Rhizobiaceae > Hoeflea > Hoeflea sp. 108. The sequence goes on along the minus strand of NZ_KB890024.1, from coordinate 4,589,995 downwards.
GCAGCACCAGGCGAGGGGGCAGGACTGCTGCGGTTTCCATCGTGTCAGGCGCCTGGTTGCCGACAAATCCGAAGCCGACAATGGCGAGCGCCACTGCGCCGGCCGCACCGAGCAATGCGACGTCAGGCTTCGACAGCCGCGGACGAGGCAAACGGGCGGCCAAGCCGCTCGAAATCCCGGCGAACCGGAGAATGGGGGTATTCATGGTACAAGACTCCACACTGGTACAGCCTCGGCGACAATGCCGGAGCCGACCCCCAACCCGATTTGGCATGCAAGGCGTCGAAACAATTGCGAAATCGGGGTGTGTTGCCTGTCCCGCCGCAGTTTCTCGACTGTCCGCCTAGCCGAGCTATTCGACGGAATTCGGGCAGCCGTTAACCTTTGTTACCAGGCTGGCCCAACACTTCGCATCCAAAGCGCCTTGACGGCGTATTAAATCGATTTAATTATCCTTGCACGCAAGCGAAGAAGTGCGCCGTCCGGCGGGGCGACGTCCGGTAACATTTTGAATCCGAGCCCTTCGATCCCCTGAAATCGATTTCGGCAGCAGGGTTCCTGTGCTAGGAGCGGCACTCGATGGACGCCAAGAATGCCATGAACACAAGCCTCATCGCCAAGCGCGGCCGCTGGGCCGTGGCTGCAGCCTTCTTCACCAATGGCTTTGTCACCGGAAGCTGGGCGCCGCAGATCCCGCTGCTGCTCGGCCGCCTCGAGATCAGCGAATTCGTGCTCGGCCTGCTCATCCTGGTGTTCGGTCTGGGTGCGCTGACGGCCATGCCGTTCTCGGGCTATCTGATGTCCAAGCGCGGCTCGCGTCCGGTCGTCATCGGCTTTGCCTGGATCGTCGTCTTTGCGCTGCTTTTGGTGGCGCTGGCGCCCAATGTTTGGGTCGCGGCACTCACCATGTTCATCTTCGGCGGTTCCATCGGCGCCATGGATGTCGCCATGAACGCCAATGCGGTGGCCGTCGAAAAGAAGCTGTCGCGCGCCATCATGTCGTCGTCGCACGGCTTCTGGAGCCTCGGCGGCTTTGCCGGTGGCGGGCTGGGTGGCATCATCATCCTCAACTATGGCCATCTCGCCCATGCCGGCTTCGTCACGGTCGCCGCAGGCCTCATGGCTGCGTTCGCCCTGCGCCACCTGGTCACCGAGGACAAGCCGGTCGCGCATGAACACCATCACTTCCGCCTGCCGCGTCTGCCTGTCATCTATCTCGTCGGCATCATGGCGCTGTTTTCGATGATACCAGAGGGGGCGGTGCTCGACTGGGCCGCGCTCTATCTCAAGCAGGAACTGGGTGCGGACATCGCCACTGCCGGCTTCGCCTTTGCTGCCTTCTCCGGCATCATGGCGCTGATGCGGTTCCTCGGCGATGGGGTGCGCAACCGCTTCGGCGCCGTCAACACGCTGCGGGTTTCGGCACTGATCGCCGCCAGCGGCATGCTTGCGGCCGGTCTCGCACCCAATCCATGGGTCGCCATCGTCGCCTTCGCCCTGTGCGGCATGGGCGTCGCCAACATGGTGCCGATCGCGTTCTCCGCCGCCGGCAACCAGCCGGGCGTGGTTCCCAATGTCGGCATGAGCGTGGTCACCACCATGGGCTATTCCGGTATTCTGGTGGCGCCGTCGGCGATCGGTTTCGTTGCCGGGCACATCGGCTTCTCCACGGTCTTCATCGTGCTGTCAGGCTTCCTCGTGGTCGTCTGCACGATGGCGGGGCTCGCCCGCCATGCCGACTTCCGTGCAGTGCCTCAGGCAGCGCCTGCCGAATAGGCCTTCAGGCTGTCGTGAAGAAAATCCGCGACGCGGCGGATGCGGACGCTGGCGCGCACGTCGCGGTGCATGGCGAGCCAGACAGGCAGAACAGGCAAAGGCAGGTCGGCCAACACCACCTCCAGCCGCGGCTCATGGTGGATGAGCGGCTCCTGGCCGATGCCAATGCCGTTGCCAGATCGCACGGCCTGCCAGAGCACGATGTGGTTGTCGCTGCGCAGGCGGAACCCATGCCTATCGATGCCGGGGACGAAATGCTCGAAGCCCCGCACCATCTCGTCGCTGCGGTCGAAGCCGATCAGGTCGTGATCGCCGAGTTCGTGCGGTTTAGCCGGGCGGCCGCGGCGCTCCAGATAGTCTGAGGTGGCGCAGAAACGCAGCTGGATATCGGTCACCTTGCGTGCCACCAGTTCGTTCTGCGCCGGCCGCACCATACGGATGGCAATGTCGGCGTCGCGGCGCAGCAGGTTCTCGACCTGGTTCGAGGCAACGATCTCAATCTCGATGCCGGGCTCGTCGATCCCCAGCCGGGCCAGCATCGACGGCAGAACATGGGCGGCCACCATCTCGCTGGCGGCAATGCGAACGGTGCCTTCTATGGCCTCGACCGAGCCAAGCGCCAGACGGGAGAAAGCGGTTGCCTCGGCGCTGACGGCGCGGCCACGCTCGAACAACAGGCTGCCTGCTTCGGTCAGCACGTAACCCTGTCGTCCGCGCCGGAACAGCGTCACGTCAAGCGCCTGTTCCAATTCGGCGATATGCCGACCCAGCGTCGGTTGGCTGGCTGCGAGCTTGCGGGCTGCGGCTGACAGGCTGCCGCTCTCTGCGACCGCCACGAAGCTGCGAATGAGGTTCCAGTCGATCTCGGACATCTATTCAATAATGAATGACAGAGTTCCAAAATCAAGCAATTTCAATTCGCCAGCGCATGACGAGAATGAGGTCATAGCCATCCAACTGGAGTGACCGAAATGACCAGGATTGCAATTCTGGGTGCCCGTGGCCGGCTTGGCCGCGCAGTCGCCAAGGCATTTCTTGAGGCCGGATATGAGGTGCGGGCAATCACCCGCGACGGTAAACTGCCGTACGAACTGAGGGACGCCGAAGGCATCGCAGCCGACGCGCTCGACCGAGCCCGGCTTATCGACGCCACAGCCGGCGTCGACATCGTCTTCAACGGCTTGAGCCCAGTCTATTCGGACTGGAGTTCGGTCCTGCCCATGGCGGAAAACGTCATGGCTGCCTGCCATGCGAATGGCGCGCAGCATCTGGTGGCAGGCACCGTCTACAATTTTGGCTCGCCCATGCCCGCAATCATCACCGAGGATACGCCGCAGCGCCCGACGACCGAGAAGGGGCGCATCAGGGCCGAGCAGGAACAGCTCTACCGCCGCGAGGCAGAGGCAGGGCGGGTCCGCACGATTCTGCTTCGGGCGGGCGACTTCTTCGGCGGCAGGGGAACCGGGTCGTGGTTCGACCTGGTGATCGCGTCCAAGCTGGCCAAGGGCGTCTACACTGCACCGGGGCCGGTCGAACTTGTCCATGCCTGGGCCTATCTGCCCGACCTCGCCAGGGCCTTCGTGGCGCTCGCCGACAAGCGCAGGCAGCTTGGTGCCTATGAAAGCTTCAATTTCCCCGGCCATTCGCTCACCGATCTGGAGATCAAGGCATCGATGGAAAGGATCGTCGGCCACAAGCTCAAGCTCGCCAGTATGCCCTGGTGGGTGCTGCGCGCCGGCAGCCCGTTCGTGCCGATGTGGAAAGCGATCGTGTCGATGGCCTATCTGCGCTTCGAGCCGCATCGTCTCGTCTCGTCACGGCTGGAGGCGACAATCGGTGAAATCCCCCACACGCCTCTCGATGCCGCGGTGGCAGGGGCGCTGGCAGACCTCGGCCTGCTGTCGACCGAGGCCGGGCGCAAGGCGGCCTGACACGGCTGTCAGATCCGGCCCATAAGCAACAGCACCAGAACTACGATGAGCAGGATGCCGACGATGCCTGATGGTCCGTAGCCCCAGGAGCGTGAGTGCGGCCAGGCCGGCACTGCGCCGATCAGGATCAGAATCAGGATGATGAGGAGCAGGGTGATCATTTCACGGCCTCGTCTGTCGATTGCGACAAAGGCTGAACGCAAAAGGCCGCCCGGGTGTTCCGGGCGGCCTTTTCAGTCAGATGACCTGTTGCCTATTCGGCGGCCTTCGGGAAGACAGCTCCAGCCTCGCCGGCATCTGCCGCCGGAACGCCGGCTTCCACCTTGGTCTTGCCGCGGCGGAAGAGGCGACCGAACCAGCCGCGCTCGCCCTGTTTGCGCTTGTCGCGGGTGAACACCATCAGCATCGCAGGGGTCACCACCAGCGTCAGCACCGTCGCGAACGACAGGCCGAAGACGATGGCCGAGGAGAGCGCGATCCACCACTGTGTCGACGGCGCATTTATCGTCGTTTCATGGTGGAAGATCTCGAGGCCGAGGCCGAAGGCGATCGGCATGACGCCGAGGATGGCCGAGAGTGCGGTCAGCACCACGGGACGTGCGCGCTCGCGGCACGTCTGCAGCACTGCGTCGCGCTTGCTCCAACCTTCTTCGCGCAGCCGGTCATAGGTGTCGATCAGCACGATGTTGTTGTTCACCACCACGCCGGCCAGTGCGATGAAGCCGATGCCGGACATGACGATGACGAAGGTCTGCCCGGTCAACAGCATGCCGAGCAGCGCCCCGATCACCGCCATGACAACGCAGGACAAGACCAGGAACACGCTGGTGAACTTGTTGAACTGCGCCAGCAGCACGATGAAGATCAGGAAGATCGCCGCACCGAAGGCGTTGCTGAGGAAGGCAGCAGCTTCCGCGCTGTCTTCGTTCGAACCCGCAAGCTTCCAGTCGACGCCAGGCTTGGCCATGTCGCCGACGGTCTTGGCAACCGCCGCCTGCACTTCGGCGACCTGGAAGCCGCCTGCCACGTTTGCCTGGACCGTGATGGTGCGCTTTCCGTCGATGCGCTTGAGGACACCGACTGTCGGTTCCGGCTTGCGCGAGACGAAATTGGAGATCGGCACGGAACCCTGTGCGGTCTCGATGCGCAGCTCGTCGAGCGCCGACAGCGTGCGGCGGTCTTCCGGCAAACGCAGCCGGATGTCCACGGCATCGTCGGTGCCCGCAGGGCGGTAGTCGGTCAGCTTCAGGCCAGTCGTCACCAACTGGACGGCGGTGCCGACTGCCATCGGGCTGACGCCGAACTGCGCAGCCTTGGAGCGGTCGACCTGGAGAGCCCAGTCGACGCCGGGGGGCGGCAGGCCATCGGAGACGTCGATGACACCAGGCACCTTGGCCACGGCGGCCGCGACATCCCTGGCATAGTCGTTCAGCCCGGCCGGATCCGTCGCCGAGAGCTGCACCTGAATGGCCTTGCCGGTCGGCGGGCCAGCGTCAGGAACGCGCACTTCGACGTCGACGCCCGGAATGCCGGCCATCGCGACACGCAGGTCGTCGAGGATCTTGTGAGCCGACTGGCGCTCGCGCCAATCGATGAACTCGTAGTTGATGACGCCGACGACGTCTTCCGGAATGTCCTCGCCACCGCGCGTCTTGCCGACCTTGGTCAGCACCGACTTGATGCCCGGCCAGCCGATGATCCGCTGCTCGGCAATACGGGTCGCAGCATCCATCTCTTCAAGCGAGAGGTTGCCGCGGGCATGTACGTAGAGCAGGCCATAGTCCGGCTCCACCGACGGGAAGAACTCGACGCCGTTGCCGAACTTCACATAGGAGTACAGTCCCCCGCCAAGCAGCATCATCGTCAGCGCGATGGCGGTGATCGGATAGGCCACCGCCTTCTTGACGACCGCCATATAGACGCCGTCGCGATTTTCCTCTTCGCCGTGCAGCGGCGCCTTGCCGATGATCGCGCCGATCGCCGGAGCGAAGATCAGCGCGTAGGCCATCGATGCGGCAAGAGTGACAATCAGCGTGATCGGCAGGTACTTCATGAAGTCGCCGACGATGCCGGGCCAGAACAGCAGCGGCGAGAAGGCCGCGATGCGGGTCAGGGTCGCCGCGATGACCGGTCCGGCCATGCGCTTGGCAGCTTCCTCGAAGGCCTGTTCCTTGGGCATGCCTTCCGACATGCGGCGCTCGGCATATTCGGTGACGATGATCGCGTCGTCGACGAGCATGCCGACTGCCAGGATGAGCGAGAACAGCACGATCATGTTGATCGTGTAGCCCATCAGGGCGAGCAGCAGGATGCCGATCAGGAACGAGGACGGGATCGCCAGTCCGATCAGCATCGAGGCGCGCCCTGACAGCGCGTAGAGAATGACGATGAAGACCAGGATGACGGCAATCATCACGTGGTTCTGCAGGTCATTGAGCAGCTGGTTGACGAAGACCGACTTGTCCTGGGTGTAGGTCACCTGCAGGTCGGGCAGCGCCTGCTTGCTCTTTGCCACGAACTCTTCGGCGATCTTCTTCGAGCCCTCGATGGTCTCGACGACGTTGGCGCCGATGCGCTTCTTGACCGCAAGCGTGATGGCCGGCCTGCCGTCGATGCGGGCGATCGTCTCGGCGTCCTTGAAGGTCGAACGCACGGTGGCGAGGTCGCGAACCCTGACGACGGCGTTGGGGCCGGCGACGACCGGGAGGTTTGCGACATCTTCAGGCGTTTCGATCAGCGACGGCACCTTGACTGCGTATTTGCCTTCCGAACCCTCGATGGCGCCGGCGGCGACAAGGCTGTTCGATGCACCGACGCCCTGGATCATCTGGTCGAGCTGCAGGCCGTAGGAGGACAGCTTCACCGGATCGATGATCGCCTCGACGAGCTCGTCACGCGAGCCCTGGATCTCGGCCTCGAGCACGCCGGGCACCTCTTCGATGCGGTCGCGCAGCTCTTTGGCGGCGGCGGTCAGCGTGCGTTCCGGAATATCGCCGGAAAGCGTGATGAACACGACCGGGAATTCGGAGAGGTTCACCTCGTTGACGGTCGGTTCTTCCACGCCGGCGGGCAGGTCGCGCTTGGCGTCCTGCACCTTGTTGCGTGTATCGATCAGCGCGTCGCCGAGGTTCACCGACGGGTCGAACTCGACGATGACGTTGGCGCCGCCCTGATAGGCGTTCGACTTCATCTCCTTGAGCCCCTTGAGGCTCTTGAGCTGGGATTCGACCGGTCTGAGGAGCAGGCGCTCGGCGTCCTCGGGCGAGATGCCTTGATAGACAAGGCTGACATACATGATCGGAATCGCGACGTCCGGCTCTGCCTCCTTGGGCACGGCGCGGTAGGCAAGCGCCCCCGCGATGACCAGGAAGAGCAGGACCGAAAGGGTCAGTCGCGCATTGCGGATCGCAAGGCTGACGATATCCATTGTTACTGTGTCCCAGCCGCGCTTTCAGCGAGTTTCTTGAGGGCCGCCTCGTCGGCGGCCTGGGCCTTCACTTCATCGCCTTCCTTGACCAGGTCCTGGCCGGCGATGATGATCCTGGCGTCAGCGGGAATGCCGCCGAGCACGAGGCCGTTCTGGGTATCGTCGACCAGATCGATCGGGAAGAAGACGACCTTCGACGCTGCGTTGACGGCGCGGATGCCGAGGTCGCCATTCTGGCTCAGCGTCACCACCGAACGGGGCAGCACCACCGCATCGGTCGGATTGGCGCGCACAGTGATTTCAGCGGTCATGCCGGCCGGGATGGCGTTGTCCTTGTTCGGGACGGCGATCTCGATCGGAAAGGTACGGGTCTTGGCTGTGGCGTCGCGGCTGATGTAGCGGACCGTGCCCTTGACCTCTTCGCCGTTGATCAGGCGCACGTCGGCCTCGTCGCCGATCTTGACGTAGCGCAGGTCGCGTTCGCTGATCTCGCCCTTGGCGAGGATCGGGTCGAGGCTGAGCATCGTGGCCACTTCGCCGCCCTGCGTCACCGAGGAGCCAAGCTCCACTGCAACGCGATCGACGACGCCGTTGAACGGAGCCTTGACCTGGTTGCGCGACAATTCGGCTTCGGACGCCTGGAGCTGCGACTGCGCGGTCTGGAAATTGGACCAGGCGATGTCGGCGGTCAGCTTGGCAGCCGATCCGGCCTTCGTCAGCTTCTGGGCTGCTTCCCATTCGGCCTTGCGCTGCGACAGCACGGCATTGGCGGTATCCACCGCGGCTGCCTTTTCTTCGGCGTCGAGCATCAGGATCAGGTCGCCCTGCTTGATGTGGTCGCCCTGTTTGACCGGCAGTTCGGCAATGATGCCTGCGGCGCGGGTGGCAAGGGTTGCGCGCTTTTCGGCCTCGGTCTGGCCGGAAATGCGAATGGCGCGGGCGTGTTCGGTGCGCGGCGGCACGACGACGGCGACCGTGCGTGCCGGCGCCTTGGGCGTTTCGGCCACGGCCGGTTTTTCTTCGGGGGTCGTCTGGGCGCTGCCTACCGAGGAGAATTCGCCGGTGCCCATCCAGGCGGCGAAACCGACGAGCACGACCAAGGCTGCAAGCTTGTGGAACCTAATCTTCGACATGTCGTTATCCGTTAAAGACGGTTACGGCTTCACCGCCAACTTGCTTGGCGCGTCGGCCCGATATGGGAGCGCGCAATGCCGTGTTCAATCCGCCGTGGGGGCAAAATGGCGGAAGGGCGTCTTCTACATCAAATGTGAAGCACGAAATAGTGATAAAAAGTAATGGAAATATCATCCTGACAAAATGGCAGCAGTTGTCAGGTAATGTGCTTCCAATCCCGCTTTCGGCGGCTTTTCGCGACAGCTAGCCGTGCTGGCGCACCGCTGAAGGTCTGGTTCTGGTCGCTAGGAATTCGCGGACGCGGCGCCCTGTCGCCGGGCCTCGCATCGGTTTGAAGCCGTCGTCCAACTCGCCCGAAAGGTCGAGCGTTGCAACCTTGCCCACCGAATCAAAATTGTCTTCCAGCCAGTCGCTCGCTGCAGTCCGACCGAGATCGCGCAAGTATTCGAGGAAGGCCCACTCGGCGTTTATCTTCGAGGATGCCGACAGATCCTTGAAGGCTTCGTCGGCGTCGATGCGATGCATGCGGATGTCACGGTATTCGCCATGCGGCAGGCGCCCGGCCGCGATAAGCTCCTTGATGAAGGCGATGGCACGGAACTCGCGCAACAGCCCGGCATTGAAGGTGATCTCGTCGATGCGGTTCTGGATTTCGTTGGCCGTCCTCGGCGTCTCCTCGCGCACCACCGGATTGATCTGCACCAGCAGCACGTCCTCGGTGTCGTTGGCCTTGAAGAACGGATAGATCGCCGGATTGCCGCCGTAGCCGCCGTCCCAATAAGGTACGCCCTTGATCTCCACTGCCTGAAATATCTGCGGCAGGCAAGCCGAGGCCATCACCGTATTCAGGTCGATCTCGCCATCGCTGAAGACGCGCAATTGGCCGGTCTCGACATTGGTCGCCGAGATGAAGAGGTCGATGTCGGTGCAGGCCCTGACATTGGCGAAGTCGATCTGTTCGGCAACGACATCGCGCAGCGGATTGAGGTTCAGCGGATTGGCGAGGTAGGGCGAGAACACCCGCGACATGGTGTCGAACCAGATGTAGCCGGGCGTGTTTTCGATCGACCAGTTACCCCATGCCATGTCCCAGGGCGAACGTTGCACGGGGCTGAAGCGACCCTTGCGCGCCACCGCTCGCCAGAAGTCGTCCAGCTTGGCGCGGGCACCGTCGCGGCCGCCGCGCACCCAGCCGTCGGCAAGCGCAACGGCATTCATCGCACCCGCACTGGTGCCCGACACGGCCTTGAAGTCGAGCCGGCCGTCCTCGAGCAGCCGGTCGAGTACGCCCCAGGAGAAGGCTCCGTGCGAGCCTCCACCCTGGAGCGCGATGTTTATGGGTTTCGTCTCCTCCGCCTTGCCGTTTCCAGTCATGGCGTCTTCCGATCCGATGCTTCTTGTTTACTGGGCGGTCCAGCCGCCATCGACGGAGATATGGGTGCCGTTGATCTGGGCTGCCGCCGGCGAGGCGAGGAAGACAGCGGTCGCCGCCACCTGTTGGACGGTGACGAACTCCTTGGTCGGCTGGCGATCGAGCATGACCTCGCGGATCACCGTGTCGCGGTCCATGTTGTGGGCCTTCATCTGGTCGGGGATCTGGGCTTCGACCAGCGGGGTCAGCACATAGCCGGGGCAAATGGCATTGCAGGTGATGTTCTGCTGCGCGACCTCAAGTGCCACCGTCTTGGTCAGTCCCATGATGCCGTGCTTGGCCGAGACATAAGCCGACTTGTAGGCCGAGGCGACCAGCCCGTGAGCGGAGGCGATGTTGATGATGCGCCCACCGCCGGCCTTCTTCATCAAGGGCAGTGCCGCCGCAATCGTGTGGAACGCCGAGGTCAGGTTGATGGCGATGATCGCGTCCCACTTGTCGATGGGGAACTCGTCGACCGGGGCGACATGCTGGATGCCGGCATTGTTGACCAAGATATCGGCCGATCCGAAGCGTTCTGCCGCCCTGGTCACCAGAGCGCGGCAGTCCGCGCCCTTCGACATGTCTGCCTGTACGTAGATCGCCTCGACGCCATGCCTGCCGGCGATGCCTTCGGCGATGGCGTGGTCGGCCGGTGTGTCCGAGAAGGAGTTGACGACGACATTGCAGCCTTCGGCGGCAAATGCCTCGGCGATTGCGAGGCCGATGCCCGAGGTCGAGCCGGTGACAATGGCGGTTCTGCGCGTGCTCATTCTGAATCCTGCGGTGTCGGTTTCATGTTGCGATGCAACATATACGTCCTGAATGGCGCAATAAAAGCGCCGTGTCCGCACGGTTTCGTGAAATTGCCGCGCGAGCGGGCGATTTTCCTGCCGGCGACGCTACACTCGTCGTCCGGCAGGCATGACAATGGAGCCACTTGTCGTTGCAGGCCAGCTTCGCCCTTGGCGGGCGCGACTACCTGCGATATTGACATCGCGTGCCGAGCGCTCCACCTCAGGCGCGGATACCTCGAGCTTAAAGGCCGTCCATGTCCGGCTACTTCTCCTCTCCATTTCCTCGCCGCCATTCCGTCGGCGTCGATGTCGGCGGCGTGATCGTCGGTGGCTCGGCACCTGTCGTCGTCCAGTCGATGACCAACACCGACACGGCCGACATCGACAAGACGGTCGCCCAGGTGGCCGCACTGCATCGCGCCGGCTCCGAGATCGTGCGTATCACCGTCGACCGCGACGAGAGTGCGGCCGCCGTGCCGCATATCCGCGATCGGCTGGCCCGTCTCGGCGTCAACGTGCCGCTGGTCGGCGATTTCCATTACATCGGCCACAAGCTGCTCGCCGATCATCCGGCCTGCGCCGAAGCCTTGGCGAAATATCGCATCAATCCGGGCAATGTCGGCTTCAAGGACAAGAAGGACAAGCAGTTCGGCGATATCGTCGAGATGGCGATCCGCCATGACAAGCCGGTGCGCATCGGCGTCAACTGGGGGTCGCTCGACCAGGACCTGCTGACCCGTCTCATGGACGAGAACCAGGAAAACGGCTCGCCGCTCACCGCCAACCAGGTGATGCGCGAGGCGATAGTCCAGTCGGCGCTGATCTCGGCCGACCTGGCCGAGGAAATCGGTTTGCCGCGCGACAAGATCATCCTGTCGGCCAAGGTCAGCCAGGTGCAGGACCTGATCGCGGTCTACACCATGCTTGCCAGCCGCTCCGACCATGCGCTGCATCTCGGACTGACCGAGGCCGGCATGGGCTCCAAGGGCATCGTCGCCTCGTCGGCGGCCATGGGCATCCTTCTGCAGCAGGGCATCGGCGACACCATCCGCATCTCGCTGACGCCGGAGCCGAACGGCGATCGCACCCGCGAAGTGCAGGTGTCGCAGGAACTGCTCCAGACCATGGGCTTCCGCCAGTTCGTGCCGATCGTCGCTGCCTGCCCAGGCTGCGGCCGTACCACCTCGACCGTCTTCCAGGAACTGGCCCAGACCATCCAGGAAGACCTGCGCAAGAACATGCCGGTGTGGCGCGAGAAGTATCCCGGTGTCGAGGAGCTGAAGGTTGCTGTCATGGGTTGCATCGTCAACGGCCCGGGCGAATCCAAGCATGCCGACATCGGCATCTCGCTGCCCGGTACCGGCGAAACGCCGTCCGCTCCCGTCTTCGTCGACGGCAAGAAGGCCGCCACCTTGCGTGGTCCCGCCATCGCCGCCGACTTCGAGAAGATGGTCGCCGACTACATCGAGCAGCGGTTCGGGCGCGGCGGCAGGGCCGCAGCCGAGTAGCGATGCAGCGCCTGGCGAGGGCAGCGCTGGCTTGCCTCGTCGCGCTGGCGATTGCCGGGCCTGCGCTCGCGGACCCGCCGCGGTCGCGCAAGAAGGATCACGTCGCCCGTGTCTGCGACCTGATCGACATCCATGCCAGGCAGGAGGGGCTGCCCAGCGAGTTCTTCGCGCGGCTGATCTGGAAGGAGAGCCGCTTCGACCCCAATGCGGTCAGCCCGGCGGGCGCCGAGGGCATCGCCCAGTTCATGCCCGGAACTGCCGCGATGCGCGGGCTAACCGATCCTTTCGACATGGAACAGGCGATCCCGGCCTCGGCGCGCTATCTCGGCGAACTCAAGCGCGGTTTCGGCAATCTCGGCCTTGCGGCTGCAGCCTACAATGCCGGTGAAAACAGGGTGACGCGCTGGCTGTCGTCTGGCGGGTTCCTGCCGCTCGAGACCGAGGACTATGTGCTCGACATCATGGGCGAGCCGGCCGACAGCTTCTCCGACAAGGCCTATGCCGGCACCAACCGTCCGCTCGATGCCGCGACGCCGTTCCTCGACGCCTGCCGCAACCTGCCGGTCATCATGTCGGCCACGATCCCGATGGCGACGGTCCATGTGAAGCCCTGGGGTATCCAGGTCGCCGGCAATTTCCGGCGCGGGGTGGCAATCGGCCAATGGCAGCGGATGAGGGCGCGGTTCCCGGCACTGCTTGCGTCGCATGATCCAGTCGTCAGTCGCATCAGGACCCCGATGGGGCGGCGCGGCGTCTATGCGGTCAGGATCGGGGCCGATGATCGCGCCGAGGCCGATACGATCTGCCAGAGCCTGCACAAGGCGGGCGGCTCCTGCATCGTGCTCCGCAACCGCTGATCCCTAGGCTAGCGCGGCGTGCCTGCCTTCGGCGAGCACGCCGTGCAGGCTTTCCGCGTCCGCTGCGCCGCGCAGCCTTGCAACCGCAGTCTCGTCGCGCAGCAGCCGCGCGATCTTGGCCAACACGTTAAGGTGCTCCTGCGGCGAGGCCTCCGGCATCAGCAGCAGGACCGCGATGTCGACATCCTGGCCGTCGATGGCTTCGAACGGGCAGCGCGCTTGCAGTCTGGCAAGCAGGCCGAACGGTCGCTGCAATCCATGCATCTTGGCGTGGGGAATGGCGACGCCGAGGCCCAGGCCGGTCGAGCCAAGCTTTTCGCGGGTTGAGAGTACCGAGACGATCTCGCCGGCCTGAACGCCGATACGCCGGGAGGCGAGCACGGACAGCTCCTTGAGCAGCCGCGTCTTGCCCTCCGGCCTGAGGTCGAGGACGACGTCCTCGACCGAAATCACGTCGCATATGTCCATGGTCAGTTGGAGAGCATGCCGGCGAGCGCCAGTCCGCCCAGAACGATGCCGGTGACGACAAAAAGCCGGGTGAACATGAAAGGGTCGGTCTGGGGCACCGAAGCATGGTCGTTCGCAGCCTTTCGCGCAGGGCGGACGGCAGCGTCGGATTTGTCGGCACCGGCCATCCGGTGCGTCAGGTGAGCGCGCAGCATCGCAGTCTTCCTTTGTTGTGCGCCGGGCGGCTGTGGCCGCATCCGGTCGCGTCAGGAAGCTAGAGATGGCCGCATCAGGATTCGAGACAGGACCGACAGCGAAGAAATAAGGAAGTCATAAAGGCGCAGCGCTTGAAACGAGAAGCGGCGCCCTGGGACGCCGCGTGATCGTTGCATAGCTGGACGCCTGGTGTCGTTCGTCAGGCCGATTGAACCAATTCGGCGCTCTCGCTCAGCCAGGTGCCGATCTTGGTGCCGAGCTTGTCGGGCGACACCGGCTTGGGCAGGTAGTCGTCCATGCCGGCATCCAGGCATTTCTCGCGGTCACCCTTCAGCGCATGCGCCGTTACTCCGATGATGGGCGTGCGGGTGCCGTTGGCTTCTTCCTCGGCGCGAATGGCGCGTGTCGCTTCGTAACCGTTCATCTCGGGCATCGAGACGTCCATCAGGATCAGCTTGGGCCTGAAGGTGCGGTACATCTCGACTGCCGTGCGGCCGTTGCCGGCGATGCGGTGGCTGAGCCCCAGGCCCGACAGGATCTGGCCGAAGACCAGCTGGTTGACCTCGTTGTCCTCGGCTACCAGAACGTCGAGCGCTCCGCCTTGTAATGGGCCTGGTTCGGGCTGGGCGAGCGGCGCTTGCGCCGGGCCACGAATGACGGTGAAGGCCGGCTGCTGGGTCTGCCTGACCGGTTCGCGGACGAACTGCGTCCGTCCGGCCTGGGAGCGCGCCTTCTGCACAGCGGCAATCACGGTGCCGAGCAGCACCGCCGAACGGGCCGGCTTGGTCAGGTGCGCGGCGATGCCGAAATCGAGCACCATGCGGCTGAAGTCGATCTGGTCGACCGAGGTCAGCAGCACGACGGGGATCGATGACGTGCGGCTGTCGGCGGCGATGGCCTTGGCAACGTCGGCGCCATTCATGCCCGGCATCTGGTAATCGAGGATGACGCAATCGACGCTGGCACCGAGCTGGGCAGCGCGGTCGAGGAAGGCGAGCCCGATGGCGCCGCTTTCGGCCGCGGCGCAGTCGAAGCCCCAGCTCTTGAGTTGCTCCAGAAGGATCTCGCGGTTGACCGGATTGTCGTCGATGACCAGCACGCGCGCCCCGGTCACGTCGACGGGAACGCCGGTACCGGTGTCTTGTGCCTCATAGGCGGGCAGCATGGCGGTGAACCAGAACACCGAACCCTTGCCGAGCTCGCTTTCGACGCCGATATGGCCGCTCATCAGGTCGACCAGGCGGGCGGCGATGGCGAGGCCAAGGCCAGTGCCTTCATGACGGCGGGTCGAGCTGCCGTCGACCTGGGCGAACTTCTCGAAGACGCTCTGCAGCTTGTCTGCGGGGATGCCGATGCCGGTGTCCTCGACGCGCACCTTCAGCGCCACCGTGTCGTCGACCGGCTCGCCTGTCACGTCGACCAGCACGTGGCCGCGCTCGGTGAACTTCACGGCGTTGCCGAGCATGTTGGTGATGATCTGGCGGAAGCGACCGACGTCGCCGATTACATGGCTGGGCAGGCGCGGATCGACGCGGACGATGAGTTCGAGATTCTTTTCGGCGACGCGTGCCGAGATCAGGGTCGCCACGTCCTCGACCGCTTCGCCGAGATGGAACGGGGCTGGGTCGAGGGTCAACTGGCCGGCGTTGATCTTGGAGAAGTCGAGCACGTCGTTGATGATGGTCAAAAGCGCGTTGCCCGATTTCACGATGACATCGGTGAAGGTCTTCTGGCGCGGGGTTAGGTCCGTGCGGGCGAGAAGCTCGGCCATGCCGAGCACGCCGTTCATCGGCGTGCGAATCTCATGGCTCATATTGGCGAGGAATTCCGATTTGGCGCGGTCGGCCGCCTCGGCCTTCGACAATGATTCTGCGGTCTCGGCAAAGGCACGGCGGATGGCATTTTCCATCGGGCGGAAGACCCAGAAGGCGACGCCGCCGATGACAAGCATCAAAAGCACGCTTGCCATCATCAGCAGGTTGTCGCTGCGTGCTTCCGCGACGCGGCGTTCCTCTTCCATAACGTTGCGTGCCCGCACTAGCATCGGCTGGGCAAACAGGTCGTTCTGGTTGCGGATCTCGCGATAGCTCCACTCGCTGGCGTTCTGGGCGGTGGCGAGGGCACTGAGATTGCGCGCCATATCGCGCGCCGACCAGAACAGGTCGCCATTGACCGCGGCACTGTCCAGCTCGCGTTGCGACTTGGTCGACAGGTCTGGGCGCACCGCGTCGATTGCGGTGCTCAGTTCGGTGATGCCGCCTTCGATGCGGGCAGCGTGATTGCGTGCGGCAGAGGCGAGCGCCTCGCGCGTCTCCGGGCGCCAGGCCGTCGTCGTGGTTTCGGCGAAGCTCGTGGCGTTTCGCAATTCACGTGTGAAGGACTGCAGATGCGAGGCGATGTCGTCGACATCGCGGCGGAAGGCATTGCCCTGGTTGAAGGCGGCCATGACCGCGGCTGACGTCGCGGCGAAGATCAGGAGACCCGACAGGTATCTGATCCGTATCGAACGGATGAAGGACGAGTGCTCCGGCATGCGCAACCCCAAACACATACGCACAATTTTATGGAGCTGGAATAGACACTATTAACATTAAGAGATTCTGACCCGCACCAAGCCTGGCGCAGGCACGAATCTACTGGCTGTCAGGCCGGATCAGCTGTTGCGCTCGGCCACGAAGCTTGCGGCCGCCTTGAGCATCGCACCGCCTTCGCCGAAGGGCTCGAGCAGGGCATGCGCCTGGGTCACCAGACCGGCGAGCTGGGCGCGGGCCCAGTTGGCGCCATGGAGAGAAACCAGCGTCGCCTTGCCGGCGGCCGCATCCTTGCCCGTCGCCTTGCCCATGGTCTTGGCGTCCGCCGTGAGGTCGAGCAGATCGTCGGCAAGCTGAAAGGCGAGGCCGATGGCCGAGCCGAATTCGGCGAGCGTTTCGCGCTCGGCGGTAGAGGCGCCGGCGATGATGGCGCCGGCCTCGCAGGCAAAGCGGATCAGCGCGCCTGTCTTCATCGCTTGCAGACGGATGATACCAGCCTCGTCGGGCTTGTTGCGTTCGGCGTCGAGGTCGAGCGCCTGGCCGCCGACCATGCCGCCGGGGCCGGCGGCGCGGGCAAGCGCCAGGACCAGGGCTGCGCGACGCTCGGCCGGCAGATGGGTGGCCTCGTCGGCGATAATGTCGAAGGCAAAGGTCAAGAGGCCGTCGCCGGCCAGGATCGCAGTCGCCTCGTCGAACGCCTTGTGGACGGTCGGTTGGCCGCGGCGCAGGTCGTCATCGTCCATCGCCGGCAGGTCGTCATGGATGAGCGAATAGCAATGTACGCATTCGAGTGCGGTAGCGACACGCAGCGCAGCCTCGCCGTCGGCGTCAAAGAGCGCGGCGCTTTCCAGCACCAGGAACGGGCGCAGCCGCTTGCCGCCGTTCAGCGCACCATGGCGCATCGCCGCCATCAGGTGACCGGGCCGCGATATCTCGCCCGACAGCATATGGTCGCTGAGCAGGTGACCGAGTTGGGTCTCGACGGCGTCGGCGCGCAGTCTCAAGGCGGTTTCGAACATGATATCGCTGTCGATCGTCATGGTGGCGAGCGGTAGCGGACACACAGACGTTGCGCAAGAAGCCAAGCGCCTTTATGCCGAAAGGCTGACAGGCAAGGGCAGGCGGGTTGGCGGAACCGATCATAGAGCCGGAAACCGAAGGGCTGGACATGGCTGCAGCGCGACGCGGGATCCTCTCGCGCGGAAGCCTGCGCCGCTGGGTGCGGCTCGGGGCGCTTGCGGCTGCGGCCTTGATCGCTCTGCCGGTCGTGCTGACCATTCTCTATATGCCACCCTTCGTGCGGCCGATCTCCACCCTTATGGTCAAGGACATCGTCACCTTGCAGGGCTACGACCGGCAATGGGTGGCGCTCGACGATATCGCCCCGGTGCTCGCCCATTCCGTCATCATGTCCGAGGACGGGCAGTTCTGTTCGCACCGGGGCGTCGATCTCGGCGAGCTTCGTGGCGTCATCAGCGATGCGCTGGATGGCGAATCGACCCGCGGTGCCTCGACCATCCCGATGCAGACGGTGAAGAACCTCTATCTCTGGAACGGCCGCTCATTCATCCGGAAGGCGGCGGAGCTGCCGCTGGCGATCTATTTCGATGCGCTGATGTCCAAGCGGCGGATCATGGAGATTTATCTCAACATCGCCGAGTGGGGCCCGAACATCTACGGCATCGAGGCGGCCTCGCAGCACTATTTTGGCAAGCCCGCAAGCCAGCTCAGTCGGCGGCAGGCAGCACTCCTGGCGGTAACGCTGCCGAACCCCGCCGCACGCAACCCGGCCAAGCCGGGTGCCGGGCTCAGGCGGCTTGCTTCGGTGATCGAGCGCCGTGCCTCAAGGGCAGGCGCTTATGTCCAGTGTCTGGACTAGCGCCGGCATTGTGCGTCGGCTGAAAAAAGAGTCGGTTCGGGCTGGTCAAGCTTGGCCTCGCCGTGTATAGGCTCCCCGACTTCTTCATATTCCGGCCTTGGATGCGGCCCTTTCACGAGGGCGGACAGGGTCACTTGACCGATTAGTGGAGTGTATCCATGGCTGTTCCAAAACGAAAAACCTCCCCGTCCAAGCGCGGCATGCGCCGTTCGGCTGACGCCCTCAAGTCCCCGACCTATGTCGAGGACAAGAACTCGGGCGAAATGCGCCGTCCGCACCACATCGACCTGAAGACCGGCATGTATCGCGGTCGCCAGGTTCTGACGCCGAAGGAAAGCTGAGAAGCTTCTTCCGGACGGGCTTAGATCAGAAAGGACCGGCTTTGCCGGTCCTTTCTTTTTGTGCGTCGGTGATCGGGTGAAGCCACGAAGTCCTTGACCGAAGCGGCCGGGCCCCTTCTACAAGGGCGAGCAAAACGCGGAGTAGCTTTATGCTTGCCGGCATCCCCCTTCTGATCGTGCCCTTCATTCTCTACAACGCCGGCCTTGCCGGGTTGTTCGGCAGCGGCCCCGCGGGGGATCCGTGGCAGACCACGGTCGTCTCGCTCGGCATGATGTCGGGCGGCGTCTTCACGCTCACCCTCGGCGACCTGCTGATCGTCGTTGCGCTGCTTCTGTTCTTCGTCGAGATCGTCAAGGCGACCCGCACGGGCAGCGCCTCTGTCATCGACCACCTGCTGTCGACCTTCGTCTTCGTGGCGTTCCTGGTCGAGTTCCTGCTGATGCGCGGCGCCACCAGCTCGGTCTTCTTCATCCTGGTGGTAATCGCCCTGCTCGACGTCCTGGCTGGCTTCTCGGTCTCGATCCGATCGGCCAACCGCGACGTCACCTTCGGCCGCGACTAGAGCGTCGCCGCGATTCCCTCGAATCGCGAAAACGCGCTCTTTGGTTTGATGCGGTTTCCGACGGAAAGCCGCGTCATGCCTTGTCTGGGATCGCCTCAGACCTTGGCAACGAAGCCGGCCGCCTCGATGCCGGCCATTGCCGCCAGCTCGTCATTGTCAGACGTGTCGCCGGAAATGCCGACGGCACCCAGCACATCGCCGTCCTTGTTGCGGATCAGCACGCCGCCGGGGACCGGCACGATCTTGCCGCCCGATACCGCCGACAGTCCCTGGAAGAAATGTGGACGCTCTACGGCTGCAACTCCGAGCGCACGCGAGCTGGTGCCCACGGCGAGCGCGCCATAGGCCTTGCCCGAGGCAACCTCGGCGCGGATGAAGGGCGCGCGGTCCTGGCGCTGGAATGCCAGGAGATGGCCGCCGGCATCGAGCACGGCAACGCCCAGCGGCTTGAAGTCCTGCTGGGCGCCCAGTTCGAATGCGGTGGTAATGATGGCGTTGGCCTTGGCCAGCGTCAGTTCGGTCATGATGGGGTTCCTCCGATGTTGCGCGCCTAGAAAACACGCTCGGTGAGCAGAGCAAAACCCTGCGTCAGGTTGAAAATCTCTCGCCTGAAAGGGTAGGGCAGGGTGGCGTACGGTTGGCTTTGGCGCTGGCGCCGGAGTGAGAAGCCGTCGGGCTTAGATGATGAGTTGCGCTGCCCCAGTGGGGGGCTGAACCCGACAGCTCCCCGGCGTTCTCAAACAAAAAGCCCCAGCCCTTCGCTGTCGCTCCGGGCGTTCGGCACTCAAAAAGCCAAGCAGTTGGCTTTTTGAGTGCGCTCTGGGCCGACCGTGCCTCACCCCATAGAATCGATCTTGCGCTGCATTGCAGCGAGCTGTTCCTTCAGCTCCTTGAGATCGTCGGGCTTCTCGGCTGCTTCCTTCCGTGCCGGCTCGGCCGGCGCGCTGCCCGAAGCGGCCGGGAAGGGCGTGAACATGCGCATGGCGTTCTGGAACAGCTCCATGTTGCGCCGGGTCTGCTCTTCCAGCGCCTTCATCGGCGTGGCGCCCTTCATCATATCCATAGGCGCCTTGCCGAAGGTCGACTTCATCTGCTCGCGGAAGCGTTCCTGTTCCTTGGCAAAGGCGATCATCGACTGCTCGAGGAAGCTCGGCACCACCATCTGCATCTGGTCGCCATAGAACGAAATCAACTGGCGCAGGAACGGGATCGGCAGCATGTTCTGCCCGTCCTTGTTCTCCAGCTCGAAGATGATCTGGGTCAGCACCGGATGGGTGATGTCCTCGCCGGACTTGGCATCCTGCACGGTGAATTCTTCGCCCTTCTTGACCATTTCGGCCAAGTCCTCGAGCGTCACATAAGTGCTCGTGCCGGTATTGTAGAGCCGCCGGTTGGCGTATTTCTTGATCACCACCGGCTCGTCTTTTGCAGGCATCAGCATCCTCCCCCGGAAGACCGGATTGCCGTGTAAGCAGCCGGTAACATTGCGCCTCGGGGGCAGGATACGCGCAAAGCAACTGCAAATCCAAGCGCTTTGTGCAGTGCAAGAACGAGAAGCCCGGACATGCCGGCAAAAAAATGCTGCGCAGCATTGCTGCACTGCAAGCGCAGCATGAGCCGCTAGCCGATTTTCCGGTTTGACTCGGGTCCTGGAACGGGCAAGAAAAGTCGTGAGCGCCAATTTCTTCGACGCACAACAAACCTTCTCGTTTCACCAAGTCTGGAGAGAAACATGTCCGCCTCCACCTCCATCGTCGTCGCCAGTGCGGCACGCACGCCGGTCGGTTCGTTCAACGGCGCCTTCGCCAACACGCCGGCGCATGAGCTGGGTGCGATCGCGGTCAGGGAGGCGCTGGCGCGTGCCGGCGTCGATGCCAAGGAAGTCGACGAGGTCATCCTCGGCCAGATCTTGACGGCAGGTGCGGGGCAGAACCCAGCGCGCCAGGCGGCCATGGCTGCCGGCATCCCGCAGGAGGCGACTGCCTGGGGCCTCAACCAGCTCTGCGGTTCGGGCCTGCGCACCATCGCCATCGGCATGCAGCAGATCGCCATCGGCGACGCCAAGATCATCGTCGCCGGCGGCCAGGAATCGATGTCCATGGCGCCGCACTGCCAGCACCTGCGCGGCGGCGTGAAGATGGGCGACTTCAAGATGATCGACACGATGATCAAGGACGGCCTGACAGACGCCTTCTACGGCTACCACATGGGCAACACCGCCGAGAACGTCGCCCGCCAATGGCAGCTGACCCGCGAGGAGCAGGACCGCTTTGCTGTTGCCTCGCAGAACAAGGCCGAAGCTGCCCAGGTTGCCGGCCGTTTCAAGGACGAGATCGTGCCGGTCACGATCAAGGGCAAGAAGGGCGATACCATCGTCGACCAGGACGAATACATCCGTGCCGGCACGACCATGGATGCGCTGGCCAAGCTGCGTCCGGCCTTCGACAAGGAAGGCACCGTCACCGCTGGCAACGCATCCGGCATCAATGACGGCGCGGCCGCCGTGGTGCTGATGAGCGAGGCGGAAGCGGTGCGACGCGGCCTGACGCCGCTCGTGCGCATCGTTTCGTGGGCAACCGCTGGAGTCGATCCGCAGATCATGGGCACCGGCCCGATCCCGGCCTCGCGCAAGGCGCTCGAGAAGGCTGGCTGGTCGGTCGGCGATCTCGACCTAGTCGAGGCCAATGAAGCCTTTGCGGCGCAGGCCTGCGCGGTCAACAAGGACATGGGCTGGAACCCTGACATCGTCAACGTCAATGGCGGCGCGATTGCCATCGGCCATCCGGTCGGCGCGTCGGGCGCCCGCGTCTTCAACACGCTGGTCTACGAGATGCGGCGGCGTGGAGCCAAAAAGGGTCTGGCGACCCTGTGCATCGGCGGCGGCATGGGCGTCGCGATGTGTGTCGAGGCGATGTAAATCGAAATGCGAGAGGGCGGCCTAAGTGCCGCCCTCTTCGTCTTTAAATGCCTGTCATAAGGGCAAGTCATCCAAGCAGCAGAAAAGGGGAAACGAATGGGTAAGGTCGC
Source organism: Hoeflea sp. 108 (assembly GCF_000372965.1). Taxonomy (NCBI): domain Bacteria; kingdom Pseudomonadati; phylum Pseudomonadota; class Alphaproteobacteria; order Hyphomicrobiales; family Rhizobiaceae; genus Hoeflea; species Hoeflea sp. 108. The sequence goes on along the minus strand of NZ_KB890024.1, from coordinate 4,568,150 downwards.
ACTCGTCACCGGCGGATCGCGCGGCATTGGTGCCGCTATTTCGATCGCGCTGAAAAACGCGGGCTACTCGGTCGCTGCCAACTATGCCGGCAACGACGAGGCCGCGCAGAAGTTCAAGGCAGAGACGGGTATTCCGGTCTACAAATGGTCGGTCGCCGACTATGACGCCTGCGAGGCCGGCATCAGGCAGGTGGAGGCCGATCTTGGCCCGGTTGCGGTGCTGGTCAACAACGCCGGCATCACCCGCGACTCGATGTTCCACAAGATGACGCGCGAGCAGTGGAAGGAAGTCATCGACACCAACCTGCATGGCGTCTTCAACATGACCCACCCGCTGTGGAGCGGTATGCGCGACCGCAAGTTCGGCCGCGTCATCACCATCTCCTCGATCAACGGCCAAAAGGGCCAGGCGGGCCAGGCCAACTATTCGGCGTCGAAGGCCGGCGACATCGGCTTCACCAAGGCGCTGGCGCAGGAGGGCGCACGCGCCGGCATCACGGTCAACGTCATCTGCCCCGGCTACATCGCCACCGAAATGGTGATGGCAGTTCCCGAGAAGGTGCGCGAATCGATCATCGCCCAGATTCCGGTCGGCCGTCTCGGCGAGCCCGAGGAAATTGCGCGCTGCGTGGTGTTCCTGGCCTCCGACGAGTCGGGCTTTGTCACCGGCGCGACGCTGACCGCCAATGGCGGGCAGTATTTCGTCTGACCGCCCGTCAGCATTTCAACAGTGGAAAACGGCGCCTTTCGGCGCCGTTTTTTTCTTGGCAAGGAAGTCGGGTTTGTTCACTCGCTCTCGAACAGCGCCTTGTGCGTGATGCCAGCCAGGATGGCGCCGACGATCGGCGCGACCCAGAACAACCACAGTTGCTGCAGGGCGATGCCGCCGACGAACAGCGCCGGTCCGGTCGAACGCGCTGGGTTGACCGACGTGTTGGTGACCGGGATCGAGATCAGGTGGATCAGGGTCAGCGCCAGGCCGATGGCGATGGGGGCGAAGCCCTTGGGCACACGGCCATGGGTCGAGCCGAGGATGATCATCAGGAACATGAAGGTCAGCACGACCTCGATGACCAGTGCGGACGTCATGCCGTATTTGCCGGGCGATGCATCGCCATAGCCGTTGGTGGCGAAGCCGCCGATGCCGGCAAAGTCGGCCTTGCCGCTGACGATCACATAGAGCACCGCCGAGGCGACGACGGCGCCCAACACTTGGGCGATCACATAGGGGATCAGGTCCTTGGCGTCGAAGCGGCCGCCGACCAGCAGGCCGACCGAAACGGCCGGGTTGAAGTGGCCGCCGGAAATGCCGCCGACAGCATAGGCCATGGTGAGAACGGTCAGGCCGAACGCAAACGCAACGCCGAGAAAGCCGATGCCGAGATCGGGGTATGCCGCCGCAAGGACGGCGCTGCCGCAGCCGCCGAAGACGAGCCAGAATGTGCCGAAGAACTCGGCGAACAGTCGTTTCATGTTGGTCCCTCCAGTGTCGTGCGCCTGCGCGGTGCGCCGCATTTTCCGGAGGCCCTGTCCAGGCAACCCCGCCGCACAGACTCAACCTGGCCATGGAGACACGCGTCGGCGTTGTACACAACCAGCGAGTATGACCTAACGGAATGCAATCACAGATATTTTCGCTACAGGCTGTTCGTGCCGGAATGGCACGCAAAGGTTAACGGCGGTTGTGGGCTTTCGCATGCGAACTTGCACCGGACTTGCCTCGAATCCGCCCGAGGAGATCAAGCGGCACAACATCTAGCGGTGAACAAACCGGGAAACAGGTACGGTCACCGATTCGTCGCCAGTTCGTTCCGCATTTGGTTCAAGTCTTAATCAAATCGCGGTTGCAGGCCTCGCTGCTGTTAACGCCTGAGTAGGAAACATCAATAATTTCATTATTTTGCGTGCGGCTTCACCCTGCTGGGCGCGACCTTGCCGGCAAAGGTTAACGGCAACGGCGCGGAATCGGGAACTGGCCACTTTAGTGAGTCTGCATGTGGTGCCGCTTGCCAGCTGTTCTTCAATATGTTGGGGTGAACAAAACCTGAATCGTCCAGAGTCAGTGATTCGTCGCTGATTCGTTCCAGACTCGTTCCAACTCTTAAACCGGAACATTCCGCTTTCGCTTTGGCGCGCAAATCCCTATGTGTCCACTCGGCGTCCGAAGGCGCCGCAACGCCGGTCCCGACCGGCGCCGAGGGTGGTTTCTTGAAATGAATGTTCACTCCAGGCAGAACGACCCGCTGATCCTGTCAGGGCGCGACGTCACGGCCGTGCTCGGCCCGACCAATACCGGAAAGACCCATCTCGCCATCGAGCGCATGGTGGCGCATGAAAGCGGCGTCATCGGCCTGCCGCTCAGGCTGTTGGCCCGCGAGGTCTACGGGCGGCTGTGCGAGAAGGTCGGTGCTCACAAGGTCGCGTTGATCACCGGCGAGGAGAAGATCCAGCCTGCCGGCGCCAGATATTCCGTCTGCACCGTCGAAGCCATGCCGCGCCAGACCGATGCAGCCTTCGTCGCCATCGACGAGGTCCAGCTCGCCGGCGACCTCGAGCGCGGCCACATCTTCACCGACCGCATCCTGCATCTGCGCGGCCGCCAAGAAACGCTGCTGCTCGGCGCCCACACCATGCGCGGCATTCTCGAGAAGCTGCTCAAGGGCGTGTCTGTGGTTACCCGTCCGAGGCTGTCGCATCTCGCCTATGCCGGGTCGAAGAAGCTCACCCGGCTGCCGCGCCGCTCGGCCATCGTCGCCTTCTCGGCCGACGAGGTCTACGGCATCGCCGAGCTGATCCGGCGCCAGCAGGGCGGGGCGGCCGTCGTGCTCGGCGCGCTCAGCCCACGCACCCGCAACGCCCAGGTGGCGCTCTACCAGTCGGGCGACGTCGACTACCTGATCGCCACCGATGCCATCGGCATGGGCCTCAACCTCGATGTCGACCACGTCGCCTTCGCCCAGAACCGCAAGTTCGACGGCTACCAGTTCCGCCAGCTGACCGCCGCCGAGCTCGGCCAGATCGCCGGACGTGCCGGTCGCCATCTGCGCGACGGCACCTTCGGCGTCACCGGTCGCGTCGATCCGTTCGACGAGGAGCTGATCGAAAAGATCGAAGCGCATGATTTCGATCCGGTGAAGGTGCTGCAGTGGCGAACCGTCCAGTTCGACTTTGCCAGCATTGATGCGTTGAAGCGCTCGATCGAGACGGTCGCTCCCGTGGAGGGGCTGACGCGTGCTTTGCCGGCTGTCGATGCCCAGGCGCTCGAGCATCTGTCACGCGATGCCGAAATCCGCGCACTTGCCACGAACCGCGAGCGGGTGGCGCTGCTGTGGGAAGCTTGCGCGCTGCCCGACTATCGCAAGATCGCGCCGGCGCAGCACGCCGATCTCATCGCATCGATGTATGACGACCTCGCCCGGCGTGGCCATGTCGACGAGAACTATATGGCCGAACAGGTCCGTCGCGCCGATTCCACCGAGGGTGACATCGACACGCTTTCGCACCGGATCGCCCAGATCCGGACTTGGACTTTCGTCTCAAACCGCCCCGGTTGGCTTGCCGATCCGGCACACTGGCAAGAAAAAACACGCGACATCGAAGACAGATTGTCGGATGCGCTGCATGAGCGGTTGACGAAACGCTTTGTAGACCGCAGGACTTCCGTCCTCATGCGCCGCCTTAGAGAAAACACCATGCTTGAAGCCGAAATCAGCCCGTCCGGAACCGTCCTCGTCGAAGGCCATCACGTCGGCGAACTGCAAGGGTTCCGTTTCACCGCCGACCAAAGCGCCGGTGGCGAGGACGCCAAGGCAGTGCGCACGGCAGCGCAGAAGGCGCTGGCGACAGAGTTCGAAGCGCGCGCCGAGCGTTTCGCCGCGTCGCCCAACGGCGACATCGCGCTGGGCTCCGATGGTGTCCTGCGCTGGATCGGCGCGCCGATCGGCACGCTGGTCGAGGGCGAGGACCCACTCAAGCCGCGCGTCGTGCTTCTGGCCGACGAGCAGCTGACCGGCCCGGCCCGCGACAAGGTGGCGGCGCGCGCCGAGCGCTTCATCAATTTCCAGGTCGAGCTTCTGCTCAAGCCGCTGGTCGATCTCAAGTCGGCCGAGCAGCTTTCGGGCATCGGGCGTGGCATCGCCTTCCAGCTGGTCGAGAATTTCGGCCTCATCAACCGCCGCGACATTGCCGAAGAGGTGAAGTCGCTGGACCAGGAGGGGCGCGCTGCCCTTCGCCGTCTCGGCGTGCGCTTCGGCGCCTATCACGTGTTTGTGCCCGCGCTGATCAAACCGGCACCGGCGGGTCTGGTCACGCTTTTGTGGGCGATCAAGAACGACGGCAAGGACAAGCCCGGCTTCGGCGACGTCGTCCATGCGCTGTCTGCCGGCCGCACCTCTGTTGTCATCGACCAGGCCTTCGACAAGTCGTTCTACAAGCTGGCCGGTTTCCGCAATCTCGGCCGCCGTGCCGTGCGCGTCGACATCCTGGAGCGCCTTGCCGATCTCATTCGTCCCGCGCTGGCCTGGAAGCAGGGCAGCGGCACGCGTCCCGATGGTGCCTATGACGGTTCGGCCTTCATCGTAACGCCGCAGATGATGTCGATCCTCGGGGCCACCGGCGACGACATGGAAGAGATCCTGAAAGGCCTTGGCTACCGCGCCGAGCCCAAGCCGGCCGCCGAGGTCAAGGACAAGCTCGAAGCCATCGACACGGCCACGCGCGAAGCTGCCGAACAGGCCGCTGCCGCCAAGGTTGCGGAAGCAGCTCCCGCTGAGCCGGTTGCTGAAGACGCAGCCGCCGAAGGCGTTGCAGAAGAAGCGGCCGTTGCCGAAGCCGTGACCGAGGTTGCCGAGGCGCCAGCGGAAACCGCAGCCGAAGAGACTGTTGCCGAGCCCGTGGTCGAGGTGGCGGCGGAAGCCGCCGCCGAGGAAGCTCCTGCCGTGGAGGCAACTGCTTCGACAGACGCTGCGGAGCAGGCCGAAGAGCCCAAGCCGATCCTCATCTGGCGTCAGGGCCGTTTCGAGCAGCGTCCGCGTCATCGCCATGACAACAACCGCCCGCGCGGCGGCCAGCGCGACCAGCGCAATGGCCAGGCTGCTCGGCCGGGCGAGGCCAATCGCGGCGGCCCGCGTGAAGGTGGCGAGGGCCGCGACGGCGGTCGTCCGCGCTTCGACCGCAAGCCCGGTGGCAAGCCGCAGGGTGAGGGCGGTCGCCCTGAGCACCGCAACCGCAACGAACGGCCGCAGGGCGAAAAGCACGGCGGCGATCGCGGTGGCTTCAAGGGTAAGCCCGCCTTCCAGCAGAAGCCGCGCGAGGAGCGTCCGGTGCGCATCGATCCCGACTCGCCCTTCGCCAAGCTCGCGGCGCTGCGCGACCAGCTGAAGAAGTAACCCACTTGGCCGGCGAGGGAAGACAGCGCATCGACAAGTGGCTGTTCTTCTCGCGCGCGGTCAAGTCGCGGTCGCTGGCGGCCAAGCTGGTGCAGGGCGGCGGTGTCAGGCTGAACGGCCAGAAGCTCGACCAGGCATCCGACATCGTCAAGACCGGCGATGTGCTGACCATAACGCTCGACCGTCGTATCCTGGTCTACAAGGTGACGCTGCCGGGTGACCGGCGCGGCCCAGCCGAAGAGGCGAGGCGGCTCTATGAAGACCTGTCGCCGGCGCCAACGCCCAAGGGCGAGGCTCCACCCGATGCGCTGCCGCCGCTGCGCGAGGCCGGAAGCGGTCGGCCGACCAAGCGTGAACGCCGCGCCACCGACCGCTTGCGGGGCGATTGAAGCATCATCTGAGCCGAACTGGGCCAAGATGAGAAAGTCGTTCCGCCAAGGCGGCCTTGCGCGCAATGGCCGCCCTTGCAAGAGCCCGACAAAGGGTCTACCTCACCGTCAAAGTTCGCCCGTACGGGAAGTCCCGGAGCCTACCGCATGACCTACGTCGTCACCGACAATTGCATCAAGTGCAAGTACACCGATTGCGTCGAGGTCTGTCCGGTCGATTGCTTCTACGAAGGCGAGAACATGCTCGTCATCCATCCCGACGAGTGCATCGACTGCGGCGTCTGCGAGCCGGAATGCCCGGCTGACGCCATCAAGCCGGACACCGAGCCGGGCCTGGACAAGTGGCTCCAGATCAATACCGAATACGCCAGCAAGTGGCCGAACCTGACCGTCAAGAAGCCTGAGCTGCCCGAGGCAAAAGAGTTCGACGGCGTCGAAGGCAAGTTCGAGCAGTACTTCTCGGCCGAGCCCGGCGAAGGCAACTGAAGGCTGCGGCGCCCCGGGGCGCCACATCGACAAGTTTGCGCACCGCAGTCGTGACTTGACGCGGGCCGGTGTTCGCGTATGCAGCAAAACCTTGATTCTTGCGACTTTTTGTGTTAGGGCTTGGTCAACATGCCGGTGACACAACGTCGATCATGGCGCGAAGCCTATTTCACTGAAAGGTGACAACCCCATTTCGGACCAGAGCAATCTGGGACGGCGTTTACAGTTTTTTGCTGTTGCCGGTCCAAGCTCTCCGAATGGGGGTCGATTGTCGTGCGGCACAAGGTCGCGTTAGCGGCCACCCTCGTTAGCCGGCCTCGGCGGGTCGGTGTTAAAGAAGGAGTTCAGGGCGTATGGCAACTTCCATCCCGCAGAAGAAATCCGCAGCACGTCACGGTTTCAAGACCGGCGAGTATATCGTCTACCCGGCGCATGGCGTCGGCCAGATCGTATCCATCGACGAGCAGGAAGTGGCGGGACACAAGCTTGAACTGTTCGTGATCGATTTCCAGAAGGACAAGATGCGCCTCAAGGTGCCGGTCGCCAAGGCGACCTCCATCGGCATGCGCAAACTGTCGGAGACTGACTATGTCGATCGCGCTTTGAAGGTCGTGCAGGGCCGCGCGCGCGTCAAGCGCACCATGTGGTCGCGCCGTGCGCAGGAATATGATGCAAAGATCAATTCCGGCGACCTGATCTCGATTTCGGAAGTCGTGCGCGACCTCTACCGTGCCGACAACCAGCCGGAGCAGTCTTATTCCGAGCGCCAGCTTTATGAAGCCGCGCTCGACCGCATGGCCCGCGAGATCGCTGCCGTGAACCGCATGTCGGAGACCGAGGCCGTTCGTCTCATCGAGACCAACCTCAACAAGGGTCCGAAGCGCGGTACCAAGGCCGACAATGAGGAAGCCGACGCCGAGCAGGAAGAAGCTGCCTGATCAGGCTTTGCAGTTCCATTATGAAAAACCCGGCCAATGGCCGGGTTTTTTGTTTGTGGGGTGAGGGATTGTTGCGCGCCCTGCCTTGAGGCCTCCAGGCCTGAAAACACTTGGTTCACTGCCGGCAGCCTGTGCTTGGTTGAGTTGCTGACATGCTTGGGGCCCTCAGGCAGCTTTTGTTTTGGGGGCGCTAGGGAGACGGGTGGATTTGCTGTATCCGAGGCTAAACATGGCCGGTTCGGGACGGGACAGCAGATGGGCAAGGCGCTTCTTATCATCGACGTGCAGAATGCGATCCTCAAGGACAAGGGGACGGCCGGGCGACAGCCCGTCATCGACGCCGCGCTCGAAGAGGTGGTGGCCAGGCTGCGTAATCTCCAGAACAAGGCGCGAGCCTCCGGCGTGCCGGTCGTCGTCATCCAGCATGACGGCCCTGATGGTCACCGGCTGGCGGTCGGGACCGAGGGTTGGCAAGTTCGGCCGGAACTTGCGCCGCAGCCTGGCGATGTTCTGGTTCGCAAGAAGAGTTCGGACTCGTTTCACGAGACGGAGCTGGTCATCCGGCTCGAGGCGCTGGGGATCTCCCATCTGGTCGTCGGCGGTTGCATGACCCAGTTCTGCGTCGACACGACGGTGCGGCGCGCCGTGTCGCTCGGCTATGACGTCACGCTGGTCGCCGATGGCCACACGACCGCCGACTCGGCAAATCTTGCCCATGTCGACATCATTGCCCACCACAACGAGACACTCGACGGCTTTGACGCCGGCAATGCCGTGATCGAAGTCCGCCGGGCGGCCGAAATCTCGTTCTGACGACTGGTTGGCGCGGGGCTTCAGCCCTCGCCGCCGCCTTTGCCGTGCTGGTGCGTGATCGAGGCGATGAAGCGCCTGGTGCGCTCATGCTTCGGGCTGCCGAAGACTTCGGTTGCCGGGCCCTGCTCGACAATCGAGCCGGCTTCGAGGAAGACCACTTCCTGTGCCACCTTGGAGGCAAGCCTGAGGTCATGCGTCGCCATCACCATGGTGGTGCCTTCGCTGGCGAGCTTGTTGAGCACGTCGACCACTTCCTGCGCCAGTTCGGGGTCGAGCGCCGAAGTCGGCTCGTCGCAGAGCAGCACCTTGGGCGAGGGGGCAAGTGCGCGGGCGATCGCCACCCGCTGCTGCTGACCGCCCGAAAGCGTTGCCGGCCAGGCGTCGGCCTTGTGCGACATGCCGACTTTGTCGAGCAGAGATGCCGCCCGTTCGCGGGCCTTTGCTTCCGGCCATTTCAGCACGGTGACAAGGCCTTCCATGACGTTTTCGATTGCCGTGCGATGCGGGAACAGCTGGAAGTTCTGGAACACCATGCCAGTCTGGCGGCGCAGCTGCTGGATGGTCCTGGTCGCGACCTTGACATCAGGCTTGAACTCGATGGCGTCGTCGCCGACACGCACCGTGCCCGAGGTTGGTATTTCCAACAGGTTGATACAGCGCAGCAGCGTGCTCTTGCCGCCGCCCGAGGGGCCGACGAGCGCGGTCACGCTGCCTTCCCTGATGTCGACCGACACGTCCCTGATGACGGTGTTGTCGCCAAAACGCTTGACGATGTGCGACAGGCCGATCATGTGCGCGCCTCCAGGAAGCCGCCATAGCGGTTGAGCCGCTTTTCAAGCCTGACCTGCAGGGCAGACAGCACCGAGCTCATGGCGAGGTAGAGGATCGCCGCCTGGACGTAGAGGATGAGCGGCTCGTAGGTGGTGGCGACGATGCGTTGGGCCGCCTGGAACATCTCCGGCACGGTGATGGCGGCGGCAAGCGAGGTGTCCTTGACCAGTGAGATAAAGGTGTTGGAGAGCGGCGGTACCGCCACGCGCGCCGCCTGCGGCAGGATGGTGCGCCGCATCGCCTGGCTCCAGGTCATGCCGATCGAATAGGCCGCTTCCCACTGGCCCTTGGGCACCGAAGTGATGACGGCGCGGATGATCTCGGAGGAATAGGCGCCGATGTTGAGCGTGAAGCCGATGAGGGCCGCCGGGAAGGCGTCGAGTACGATGCCGATGCTGGGCAGGCCGTAGAAGATCAGGAACAGCTGCACAAGAAGCGGCGTGCCGCGGATGATCCAGACATAGAAGCGCACGATGGCCGATAGCCAGCCAGGGCCAAACAGCCGGGCAAGGGCTGCGCCCAGCCCGACGGTCAGGCCGAGGGCGAATGACAGCAGCGTGAGTGGCGCGGTGAAGACGAGCGCGGCCCACAGCAGCGGGCCAAGCGAATCCAGCATCAGTTGAAGCCAGTGTGGCAAGATGAATGCTCCCTCCCCACAATAGACGAGCCCGGAAAATCGCAGATTTTCCGGGCGAGTTCATTGGGAAAAATGAAGAAACTGAAAAAGGGCGGCCGCCTGATGGCCCGCCGCCCCTTTTTGGGGGAGGACCGCTTACTGCGAGACGTCAGCGCCGAAATAGGTCTCGGAAATCTTCTTGTAGGTGCCGTCGGCCTTGATCTCGGCCAGCGCCTTGTTGATTGCCGCCACCAGCTCCGGGTCGCCCTTGCGTACGATCACGCCGGAATAGTCGGCCTTCTCTTCCTCGGCCACGATCTTCACGTCGGCATCGGGCTTGTGCTTCTTGAAGTCGTAGAAGGACAGGCTGTCGTTGATGGTGGCGTCGGCGCGGCCGTTCAGCACCAGCTGGATCGACTGGTCGAAGCCGTCGGTGCCGACCAGCTCTGCGCCATTCTTCTCGGCGATCTTGCCGAAGTTGCTGGTCAGCGACTGAGCCGACTTCTTGCCCTTGAGGTCGGCAAAGTCCTTGATGTCGGCGTTCTTGCCGCTGACGATGAGCACGGCCTTGGAGGCGATATAGGGCTCGGAGAAGTCGTATTTCGCCTTGCGCGCCTCGGTGATGCCGACCTGGTTGATGACGGCGTCATAACGCTTGGCGTCGATGCCGGCGATCAGGCCGTCCCACTTGCCTTCCAGGAACTCTGCCTTGACGCCGAGGCGCTTGGCGATCTCCTTGCCGATCTCGACGTCGAAGCCGACGAGCGCGCCCGAGGCGTCGTGATAGGTGAAGGGCGCATAGGTGCCCTCGGTGCCGATCTTGAACACTCCGGCAGACTTGATCTGGTCGAGGTTCTCGCCGGCATGAGCGGCGGCTACGGCTGCGATCTGGAGCGTTGCGGCAACGGCCAGCGATTTCAACCAGTTCATGGTCTGTGATCCCGATTTCTTAGACCGGCCGCGTTTGGGCCGGGAGCGTTGTGATTGGCGGCAATCTGTCAGAAGCGCCTGATCGGCATAAGGAATGGAATTTCAAATATGGCGTCATCTTGGAATTTCAATCCACCTCCCGGTTTCGGCCCGTTTTGCAGTGCGGAACATTCGCTGCGATGCCGCGTTATTTGCCGTGCGGGACCGCATTTGATGGCGGAGGCCGCGTCAGCTAGGCAACGCATCGAGAGACTGTGTCATGGGCATGGATCGGGCAGGATTGGCCGGCGAGCAGATGATGCTGAGGGCCGCATCGCGCGCACCTTATCTCGAAAAGAGCGAAGAGATCGCACTTGCCGTGCGGTGGAAGGAACAGCACGACGAGGCCGCCCTGGACCGAATCGCCACCGCCCACATGCGGCTGGTGATCGCGATGGCGGTCAAGTTCCGCCGCTACGGCTTGCCTCTGGGCGACCTGATCCAGGAAGGCCATGTCGGCCTGCTCGAGGCTGCTGCCCGGTTCGACCCCGAACGCGACGTCCGCTTCTCGACCTATGCCACCTGGTGGATCCGCGCATCGATGCAGGACTACATCCTGCGCAACTGGTCGATCGTCCGGGGTGGCACGAGCTCGGCGCAGAAGTCGCTGTTCTTCAACCTCAGGCGTATGCGTGCGCGGCTCGCCCAGGGTGGCGGTCCGCTGGGTGGTGCGGCGGCCTATCATGAGATTTCGTTGGCGCTCGGCGTGTCGGAGGCCGACGTCGCCATGATGGACATGCGGCTTTCGGTGCCTGACACCTCGCTCAACGCGCCGCTCAACGAAGACGGCGACACCGGCGAGCGCATGGACCTGCTGGTATCAGAAGATCCGCTGCCGGACGAACTGGTGGGCGAGGCGATCGACGTTGAGCGGCGCACCCATTGGCTGCGCGACGCGCTCGGCGTTCTCAACGCCCGTGAGCTGCAGATCATCGAGGAGCGCCGCCTGACCGAGGAGGGCGCCACGCTGGAGGAACTCGGCACGTCGCTTGGCATCTCCAAGGAGCGCGTTCGCCAGATCGAGACGCGCGCCATGGAAAAGCTGCGTTCGGCCTTGGTGAAGCAGAACGCCGCTTTCCTGGCAGCCTGAGCTGAAACTACCTGTCGGTAATGACCTTGACCTTGTCGCCGACCGAAACGGTGGCGCCTGGCGCGAGGCCGTTCAACACCCTGAACAGATCGAGCTTGCGGTCGACGCCGACCATGCCAGCGGCAAGCGAACCCATGGTCTGGCCCGGCTGAACCGTGACGACGCGGATGCGCAGCGGCTTGAGCGCTGCCTTCTCCGCCGGGGTCATGACGTGGAAGCTGGAGCTAACCGTGCGCGCAACGCTGTCGAGATCGGTGCTGGCGGTGGGGGCCGCCGTCAGCAGGCGATAGACCTGGGCGCCGGCGCGGATCACCACGATGTCGAACTGCCAGCCTTCGGCGCTGGCGCGAGCGAAGGCGGCTTCGTTGCCATTGATCGTCTCGGTGCGCACCGTGGCCGAATCGAGCCCGGCCACCCAGCCGCTGCGAACGTAGTCGGACAGCGACAGCCTGCTGTCGATGGTCACGCCGTCGAAGCGGATGGCCATGTTGCCCGGGCCGGTTGCAGTGACGGCGGCGGCCGTATTGTCGATGACGAAGCCCTGCGGCACCGAGAAGGAAATGCCGAGCTTCGGATGCAGGAAGGTCGTGCCGCGCACGTAGCCTTCATCTGGCGTGTCGCCGAACAAAAGCCCGTCGATGCCGGCCAGGAAGGAATCGCGGTCGCGCTTGCCGATGCCAGGTGCGCCGAACTGGCGGGCATGGCGCTGCGCCAGGTCGATGCGCTGCGGTGCGTTGGGGTGGCTCGCCAGGAAGTCGAGGCTGGCGTCGGTGGCGCCACTGACCGAGCGCAGGTCGCTGTAGGCGGCCATCGACTGCAGGAAGCGTCCGGCGGCGAACGGATCATAGCCGGCCTGGCCGCTCATCTTGATGCCGATGCCGTCGGCCTCGAGCTCCTGGTTGCGCGAGAACTGCGCCAGCCTGAGCTTGCCTCGGATCAATGCCGCCTTGGCGGTGGGGCTTTCGCCGAGCACGTCGGTGACGACCTTGGTCGCCAGCACTTCCTCGGCTTCCTTCTGCTGGCGCTGGACGCCATGGTTTGCGGTCACATGGCCCATCTCGTGGGCGATGACGGCGGCGAGCTCGGCCGAATCGTTGGCGAGAGCCAGGAGGCCGCGGGTTACGTAGAGATAGCCGCCCGGCAGCGCGAAGGCGTTGACGTTGGGCGAATTCAGGATGGTGATGCGATAGGTCTGGTTCGGATTGTCCGAAACCGTCGTCAGGCTGCCGACGACCTTGGCGACCATGCGCTCAAGCTTGGGGTCCGAATATTCGCCGCCATAGGTGGCGAGAATGCGTGGGTGCTGTGCCTTGGCGATCTCGGCCAGCTTGTCGTTGCGCGTTACATTGTCGACCGTCACCGGATTGTTGGACGGCTGGAAGCCCTGTTCGCGCAGGTCGCTCGAGTTGAACGGCTGGCAGCCGGCGACAAACGCCGACAGCGCAACCGCGAGGGCTAGTCGCGTGCGGCGGGGCGTGCTCATCTCGATATGGCCATGGCGGCGGGTAGGCAGGGCAGGTTCCTTTCAGGTCCGGGCAGAGGCGAAGCAGTACCCGCGGGCATAGCATGGACCTAGCCATACTCCCCTTGCCGACACAACAAGTCTTGTTTCACTTGTGCGGCGATTTGACCGTAAATTATGTCGGCTTCCGGGCAATGTGCCGTGATTATGTCATCGCCTTTCGTCTCCGATATAGCGGCGGAACGCCTCGGGTCCAGATTCATCAAAGAAATCAGGTGTCTTGCCGGTAGCCACAATGGCGCCGGCTTCGACAAAAACCATGTTTTGCGCCAGTTTTCGCGCGTCTTCCGGCTGGTGTGTCACGAAAAGCACGGTCATCTGGCGTTCGGCATGAACGCTGACCACCAGCTCCAGCATGTCGGCGCGCAAGGCTGGACCAAGCGAGGCAAACGGTTCGTCCAGCAGCAGCACCGGGCGGTCGCGCACCAGAACGCGGGCAAGTGCCACCCGCTGGCGCTCGCCGCCTGACAGCTCGCGGGGCAGCCGCTGCTCCATGCCGGCAAGGCCTACTCGCGCCAGCGCTTCGGCGACGTCCATGCGGTCGTGGGCCGAGAGCCGTAGCGAGGGCGAGCGGCCGAGCCCGACGTTCCTGGCGATGTCGAGATGGGCGAAAAGATTGTTCTCCTGGAACACCATGGACACGGGGCGTGCCGAGGGCGGTGCGCAGCTGACGTCGGCGCCGCCGATCAGCACACGCCCTTCGCGCGGTGTCTCGAAGCCGGCGACGAGATTGAGAAGCGTCGACTTGCCCGCGCCGCTCGGGCCCATGATCGCGGTGATCTCGCCTGCCGCGAAGGTCGTGTCGAAGGCTACCATGGTCTCGCCATAGCTGAACACCATGCGGTCGAGCTGCACCGCCTCGCCTTTTGCCGTCATCTGGAGGTCTCCTTGCCGAGGCGGTCGGCCAGCATCATCAAGGCAAGGCACAGGAGCCCGAGCATCAGTGCCAGGCCGGCTGCGTCCGCGGTGCGGTAGCTGCCCATGCGGGCGAGCAGAAGATAGGGCAGCGTCTGCACGGCGTCGCTGCCGAACAGTGCGATGACGCCGAGATCGCCGAGCGAAAGCGCTGTGGCAAAGGCAAACGCTGTCGCGAGCGGCCGCCGCAACACCGGCCAGTCGATCAGCCGCAGCCGGTTCCAGCCGGAAATGCCGAGCTGCGCGCAGAGCCATTCATGGCGCTCGGCCGCCGCGTCGTGGGCCGGGCGGATGGCGCGCACGGCAAAGGGCATCGCCATGACGGCATTGACGGTCACCACCATGAAGGGCGCGAGCGCGAAGACATCGACTGACTGCCGCACCAGCACGAACCAGCCTGCGCCGACAACGACAGGCGGCACCACCAGCACGAAGCCGGCGCCGGTGTCGGTCAGCCGCTCGAGCAGCGATCCCTTGCCGTCGGATCTGGAGGTGGCGAGAACCCGCCGGGCCATGACGAGCGATAGCGAAAGAGCGCAGGCCAGCGTTGCCGAGATCGAGGCGAAGACAAGGCTGGTCAGCGTGGCGCGATGAACCGACGCTTCGGTGGCAAGGCGGGCGAGGTCGGCTTCGAGACCCGACACCACTGTTGCTGCCATCGGCCCGCCAACGAAGACGAGGGCGGCCACTATCACCACGATGTTCAGGACCTTTTCGCCTGGCCCGGCCTCGATGTAGCTGCGCCGCGCCACCGACAGATTGGCGTCGCCAGTGGTGTTGGCGCCGAGCCGCATCAGGGTGAGCACGATCCCCGCGGTCAAGCCGATCTGAAGCAGCGTCAGGGCGACAGCCCGCGCAGGGTCGAAGTCGAAGCGCAGAGCCTGGTAGATAGCCACCTCCAGCGTGGTTGCCGCCGGTCCGCCGCCGAGCGTCAGCACAATGGTGAAGGAGGTGACGCAGAGCATGAACACCAGCCCGGCAACGCCGGGGAGGGCCGCACGTACCGCCGGCCATTCGATCAGTCGGAAGCTGGCGCGCGCCCCCATGCCAAGCTGGCTCGCCAACCGCCACTGGTCTGATGGCACGGTCTGCAGCGCCTCCAGCAAAAGCCGCGTCGCCAGTGGCATGTTGAAGAACACATGCGCGACCAGGATGCCGGACAGACCATAGACGCCCGGCCATGTGCCTCCGCTCAGTGCGCTCAATGGAGCGGCGAAGTAACCGGCACGGCCGTAAAGCGTGAGAATGCCGAGTGCGGCGACGATCGCCGGGAGTGCCAGCGGCACGGCAAACAGGCGCAGGATCAGCCCACGGCCGGGAAAAGCGGGATGGCGGGCAAGCGCGCGGGCGACGAGGATTGCCGGGGCCACCGACAGCAGCATCGACAGCAGCGCCTGCCAGATGGTGAAACGCGCGACGCGAAAAAGGTAGCTGTCGAAGGCGGCATAGGCGCCTTCGGGATTGCGCCAGGCCTCGATGCCGAGCCCGACGAATGCGCCACCGATCAGCATGCCGATGGCCACCAGCGCAAGGATGCCGGCTATGATGCGAGAGTCGGTGGGGGGAATGCGCATGCCGGGCTAGACGCGTTTGGAGCGTGCATGACGCAGAGCGGCTACGCTGTACTCTACGTTGCCCCCCTCTGTCCTGCCGGACATCTCCTCCACAAGGGGGGAGATCAGTTGCCTCACCGTTGCCGCTTCTTCTGTCACCGTCGTGATTGGCAAAGGCCGCGCAACTGCCAATCTCCCCCCTTGTGGGGGAGATGTCCGGCAGGACAGAGGGGGGCAACGTAGGGTGGTCACGTTCGAGCCTTTCGGGCCTTATTTGCTCATCACGCCGAGCCACTCGTCGACCCAGGCCTTGCGATTGGCAGCCACTTCATCGGCGCTGAAGATCAGTGTCTTTGCCGGCTTCACCAGCTTGTCGAAAGCGGGGTTGAGCGGCTTGTCGGTCTTGCCGGCGGGCAGCATCCAGTTGGTCTCGGGGACCGCGTCCTGGAAGCCGGGGCCGGTCATGAAGGCCATGAACTTTTCGGCCAGCGGGTTCTTGGCGCCCGTTGTGGTGATGCCGGCCACCTCGATCTGCAGGTAATGGCCTTCCTCGAAGGATGCGGCCTGGTAACGCTCGGTGTTCTCGGCGACCATGTGGTAGGCCGGCGAAGTGGTGTAGGACAGAACCATCGGCGCTTCGCCCTTGGTGAACAGGCCATAGGCCTCGCTCCAGCCCGGCGTCACCGTCAGCACGCGGCCCTTGAGCTTGGTCCAGGCTTCCGGCGCTTTGTCGCCATAGACCGACTTGACCCAGAGCAGAAGGCCGAGACCTGGTGTCGAGGTGCGCGGGTCCTGGATGGCGATCTTTTCTTCCGGATTGCCCTCGACAAGTTCCTTCAGGCTCTTGGGCGGGTTCTTCAGCTTTTCGGTGTCATAGACGACGGCGAAGTAGCCGTAGTCGTAGGGCACGAAGGTGTCGTCCTTCCAGTCGCCCGGAACCTTGACGTCGGCGCCGGCAGCACCGTGTGGTGTAAACAGGCCGGTGGCCTTCGCTTCGGTCGTCAGGTTGGTGTCGAGGCCAAGCACGATGTCGGCCTTGGTCGAGGCGCCTTCGAGCTTGACGCGGTTGAGAAGGGCGACGCCGTCGGCGACCGAGACGAAATCGACCGTGCAGGCGCATTCGGCTTCGAAGGCCTTTTTCACCTGCGGGCCGGGGCCCCATTCAGAGGTGAAGCTCTCATAGGTGTAGATGGTGAGTTTTCCCTCGGCCGAGGCCGGGAAGGCTGCAGCGGCCATCGCCAGGGCGGAAGTCAGGGATAGGATCAGCGAGCGCATCAGCGCCTCCTTCATTGGTGTTGAAAGGGAATTTGAAGCGCCGGGCGTCCGAAGCATCTAATCCCTCCGCCGGTACAAACCGGATCAGGTTCAGCGGGTTGGCCGGAACTCTCCATGCCTCTCAGCCGGCCCCGCTTGCGCGTGACAGGCACCCCGTTAGAGCGATCCAAGGAATAGAGCCGGCGAAGGGGCGGTGCAAGCCCAAGTTTCAGCGCTGCTCGCCGGCCTTCCGTTTCGGCCGCCGGGCTGGTAATGGCCTCGGCATGAGCCGGTTCACCATCCTTCTCGGCGGCGAGCTACTGCGGACGCCGCGCCTCGACCGCCAGGTCGCGGGCAGCCGCGTCATCGCGGCCGATTCCGGCATCCGCCACGCGGCGACGTTGGGCCTGATGCCGGAGCTCTGGCTCGGCGATTTCGACTCGGCCCCGGCTGAGCTCGATCCTGCTTTCGCCGCAGTGCCGCGCGAGGTGTTTCCCGCCGAAAAGAACAAGACCGACGGCGAGTTGGCAATTTCGGCCGCGCTGGAGCGTGGAGCGACATCG
This sequence comes from Hoeflea sp. 108, assembly GCF_000372965.1. Taxonomy (NCBI): domain Bacteria; kingdom Pseudomonadati; phylum Pseudomonadota; class Alphaproteobacteria; order Hyphomicrobiales; family Rhizobiaceae; genus Hoeflea; species Hoeflea sp. 108. The sequence continues at coordinate 4,550,824 of NZ_KB890024.1, read as the reverse complement.
CTCGTGCTCGTCGGTGCCTTCGGTGGCGCCCGGTCCGACCATGCCTTTCTCCATTTCGCGCTGGCGCTTCGTCTCGCCGAAGGCGGCACCGAAGTCGTGCTGAGCAGCGGCCATCAGGAAGGCGTGCCGCTTCTTCCCGGTACGGCAAGCTTCGATTACGACGACGGCACGATGTTTTCGGTGCTCGCCTTCTCGGCGTTGACCGGCCTTACCGAGGAAGGCGCCAAGTGGTTGCTCGACAGCGTCGAGGTACCGTTCGGTTCGTCGCTCACCCTCTCCAACGAAGTCCAGGGCACCCTCAGGATTTCGCTCGGCAGCGGCCGCGCCCTGCTTGTCGCTCACCCCTATCCCGCTCCGGAATTCTGATCATGGCGCCACCGCTTCTCAATCTCGACGCCATCCGGCTGACCTTTGGCGGCGTGCCGCTGCTCGACGGCGCGGCACTTTCCGCATCATCAGGCGACAAGATCGCGCTCGTCGGCCGCAACGGCTCGGGCAAGTCGACGCTGCTCAAGATTGCCGCCGGCATGGTCGAGCCGACCGATGGCGAGGTGTTTCGCCAGCCTTCGGCGACGATCCGCTACCTGCCGCAAGCCCCTGACATGGACGGCTTCGCCAGTGTGCGGGCCTATGTCGAGGCTGGACTCGGACCGGCCGACGACAGTCACCGCGCCACCTACCTGCTCGACCATCTCGGCCTGACGGGCGAGGAGCGCCCGGGTGATCTCTCCGGTGGCGAGGCCCGCCGCGCGGCACTTGCCCGCGTCATGGCGCCCGAGCCCGATATCCTGCTGCTCGACGAGCCGACCAACCATCTCGATCTCTCCGTCATCGAGTGGCTGGAAGAAGAGCTCATCCGTACCTCGTCGGCGCTGATCCTGATCTCGCACGACCGCCGTTTCCTCGAGCGCGTCAGCCGCAACACGGTGTGGCTCGATCGCGGCCAGACGCGCCGGCTCGACCGTGGCTTTGCCCATTTCGAGGAGTGGCGCGATCAAATCCTCGAGGAGGAAGAGCGCGACCAGCACAAGCTCGGCCGCCAGATCGTGCGCGAGGAGCACTGGCTGCGCTATGGCGTGACGGCGCGCCGCAAGCGCAACATGCGCCGGCTAGGCGAGCTTCAGTCGATGCGCCAGAAATTCCGCAGCCATCGCGGCGCCGAGGGCGTGGCGACGATGGTGGCGAGCGATGCTGCCGAGTCCGGCAAGCTGGTCATCGAGGCCAAGAACATCGAAAAGAGCTTCGGCGACCTGACCGTGGTCAAGGGCTTCTCGACCCGCATCCAGCGCGGCGACCGCGTCGGCCTTGTCGGGCCGAACGGCGCCGGCAAGACGACATTGCTCAAGATGCTGACCGGCGAGCTTGACCCAGATGCCGGCACTGTGCGGCTTGGCGTCAATCTCGAGATCGCAACCCTCGACCAGAAGCGTGAAGCGGTCGATCCGAACGAGACGCTGTCCAGCTACCTGACCGACGGGCGCGGCGAGAACCTCGTCATCAACGGCGAGCAGCGCCACGTCGTCTCCTACATGAAGGACTTCCTGTTCAAACCCGAACAGGCGCGCACGCCGGTGCGCGAGCTCTCGGGCGGCGAGCGCGCCCGGCTGATCCTGGCGCGCGTGCTTGCTCGTCCGGCCAATTTGCTGGTGCTCGACGAACCGACCAACGATCTCGACATGGAGACGCTGGAACTGCTGCAGGAACTGGTCGCAGGCTTTGCCGGAACCGTCATCCTGGTCAGCCACGATCGCGATTTCCTCGACCGCACGGTGACCAGCATCATTGCGCCCGACGGCGACGGCAAATGGGTCGAATATGCCGGCGGCTATGCCGACATGCTGGCCCAGCGCGGCGGCACCAAGCTCGACGACCGCAAGTCACGCAAGGCGAATGGCGAGGCGAATGCGGTACGCAGCGAGCCCGACGCTCCGAAGGGACCGGCCAAGAAGCTGTCCTTCAAGCAGAAATTCGCGCTCGAGAATCTGCCGAAGAAGATGGAAGCGGTGACGGCATCGATCTCGCGGCTGGAAAATCAGATCGCCGACCCGGCCTTCTATGAACGTGATCCCCACGGCTTCCAGAAGACCATCGCCGCCCTCGATAAGGAGCGGGCGACGCTCACAGCCCTCGAGGAAGAATGGCTGGAGCTGGAGATGCTGCGCGAGGAGCTCGAAGGCTAAGGCTCGCACGCCCTATGCGTGCCCGCCATGCCGCGGAGCTCCCAAGCGTGTCCGCAAGCCGACGAATGTGACCATCGACGCTGCTTTGGAATGTCGAGAACCAGGCAACCCTGGATGCCTGGAACGACCATGTCGGCAAGAACGGGTTGCTCCTGGCCAAATATCGGATGTTCTGATTGCCAGATACGACCTGTTCGTTGGCCCTTATGAAGGCGGCTACCTGTTGGATTTGCAGACGAACCTGCTTGATCGTCTGAAATCGCGTGTGGTGCCGCCGCTCTTGCGAGCGGCAGAAATCCCCGCCGATCAGGAAGCTCAATCCGGTTTTTGAGATCGGTGGCCGCAAGGTCGTGGTGGCAGCACACCACATCAGCGCAGATGCCGTTTCCGATTTGGGAGAATCGCAGGAAATCTGGCTGAGCACCATGACGAGGCTGTAGCCGCCCTGGACCTGCTGTTCCAGTGCTTCTGACGCGGGAGCCTCCCGCGTCAGCCGCTTGATTGCATGCAGCCCGAAGGGCTTTAGCCCGCTTCCTTGGCCTGCCAGGCCTTCATCGCGTCTTCAAAGACCTTGTCGCCGGGGATGCCCTTTTCCATAGTGAACAAGGCACGGCGGCCCGACTTGTAGACGACGGGCACGTCGATCCAGCTCTGCCGGCGCAGAAGGTTCAAATTGGCGTCGACCTCGGCCTTGTTGTCGTTGAGCGCAACAAGGAAAAAGCCGTCGGCAATCTTGGCGGGAATGCCGAGCAGCGGGCTGCCGGCGTCCTGTTCGGAGCTTTTCAGCGCCACGCGCAGGATGTTTTCGATGCCGCCGCCCTCGAAGCCGTCTGGCGTCAGGAAGATCATCTCGAGGATGTGGCTCGCCGGCAGCGTCTTGTCGGCGTTGCGGCGGATGGTCATGCGCAGCTGGATGTCCTTGCCTGGAATCGTCGCCTCGGCGCGGATTGCCGGTTCGGGCGGCAGGTCGCCGCCGGGCGATTCCTGGACCACGGTCCAGACGACGGAGCCCTGCTCGGCCGAGCCTTGCGCCACATTGGTGCGCTCTTCATAGAAGATGGCCTTCTGGCCGACCGCGACAGGCGCGTTCTCGCTTGCGGGAGGCGTCGTTGCGCCGGCCGCCGGCGGGGTGGCAGGTGTTGCGGGGGTGGTTGGCGTCGCCGCAGCGGGCTCAGGCGTGGTCGCCGGGGCCGGTGCGGGCGGCTGTGTCAGGGCTGCTACCGAAGTGCCTTCGCCAACGCCGTTGGTGCCGCTGGCCGGGCCGGGATCGACCTCCTTGCCGTCCTGCGTCATGCGCTGGGTGAACTTGCCCGGCTCGCCATTGGCCGGCGCCTGGGCGTTCTGCGTGCCGTTGGCGGGCGGAGGCGTCGTCGCCTCGTTGGCCGGTGCCGGCGTCTCGGCGGGTTTGTCGGTGCCGGAGCCGACGAAGGCATCGCGGTTCGACCACAGCGCATAGCCGCCGACGCCGAGCACGGCGACCGCAACGGTCGCGGCGATCAGACCGCCGCTGATGCGCTTGCGCGGCTTCTGCCTGGTCGCCTGGAACGGGTCGATATCCTCGTCCCTGGTGGCCTCGAACTGGTCGTCCTCGGCCGGCAGGGCGGGCTGGTCGTCTTCGTCATGTTCAGCCGCGAACTCGGAAAGCTCCTCGCGGGCCTGCGGTGCGTAGGACGATGCCGGCGCCTGCGTCGGGTAGCTCGGCGTTGCCTTGGGCTGTGCCGGCGGCTGCGGAGCGGGTGTCGGCGTCATGGGCGCCAGCGGGCGCCGCACCTCGGGCTCCGGCGCGCGCGGCGTGTAGACGGGCTGGTTCTTGTTGCGGTCGATCGAGGAGAACACATTCTCCAGCTCCGCCAGCGGATCGTTCTCCACGGGCTTTGCGGTGAACTCCGCCTCGACCGTCGCGATGGCGTCCTCGAGCGCCTTCTTCTGGCGATCAGCGACCGCTTCGGGCGGCGGCGGATTGAGGGCTGCAAGCTTGGCCGCAATCGTGCTGCGGGCCTTGTCATACACCCGTGCCCGCATTGCGGGCGTCGTGTCGCCCATGCCATCAAGCGTCTTTTTCAGAACCGCTACGAAGTCTGCCATTCTCTCGTCGACCTATCTTGTCGTCCCTGGGCCGCGTCTCCGCCTGACATTGCGGCCCACCGGAAAGGTATCAAAAATTAGTCTTCAAACGGGTCGGTCACAAGTATCGTGTCGTCCCGCTCGGGGCTGGTCGACAGCAGCGCCACCGGCGCACCGATCAGTTCCTCGATGTAACGCACATATTTGACCGCCTGCGCCGGGAGATCGTTCCAGCTGCGTGCGCCGGCCGTGGTTCCCTTCCAGCCTTCGAGCGTCTCGTAGACCGGCTCGACCCGTGCCTGCGCGCCTTGGCTCGCGGGCAGGTAGTCGATCAGTTCGCCGTCCAGCTTGTAGCCGGTGCAGACCTTGATCTCGTCGAGGCCGTCGAGCACGTCGAGCTTGGTCAGCGCGATGCCCTTGATGCCGTTGACGGCAACCGCCTGGCGCACCAACACGGCGTCGAACCAGCCGCAGCGGCGCTTGCGGCCCGTCACCACGCCGAATTCATGGCCACGGGTGCCCAGGAACTCGCCGATTTCGTTCTGCTGTTCGGTCGGGAAGGGGCCCTCGCCGACGCGGGTGGTGTAGGCCTTGGTGATGCCGAGCACGTAGTGGATCGATCCCGGACCCATGCCTGAACCGGCAGCTGCCTGGCCGGCCACCGTGTTGGACGACGTCACGAACGGATAGGTGCCGTGGTCGATGTCGAGCAGGGTGCCCTGCGCGCCTTCGAACAGGATGCGTTCGCCGGCGCGGCGCTTGTCGTCGAGCACTTTCCAGACGCGATCCATGTAGGGCAGGATCTTGTCGGCGACCGAGGTCAACTCGGCCATGATGGCCTCGTGCGTCACCTCGGGATGGCCGAGGCCGCGGCGCATCGCATTGTGGTGCGTGAGCAGCCTGTCGACCTTGACGGGAAGCGTTTCCAAATCAGCCAGATCCATCACCCGCACCGCACGGCGGCCCACCTTGTCTTCGTAGGCGGGGCCGATGCCGCGACGGGTCGTGCCAATCTTCGTTCCCGAATTGGAGGCGGCGTCCTCGCGGAAACCATCCAGCTCGCGATGCAGCGACAGGATTAGCGCGGTGTTTTCGGCGATTTTCAGGCGGTCCGGACCGATGTCGACGCCCTGGGCGCGGATCTTCTCGATCTCGGCCACGAAGGCATGCGGATCGAAGACCACGCCATTGCCGATGACCGACAGCTTGCCCTCGCGGACGACGCCGGAAGGCAGCAGCGACAGCTTGTAGACCTTGCCGTCCACCACCAGCGTGTGGCCAGCATTGTGGCCGCCCTGGAAGCGCACCACCACATCGGCGCGTTCGGACAGCCAGTCCACGATCTTGCCCTTGCCTTCGTCGCCCCACTGGGAGCCGACGACCACCACATTGGCCATGATTTCTTCCTTCCGGTTTCGCGTTGGGTCGCGAACAGTTCAAAATGACAGGCCTCTATAGCGCCAAGCAATTGGAAGCGCGACCTTTCTTTGCCTCCCGAGGCACAACAAATTCCGTCTTTGGACGCATTTACTTGGCCGGAATGGCCACTTAGGCGGGAATTGCGCCTTTTTGTCAGCGAGAGCCTGCCTGATGTATCGAAATGCCTATGTGCTGCTGCTTCTGACCGCCCTGTTTTGGGGCGGCAACGCCGTGGCAGGCAAGCTGGCGGTAGGGCACGTCTCGCCGATGTTCCTGACCATGACACGCTGGGGCCTGGCTGCAGTGCTGCTCGGCGCGGTCGGCTGGCCGCGGCTTCAGCGCGACTGGACCGTGGTGCGCAAGCACCTGCCTTTCCTTGTCGGGCTGGGCATGATGGGCTTTACGCTGTTTAATGTCGCGCTCTACTCGGCACTCACTTTCACCACCGCCATCAATGCCAGCATCGAGCAGGCAGGCATGCCGATGGTCATCTTCGCCGCCAATTTCCTGTTCTTCCGCATCAAGGTCGCCTTCGCCCAGGTGGTCGGTTTCCTGTTGTCTCTGCTGGGCATTGCCCTCACCGCCAGCCATGGCGACTTTGCCACTTTGCTCGCGCTCGACATGAATTTCGGCGACGGCCTCATGCTGATCGCCGTGATCGTCTACAGCGCCTACACGGTGGCGCTGCGCTTCAAGCCCGATATCCACTGGCAGAGCCTGATGATCATGCTGACAGCCTCGGCCTTCGTCACCTCGATCCCTTTCGCTGCCTGGGAGTATGCAACCGGCCGGTTCATCGCACCCGATCCGGTGGGCTGGGCATTGACTGTCTATATCGTGCTCTTTCCTTCGCTCATTGCGCAGATCTTCTACATCCGCGGCGTCGAGTTGATCGGCGCCAACCGGGCCGGCCTGTTCATCAATATGGTGCCGATCTTCGGCACTATCCTGTCGGTGCTGATCATCGGCGAGGATTTCGAACTCTATCACGCCATCGCGTTTGCCCTGGTGCTCGGCGGCATCTGGCTTGCCGAGCACAGCGGGCGCAAGATGGCGCAACCGTAGCGGGAACGGGGAGCGCATATCCCGCGTTATTGCGGACAGCCGGGGCAGGTATGCCAGCGGGATCCGAAGATGGGCGAGGCTCGGATGCAAGATGAGGCCGATCGACGGACCGGGTTGCAGGGCTCGCGCCTGCTCTTCGGCGCCTTGCAGGGTTGGCGCAGCCGTGACTTGAGTGGCGACCTGACGGCGGGACTTACGCTTGCGGCGATCGCCATTCCCGAGCAGATGGCCACTGCCCGCCTTGGCGATTTTTCGCCTGAAGTAGGCTTCTTCGCCTTCATTGCCGGTTCGCTGGCTTTCGCCGTACTCGGCGCCAGCCGCTACCTTTCCGCCGGTGCGGATTCGACCATAACGCCCATTTTCGCTGGCGGTCTTGCGCTGATCGCCACATCAGGGTCGCCGCAATATGCCGCGCTTGCCGCCATGCTGGCGCTGATGGTCGGCGCCATCGTCGTCGCCGGCGGATTGCTGCGGCTGGGCTGGCTGGCCGACCTGTTGTCCGTCCCCGTGACCTCAGGCTTTCTTGCCGGCATTTCGCTGCACATCATCATTTCGCAATTGCCGGGGGTGCTCGGCCTGCCGGCCGGCAGCGGCGATGTCTTCCAAAGACTGGCGGCGATCTATCATGATTTCGGGCAGGTCAATCTGTCGAGCGTGGCACTCGGGTTCGGCGTGTTTGCCGTCGTCTTTGCCGGCGAACGCATCAGCCCGCGCATTCCCGGTGCGCTCATTGCTTTGGCGCTCGCGACCTTGGCCGTCGTCGCGTTCGACCTGCCACGCCACGGCGTCGCTGTTCTCGGACCACTGCCTGAAGGTTTGCCGAACATCTCCGTTCCGTCGGTCGCGGTCGAGGACCTGCGCACGCTCGTGCCCACGGCGCTACTGATTGCGCTGGTGGTGATGGTGCAGACGGCTGCGACCACACGCTCCTTTGCCGGCCGGTCCGGCCAGGGGCCTGACGTCAACCGCGACTTTGTCGGTGTCGGTGCAGGCAGCCTGCTTGCCGGCCTGTTCGGGGCTTTTCCCGTCAATGCCAGCCCGCCGCGCACGGCGATCGTTTCGGAGACAGGCGGCCGGTCGCAGCTTGCCGGCCTGTTTGCGGCGGCGATCGTGCTGGCGCTCGTCCTGTTCGGCGCCAGGCTGCTCGCAAATGTGCCGGAGGCGGCGCTGGCCGGTGTCCTGTTTTTCGTCGCGCTGCGCATCCTGCGCTGGCCGACCTTTGTCGCAACGCTCAGGCAGGCGCCGGTCGAGTTCGCATTGATCGTGGTCACCGCGATCGCGATCGTGGCGCTGCCGATCGAGGTCGGTGTTGCTACCGGCATCGTGCTCTCTTTGCTGCACGGGCTGTGGGGCATGACCCAGGCCCGCGCCATCGAGTTCGAGAAGGTGCCTGGCACTTCGATCTGGTGGCCGCCGGACAAGGGCAAGGCTGGCGAGCAGGTGGCCGGCGTGCTGGTGGTGGCGTTCCAGGCGCCGCTGTCCTTCGTCAATGCCGAGCGGTTCCAGCGTGACCTGCAGGCGATGATCGCGGCTCGCGCCGGCGACCTGCGGCATGTCGTGCTCGAATGCAGCAGCGTCACCGACATCGACTACACTGCGGCCGGGGTGCTTTCCGACGTCATCGCCTCCTGCCGAAGCTCGGGCGCCAGCTTTTCGATCGCGCGGCTGGAATCGGTGCGGGCGCAGGCAGCCCTTGCCCGCTTCGGTATCGCCGGCGAGCTGGGACCCGATCACATCTTCCGCAGTGTCGACAACGCCGTTGCCGCGCTGACCGGGCAGGCAGTCGCGAAGAAAGGCAGCCAGCCATGATGAGCGAAACCAAACCCACCCTGAAGCCGGTTCTGGTGGCAGACCTCAGGCCGACGCAGATCACGGTCGGCTACCATGAAGTGGCGCTGAAACGTCACGAACTGCGAGCACTTTCGGTGACCAAGGCAGGTGCTTTCCTCGGTCATCATTTCGTTCCCGTCGTGCTCGGGCCCAAGGGGCGAAACCACATCGTCGACCATCACCACCTTGCCCGGGCGCTGTATGAGGAGGGCGTCAAGGACGTCTTCGTCACCGTCATTGCCGACCTGTCCATGCTAGACAAGGAGGCTTTCCTGGTGGTGCTCGACAACCGCGCCTGGATGCATCCATTCGATGCGACGGGAAAAAGAAGGCCCTATGCGGAGATCCCGAAGTCGGTCGACAGGCTCGTCGACGATCCTTACCGCAGCCTCGCCGGCGAGGTCCGGCGCAGGGGCGGCTATGCCAAGGACCTGACACCGTTCGCCGAGTTCCTCTGGGCCGACTTCTTCCGCCGGCGCGTCGACCTTGCCCTGATGAAGGACGATTTCGACAAGGCATCGCGACAGGCATTGCAACTGGCCCGCCAGACGGTTGCGAACTATCTGCCCGGCTGGAGCGGGGCAGATATGTAGATCTACCCGCTCAGCCAAAAGAAAAAGGCGCGGACCAAGCCGCGCCTTCTTTGCCTTGGGAGGCGATGATGTTCAGCGGCCGATCAGAAGCCGTTGACGTCGAACCGCAGGCGCCTGGCCGAGTCGATCGACTTGTGGTCGCGCACCTTGGCGAGCACGTCTTCGGGGAAGGGCGCGTCGAGATAGAGCAGCGCGATGGCATCGCCGCCTGGGCGGTCGCGGCCGAGCGAGAAGTTGGCGATGTTGACGCCGTTTTCGCCGCACACCGTGCCGAGCAGGCCGATGATGCCGGGCGCATCCGCATTGGTGGTGTAGAGCATGTGCTGGCCGACCTCGGCGTCGAGATTGATGCCCTTGATCTGGATGAAGCGCGGCTTGCCGTCGGAGAAGCAGGTGCCGGCGATCGAGCGCGTCATGTGCTCGGTCTTGACCGTCAGCTTGATGTAGCCGTCGAACACGCCCGACTTGTCGCGCTTGACCTCGGCGACGATGATGCCGCGCTCCTTCACCATGATCGGCGCCGAAACCATGTTGACGTCGGCGACCTGCGGGCGGATCAAGCCGGCAAGCGCTGCGCTGATCAGCGCCTTGGTGTTCATCTGGGCGGTCTGCCCGTCGAACAGGATCTCGACCTCGGTGATCGGATCTTCCGTCACCTGACCGACGAAGGCGCCCAGCACTTCGGCGAGCTTGACGAAGGGCTTCAGCCGCGGCGCCTCCTCGGCCGTGATCGAGGGCATGTTGATGGCGTTGGTGACAGCGCCCTTGACCAGATAGTCGGCCATCTGCTCGGCCACCTGAAGGGCCACGTTCTCTTGGGCCTCGGAGGTCGAGGCGCCGAGATGCGGGGTGCAGACGACGTTCTCCATGTTGAACAGCTCGTTCTGCTCGGCAGGCTCGACCTCGAACACGTCGATGCCGGCGCCCGCCACCTTGCCGCTCTTCAGCGCCGCGATCAGGTCCTTCTCGACCACCAGTCCGCCGCGGGCGCAATTGATGATGCGCACGCCGTCCTTCATCTTGGCGATCGCGTCGGCATTGATGATGTTGCGGGTCTTGTCGGTCAGCGGCGTGTGCAGCGTAATGAAGTCGGCGCGGGCGAGCAGCTCGTCGAGCTCGACCTTCTCCACGCCGAGTTCCTCGGCGCGATGCTCCGACAGGAACGGATCGAAGGCGACGACATGCATCTTGAGGCCGACGGCGCGGGTGGCGACGATCGAGCCGATGTTGCCGCAGCCGATCAGGCCGAGCGTCTTGCCGGTGATCTCGACGCCCATGAAGCGGTTCTTCTCCCACTTGCCGGCATGGGTAGAGGCATTGGCCTCGGGGATCTGGCGGGCGACGGCGAACATCAGTGCGATGGCGTGCTCGGCGGTGGTGATCGAATTGCCGAAGGGCGTGTTCATCACGATGATACCGCGGCGGGACGCAGCGGGGATGTCGACATTGTCGACGCCGATGCCGGCGCGGCCGACAACCTTCAGGTTGGTCGCAGCGGCGATCAGCTTTTCAGTCACTTTGGTGGCCGATCGGATGGCGAGACCATCATACTGGCCGATGACTTCGATCAGCTTTTCCTTGTCCTTGCCGAGATCAGGCAGATAGTCGACCTCGACGCCACGATCCTTGAAGATCTGGACGGCGGTGGTGGAGAGCTTGTCGGAAACGAGAACGCGGGGCATGGGCAAATCCTTTGCGATTGGCCTACCTCCCTCTTGCGGGAGGTCGGTCGCGGAGCGACCGGGTGAGGTAAATGGGTGAACGCAGGGAAGGGAGTGGCGACGGATGGATGCACTCCCAACCCAATCCGCCGTGCGGATTGACCCTCCCCACGAGGGGGAGGGCAAAGAGCGTCAGGCCGCTGCCTTGAGCGCGGCCTTCTGGTTGGCGAAGGCCCAGTCGAGCCAGGGCATCAGCGCCGCCAGATCGGAGGTCTCGACGGTGGCGCCGGCCCAGATGCGCAGGCCGGGAGGTGCATCGCGGTAGGCGCCGATGTCGAAGGCGACGCCTTCCTTCTCGAGCGCCGAGACCATGGCCTTGGCGAAGGCCGCCTGGCCGTCCTTGTCGAGGGCCGCGACCTCTGGATCGACGATCGACAGGCACACAGAGGTGTTGGAGCGCGTTTGCGGCACCACGGCCAGGTTGGCCAGCCAGCCCGATTCCTGGACGAAGGTGTCGATTGCCGCGAAGTTGGCGTCGGCGCGAGCGATCAGCGCGTCCAGTCCGCCCAGGCCCTTGGCCCAGTTCAGCGCGTCGAGATAATCCTCGACGCAGAGCATCGACGGTGTGTTGATGGTCTCGCCCTTGAAGATGCCTTCGATCAGCTTACCAGCAGACGTCAGGCGGAAGATCTTGGGCAGCGGCCAGGCCGGCTTGTAGGTCTCGAGGCGTTCGACGGCACGCGGGCTGAGGATCAGCATGCCATGCGCGCCTTCGCCGCCCAGCACCTTCTGCCAGGAGAAGGTGACGACATCGAGCTTCTGGAAATCGAGGTTTTGGGCGAACGCCGCCGAGGTGGCATCGCAGATGGTCAGGCCCTTGCGATCGGCAGGAATGAAGTTGCCGTTGGCAACACGCACGCCCGAGGTGGTGCCGTTCCAGGTGAAGACCACGTCGCGGTCGAAATCGACCTTGGCCAGATCGGGCAGCTCGCCATAGGGAGCCTCGAACTTGCGCACGTCTTCGAGCTTCAGCTGCTTGACCACGTCGGTGATCCAGCCGGCGCCGAAGCTTTCCCAGGCGACCATGTCGATGCCGCGCTCGCCGAGCAACGACCACATGGCCATCTCGACAGCGCCGGTGTCGGAAGCCGGCACGATGCCGATGCGGTAGTCGGCGGGAACCTGAAGAACCTCGCGGGTCAGCGCAATGGCCTGCTCGAGCTTGGTCTTGCCGATCTTGGCGCGATGCGAGCGGCCGAGCGGAGCGTCGGCGAGGCCATCAAGCGACCAGCCGGGACGTTTTGCGCAGGGACCTGAGGAAAAATTGGGGTTTGCCGGACGGAGTCCGGGCTTGGCGACGATCGTCATCGTGGTTCTATCCTTCCAGATAGTTGGCCCCTCGTTGGGGAGGGGTGGCCCACGGACGGCGATATTAGCAGCGGCCTCCGGCGTCAAGAGGAAATTAAGCGTCGCATCTGGAACAGTTTTCCAAATGCAAAGGCGACGGGCCAAAACCCGCCGCCTTTTGAATGGGTTGATCGTGGAGAGCGCCTACCAGAGATCGTAACGCAGGCCGACGCGGACCTGGTGGAAGTCGAGGCCCTTTTTCGTGTTGCCTGAGGGTATGTCGAAATATTCGAGACTCGGGGCAGACAGATACTGATAGCCAACGTCGATCGACGTGTTCTGGGCGACCTGATAGGCGACGCCCGCGCCGAGTGAATAGGCCAGCGCATACTGGGTCTCGCGATCGGAAAGGGCCTGGAACGTGTCTTCGACCTTGCGGCTCGAATAGAGCAGGCCAACACCGCCACCGACATAGGGTGTGAAACCGGCGATCGTGCCGAGGTCGACATAGGCGTTGGCCATGCCGCTCCAGATATTGCTTTCGGCCCGGATAGAGTCGGTGCCGTCAGTCCAATCATACTTGTCGTTGGACAGGAAGCCGACGTTCAGTTCGCCACGGAAGTAGTCGGTAAAGTGATAGCCGGCACCGATGCTGCCGTTGATACGCGTGCTGCGCGTGTCGACGCCACCGAACGTCACATCATAGGGTGACTTGTTGATGTTGTAGCCGAGGTCGCCGCGCAGGTACCAGCCGGAGCCGACCTCGACGGGAACGTACTCAGGCGCTTCCTCAACGACGACAGGTGGCTCGTAGTCCGCAGCTTGCACCGCCAGCGGCCACAGCATCGTTGCAGCCAGCGCCAGTGTAGCTCGTGAGGTGAGAATCATGATGGCATTCTCCTGAATGGCGCCGGCTGTTGCCCGAGAATCCAGCTACCGTTCCGAGCATTGTTAACCATGTCGGTTAAAGTGCGGTTAAGGCTAATGGATCGTTAGCGGGCTTTCGGCGAGCGGCCATGGGCAACGAAAAACCGCCCGGTATCGAGCCGGGCGGTTTTGACTGGCCTTGTTATCCAAGCGTCGCGACGACGCCAGGACGATCAGTTCAGCGAATAACGGACGCCGAGCTTGAAGTCATGCGAGGTGATGTCCTTGAAGTGCATGCCATTGTTCGGGATGTCGGCCGACGGGTCGTCATTGAAGATCTGGCCGGTGCGGGCATCGCCGAGATTGACGAAGCTGTAGCCGAGATCGACGGTCATGCGTTCTGTCGCCTGTATGCCGACGCCGGCATGCAATGCCCAGGCGAGGTTCCACTTCGAGGCTGCGGCCGCATAGCTGCCGCCACCGTTGATGATGTTGATGTCACGATAGCCAGAGATCGTGTTGCGCGACGCACCGATACCTGCACCAACGTAAGGCGTGATGCCATAGAAGGTGCCGACGTCGGCATAGGCATTGGCGAGGAACAGCCACTCGGACTTCTTGGCCTTATAGTCGTTCGTGTAAGGAGCGGCAGCGCCAAAGCGCACGCGATCCAAGGCCGAGAAGTCGGTGGCACCGCGATACTCTACGCTGATGTCGCCGCGAAGGAAGTCGTTGAACTTGTAGCCGACGCCTGCGCCGAAGGTCGGACCCGATGAGAATTTGCCCTTCTGTAGCCAGGTATGTTCAGAGATTGCAGGGTCCTCGAACAGGCTCGTTTCCAAGCTCTTGACCCTCTGATTGCTCATGCCGATATGGCCACGAAGGTACCAGCCGCCGTAGGAGGGCTGCTCGACTTCGATGATCGGCTCGGGCAAGTCCGCGGCAAATGCGGGGGCAGTGACGCTGACAAGCAGCGCGGCGGCGAACGCCTTCATTCCAAAATTTCGCATGATGATACCCTATACCTGCGGACCCGCTACGCGCCCGACCATGACTAACCGGGGTGGATAATGCTTGGTATAGGTTAAGGGGCGCTTAACCCTGCTGATTAACCATGACGACTTGCCGACGACTGCCTGGCGCCAAGTGGAAACCCGTTTGCGCATGCAAAAAAGCCCGCGCAAGGCGGGCTTTCTTCAATTGCTGAAGTCGTCGTGCCGGTCGGGCAAGTATCAGGCGGCCGAGCGGCTTTCAGAAATGACGTCGACGATGTCGTTGACGACGGACTCGACAAGCTGCGGGTCGTCGCCCTCGGCCATGACGCGGATCAGCGGCTCGGTGCCCGACGGGCGGATAACCAGCCGGCCGGTCTTGCCCAGGCGGTTGCGGCCTTCTTCGATGGCAGCCTTGACCGGGGCGTCTTCCAGCGGCTGGCCGCCGGCGAAGCGCACATTCTTGAGCAGTTGCGGCACCGGCTCGAAGGTGCGGCTCAGCTCGCTCATCGGCTTGTTGGAGCGCTTGATGCAGGCGAGCACCTGGAGTGCCGCCACCAGGCCGTCGCCTGTCGTGGAGAAGTCAGACAGCACGATGTGGCCCGACTGCTCGCCGCCGATGTTGAGGCCGTGCGCGCGCATGTGCTCGACGACGTAGCGGTCGCCGACCTTGGTGCGGTGCAGTTCGAGCTTGAGATCGCCGAGGAAGCGCTCAAGGCCGAGATTGGACATGACGGTCGCCACCACGCCGCCGCCGGCCAGGCGGCCGTTCTGCTGCCATGACTGGGCGATCAGGCCCATGATCTGGTCGCCGTCGACGATGGTGCCGTTCTCGTCGACGATGACGACGCGGTCGGCGTCGCCGTCGAGCGCGATGCCGATGTCGGCGCGCACTTCGTGGATCTTCTTCTGCAGGCCGGCCGGATGGGTCGAGCCGCACTCCTGGTTGATGTTGAAGCCGTTGGGCTCGACATTGATCGGGATAACTTCCGCGCCGAGTTCCCAAAGAACGGCAGGTGCGACCTTGTAGGCGGCGCCGTTGGCGCAGTCGACGACGATGCGCAGGCCCGACAGCGACATGGAGCGGGGCAGGGTGCGCTTGGCGAATTCGATGTAGCGATCATGCACGCCGTCGACGCGCTTGGCGCGGCCGAGGCCGTCGGAGTCGGCGAGCATTGCGGTCACGTCCTGGTCGAGCATGGCCTCAATGTTCTGCTCGATCTCGTCAGACAGCTTGTAGCTGTCGGGGCCGAACAGCTTGATGCCGTTGTCGTGGTAAGGGTTGTGCGAGGCCGAGATCATCACGCCGATGTCGGCGCGCAGCGAGCGCACCAGCATGGCGACTGCCGGCGTCGGAATCGGGCCGAGCAGGAACACATCCATCCCAGCGGCGCAGAGGCCAGCCACCAACGCGTTCTCGATCATGTAGCCCGAAAGGCGCGTGTCCTTGCCGACGACGACGCGATGCCTGTGGCTGCCGCGCTGAAAGGAGAGGCCGGCGGCCATGCCGACCTTCATGGCGATCTCCGCCGTCATCGGAAATTTGTTGGCCCGCCCGCGAATACCGTCGGTGCCGAAATAGCGTCCAGCCATGTTTAGCCTGTCCCCGTGGAGTCCACCCGCGATTGCTTTGCCACAATCAGCGGCGACCAACGCATCACATTTGGTGAGTTTATGTCATAAAACCTTAGAAAAGGGTTGGGGTTTTGCGTGGCAGTGATCTGCCGCCGCTCCAGCCATCTTGCGTATCTGACATCGAGAGCCGACAGCTATGGGGGCCGTGTGCCGGTCATTGCTGTGACTCGGGATCTGGCGATCTTGCCGGCCAGCCAGGATGGAGAGGGATTTTGCGTCAAAGGATCATCGTTTGCCCATTGATTGAAAATGAAGGGGCATATCTTCTTTGCAAGATGCCTGGCGACCGCGGGGTGTTTCCTGGGCAATGGGCACTTTCAGGCGGCGGACTGGAGCCTGGCGAAAACATCACCGAGGGATTGCTTCGTGAGATTCGAGAAGAGCTGGGCGCTGGCCTCGTCATTGAGGCGGTTCAGCCGTGGACGTTTCGCGACGATGTCAGGACAAAGTCCTACCCAGATGGAACGACCGAACAAGTCTATATGATCTATCTGATTTTTGACTGCAAAGCGGCCAATCGAAACGTAGCCATCAATGACGAATTCGAGGACTTCGCATGGGTTCTTCCGGGCCACTTCTAGAATTATGATCTCAATGAGGCGACGCGTACGACGCTGAGGGCCAGGGGGCTCATCCGCTCGTAGGCGAGGCAAACGATCGGGGTGATCGAATTCGGGCGTCGCCATTCTTGTCGCGATGGCGTTGCGCGATAGTTCGCCAGCAACCATTGCATCCAGAAAAACAAAAAACGCCGCCGAGTTTCCTCAGCGGCGTTTCTGCATTCGATCCAGTCAGGACCCGGTCAGTTCGACGGCTGGGGTTCCATGCCGCCTTCAGGCTCGGAACCCTTCTTCTTGCCGCGCGACGAGCCGGCCTTGGGCACGGCCGAGCCGCGCGAGGTTGGGGTGTCGTCGCCCATGTCGCGCGAGGGCTTGTTGCCGGCGATCAGCTGCTTGATCTCCTCGCCCGACAGCGTCTCGTATTCGAGCAGGCCTTCGGCCAGCGCGATCCAGTCCTTCTTCTTCTTGGTCAGGATCGAGCGGGCGGTGACATAGGCGTCGTCGATCAAGCGGCGCACTTCGGCGTCGATGATCTGTGCGGTCTCCTCGGAGACGTTCTGCGTGCGGGCCACCGAATGGCCGAGGAACACCTCTTCCTGGTTCTCGCCATAGGCGACCTGGCCGAGCTTGTCGGAGAAGCCCCAGCGCGTGACCATGGCGCGCGCCAGCTTGGTCGCCTGCTCGATGTCGGAGGAGGCGCCAGACGTGATGTTCTCCTTGCCGAACTTGATCTCCTCGGCAACGCGGCCGCCCATCATGATGGCGAGGCGCGAGACCATGTACTTGTAGCTCATCGAGTAGCGGTCGCCCTCGGGAAGCTGCATGACCATGCCGAGCGCACGGCCGCGCGGGATGATGGTCGCCTTGTGCAGCGGGTCGGCCGCCGGCACATTGAGCGCCAGGATGGCGTGGCCGGACTCGTGATAGGCCGTCAGCTCCTTCTCGGCCTGCGTCATGGCCGACGAGCGGCGCTCGGCGCCCATCATGATCTTGTCCTTGGCGTCCTCGAATTCCTGCATGGTGACGAGGCGCTTGTTGCGGCGCGCTGCCATCAGAGCGGATTCGTTGACGAGGTTCATCAGGTCCGCACCCGAGAAGCCCGGAGTGCCGCGTGCGACCGTCTTGAGGTCGACATTGGGGGCCAGCGGAACGTTACGGACATGAACCTTGAGGATCTTCTCGCGGCCGATGATGTCGGGGTTCGGCACCACGACCTGGCGATCGAAGCGGCCCGGACGCAGCAACGCGGGATCGAGAACGTCGGGACGGTTGGTAGCCGCGATCAGGATGATCGACTCGTTGGCCTCGAAGCCATCCATCTCGACCAGCAGCTGGTTCAGCGTCTGCTCGCGCTCGTCGTTGCCGCCGCCGAGGCCAGCGCCACGATGGCGGCCAACGGCGTCGATTTCGTCGATGAAGATGATGCAAGGCGCGTTCTTCTTGGCCTGCTCGAACATGTCGCGGACGCGGCTTGCACCGACACCGACGAACATTTCGACGAAGTCGGAACCCGAGATGGTGAAGAAAGGCACATTGGCTTCACCGGCGACCGAACGGGCCAAAAGCGTCTTGCCAGTGCCGGGAGGGCCTACGAGCAGCACGCCGCGCGGAATCTTGCCGCCGAGGCGCTGGAACTTCTGCGGGTCGCGCAGGAACTCGACGATTTCTTCGAGGTCTTCCTTGGCCTCGTCGACGCCCGCCACGTCCTGGAAGGTGACGCGGCCATGGGCCTCGGTCAGAAGCTTGGCCTTGGACTTGCCGAAACCCATGGCGCGGCCGGAGCCTGACTGCATCTGGCGCATGAAGAAGATCCAGACGCCGAGGATCAGGATCATCGGCAGCCAGGACAGCAGCACGTTGAAGATCGAGCCGGAGCCGTCGTTTTCGGGGCGAGCGTTGATGGTGACGTTCTTCTGCTCCAGGCGCGACACGAGGTTGCTGTCGCCGGGCGAATAGGTCTGGAAGCCGTTGGAATTGTCGATGTAGCTGCCGCTGATGCGATCACCGGCAATCGTCACCGACTTGATGCGTCCCGAATTCAGGTCCTGGAGGAACTGCGAATAAGGCACTTCGCTCGACGCGCCGCGGGTTTGCGGGGTCTGGAACAGGTTGAACAGGGCGATGAGCAGAACGGCTATGATCGCCCACAGCGCGAAGTTGCGATAGTTCGGATTCATCGAATGTCCCGTTGGCGTTTTTCAGGGAACGCGCATGGTAAGAGTAAGCTTGCCCCTAACATAGGGAGGGGCTGCCACATTGCCAAGCTTGTACCTAAGTCGAGGTTAAGCTTGGATGCCAATGTGGCCACGGCATGGCGATGGCGGAATTGAGGCGGTGCCGAGCAGTTTTGTCACCGCCTTTGCCGGCGCCATGTCGAAGGCCGGCAGGAAACGCGTCCAGGGTGCGGCGACCGGAGTGCGGCTCGTTTCCGATAGCAAGCCGGCGCATGTTCCGTCGCGCCAGAGCGCGGGCTCGGCCGCAAGTGCAGTCTGGGCAAGACTTTGCGGTGCCGAGCTTTCGCCGGACAGCTTGCTGGCCATCGCTGTGCCGAGCGGTGCAACCACCAAATCCGCCCTTTCAAACATCTGCAGAAGCCTGTAGCGGCCGTCCCAGGTGCCGGCCCGCAGCGGCATAGGCGCAGGCAGTCCACGCCCTTCGCGGCATAGAAAAACGCCCTGCCGGCGGGCATCGACAAGCGCGCGCGACAATGTGGCGCGGACCGGCTTTTTTGCATTGGGGACATCGACAAGGCCAGCCAGCAGGGACTGCGCGCTGGCGCTGTCGGGCAGTTGGGGTACACCGCCTGCTACCGCAACCAGGATGCGAAGGGCATAGCGGGCGGCTTCGCCGTCCGTTGTATCAGTGAATTCGGGGGCGAGGCAGATCAGCCCCGTGGCGGGCCGGCTGCCATACGCCTCAATCAGGGCTGCTGCTCGCATGCCGAGGTCGATCCTTGCCGAAGCCGCCTCGCGCTGGTCGGCCAGGGCTTGCTGCAAGCGGGCGTTGCCTTCGCTTGTGAGTGCCTTGCGCATGCGCGGGCGTTCATAGGTCTCGTTGGCGTTGGTGGGATCGTCGAGCCAACCTGTGTCGCGGGCGCGCAACGCATCGCGCAGGCGTTCGCGCCTCAAGCCGAGCAGGGGCCTGACGATCCAGATGTCGCCGTCGAACAGCGTGGCGGGTGCCATGCCGGCTGCGCCGCGTCCGCTGCCGCGTTCGCCGCGCATCAGCACGGTTTCGGCCTGGTCGTCGGCGGTGTGGCCGGTGGCGACAACGGTCGCGCCGGCTTCGCGGGCTGCTCGGGCGAGAAGATCGTAGCGGGCGTCGCGTGCGGCGGCTGCGATGCCGGTCGACGGCTTGTCGCCGGTCCAGCGCATGATGCGGTGGGCAATGTTGTGCCCGGCGCACAAACGTGCCACCTCGTCGGCCTCCGCGCCCGAACCGGGTCTCAGCCCGTGGTCGACGGTAATGGCCAGCAGTTGCGTTTCAGGCGCATGCCGGTCGAGGTGGGATTTGAGAAGGAGAAGAAGGGCGGTGGAATCGCTGCCGCCGGAAATGGCGGTGACGATGGTTTTCTGCGAGGCGAAGTCGAACTCGGAGAAGGCCTGGAAAAAGTCTGTGTCGGGCACCTGCGTCAGCACGCGGCGGCTGTCCGTTCCTGCTTGACCCGCTCCTTGAGCGCGCCTGAGATGTCGGGGTAGCGCTTGCCGATCTCGCTGAAGGTGGCGCAGGCCACTTCGCGCTGCTTGAGGCCAACAAGCGAAACGCCAAGCTTGAGCATCATTTCAGGTGCCTTCTTGGACTTGGGGTATTCCTTGGAGGCGTTCAGGAAAATCTCGGCGGCGTCGCGATACTTCTTCTGTCCCAAGAGCGACTCACCCAGCCAGAAGCGGGCATCGGCTGTCTTGGGGTCGGCCGGAAAGCGGGCGATGTGGTCGCGGAAACCCTGCTCGGCGGTGGTGTAGTCGCCCGACAGCACGAACTGGTAGGAATTGCGGTAGATCTCGTCCGGATCGTTGGTCGAGGGCAACGAGGCGACCTTCGGCGCGCTGGGCGCGGCTGCGGGTGCAGTGGGCTGGGCCCTGGGCAGGGGGGCCGCAGTGGGGTGCTCGTCGGTTGTGCTCGAAACCACGTTGCCGTTCTTGTCGACGGTGATGGTGCCGAAGGTCGTGGGCGGCGCGCCATTGCCGCCGGGCAGGGTGGTGCCGGGATCGCCCGTGCCGGATTCGACGATCACGTCCTCGACCGACTGTCCACCGGCGGCAGGAGCGGCAGGTGCCGAAGCCGTCTGCTGGTGCGAGGTTCCCGGTTGAGGCGCCACTGGCGCCTCAACGATCGAGTTGTTGGTCTTGCCGGAAGCATCGGACTTCTTCTGTCCGCCGCTACCTTCGAGCTCCTGGAAGCGGAACTCGTTGTCTTCCTGCATCTTCCGCATCTGCTCCTGCATCTGCAGCAGCTGGAAGTTCAGCTCTTCGATCGAGCCGTTGAGCTTGCGGATCTGCTCCTCGAGCGCGGTCACGCGCGGGTCGCCCGCCTGGGCGAGCTGGACCGTGCCCTGGTCGCTCTTGCTGCCGAAAACGCCCGGCAGGCCGATCTTGGGGATTTCAATGCTCAGCCCGGAACCGTCGCGCGCATGCGCTGAAGCCCCGAACAGCAGGAAGATGGCTAGGGTGCCACTCAGGATTGATCGAAAATGCATTAGCCTCTCGCCGTGGAACGGAAATGGTTGCTTCGCGCCGATGCGCTTTCGTCATTTATCAGGACGCGAGACTTCGGCCAAATTTTGTTTCGTCCGGTTGTGCGGAATGCCTGAAAAGCAAAAGGCGGCCCGGAGGCCGCCTTTCGAAGTCAGTGTGACTATTCTGCCGATCAGCTGCCGGCGCCCGACAGGGTCGTGACGGCGCGGCGGTTCTGCGACCAGCAGGAGATGTCGTCGCAGACGGCGACCGGACGTTCCTTGCCGTAGGAGATGGTCTTCAGGCGGTTCGAGGCGACGCCCTGCGAGATCAGGAAGTCGCGGGCCGCCGCAGCGCGGCGGGCGCCGAGAGCCAGGTTGTATTCGCGGGTGCCGCGTTCGTCGGCATGGCCTTCGACGACGATGCGGTACTGACCGTACTTGTTCAGCCACTGTGCCTGGCGGGCGAGAATGCCCTGCGCGTCGGCGCGGATCGACGAGGAGTCGGTGTCAAAGAAGATGCGGTCGCCGACATTGACGGTGAAGTCCTGCGACGAGCCCGGAGTGGCCGCACCGGCGCCACCGCCGAGGCCGAGGTCGGCCGCGCTGTTGGGGGTCTTCTTCGAGGCGCAGCCGGCAATTGCCAGCGAGGCGACAAGGGCCACGACCACGGGGTTGGTTGCAAACTTAGCGATACGGCGCATCCCGCCTCTCCTTCGCATTCGAGTGATTTCGTTGAACATCCAGTAACCACGTTGCAGTTAACCGGCGTTCAAGAAACATGGTTAAAAATCAGTTGCCGCGTATCTTTGCGTCCCCGCAACGCGGCAATCTGCCAGTCTCAATTTCGCCGCGCACCCTAGGCGGAAATGCGGCGGAAAGGCGGCATTGTCAGGCAAATGACGCCGCCTGTTTCGATTGGTCGCGCCCGCGGCTGTAAGGTTAACCGCGGGCGGACCGGATCAGTCGAGCAGCGGCGACCAGGCCGGGTCGGAGGCAAAGCCCTGTGTCGGGATCGCCTGCTCGTTGCGGCCGGTGAGGTCGATCGAATAGAGCTTGGGGCCGCCGCCGCCGGGCGCATCACGGAAGAACATGACGACACGGCCGTTCGGCGCCCAGGTCGGACCTTCCTGCTGGAAACCGGTCGACAGGATGCGCTCGCCCGAGCCGTCGGTCTTCATCACGCCGATCTGGAACTGGCCGCCCGACTGCTTGGTGAAGGCGATCAGGTCCCCGCGTGGCGACCACACCGGCGTCGAATAGCTGCCGCCGCCGAAGGAGACGCGGGTCTGGCCGGAGCCGTCGGCGCCCATCACGTAGATCTGCGGCTGACCGCCACGGTCGGAGGTGAAGACGACCTTGGAACCGTCAGGCGAATAGGATGGCGAGGTGTCGATGGCGCTGGAGTTGGTCAGGCGCGTGGTTGTGCGGCTGCGCAGGTCCATCGAGAAGATGTTCGAATTGCCGTCGTCGCGCAGCAGGCTCATGATGACGCGCTGGCCGTCAGGCGAGAAGCGCGGCGCAAAGGTCATGCCGGGGAAGTTGCCGACGAGTTCGCGCTGGCCGGTCTCGATCTGCAGCAGATAGACCTGCGGCTGGCCGCTCTCGTAGGACATGTAGGTGATTTCCTGACGCGTCGGCGAGAAGCGCGGCGTCATGGCTATCGAACGGCCGTCCGAGAGGTAGCGCACATTGGCGCCGTCCTGATCCATGATCGCAAGCCGCTTCTTGCGCGCGGTCTTGGCACCCGTTTCGTCGATGAAGACGACACGGGTGTCGAAATAGCCTTTCTCGCCGGTCAGACGCTCGTAGATGGCGTCGGCGATGATGTGGGCAATGCGGCGAGAATTGGCCTTGTTGGCAAAGAACTGCTCGCCGGCGAGCTGCTGGCCGGCGAAGGTGTCCCACAGGCGGAACTCAGCCTTCAGCCTGCCGTCAGCCTCCTGGCTGACGCGGCCGGTGACGAGCGCCTGGGCATTGATGACCTTCCAGTCCTCGAAGCGCGGCGCGACGTCGGGATTGGAGATTTTCTCGATGAAAGCGCCCTTGTCGATCGGCGCGAACAGGCCGGAGCGCTTCAGGTCGGCGGCGACGATGCCGGCGATCTCGGCCCCCATTGCATCGCCCGACAGGAAATCGGTGATGGCGATGGGCAGCGGCTCGACATTGCCCTTGTTGACGTCGATCTCGACCAGCGCCCGGGCGGGCAGGGTGGCAAAGGCGGTCATGCCGCTCGCCATCGCACTGATCAAAAGGATCGCTTTGATTACATGCTTCATTAGACAGGCCTCTTAGGTCCGGGTGAGCGGCTTGCGCTCAGAACATCTCGCTCGGGTCGAAATTGACGATGACTTGGTCCCAGCCGCCGGCATATTTGTCAGCCGGCAGATTGTAGGGCGCGCATTGGAGGACGGCGCGGCGTGCCGATTCCGCGGCTGCGCGCTCGATGCCTGCCGAGCCGCCGCCGGAGATGATCTCCGGGCGCCCCTCGACTTCACCTGTTGGCGTCAGCCTGAACTGCACGGAAACCTTGAGGTTGCCGCCGTCCATCGCACCTGCCGGCACGTTCCAGCAGCGCTGGATTGCGCCGCGCAGGGCGTCCATCTCGCTCTGGCTCAGCTTGTTGCCGCCGGTGTCCTTCTTGCCGCCGAGCGATGCCTGTTCGGTGGAGCGCTTGGCGCCGCCGCCCGAAGGCTTCTGCTTGTTGAGAAGGGCGGCCACCTCGTCGGCGTTGAACTCCTTCTCCTCGGACTTCGGCTTGGACGAGGCCTGCTGGGTCTGCTTGTCTTCCTGCTTGCGCTCGGGCGTCTTGGCCGTCTGCGCCTGGGGCGGCTGCGGCTTGGCCTCGGGGGCGGGCGCATTCTCCGGCAGCTTCATCGCCTCGGCCTCGGCCTGATCCGAAACGATGGTCTGGGCCACCGGGTCGGGCTTGACCTCCTGCTTGGGCTGCGGCTGCGGGGTCACTTCCGTCGCCGGCACGGGCGTCGGCTTCTGCTCGGCCTGCTTCACCGGCTCGGGCTTTGGCTGTTCGGGCGTCGGCTTGGGTTCGGGCTTGGGCGAGGGCGGTGTGGCGCCGGTCGCCTCGACATCCTTCTGCGTCGGCTCGGGCGCCGGCGGCTTGTCGCTGTCGACCTTGTTGTCGCCGACGTTCTGCGCGTCGGCGACAATGTCGGGCCGCTGTGTCGGCTTCGGCGCCGGCTTCTCCTTGGCGGGAGCCTGCTTGTCGCCCTTCTGGATCTGGGTGATCGATTCCACCGGCACGATGTCGACCGGGAACGCCTCGACGTCGGCGACTTCGAGGGCGCTCGGGGACGACAGCGAGAACAGGCCGAAGCCGAGCACCGCTGCATGCAGGACCACAGATGTCGTGAGGCCGGTCTTCATTTTCGCGGACTACTTGTCCTGTTCCTGAAGGGTGACGAGGCCGAGGTTCTTGTAACCAGCGGCCGAGATGCGGGCCATGACCTGCATCACCGTGCCGTAGTCGGCGGTCTTGTCGCCGCGCACATAGATGCGCTCCTCGTAGCCGGTCTTGGCGATGGCCTCGAGTTTCGGCACGACCTCTTCAAGCGCGATCTCGGTTTCCTGCAGATAGATCTGGCCGCCCTGGTTGACCGAGACGGTGATCGGCTGCGTGTCGGAATTGAGCGCCTTGGCCTGCGTTTCCGGCAGGTCGATGGGCACGCCCACGGTCATCATCGGTGCGGCCACCATGAAGATGATGAGCAGCACCAGCATGACGTCGACCAGAGGCGTGACGTTGATCTCGGAAACCAGCGCATGACGGCGTCCCCGCCGCCCGCGTCCGCCGCGGCCACCGCCGCCTGCGCCAACTGACATTCCCATGGTCTACTCCTCAGGCCGCCCGCTGCGCGACTTTTTCATCGATTTGGCGCGACAGTATGGCGGAGAATTCGTCGGCGAAGCCTTCCATGCGCGCCGCCAGCTTGCCGGCGTCGGATGACAGCTTGTTGTAGGCGATGACGGCAGGGATAGCGGCGAGCAGGCCGATGGCGGTCGCCAGCAGCGCT
This sequence comes from Hoeflea sp. 108, assembly GCF_000372965.1. Lineage (NCBI taxonomy): Bacteria > Pseudomonadati > Pseudomonadota > Alphaproteobacteria > Hyphomicrobiales > Rhizobiaceae > Hoeflea > Hoeflea sp. 108. The sequence continues at coordinate 4,525,908 of NZ_KB890024.1, read as the reverse complement.
TCGGCGATACCCGGGGCGACGACGGCGAGGTTTGTCGACTTGGAGCCGGCGATGGCCTGGAACGAGGTCATGATGCCGATGACGGTGCCGAACAGGCCGATGAAGGGAGCTGCCGAGCCGATGGTGGCGAGGAAGCCGAGGCGGCCTTCGAGACGTTCCATCTCGCGGGTCAGCGCAAGGTCCATGGCCTTGTCGATGCGGGTCTGCAGGCCAAGCGGTGACTTGGCGCCCTTCTCGAAGCTCTTCTTCCATTCACGCATGGCGGCGACGAAGATCGCGCTCATGCCCGTGGTCTTGCGATCGGAGAGGTTGCGGTAAAGCTCTTCCAGCGACTGGCCCGACCAGAAGATCTGCTCGAAGCGATTCAGCGCCGCACGCATGCGGTTGTAGGAGATGACCTTGTCGACGACGATCGCCCAGGTCCAGACCGAAGCGCCGAGCAGGCCCAGCATCACCAGCTTGACGACCCAGCCGGCCTGCCAGAACAGCGCCCAGATCGACACGTCGGCGCCATGCTGAGCGAGAGGTAGGTTTTCCATCTTGAAACAGTCCTTAAGATTTCCGGGCCTGGCTACAGAGCCTGCTTTGAATTTCGGATCGGGCCGCCTTGCAGCCGGGTAGGGTCATTGCGATCCCAAGTTCAAAACAGGCTCATGGCTAGCCCTTGCGCATCATCCCATTGTGGTCCGTTCGCGCGAAGCTTCCGGAAGTGCCCCAAAATGCGCCTTTCGCGGCCTTTTCGGGGCGAAATTTGGTGAAAGGAAGGCCGCTCGTAATCCTTACGACTTTCACCTCGCCCTTAATGGACGGTTATGGTTAAGGATGGGTTAGTATCTCGGGCCGTTCCTGATGACTCTCGGTCAACCTCCGCATTCGCAGGTCGATGTCACGGGAAGCTTGTAGTGCGGCCTCAGCCGCGTGGCATGAAGGCTTCGATCCAGTCCCTGGGAAAGCGCCGGGGGCGGCCGTTCTCACCGATGATGGCGGCCTCCACCCGCGCCTCGACCAGCACGTCGCCGCCACGCTTGAGCTGCTGGGCCATGGTGATCCGGGCGCCTGAAATCTCCACCGTGCGCGTTTCGATGGTCAGCACGTCGTCGATCTTGGCCGGGCCGCGGAAGTCAATTTCCATGCGACGCACCACCCAGACGATCTTTTCGCCATGCTTGCCGTCGGCAAGCTCGGTGTGGTGGACGCCGGCGAGGCGCAGGAAATCGGAGCGGCCGCGTTCGAAGAATTCGAGATAGCGGGCATGGTAGACCACGCCGGAAAAGTCGGTGTCGGCATAATAGACCCGCGCCATCAGCCGATGTCCGAACGACGTCAGCGCGCCGGAAAGTCCCGAAGCAAGCGTGTCCTGTTCACCATGATCGGCCATGGGGCTTTCCTTTTTCCGGTCTTGCGGGCACCAGTCTTGTCCAGTCCGGCAACCCGATGGCAGCAATAACGGCGATGTTCAAGACCTCACTGACGGCGACGCTCGCGCTGGTTCTCTCGCTCGCTCCGGCCTCCGCCGCCAGCTTCTCGATGAAGCGCGGCATCAATCTCGACATCTGGGACACCTGGCCGGGTGAGGATCGCTGGGGCGAGGCGGACGTGCTCTTGCCCTTTCCGGAATGGCGCAAGAACCTGACCGAAGCCGACCTCAAGGCGCTTGTCGCCGACGGCTTCGACTTTGTGCGTATGCCCGTCGATCCCTCGGTTTTCCTGTCCGAAAAGGCAGTGCCGTTGCACGAACAACTTTTCGCGAGCGTTCTTGACGCGGCGCGCGCGATCAATGCCGCGGGCCTCAAAGTGGTCGTCGATCTCCATTTGATCCAGTCGGGCGGCAACGGCCAGATCGGCATGACCGAAGTGATGGCCGATCCCGGACAATTCGACCGCTATGTCGAGATCGTCCGACAGATGGCGCTGACCCTTACCAAGGAGAATCCGGAGCAGGTCGCGTTCGAATTGATGAACGAGCCCGTCGTCGACTGCGAGCCGGGTGAGAAAAAGGTCTGGCCGGAGCGGCAGCAGCGGCTTTATGCGGCCGCGCGCGCATCGGCGACGCGGCTGACGCTCGTACTCTCCGGTGGCTGCTGGGCAAGCGCCGAGGGATTGGCGTCAGTCGACCCGAAGGCCATCCCTGACGACAATGTGATCTGGACCTTCCATTCCTACGCGCCGTTCCTGCTTACCCATCAGGGCGCTACCTGGGCCGGCGACTTCATTCCCTATGTCACCGGGCTCCCCTATCCGCCGCACGAGGCGCCGCGCGCAGAACTCGATGCCACGCTCGACAACGTCAGGAAGAAGATCAGGGCGGAAGCCCCGGTGCTGCGCCGTCCGGGCCTGCTCAGCTATCTCGACGAGCAGGTCGCCACAATCGACAGCAAGGAAAAACTGGCAGTCGAACTCGACGCGCCCTTCGCCCAGGTCGCCGCCTGGGGGGCGAAGAACGGCGTCGCGAGCGACGACATCTATCTCGGCGAATTCGGCATGATCCGTCAGGAATACGGCAATCCCTTCGTCATGCCCGGCGCCTGGCGCGCAGCCTATGTCAAGGACATGATCGCCCGCGCCGAAGCCCACGGTTTCGCCTGGTCCGTCTGGGGTTACGGCGGCGCCTTCGGCATCGTCGATGAGTTCGAGGGCCGCAAGGCCGAGCCTGACGTGTTGGAGGCGATCAGGGCGCTGAAGTGAGCGTCTAACCCAAATCGATCGACAGGATTTCCGGTCGCACGCCAAAGCGGATCGGTGCGATGCTGCAGCCAAGGCCGCCCGAAACGATCAGGTTGCGCTCGTCCTCGACCACGTGACCGTAGGCATAACGGTTGCCGTAACGCGAAGGAACGACAGGCGAATAGCCGAACAAGCGCACCTGTCCGCCATGGGTATGACCCGACAGGGTCAGTGCGACGCGTTTCGGCACGTCGGGGAAGATATCGGGTTCATGGGCGAGCAGGATGACAGGCGCGTCATCACTGATTTTCACAAGCGTGCCGGGAAGGTCGTCGAGCCCGGCAAAGTTTTTGCGGCCCCAGGCTTTGCCCGGCCGTAGCGCCAATTGGTCGGCAAGCCCTGCGATCCAGAAGCCTTGCCCGTCCTTTTGCAGGCGAACGGCGTCATTCTCCATGACAGGAATGCCTGCCGCCTCAAGCGCCCGCCTGGCAATCGTCGGACCTTGGCCTGCCTTCTGCGCTGTCAGGTCCTCCCACCAGTCATGATTGCCGAGGACGGAAAAGACGCCGAGCGGTGCCTTGAGGCCCGAAAGGGCAGGGCCCCATTCGGCCGCGTCGACCCAGTTCGACACCATGCGCGTACCGGCGACATAGTCGCCGAGCAACACGATGACGTCGGGCTGCAGGGCATTCGCCTCTTCGACCAGTGAGGCAATGCGTTCCGGCGTCATCCACGGGCGACAGGCGTGAATGTCGGCGAGGGCGACGATGCGCAGCTTCAGGCTGTCGGGCCAGTCAGGCGGGGTCAGGGCGTAGCGCTTGACCCGGGTCAGCAGCATCGGCTCGATGCCAACCGCATAGGTCCCGAGCGCGGCTGCCGCCACGATCGACCCGCCGAGAAAACGGAAGAAACCGCGACGGGTGATCAAGCCCTCATACCCGCGCGGTGGCGTTCGAAGCGCTGCTCGCGCACGCCGCCCGACCACTGATCGCGCTCTTCTTCGGCGATAAGTGCAAAGCCGAAGGATTCATAGAGATGGCGGGCAGGCTTGAGCCCGGCGAAGGTGGTGAGATAGACACCTGGGAAACCTTTGGTGTCGACATGGGCGATTGTTTCGCTCATCAGCCGACGCCCGAGCCCGGTGCCGCGCGCGTTGTCGCTGGTGATGAACCAGCGCAGATGCGCCAGTGACTCGGCCGCAGTCGGGGCTTCGAGGCTGATGGTGCCAAGCAGTGCGCCATCGTCGTCGTATTCGGCGGCGAAGAAGTCCAGTCCGGGCCTGAAATCGCCCAGGAAAGCTGAAAGCTCGCTGGCAACCTTGGCCTCGAAGGGCAGTCCGAAACCCCAGTCGCGGGCATAATATTCGGCGTGCAGCCTGACGATGTCGGCTATCAGTCCGGGGCGATAGCCGAGCATTTGTCAGTCCTCTTCCTGGAACAGGTTTATCTGCTGCACGGCAACTTCTCTCGGTGCCTCCAGCCCCAGATGTCTCCAGGCGTTGGCCGTCAGCATGCGGCCGCGCGGCGTGCGCTGGATGAAACCCTGCTGGATCAGATAGGGCTCGATGATGTCCTCGATGGCGTCACGCGGTTCGGACAGGCCAGCTGCGATTGTTTCGATGCCGACGGGGCCGCCGCCGAAATTCATCGCGATCATGGAGAGATAGCGCCGGTCGAGCTGGTCGAGGCCGAGCGCGTCGACTTCGAGCCGCGACAGCGCCTCGTCGGCGATACGGCGGTCGACCGGGCCGGCGCCAGCCACGGCGGCAAAGTCGCGCACGCGGCGCAGCAGGCGGCCGGCAATGCGCGGGGTGCCGCGGGCGCGGCGGGCGATCTCGATGGCGCCGTCGTCGGCAAGCGGCATGCCGAGAATGCGTGCACCGCGGCGTACGATCAGCTCAAGCTCCTCGACCGTATAGAAATTGAGCCGGGTCGGAATGCCGAAGCGGTCGCGCAGCGGGTTGGTGAGCAAGCCGAGTCGCGTGGTCGCGGCGACAAGCGTGAACTTGGCGAGGTCGATCTTGACCGAGCGCGCCGCCGGGCCTTCGCCGATGATCAGGTCGAGCTGGTAGTCCTCCATCGCCGGATAGAGGATTTCTTCGACCGCCGGGTTGAGCCTGTGGATCTCGTCGATGAACAGCACGTCGCGTTCTTCGAGATTGGTGAGAAGGGCTGCGAGATCGCCGGCCTTGGCGATGACCGGGCCCGAAGTCGAGCGGAAATTGACGCCGAGCTCGCGCGCCATGATCTGGGCGAGCGTCGTCTTGCCGAGGCCGGGCGGCCCGACGAACAGCACATGGTCCAGCGCTTCGCCACGCCCCTTGGCGGCCTCGATGAAGATCTTGAGATTGGCGCGCGCCGCCGCTTGGCCGACAAAATCGTCCAAGGTCTGCGGACGCAGGCTGTTGTCGGCATCTTCGCCGCGCTTTTCGGGCGTGATGAGGCGGGTCGGCGTGTTCATGTGCCCGTCCTCGCATGGAGACCGGCTGCGGGCAAGGCACTCACCGTGCCAGCTCCTTCAGGCCGAAGCGTATCAGCTTGGAGGAATCGGCGTCCTCGCCGGCGGTCTTCATGGCGGCTGCCACCGCATTGGCGGCGATGTCGCGCGAGTAGCCGAGATTGACCAGCGCCGAGACCGCGTCCGCGATCGGTGCAGGGGCCACGCCTTCGCCCAGCTCCTGCTTGAGCCCGATTGTGCCGGAGGCCGATCCGGCATAGGCCGGCGCCTTGTTCTTGAGTTCGGTGACGATGCGCTCGGCGACCTTCTTGCCGACGCCGGGCGCGCGGCTGACCATGGCGATGTCGCGCAGGGCGATGGCATTGGCGAGGTCGGCGGGGGCCAGCGTCGACAGCACGGCCAGCGCCACCTTGGCGCCGACGCCCTGCACGTTGTTCTGCAGCAGGCGGAACCATTCGCGCTCGAGTTCCGACTGGAAGCCGTAGAGCCGGATCATATCCTCGCGCACGTAGGTCTCGATGTAGAGAACCGCGGCCTCGCCGGGGCCGGCCATGGAGGCCAGCGTGCGGGCCGAACAATAGGCGACGTAGCCGACGCCATGGACGTCGAGCACACAGTAATCCTCGCCGATCTCGTCGACGGTGCCCTTCAACTTGCCGATCATTTGGTGCGTCCCGTCATGGATGAGTATCCGGTGCGATGATGTCGAGGTCGGGAAAGTAGCTGCGATAGCGCGAGGCGTCGCGGGTCAAAAGCCTGTGTCCCGCCACTTGCGCATGCGCGCCGATGAGGAAGTCGGGCAAAGCACGGTCGCAGGTGCCGCCGTTATGGCGATACGCCAGATGCGCCTTGCCTGCGGCGAAGGCCGCCTCGAAGGGAATCTGCGCCTTGTGGACCGCGAGCCCTTCCAGGGAATTCGCAAGATCGGCCTCCGTCGGAAAGCGAACGGATACTTCCGACCAGATGACCGGATTGACGACGAGAGCGCCGACGCTTCCTTGCTGCACAAGGCTTCTTCGCGACCATACACTGGCCGGGCCGCCCTGGAACATGTCCAGGAAGATGTTGGAATCAACGAGGACCGAGGTCATCGCGCGGCCCCCTCAGCCATTCCATGTATTCGTCTGTCGTCATGCCGCCGAGATCGATTGTTCCAGCCACCCTGTCTGCCCAGGCATTGATGGCTGTCGCCCGGCGCTGCCGCGCCTCATCGTCTTCACGCGCCACCAGCGTGACGACATCGCCCGTCACCACGAATTCCACCTCCGAACCGGGCTCGATGCCGAGCTTGTCGCGGATCTCCTTGGGGATGGTCACCTGGCCTTTTGTGGTCACGCGCATGGTAATACCTCACAGGTATTACCTACGTGCCATATGAGAACAAGTCAAGAACATGGCTGCTGTGGCGCAGCTCTCCAGTGCGGGTTCTTCTCACGACGAGCCGGCGTTACCTGTCTCTTGCCAACGCCGCCAGTTCGTCGGGACTGATCGCCTGTTCGGCAGCGCCCTCGAGGCGGCCGAGTATTGCCAGGAACCGGTCCAGCCGGTCGCGGTCGGCCAACCTGGCGATCTCGTCCTTGGGCACGATGGTGATCTTGCCGCCCTCGATGCCGAAGATGACCTCGGTGTTGGCGACGATGCCAAAGGTCTCGCGCAGGTCGCGCGGAATCGTCACCTGGCCCTTGCTGGTCACACGCATGGAATCATTCCTTTTCTTGCCGGCAAGGAATGTTTCAGCAAAGAGAACAAGTCAAGAACATTGGGCTTGGTGTATCGGCCCGAAAGTCGATGCGCGATAGAACATGTCCGCGATTCCGCGGAGCCGCTCCATCTCTTTGTGTTGACGCAATTCCGGACGGAAAACCGCTTCACACTTTTCCTGGAATTGCCTAGCTGGCCAGTTGCGCCAGCCGGTAGGCCGGGCTCTGGCGGTGGTGGGCATGGCAGATGGCAATCGCCAAGGCGTCGGCCGCGTCGGCGGTATCGAAACCGGCCTTAGGCAACAGCACCTTGACCATCATGGCGATCTGCTTCTTGTCGCCGTGGCCAACGCCGATGACGGCCTTCTTGACGGCGTTGGGCGAATATTCTGCGACCACAAGCCCGGCGCGAGCCGGCACCAGCATGGCGATACCCCGCGCCTGACCGAGCTTCAGCGTTGCGGTCGCGTCCTTGTTGACGAAGGTCGCCTCGACCGCGGCCTCATGCGGCATTTCGCGGTGGATCACGTCGGCCAGCCCGTCATGCAGCTGGCAGAGCCGGCTGGCAAGCGCTGCCTTGTTGTCGGAACGCACCGTGCCCGATGCGACGAAGCGCAGCGAATTGCCGAGCGATTCGATGATGCCCCAGCCGGTGCGCTGAAGGCCCGGGTCGATGCCAATAATGCGAATCGTCTCTCTCATCCGCGAACTCTATCTCCACGGAGGCAAGACGCCAGACAAATGTGAACAAACCGGAAACAATCCCGGCTGCGAAGGATGATCTGTCGGAGCTTAGTTGCGCGCGAAGGCGGTGTTTAGCAGGCTGATCTGGTCGGACACCGGATTGCTGCTGCGGCGCATGGCCTGCATCGGCAGCACCGTGGCGCCGTTGCCGTAGATCTCCTCGTCCATGCGGCGGACCAGCGCCTGCAGGCGTAGCGAGCGGCGGACGAGATCGACGAAATCTCCAGGCAGTTCGTTCCAGCCGGCGGCGTCGTCATGCGCCGAGGCGGTGTCGAGCCGGACCTTGGCCTTTTCGGAGGCGACCTGATCGCGGGTCATCTCGCCGGAATTGGCGGCGCGCTGGAGCAGGAGCCAAGAGGCGATCTGCATCAGGCGGGTGGTGAGGCGCATCGATTCGGCGGCATAGAGCGTGGCGGCGAGCCGCGACAGCTTCTTGGCCTCGGCGCGGCCGGCGCCGTCGAGATACTCCGCAGCCTGTTCCACGAGCCCCATGCCCTCGTTGTAGAGAGGCTTGAAGGATGGCGAAAACACCCGCCTCTCGGCGAGCTTGACCGTGTTCGCGCTTTCCCTCGAAGGCTCGTTCATCATCAGTTTCCTGCTTCCCTGGCTTGCGTCGTGCCCGTCTTTTGCGACGGATTCTGCGCTTGCCAACTCCTATTACGCTAAGCCCTTCGAAAATGCGCTTCCAGTCAGCTGAACGCAAGCGCATGTTTAACAAAGGGTTAACGCGTCGCATCGGGCCGCTTTTGGACGGCGTTTCCCGCTTCGACGCACGAAAAAAAAAGAGCCGCGGAAAAGTGCGCGGCTCTCAGGAGTTTAACAGGGAGGCGTCAAACAAAGTGGCTCCAACCACTCGGTAAGAATCCAGATCACTGGATACCCACATTAAACATCTGGAATGCTTAATGGAGCCTTAAGGACGACGCCCATTTGTCCTGAACTGTGCCGTCGCGGCACAGCACCTCTTGGGGCTTCAGTTTGCCGGCTGCTGTTTCCACACGGTCGGTAGGGCAATGAAGACGAACAGGAACATCGCCGCATAGAAGGCCATCGACGAAATCGCCACCACAGGCTCGATCGCCGCGTTACCGCCGAGCAGGAAGAACAGGCCCACCAGCAGGCCGATGCCGCTTATGGCGGTGAGCCAGAAATGGATCCTTGCCAGCGTCTTTTCGCGGGCGGCCGGGAACAGGTGATAGAAGAAGGCGAACACCGACGACATCAGCCAGCCCGCCACCATCGTGTGGGCATGAACAGGCATCTGGCTGTGGTCCTGGCTGATCGACATGTGCAGGCCAAGCGCCATGCCGGCGATGGCGTAGACGATTGCGAGCGTGAAGAAATTCCGTGCGACCCCTTGCATAGTTCTCTCCTGATGCCTTTTCCCCCCGCAGGGAATGGGTGTTGACTGGCAGACCGCGGGAAGCGGCCGATGCCGGGCATTTGCGCCTTGTCTGTTTCCGTCGCATGTCGCGCGGGTTCCTGGCATGCGTCCGGCAGTTACATTGGCTCGCCACGAGGAGGTTTCGCCGTCGGCATGGATGTCGGATGGCGCGCCCCGTTACAGTCGAGCGTCCTGCCAACTGTTTGGGGTTCACAGGAACGTCCGGGCTCCGGCTCCTTTCTGGAGCCAGCTTGGGCGCGAGCTGGCCGGGTCGTCGCCTGTCGTCGCGTTTCGATGTCATTGCTGCCGCGGCAAATGCCGCTTGCGGAAACAAGGCCTGCATTGCCCGACACATCGTCGAAACACTGCGAATGCTATTTGCCGCCGCCGAAAATTAGCGATGCCTGAAGCGCCGGGCGCTTTGGCAGGTGATGTGACGGAAGGTTCGGAAAGATGGACTTCTATTCAGTGGTCAAGTTCATGCATGTCGTGGCGGCCGTGCTCTGGGTCGGCGGCGGGTTTGCGCTCATGCTTCTGGCCGTGCGGGCCGATCGTGCCGGCGACACCGAAGGCATGCTGCAGGTGATGCGTTCGGTTGGAGAGCTCGGCAACCGGCTGTTCATGCCGTCCTCGCTGGTCACGCTGCTGCTCGGGCTCGCGATGTGCTGGTTCTGGGTCGGCTTCCGCGATCTCTGGATCATCATCGGACTTGCCGGCTATGCGGCAACTTTCCTGATCGGCACGTTGGTGTTCAAACCGACCGCCGACCGCATGTCCGCGCTGATCGCTCGCGACGGCGTCACGCCAGCGGTACTCGAGCAGGGCGGGCGCATCCTCAAGGTGGCGCGGTTCGATTATGCGGTGATGCTCGTCATCGTCGCCGACATGGTGCTCAAGCCGACGCACTCCGATGTGCCGGTCCTGGCCACCATGGCCACGGTCTTCGGCCTCGGCCTTTGGGCCGCGTTCGACGGGTTGCGTCCGGCGCCTGCTACCGCTGCCTGACACGAAAGGCGGCGCCTTCCGGGCGCCGCTGTTGCCTCACCTCATTGACATGTCGCGCAGGCGGAATTTCTGGATCTTGCCCGTCGAGGTCTTTGGGATCTCGGCGAAGATCACTGCCTTCGGCACCTTGAAGCGGGCTAGCAGGGTGCGGCAGTGCTCGATGATTTCGGCCTCCGTCGCTGCCTTGCCTGGCTTCAGCTCGACATAGGCCACCGGCACCTCGCCCCATTTGTCGTCGGCACGCGCGACCACGCCGCAAGAGGCGACCGCTGGGTGCTTGTAGAGCGCATCCTCGACTTCGATGGACGAGATGTTTTCGCCGCCAGAAATGATGATGTCCTTGGAGCGGTCCTTGATCTGGATGTAGCCGTCGGGATGCATCACGCCGAGGTCGCCGGAATGGAACCAGCCACCGGCGAAGGCCTCGTCCGTGGCAGCCTTGTTCTTGAGATACCCTTTCATGACGATGTTGCCGCGGAACATGATCTCGCCGATGGTCTCGCCGTCGGCCGGTGTCGTTTCCATGGTCTCGGGGTTCAGGACCGTCAGCCCTTCGAGCGCGGCATAGCGCACGCCCTGCCGCGCTTTCTTTGCGGTACGTGCGCCCTTGTCGAGACCGTCCCATTCGTCATGCCATTCGTTGACGACGGCCGGGCCATAGGTCTCGGTCAGGCCGTAGAGATGGGTGACGGCGAAGCCGGCATCAGCCATACCCGACAGCACCGCCTCGGGTGGTGGCGCCGCGGCGGTGTTGAAGGTCACCATCTGCGGAAAGGTGCGCTTGTCCTCGTCCTTCGCGTTGATCAGCAGCGACATCACGACAGGCGCGCCGCAGAGATGGGTGACGCCATGGTCGGCGATTGCTTCGTACATTTGTCTGGGGCGCACCCAGCGCAGGCAGACATGGGTGCCTGCCTGCACGGCAAGCGTCCAGGGAAAGCACCAGCCGTTGCAATGGAACATCGGCAGCGTCCACAGGTAGATCGCGTGCTTGCCCATGCTGGCATGGATGGTGTTGGTGTAGGCCATCAGTGCTGAACCGCGATGATGGTAGACCACGCCCTTCGGGTTGCCAGTGGTGCCTGAGGTGTAGTTCAGCGAGATCGCATCCCACTCGTCGTCCGGCATCGACCAGGCATAGGTCTCGTCGCCGGAAGCGACGAAAGTCTCGTAGTCGACGCTGCCGATGCGTTCGCCCTTCGGATAAGGGGCATCTTCGGGATAACAGGGATCGTCATAGTCGATGACGAACGGCTTCACCGTGGCCAGTGCCAGCGCCTCCTTGACCACGCCTGAGAACTCCCGGTCGACGATCAAGAGCCTGGTCTCGGCGTGGTCGAGCTGGAAGGCAATGATTGCCGCGTCGAGGCGGGTGTTGAGGGAGTGCAGCACCGCCTTGGTCATCGGCACGCCGAAATGGGCTTCCAGCATCGGCGGTGTGTTGGACAGCATCACCGTCACTGTGTCGCCCTTGCCGATGCCTTTGGAGGCGAGCGCAGACGCCAGCTTCAGCGAGCGGCGCCAGAAATCGCGGTAGGTCAGGCGCTGGCTGCCATGGATGACAGCGACGTGACCGGGAAAGGTCCTGGCGGCGCGTTCGAGGAAGGTGAGCGGCGTCAGCGGTTGGTGATTGGCGGGGGTCTTGTCGAGGTGTTCCTCGTATTTGCCCATGGCGTTTCTCCCTTGTGGCGCCGAGCCTAGTCCACCGCCTTCATGCGGTCATCTCACATAAAGTCGCGTAAGCCGTCGTAAAGCAGCTTGGCTGCCACCAGCGCCACGGTGGCATAGGTGAAGGGGTAGAAAATCTCCGGCCGCATCCGCCGCACCAGCCAGGCGCCGGCAAGGGTGGCCAGCGGCGCGATCGGCACCAGCACAAGCGACGCCGTCAGGTTAGCGGCGTCGAACTGGCCAAGCGCGAAGTAGGGGATCAGCTTGATGGCGTTGGTAACGGCAAAGAAGATGACGCTCGTGCCGGTCAGCACCTTGGGGTCGAGCCGCAGCGGCAAGGTGTAGACCTGGAAAGGTGGGCCGCCGACATGGGCGACGAAACTTGTGAAGCCGGCGATCGAACCCCAGACGGCGGCAGCAGCTTTGCTCTGTTCCGACTTGTGGCCGCTGCCGTGGCGAAGGCTGGTGTAGAGCCAGCGAGCCACGAAGATGATGGCGATGGCGCCGACGATGAAGCGCACCATATCGGCCGTCACCACCGAGGCAAGCAGCCAGCCGATGCCTATGCCCAGGATCGAGCCCGGCAGCATCTGCCAGAGGATCGAGCGGTCGTAGACGCCGCGCCAGGTCCACAAGGAAACGACGTCCATGAGGATCAGGATCGGCAGCAGGATCGCTGCGGCCTGAACCGGCGAGATCACCAGCGCCATCAGCGGTACGCCGACGAAGCCGACGGCACCGCCGAAGCCGCCCTTGGACAGGCCGACGAGAATCACCGCCGGAACAGCCGCCGCATAAAACCACGGGTCGAGAAGCAGAGCCGTCATGGAGAGCCTTTTGGTCAGGGATAGCCGGATCGCGGCGGCTTGGCGAGTGCCGTGCCAGTGTTTTCATATGCTTGCGTCTGGCAGCCCGTCCTGTTCAACGGCGGCACTTTGCTCTATGCCCCAATGCAAACATGATCGCCTTGCATAGGCGACAAGCACCCGGATCGAAAAGATGACCGCAAACACGCCGCCCAATCGCTGCCGCATCGTGCTGATCGCACCGCCTTCCATCGAGGTCGAGCGTGTCGAAGCAGCCCTCGCTGGCGGCGACGTCGCTTCGCTCATCCTGCCGGGCGAGGGCGTTGACGCGGCGTCGTTCCAGGCGTTTGCCGAAAAGGTCGCCGCCAAGGCGCATGAAGCCGGCGTGGCCGTGGTGATCTCTGGCGACACGCGCGTTGCCGGTCGCATTCATGCCGACGGCATCCATGTCGAAGGCAAGAAGGCCGAGCTTGCCGAAGCCGTCGAGCACTACCAGGACCGCATGATGGTCGGCACCGGCGGCGCCAAGACACGTGACGACGCGCTCGAACTCGGCGAGGAGCGGCCCGACTACATCTTCTTCGGCCGCTTCGGTTACGACACCAAGCCGGAGCCACATCCGCGCAACCTTTCGCTTGGCGAATGGTGGTCCGAGATGATCGAGATCCCCTGCATCGTCATGGCCGGTTCCGACATCGCCTCGGTCGAGGAAGTGGCTGCGACCGGCGTCGAATTCGTCGCCATGCAGGCTGCGGTGTTCGGCGAGGGCGTCGATCCGCGCGAGGCGGTCGCCCGCGCCAACGCGCTGCTCGACGAGAAAGCTCCCCGTTTCGAGGATTAATCATGCATTGGTCGCGCCTGATCGCCGGACTGTTGTGGTTGGGCTCGGGCCTTGGGCCTGCGCTTGCTGTCGAAAGCGCGCCGGCAGCGAGCGGTGACGCTGGTGCCGTGCCGGCACTCGGCAAGTCGGGCCACACGATCGATCCCAGCCGCTTTGGGCCTTCGTCCGATATGACCCCAGCGCCAGTGCTGCCGACGGTGGCACCTGTCATGGCGCCTGGCACGTCCCCGTCGTCGCCCGATCTCGGTGCCAGCCCGGCTGCGAAGCCGACCGATGGCATCGACCCCAACCGTTTTGGCGGTAAGCCGTCGGACGAAGCATATGGCGCTTTCCAGCGCGGCCTCTACAAGACCGCCTACAATCTGGCGTTGCCCCGCGCCGAGGCTGGCGATGCCGCCGCCCAGACACTGATTGCCGAGATCCTGTCGCGTGGCCTGGGCGTTGCCCGCAATGACGCCGAATCCGCCAAATGGTACGAGCGGGCGGCGGAGCAGGGCGTGCCCGAAGCACAGTTCCAGTATGCGCTGCTGCTGCTCGACGGAAAATACGTTGCCCGCGACGAGAAGGCGGCCAATGCGCTGATGCAGTCCGCAGCAGAGGCCGGCAACAGGCTGGCCCAGTTCAACTACGCGCAATTGATTGTCCAGCGCGAGCCGGGTTCGCGCGGCCTCGAAAGGGCCGTTCCCTATTATGAAAGGGCGGCGGAGACCGGACTGGCCGATGCGCAATATGCGATGGCACAGGTCTATGCCAACGGTGTCGGCGGCCGGCTACGCGACGACCACAAGGCGCGGCTGCTGCTTGTCCAGGCAGCGCGGCAGAATTACGACACCGCCCAGTTCGACCTTTCGCTGTGGATGCTGGACGGACGCGGCGGCGACCGCGACCTCAAATCGGCCTTCGGCTGGATGAAGCTTGCCGCAGACGGCGGCAATGTCGCCGCCCGCAACCGACTCGCCAAGTTCTATATGGGCGGCATCGGTATAGATCCGGATTCGATCCAGGCCGCAGCCTGGTACATCGCTGCGCGTCGTGCCGGGCTCACCGATCCCGAAATGGACGATTTCCTGCGCGGCCTTACCGACGACGAGATGAAACAGGCGCTGGAGCGCGCCAATCGCATCCGCTGAGGCAGGTGAAAATCGCGACTTCTCTTGCCTAAAAAGGCATTTTATGGTCTTGGGGGCCCCGATGGCGCCCCTTCTGGCGCAAACCTCTCTTCCGGAACCAAAACATGGCCAAGATCAATGGCAACGAAATCCGTCCCGGTAACGTCATCGAGCACGATGGCGGCCTTTGGGTGGCGGTAAGGACCAATCACGTCAAGCCCGGCAAGGGCGGCGCCTACAATCAGGTCGAGCTGAAGAACCTCATCAACGGCACCAAGCTCAACGAGCGCTTCCGTTCGGCAGAGACGGTCGAAAAGGTCCGCCTCGAGCAGAAAGACTTCTCGTTCCTTTACGAGCAGGGCGACGCCCTGGTGTTCATGGACACCGCCAGCTACGAACAGCTTGAACTGCTCAAGGATTTCGTCGGCGACCGCGCCGCGTTTCTGCAGGACGGCATGATGGTCACGGTCGAGCTCTATGACGAGCGCCCGATCGGCATCGCACTGCCCGACCAGGTGACGCTGACGATCACCGAAGCCGACCCGGTCGTGAAGGGTCAGACGGCTGCGTCGTCCTACAAGCCGGCCGTGCTCGAAAACGGCGTTCGCGTCCTGGTTCCGCCGTTCATCTCTTCGGGCGAGCGCATCATCGTCGACACCAACGAAATCACTTACGTCCGCCGCGCGGACTGATTTCGACACTGCTGAGGTTGTAGAAAATGGCGCGTTCAGCGATCCTAAATGTTATGGTGCAGGCCGCCATGAAAGCCGGCCGTTCGCTGGCGCGCGACTTCGGCGAGGTGCAGAACCTGCAGGTCTCGCTGAAGGGCCCGGGCGACTATGTCAGCCAGGCCGACCGCAAGGCTGAAGACATCCTGTTTGCGGAGCTGTCGAAGGCACGCGTCGGCTACGGCTTCCTGATGGAAGAGCGTGGTGTCGTCGCCGGCGAGGACGACCAGCATCGCTGGATCGTCGATCCGCTCGACGGCACCACCAACTTCCTGCATGGCATTCCGGTGTTCTCGATCTCGATCGCGCTCGAGCGTCAGGGCCAGATCGTCGCAGCCGTTGTCTATAATCCGGCGATGGACGAGCTCTACACCGCCGAGCGCGGTGGCGGCGCCTTCCTCAACGACCGCCGCCTGCGTGTGTCGGGCCGCACCAAGCTTGTGGATGCCGTCATCGGTTGCGGCGTGCCGCATCTCGGCCGTGGCCACCACGGCAATTTCCTGCTCGAACTGCGCAACGTCATGGCCGAGGTCGCCGGTGTCCGACGTCTTGGCTCGGCTGCACTCGACCTGGCCTATGTGGCCGCCGGCCGCATGGACGGTTTTTGGGAAACGGGGCTATCGCCCTGGGACGTCGCTGCCGGCATGCTACTGGTCCGCGAAGCCGGTGGGTACGTGTCCGATGGCAAGGGCGGCCAGGACATGCTTGAGGGCGGCTCGATCGTCGCCGGCAACGAGCTGATCCAGAAGGCCCTGCTGAAGACGCTGAAGAAGCCGGTTACGCCGCGCTGATCGGCCGCGCAGGCCAAGCCTTGCCTGCCAACCCTGCGTCTGCCCATATTGGGAGTGGCGCAGGGACGAGCAATGACGGACCATCTCCACAAGCGTGAGACATCAGTGCCCTTCATCGGGCGCTATACCCATTCGCGCGCCGAACTGATCGCCGACGGCGTGGTGCATGCGATAGGCATCGTGCTCGCCGTCGCCGCGGGTTCGGCCCTGCTTTCCATCTCCGCTTTTCACACCGCATCGGGCGAATATCTCGCAGCCGTCGTCTTCGTAGTGGCGCTTCTGACCGTTCTGTCGGTGTCGCTTGCCTATAATCTCTGGCCAATCTCGCCGGCCAAATGGGTGCTGCGCCGTTTCGATCACGCCGGTATCTACCTTTTGATCGCCGCCACCTACACACCGTTCCTGGCCCAGCTGGATGACCGCGTCACCGCCGCATGGATGGCCGGTGTGGTCTGGTCGGCTGCGGTCGCCGGCATGGCGATCAAGCTTTTCCTTCCCGGCAGGCTCGACCGGCTGGCACTGGTCTTCTACCTTGCCATGGGGTGGAGCGGCATTGTCATCCTCAGGCCGCTGATCGCTACGCTTCCGACTGCCACATTGTGGCTGCTGTTTGCCGGCGGTGCCGTCTATTCCTGCGGCGTCATCTTCTACACCTGGCAGCGCCTGCGCTTCCAGAGTGCGGTCTGGCACAGCTTCGTCGTCACCGGTGCTGGACTGCATGTCGCCGCCATGATCGACCTATTGGTCGTTGCACGCCTCTGACCGGACGAAGCGTCTTTCAATTTCGTCACATTTCCGCTTACAGTCGTGATGCATGAGAGTGCCGCGCGTCCGTTCGGATGCGCAAGGCGCGCTCTAACACTTTGAATCGACGTATTGTGCTTTCCGAAGACCAGTTGCGGTTTTCGGGCCGACACGTTGGAACGCGGGAATTGGAACCGGGTCGCCGATGGCATTGTTGAAATCTCCCGGAGCGGGCAAAGGCTCCGATGTCCTCAATTACGACCCGCATCGCCTGTCCAGCCCGCAGGTGTTTCTGCTGACGATGATCATCTTTCTGGCGATCGTCGCGTTTATCGCGGCGATCCTGACCCGGCAGATCAGCCACGCCTTCGTCACCAATCCTGGCCTCAACGGTCTCATCATCGGCGTGCTCGTCATCGGTATCGGGCTCGCCTTCGTCCAGGTCGGGCGGCTGTTCAGGGAAGTTCGCTGGGTCAATTCATTCCGCGCCGGCTCCGAAGCCACCGAGCCGGTGCTGCTTGCGCCGATGAAGGCGATGCTTGGGCGCTCGTCATCGATGGCGTTTTCGACCAGCTCTATGCGGACGATGCTCGATTCGATCGCCACCCGCCTCGACGAAAGCCGCGACGTGTCGCGCTACCTTGTTGGCCTGCTGGTCTTCCTCGGCCTGCTCGGCACCTTCTGGGGTCTGCTCGAAACCATCGGCTCCATCGGCGACACAATCCAGTCGCTCGACCCAGGCACGGGTGACGCAGCGGCTGTGCTCGAGGCGCTGAAGGCCGGTCTCGCTGCGCCGCTGCAGGGCATGGGCACGGCATTCTCGTCCTCGCTGTTCGGCCTGTCCGGCTCGCTGGTCCTCGGCTTCCTCGATCTCCAGGCCGGCCGCGCCCAGACACGCTTTTACACAGAGCTCGAAAACTGGCTGTCGACCGTGACCGACCTGTCGTCCGACATCGTCGTCGCCGACGCGAAGGCCGGTTCGTCCGATGAAATCCGCGTGCTGACCGAGCGCCTGCGCAACATGCAGGAACAGGGCGGCTCCAACCCGCGCGTCGCAGCCGCCATGGCCAATCTCGCCGATGGCATTTCGGGTCTGGTCAAGAACATGCGCAGCGAACAGCAGATCATGCGCGACTGGGTCGAGGCTCAATCCGACGAGCAGAAGGCGATGCGCACGACGCTCGAAAAAATTGCCGACGCGCTCAAAAAAGAGGGAGTCCACTAGGTGGCTCTTGCGCGTGGGCGGCGAGGGGATCGCCGCATCGACTATTGGCCGGGCTTCGTCGATGCACTGTCGACGCTGCTGCTTGCCATCATGTTCCTGCTTTCGGTCTTCGTGCTGGCACAATTTCTGCTCAGCCGCGAGATTTCGGGCAAGGACGAGGTACTCAACCGCCTGAACTCGCAGATCAACGAGTTGACGCAGCTGCTTGCCCTGGAGAAGTCCAACTCCCAGGATGCCGAGGATTCGCTGGCCAATCTGCAGGCGTCGTTGTCCGCGGCCGAGGCAGAGAAGAGCCGGTTGGAGCAATTGCTGTCGCAGGGTGCAGGTGCTGGCGACGCCGCCAACACGCGCATCGGCGAGTTGTCGGGTCAACTCGACAACGAACGCCAGGTCAGCCAGCGGGCGCTCAGCCAGGTGGAGCTGCTCAACCAGCAGATTTCTGCCCTGCGCAAGCAGATCGGGGCGCTCGAAGAGGCGCTCAATGCCTCGGAGGCGCGCGACAAGGAATCCAACACCAAGATCGCCGATCTCGGCCGCCGGCTGAATGTGGCGCTTGCCCAGCGCGTGCAGGAGCTCAACCGCTACCGCTCCGACTTCTTCGGCCGCCTGCGCGAGATCCTGTCGGACCGTGAGAACATCCGTATCGTCGGCGACCGCTTTGTCTTCCAGTCGGAAGTGCTGTTTCCGACAGGATCCGAACAGATCAACGATGCCGGCAGGGGCGAGATGAAGAAGCTCGCCGACGCCATCATCGAGTTGCAGAAAGAAATTCCGCCAGAGATCAACTGGGTGCTGCGCGTCGACGGCCACACGGACAACATCCCGCTGTCGGGGACGGGCCGTTATCGCGACAACTGGGAGCTGTCCTCGGCGCGTGCGACCTCGGTGGTCAAGTTCCTGATTGAGAATGGCGTTCCCGCCAATCGTCTCGTTGCGGCCGGTTTCGGCGAGTTCCAGCCACTCGATCCGGCAGATACCGCCGAAGCGCGCTCGAAGAACCGTCGCATCGAGCTCAAGCTTACAGAGCGTTAGGAAACGGCTCTGTCAGGTAAAGTGCAGCTCACATGGAATTGAGATCGGTCACGTATATTTGTGCGTCCAATCAAATTGCTGCGATTTTGGCAGTTTAAATATTATCTTTTATTAATTTTATTTCTTCGTCCGAGGCGCCTAGAGTCTGTTTGCAGTCCGGGAAACGCCGGCGATGACCTCCCACCGCGACACGACGCAACTTGACGGACCGCAGCCGCCGTGGCGGTTCTCCGCCCGGCGAAATTCCGGGAGAGCTCAAATGCGCTCTACTTTGCTGAAAGCGGCCGTTGCCGCGCTTCTCGTCTCGTCACCTCTGTCGATGGCATATGCAAGGGGGCACGATCACGGCGGTGGCCGTGGCTCGCATGAAATGAGCCAGCCGAGAGCCTCAAGGGATGATGAGGATAACGATGCGTCGCAGCCGGTCTATGGCAAGACCCCGCTGGTTTGCATGCCCTGGCAGACCGTCTGGGCCTGCATGCACGATCAGCGTTGATCGAGAGTTGGCTTCTTGACGCTGGCCAGGATCTGGCAACGGGCCTGGCCAGTTGGAAGACCTAGCGGACATCAGGCAATGGCTACCATCCAAAGACTTTGCTGAGGCGCTGTTGATCTGCCTGTATTCGCGTGTTCGCAGGTGGTACCTTGGCTCTCAGATAGGATGCTGTGCTCCGACGGCGTTCATCGTTGCAGGCTTTGCCCGAAGAGCCGCATGCCTGCTGAGACAATGAGCTTCAGCTCTTATAGCCGTGGATCAACTATAGTTGAGGCCGCCGCGCTATTTAGGGCGAATTTTTGGTCCATGAAGCGAGCCGGATAATTATTTTTTCTTAATTTTGTTTTGGTCTTCGCACGCCCTAAATTTCAGGTGCAGTCCGGGAAACGCCGGCGATGGTCCTCCCCACCGTGACGCGACGTTTCCTGACGGACGGCATATGCCGGGGCGGAAATCCGACCGGCGATTTCGGGAGACGCAAAATGCGCTCTATGGCATTCAAGGCGGCCCTTGCCGCGATTATCGTTTCGATCCCTCTGGCTGGTGCTTTTGCCGCGACGTCCAACGACGTAGCGAGCCGCCCTGGAGGTTTGAACGGCGGTGGTGACTCGACGGGCGACTCGGCACCGCTCGCTGGCCGGCGCCCAATGGGAATGATGCCGCCGGCAACCACTGCAACAATCAACACCATGCCGGTGCATCGCCATCACTATCGCCACCACCACCACAAGCTTCCGGCCAAGAATGGCGAAAACAAGTACTGAGAATAGCCGTTGGCGACGGCATCCTCGAACAGTCCGGTCGTCGCCATCCGGTACTAACGCCCCCAGCCACGCTGGGGGCGTTCGCATTTCGTATCGCCATTGTCTTGCCTACCACCCCGCCCAAACGGCCGCGAGCGCCAGCACCGCCGGAACTGTCTGGACAATGAGGGTCTTCCTGCCAACGGTGGCTGCGCCGAAAAGTCCGGCGATCGCCACGCAGAGCAGGAAGAAGATCCTCACCTGATATCCATTGTCGCCAAGCCATAATCCCCAAATCAGCCCGGCAGCCAGGAATCCGTTATAGAGCCCCTGATTGGCTGCGAGCGACTTGGATGCCCTTGCGAAATCGGGCTTGAGGCCGAAGGCCTTATGCCCTCGGGGCGTGTCCCACAGCACCATTTCGAGATAGACGATGTAGAGGTGGATGAGCGCCACCAGCCCGACAAGCACATTTCCCAGCACAGCCCACCTCCTGTTCGGGACACTCCACCACGTCGAACATGTTCCCTGCAAGCCTGAACCAGCCAACGGGTCTTGCGGTCCGGCCCGGTTTCATATCCTTTCGGCGCAAATCCGAAACACAGGAGCCATCATGTCCTTCGCCAAGCTCGACGAACTCGGCCGCAAGCTCGAAGCGCTCGAACATGCGCTTGCCATTCTGGGCGCTGACGAGGCCACCCACATGGCGGTTGGTGGCGGCGCCAAGCGGGCGGAGGCCATGTCGGCGCTCGCCGGCATGTACCACCGCCAGGCAACCGCTCCCGAGATCGCCGACTGGGTCGAAGCCGCCGATGGGGAGGCCCTCAACGCCGAGCAGCAGGCAGCTCTTGGTGAATTCCGCCGCCAGTACACCAACATGACCTGCCTTCCGTCCGAATTCGTCGAGCGGCAGACCGCCGCCCGCCTGCGCTCGGAACAGCTTTGGCGCGACCTCAGGGCCAAGAATGACTGGGCCGGCTTCCAGCCAGCACTTGAGGGCATCGTCGCGCTGGTCCGTGAGGAGGCTGCCCTCAGGTCCGATGCGCTCGGGCTATCGCCCTACGACGCACTGATGGAGCAGTACGATCCCGGCAATCGTACAGCCGACATCACACCCGTCTTTGCCGACCTCAAAGCCTTTCTGAAGGACTTTGTCCCGGAGGCGCTGGAAGTTCAGGACGAGCGCAATGCCAGGAACCCGCCGCGTGCCCTGTCGGGCATCTATGCGATCGAGCGCCAGCGCGAACTCGGTCTCGCCATGATGGGGGCGGTCGGCTTTGATCTCACCCATGGCAGCCTGTCGGTGTCGCATCACCCGTTCTGCGGCGGCGTGCCTTCAGATGTGCGTATCACCACGCGCTACAAGACCTCCGACTTCCTGTCGGCCCTGATGGGAGTGCTGCACGAGACCGGCCATGCGCTCTACGAGCAAAATCTGCCCGAGGCGTGGTCGCACTGGCCGCTCGGCAAGGCGCGTGGCATGGCCGTGCACGAAAGCCAGAGCCTGTTCGTGGAAAAGCAGCTCGGCCGCAATCCGGCCTTCTGGCACTGGGCGCTGCCGCTGGTTGGGCAGCATCTCGGCGAGACCTGGTCGCTCGACGAGGTTCTTCCGCACGTTCACCGGGTCGAGCGCGGCCTGATCCGCGTCGACGCAGACGAAGTCACCTATCCGCTGCACGTCATCCTGCGTTACGAGCTGGAGCAGGAACTGGTGGCTGGCAGCCTTTCGGTCGCCGACCTGCCTGAGGCTTGGGACGCCAAGATGCGCGACTATCTCGGCCTGTCCACCATCGACAATCCGGCCGACGGCCCAATGCAGGACGTGCATTGGCCGAGTGGGGCATTCGGCTATTTCCCGTCTTATACGCTGGGCGCGATGATGGCGGCGCAGCAGTGGGCGGCCATCGTCCAGGCGCATCCTGCCATCGACGACGACATCGCCCGCGGTCACTTCGACACGGTCAACGACTGGCGCCGCGACAACATCTGGTCGCAAGGCTCGCGCTGGTCGACGCCCCAACTGCTCGAACGCGCAACCAGCGAAAAGTTGAACGCGGCGTATTTCACGGCTCATTTGAAGAAGCGCTACGGCCGCTGAAAAATTGAACCTATATTTCGCTGGGTATTTCGCCTTTACTTTGCTGTCGATCCCGCTGAAAACTTTGCCATTAGGTATTGGGGCGGGGTCGCATAGTGAGTTGCATTCTCTTGGCGTCGAGGCAGCTGATTGTTTGCCTTGCCCTGTTCTTTGTGCCTACGCAGCTTGCGGGGGCGGCCAGTGAAGTAGCTAAGGCTCCGGTCGAAACCTGGGTGACGGACGTCGATATCCCAGATGCCGACGAGGCTCGGGCGAGCCAGGTTCGCAACGGTATCTCGTACCTGCTTTCTGATTGGCAGGGGAAGTACCGTCCCGGAGGCTACATCGGATACGAGCGCGAGGTCTATAAGGTGGTCGATCGTCCGGGTCTTGAACAGGCCGCGACGATCAACCTGAAATTTGATCCCGCAAGGCACACGATCAAGCTCAATCATCTGCGCGTAATCCGCGATGGCGTCGTACAAGACAGGCTCGGGGACGTCACTTTCGATGTTTACCGTCAAGAAAAGGATTCTGAACGCGGAATCTTCGACGGTTGGCTGACGGCGCGTATCGACATCAATGACGTGCGCGTAGGGGACGTCATTGACTACGCAACCACGACCGATAGGCAAGAACTCGTTGGTCAGGAGTTGTTTTACTACCGGTTTTCGACGCAGTGGGACGAGCCTGTAGGGCTTATCAGGCGCGAGATCATTTGGCCCTCGTCGCGCACCTTGACGATCAAGGACGAGCGAACCAGCGTAAGGCCAAAGATCACGCCGGCTGGGGACCAGACGCGTTACCTGTGGGAGATGTCCAAGCCAGAGCCGGTCAAGATCGAGGACAATCTGCCTGCCTCATTTGCGCCCTGGGGCACTGTCCAGATTTCGTCCACTGCGAGCTGGCGGGATGTGGCCGATGCGGTTGTTCAGGATTATCGGCCGGTCCGAACCTTTCCGCCGGCTTTCTTGGCAAAGCTCGACAGCATTGCTGCGCGCCATGAAGATCCGCGCGAGCGCATGGTCGAGGCACTGCGTATCGTCCAGGACGAGGTTCGCTACATCAGTCTGTCAATGGGAGCGGGATCATACTTGCCGCGCGATCCCTCCACGGTGATTGCCAGCGGCTTTGGAGATTGCAAGGACAAGACGCTGCTGCTTGTTTCGGCCTTGAGCTACCTCGGGGTGAAAGCCGAAGCCGCGTTGACTGACATCGACGAAGGCTATGGCTTGAATAGGTTTTTGCCGTCATTGCGGGTCTTCGATCATGCGATCGTGCGGGCCGAAATCGGCGCGCACGTCTACTGGCTGGACGGGACGGACTACCTCCAGGGTGGCCGAGGAGGCGAGCTCGCAGAGCCTGACTTTGGATATGCCCTGCCGCTGGAAAGCTCGAACGGTGCTTTGGAGAAGATGCCGGCCCCCAAGCTTCTTCAGCCGACGGTTACTGTCGCAGAGGAGGTCAGCTTTCCGGCAAAAGCGGGTGATCCGCTAATGCTGAAAACACTGACCACCTATTATGGCGTCGATGCCGATAACATGCGGCGCAAGTTGGCAGGGCGATCGATTCGCGAACTCGGCGACAACTATCTTCAATACTACACCCGGCAGTATCCAGGTATTCGCAGTACGGCTGTGTTGAAGTCGGCTGATGACCGTGATCGCAACGTCGTCACCTTGTCGGAAACGTATGAATTGCCCGCAGATGCCTTGGCACACGGTGATCTGATCAAGAATTTCCAGCTTCGCGCGGATTTCGATCCTGCCGAATTTCCCAAGCCGGCCGCGGCTGATCGGGTTGGGCCGATTTGGATTGGCGGCCCCATGTTTCGCCGACACAGCGTGACGGTCAAAAATCTGAAAGCTGCATTTAGCGCCGAACAAGCAAAGACGGTCGTGACCCCCAACGTCGTCTTGCGGACAAGTTGGAGCAGTACGCCAACGGAGTTCGTCCTTAGCTGGGACATCAAGAAGCAGGAACCGGAGGTCTCGGCGGAGGGGGTGCGCACTTATCTGGCCGCGGTAAACGACATCCTCGACAACACCCAGTGGGCGTATGACTTCAGCGTTGAGGCGCCTGCGGAAGACGAGCCCATGTCGGGGCTGGAAGCCCTCGAGACGATGATCTTTGCCTCATGGCTGCTGGCGGTTCTGGCCGCCTGCATTGTCGAGCAGCGCTCATTCAAGCCACGGCCCGGCCAGCTCTACTGGCCTATCTCGCCGCTAAAGTTCATGGTCATGACTGCCGTGACGGCCGGGCTGTACGTCGTGTTGTGGGGATGGCGCGTATTCCGCCAGCAAAATCTGGCATATGGAGCGCGATACTGGTCGTTTGTGCGTGGGTTCTTCCTGCCCATCTTCATGGTACAGACATTTGTCCGTCTCAACCGCGACCTTGGCGTCAGGCAGGTTGCGATCTGGTTGGGAGTTGCGGCCGGCCTGCTGTTCTTGGGCAGTGAACTCTATTCTATATTGTTCGATAGGCTGGAAGATGTCTGGTTGGCCAGTTTGCGCCGGAGCGTCGAACTGGTCGTTGCGATGATTGCGCCCCTGCCTCTGGTGGTCGTTATCAACCGGCTTAACGCGAGGCACCCTGAATATCTGGCCTGGAGTTCCCAGTTTACGAGCTGGGACAAGGTCTGGATTGTTGCGGGCGTGTTCTATCTTCCGTTCATATTCTATTTTGGTGCGACCTAGTTGGCCGAAATTCGGCCAGTGCTGACGACCTTCCCTTGCGGAACAACGTCGTTCCGACTTTCTGCTTGAACTTGAGCGCCGTTGCCCGAAACTCCCCACAATACCAAAAGATCTTGGGAGGGGCAGTTGGCGGATCGGACGGATGCGATCGTCGTCGGCGGCGGGCTGGCCGGGCTTGTCGCGGCGGCCGAGCTGGCCGACAGGGGCAAGCGGGTCATCATCCTCGAGCAGGAGGGCGAGAATTCGCTCGGCGGCCAGGCCTTCTGGTCGCTCGGTGGCCTGTTTTTCGTCGACAGCCCGGAGCAGCGGCGCATGCGCATCAGGGATAGCCGCGAGTTGGCCCTGCAGGATTGGATGGGCTCGGCCCAGTTCGACCGGCCTGAGGACCATTGGCCGCGCAAGGTCGCCGAGGCCTTCATCGAATTTTCGGCCGGCGAGATGCGGCCGTGGCTCCATGCCCAGGGCATGCGCTGGTTTCCCGTCGTCGGCTGGGCCGAGCGCGGCGGGGCGCAGGCGCATGGCCATGGCAATTCGGTGCCGCGTTTCCATGTCACCTGGGGCACGGGCCCCGGCGTGCTCGAACCTTTCCTGCGGCGCGTCGCCGAGCAAGCCTCGGCTGGTCGGATCGAGTTGAAATTCCGGCATCAAGCGAGCCGTCTCATCAAGACCAATGGTGCAGTAACCGGCGTCGCCGGCGAGGTGCTTGAACCCTCTGATGTCGGGCGCGGCGAGCAGTCGGGTCGTGCCGTGGTCGGCGATTTCGAAGTCCATGCCGACGCGGTGATCGTCACCTCGGGCGGCATCGGCGGCAATCACGATCTGGTTCGCAAGGCCTGGCCGGTCGGCCGGCTCGGCCCGGCGCCGCAGAAGATGGTCGCCGGCGTGCCGCACCATGTCGACGGCCGGATGGTCGCTATCACCGAAGCCGCCGGTGGCGCGGTGATCAACCGCGACCGCATGTGGCACTACACAGAAGGTGTGACCAACTGGAACCCGATCTGGCCGAACCACGGCATCCGCATCCTGCCGGGGCCGTCGTCGCTATGGTTCGACGCACGTGGCGTGCGGCTCGAAGCGCCGTTCCTGCCCGGTTTCGACACGCTCGGCACTCTGAGGCGGATACTCTCCACCGGCCGCGAATACTCCTGGTTCGTGCTGACCCAGAAGATCATCAAGAAGGAGTTCGCGCTGTCCGGCTCCGAGCAGAATCCGGATCTGACGTCGAAGCGCTGGATCGAGGTCCTGAGGAGCCGCCGCGCCAAGGGTGCACCGCCTGCCGTCGAGGCTTTCAAACAGCATGGCGAGGACTTTGTCGTCCGCGACACTCTGCGTGATCTCGTCACTGGCATGAATGCGCTCGTGGGCAACGACCTCATCGACTATGACCGGCTGGATGCGCAGATCGTGGCGCGCGACCGCGAGATCGACAACCCCTTCTCCAAGGACGCGCAGGTCACCGCCATCCATGGCGCCCGACGCTATCTCGGTGACCGGCTGGTCCGCACCGCCAAGCCGCACAAGGTTCTCGATCCGGCAAATGGCCCGTTGATTGCCGTCCGGCTTAATGTGCTGACGCGCAAGACCTTGGGCGGCCTGCACACCAATCTCGACAGTCAGGTGCTTGGCGCCGATGGCGAGCCGATCCCCGGGCTCTATGCGGCGGGCGAGGTCGCCGGCTTCGGCGGCGGCGGCTACCACGGCTACAACGCGCTCGAAGGCACTTTCCTCGGCGGCTGCATCTTCTCGGGACGCAATGCCGGCAGGCATGCGGCCGCCTAGCAAAGATGTTCCCAAAAATAGTCTGCTGAAAAGCGCGCAAGGAACCTTCCACCAAGCTCCGTTATGCGTTAGCAGGGGCTCATTCATTTCAGGTGCCTGCGCAGGGTTCTTTGCGCCCTCGCTCTGCAGGTGGGGAGCAAATAGTGTCTGCCAAATTTTCCAACGCGCGCGCCATGTCTGGCGTGTCCGCGCTCGCTCTTTGCCTTCTCCTCCAGCCGGCCTGGGCCGATCCTGTGGTGGTGCTCCTGGATGGCCAAGACATCACCGCAGATATCGGCTTCGACCCATTCCAGGAGTTCTCCGTCGGCGCCGGTGCCACCGGTACCTATTCCGGCAGAATCTACGAGTCCGGCGAAGTCGGCTTCATCAGGAAGACCGGTGTCGGCACGCTCGTCGTCACCAATGGCACCAACAGCTTCAGCTCAGGCGCCATCATCAGCGCCGGTACCATCCGCATCACCGGCGGTTCGGTTCTCGGCTCGGGAACCATCACGCTCGACGGCGGCACGCTGCAGTCCGGTGCGGCTGGGCTCCAGCTTATCAACCACACCATCCAGTTCACGTCGGCGGGTGGGACGATCGATACAGGCAGCTTCGATCTGACAACCCACGCCCAAATGATTGACGGCGATGTCCCGCTTGGCGCCTTTACCAAGCTCGGCAGCGGTTCGCTGATTCTGACGAACATCTACGGGTTCAGCAACTATGCCACAGCGACCAACGTGGCCGAGGGCAGCATTGTCGCGGGCAACGCCAATGTCTTCAGTGCCAACAGCAGCTACACCGTGACGAGCGGTGCCTCGCTTGTCCTTGACAACTACAACCAGGTGATCGGCTCTCTCGCTGGTGCCGGCGCGGTTGATCTCGGCACCGCGACACTGACGACCGGAAACGACAACAAAAGCACCACGTTCTCCGGCGTCATCTCGGGCGCCGGCAAGCTGGTCAAGACGGGCAGTGGCACCCAGACGCTTACTGGCACCAATCTCTATTCCGGCGGCACCAACGTTGACGCCGGCACGCTGAGCGTTGGCGTCGGCGGCGTTGGCTCGATCCTCGGCCCGGTCGCGGTCAAGTCGGGTGCCCGGCTCGGCGGCAGCGGCACCATCGGCGGGAACGTCACCGTGCTGGCCGGCGGCACGCATGGCGCTGAGAACCAGACCATCAACGGAAATTACGTCAACAGCGGTATCTTCGAAGTCGCGGCGACGCCAGCAGGCGCCGACAAGTTGACAGTCAACGGCACTGTCGACATCTCGGGTGCGACGCTCAATCTCGTGCTTTCGCCGTCGAGTATGGGTGCATGGCTGCCGGTCAACGGCCCCTTCACCCTGATCGCCAATGACGGCGGTGATGCGGTCGCGGGCACATTTGCGTCCGTCGGCAATCTCAACAGCCTGCTCTTCCTCGATCACCTCATCAACTATACGGGCGGCGACGGTAACGATGTCACGCTGACCCTGAGCCGCAACAACGTCACCCTGGTCAGCGTCGCCGAGGCGCCCAATCAGGCGTCAGCCGCGGGCGCAGTTGCCGCCTTGCCGAATTCCAATCCGGTTGCTGCTGCCTTTCTTTTGTCCACCGACGAGAACCAGGCTCGTGACGCCCTCAACCAGCTGTCCGGCGACGTGCACGCTTCGGCCAGCGGCGGTTCGTCCCAGGCGAGCTCGTTCGTCGGCGAATTCGCCAACGACCGCGTGCGCTCGGCCTTCGGCGATGTCGCTGCACCCGACCTGCCGGTCATGGCCTATGGCGAAGGCGGGCCCGAACTGGTTGCCGCCGACACCGACCGCTTCGTGGTCTGGGGCCAGGCGCTCGGCAACTGGGGTTCGGTCGATGGCAATGGCAATGCCTCCGGTTTCGATCATTCGAGCGGCGGCCTGGTTGCCGGTGCCGACACCGTCGTCGGCGGCGACTGGCGTGTTGGCCTGCTCGCCGGCTACAGCCGCACCAGCTTCGAGACCGATGGCGGGGCGTCGTCCGGCGACAGCGACAATTTCCATCTCGGCGTCTATGGCGGCCGTCACTTCGGTGCCGTCGCGCTGCGCGCCGGTGCCGCCTATACGCGTCATTCGATCGACACCACGCGCACGGTCTCGTTCCCGGGTCTCAGTGAAACGCTGAAGGCCAGCTACGACGCCGGCACGGCGCAGGTCTTCGTCGAAGCGGGTTACCGGGCAGAGATGGGGCGTGTTGCCTTCGAGCCCTTCGCCGGTCTCGCCTATGTCTCGACCTCGACCGACGGTTTCACCGAAACCGGCGGAGCAGCCGCGCTCACCGGCGCCGACAAGAGCTTCGACAGCACCACGTCGACGCTCGGGCTGCGCGCGGCGACCGACCTTCATCTCGGCGACGCCAAGGCGACCGCCCGCGGCGGGCTCGGCTGGCGGCATGCCTTCGGCGGTGTCGAGCCGTCGTCGACGGTGGCATTCGCCGGCGGCGACAGCTTCACCGTCTACGGTGCGCCGATCGCCCGTGATGCGCTGCTGATCGAGGCCGGTTTCGACCTCGCCATCGCGCCCAAGGCGACGCTCGGCCTGACCTATACCGGCCAGATCGCCAACGGCGCCCGCGACCACGGCGCCAAGGCCACCCTGGCCGCCAAGTTCTAGGTTCCGAGCACGTAGCCAGGGCTACAACGCGCTCGAGCATATTTTCCTCGGCGGCTGCATCTTCTCGGGCCGCTGCGCCGGCAGGTATGCGGGGCGATAGTGGAAATGCACCCAAAAATAGTCAGCTAGCCGACCTTCTGTCGATGCAAGGTGTGCTTTAGCAAGTGCAGGTGCGTTCGCCCTTTGGATGGTTTGTAGCAATGATTCATGAGATGTCGTCATCATGGGGCGAACCAATCCATAGCGTCGGTGCAGTTGTGCATAGTTTAGGTGATGCAAGCGAACATTGCCCGTTGCTCAGGCACCTTAGGTGTTCTAGATTATAACTGTTTCTTAATTTCTTGGCGGGGGGCATTGGGTTCCCCGCATCATGAATTTGCCCATCCGGGCATGCATGCAATTTGGTGGGGGCATCATGATTTTTCACGGCCGCAGCGTTGCGACGCGGACCCGTTTCGACTCGACACAGGCTTCCCCGATTTCTTCCGGTCATTCGCCCAGCAGGCAACTCGCCCGAGTCTCTGCCTTGCTGGCAGGCACGGCGCTGGCGACGCTCGCGGCTGTGGCGGTTGTGCTCGGCGCTGCATCGCCGGCACATGCAATTGACCAGTATTGGGATGGTGCCGGCAGCGTTCCTGATGGTGATGTCGATGGTGGCGCTGGCACGTGGAGTTCTGCCGGCACCAACTGGACCAATTCCGACGGTACGACAAACCAAACATGGCTTGGTGGAACTGCCATCTTCGGCGGTGTCGGGGGCGGGGTAAGCGTCCAGGAAAACCAGAATTTCGATACGCTTCGTTTCACTGGCGACGGTTACAGGCTTACTGCTGCCCCTTCGGTTTCGCTCGTCCTGGCTCCGACCGGTAGCGCGGCGACCATAGAGGTGGGCAGTGGCATCACCACCGAGATCGGAATGATCCTGGGCGGCTCGGCTGCACTCAACATTGTTGGCGGCGGCACGCTTAAGCTCAGCGACTCGATAAACACCTATACCGGCGCGACGACCATCGGCACCGGCACCACGCTCCAGTTGATCGGCTCCAGGAGCAGCATCAGCGCCTCCAGCGGGCTGACGGTCGACGGTACATTCGATGTTTCCGGGGCAAGCGGAGCCTATATCAAGGCTCTGGCGGGCGGTGGTTCTGTAACGCTGGGCGACAGATCCCTGTTCCTGACTTCCGCAAACGGCACCTTCTCCGGGGTCATTTCCGGGAGCGGTGGTCTCAACGTTCAAGGTGGAACGCAGCTGCTGACAGGGACGAACACGTTCACGGGCGGGACCGGTATCAGCAGCGGCGCCACTCTTCGCATCGGGGATGGCGGCACCAGCGGCATGATCGCTGGTTCGATCAGCAACTTCGGCACCGTTGTCTTTGATCGCTCCGACGACCTGACTTTTGCCGGTCAGATCAACAGCGCTGGCTCGTTCCAGCATGTCGGTGGCGGCAAGTTGACCCTTACTGGCGGTGGCTACAACAGCAGCAGTGGCACGGGCAGCGTGCTGATCTCCAACAACGGCACACTTCAGTTCGGCGACGGCACTGTCAGCAGTTGGCTCGGAGCTGCGGGTGGCGCGATAACCATCGAAGCCGGCAGCACGCTGATTTCCAACATGGGCAACGTCAACACGTACAACTGGAGCGGCAAGCTTGCCGGTGCGGGCGATTTCTTCAAGCGGGGATCGAACACCATTACCCTGAGGGGCGATAGCTCTGCATTCGCCGGCGAAACCTTCGTGGAAGCCGGGATGCTGAATGTCGGCTACAAGGGCATTGGTACGCTGGCTGGGCCGATCTCCGTTGCCTCGGGCGCGCGGTTCGGCGGCAGCGGTGCTGTTGTTGGCAACGTGACAATCGCCGCAGGCGCGACCCATCGCGTTGGCGATACGGCCAATCCGCTTGCGACGGGTCTCGTCCACACGCAGACCATTACCGGTAACTACGTCAACCATGGCATCCTCGAAATCGAGGCGACGCCCGACGGGGCCGACAGGCTGACCGTCAACGGCACAGTCAACATAACGGGTGCAACCCTCAACTTGTCGCTCTCGCCCAATGATCCGACTGCGGCCGGCGGCTGGGACCCGCTGAATGGGCCATTCACGATCATCGCCAATGACGGCAACGATGCCATCACGGGAACTTTCGCCTCCGTCGGCAATCTCAACAATCTCATTTTTCTCGACCACCTGATCGATTATGTCGGCGGCGACGGCAATGACGTCACGCTGACGCTCAAGCGCAACGACCTGTCAGTTGGCGAAGTCGCCCATTCGTCCAATCAGGCGGCGGTCGGCGATGCCATCGATAGCCTTCCGGGCGGCCATCCTGTTCGTTCTGCGCTGTTGTTGTCCACCGACGAGAACCAGGCTCGTGACGCCCTCAACCAGCTGTCCGGCGACGTGCACGCTTCGGCCAGCGGCGGTTCGTCCCAGGCGAGCTCGTTCGTCGGCGAATTCGCCAACGACCGCGTGCGCTCGGCCTTCGGCGATGTCGCTGCACCCGACCTGCCGGTCATGGCCTATGGCGAAGGCGGGCCCGAACTGGTTGCCGCCGACACCGACCGCTTCGTGGTCTGGGGCCAGGCGCTCGGCAACTGGGGTTCGGTCGATGGCAATGGCAATGCCTCCGGTTTCGATCATTCGAGCGGCGGCCTGGTTGCCGGTGCCGACACCGTCGTCGGCGGCGACTGGCGTGTTGGCCTGCTCGCCGGCTACAGCCGCACCAGCTTCGAGACCGATGGCGGGGCGTCGTCCGGCGACAGCGACAATTTCCATCTCGGCGTCTATGGCGGCCGTCACTTCGGTGCCGTCGCGCTGCGCGCCGGTGCCGCCTATACGCGTCATTCGATCGACACCACGCGCACGGTCTCGTTCCCGGGTCTCAGTGAAACGCTGAAGGCCAGCTACGACGCCGGCACGGCGCAGGTCTTCGTCGAAGCGGGTTACCGGGCAGAGATGGGGCGTGTTGCCTTCGAGCCCTTCGCCGGTCTCGCCTATGTCTCGACCTCGACCGACGGTTTCACCGAAACCGGCGGAGCAGCCGCGCTCACCGGCGCCGACAAGAGCTTCGACAGCACCACGTCGACGCTCGGGCTGCGCGCGGCGACCGACCTTCATCTCGGCGACGCCAAGGCGACCGCCCGCGGCGGGCTCGGCTGGCGGCATGCCTTCGGCGGTGTCGAGCCGTCGTCGACGGTGGCATTCGCCGGCGGCGACAGCTTCACCGTCTACGGTGCGCCGATCGCCCGTGATGCGCTGCTGATCGAGGCCGGTTTCGACCTCGCCATCGCGCCCAAGGCGACGCTCGGCCTGACCTATACCGGCCAGATCGCCAACGGCGCCCGCGACCACGGCGCCAAGGCCACCCTGGCCGCCAAGTTCTAGGTTCCGAGCAGGCGGCGCCGATCAAGGCGCCGCCATCCCCGTTGACGCGGACGGCGGCATTCACGATTGTCGCCGACATCATATTTCCGGGGAGGAATGCATGACCGTCTCGTCAGCCCACGCCTATCGCGCCGTTCCGTTGCCTGATTTCACGGAAAAGCCCGTCGAGGAGATGCGGGCCGGCGCCCAGGCCTTCTATGACGAAATCCGCACGCGTCATACGGTGCGCGATTTCTCGACCCGGACAGTGCCTCGCGACATCATCGAGACCTGCATCCTCGCCGCCGGCACCGCGCCCAATGGCGCCAACCACCAGCCCTGGCATTTCGCCGTCATCGGCGATGCCGGGATCAAGCGCCGGATCCGCGAGGCAGCCGAGATCGAGGAACGCGCCTTCTACGAGGGCAGGGCCGGCGAAGAATGGCTGAAGGCGCTGGCACCGCTCGGCACCGACGCCTCGAAACCCTTCCTCGAGGAAGCGCCTTGGCTCATCTGCGTCTTTGGCGAGCGCAAGAGCCGCTCGGCCGACGGTGTTTCCCGCAAGAACTATTACGTGCCCGAATCGGTCAGCATCGCCACCGGCTTCCTGATCGCAGCACTGCACCGTGCCGGCCTCGCGACGCTGACCCACACGCCGAACCCGATGAGCTTCCTCAACGAGATCTGCGGCCGCGATCCGCATGACAAGCCCTATATCCTGATGGTCGTCGGCTACCCCAAGGAAGGTGCGACCATCCCCGTGCACGCCATGGAGAAGCGCCCGCTGGCGGAGATCGCGACGTTCCTCTGAGCGACTACTCCGCCGCGCCCTGGAAAGCGCTGGCGCCGGTGTCGAACTGCAGCTGGGCGAGGCGGGCGTAAATGCCGCCCTTGGCGACGAGGCTCTGATGCGTGCCTTCCTCGACGATGGCGCCGCCGTCCAGGACCAGGATGCGGTCGGCCTTGAGCACGGTCGCGAGCCGGTGGGCGATGACGATGGTGGTGCGGCCCTGCATAAGGTGCTCGAGCGCCGTCTGCACCTGCCTTTCGCTTTCGGCATCGAGTGCCGAGGTCGCTTCGTCGAGCAAAAGGATGGGAGCGTCGCGCAGGATGGCGCGAGCAATGGCGATGCGTTGGCGCTGGCCGCCAGACAAGGTCACGCCGCGTTCGCCGACCTGGGTTTCATAGCCGTCCTGCAGCTTCTCGATGAACTCGTCGGCGAGCGCTGCCTTGGCTGCAGCCTCGATGTCGCTCCTGCTCGCCCCGGGGCGGCCGAAGCCGATGTTGTCGGCGGCCGAGCTTGCAAAGATCGTCACATCCTGCGGCACGATGGCGATGCGCTCGCGAACGGCTTCGGGGTCGGCCTTCTTGAGATCGACGCCGTCGATCAGCACCGCTCCGCTTTCGGGGTCGTAGAAGCGCAGCAGCAGCGAGAACACGGTGCTCTTGCCGGCGCCCGACGGGCCGACGATCGCGATGGTCTCACCGGGCCTGACCTTGAAGTTGAGGCCGTGCACGGCAGCGCGGTCGGGGCGGACGGGATAGGAGAAGGTCACGTCGCGGAATTCGATGGCTCCGGTGCTCTTGGCGGGCAGGGCCACGGGCAGGGCAGGGGCGGCGACGGTCGGCTCCTCGGCAAGGATTTCGGTGATGCGCTCGGCAGCGCCGGCGGCGGCGCTCAGCTCGCCCCACACTTCCGACAACGCTCCCAGCGCTCCGGCGGCAAATACCGAATAAAGCAGGAACTGGCCGAGCGTGCCGGGCGACAGCGTGCCGTCGAGAACGGCGCGCGAGCCGAACCACAGGACGGCCACGACCGACGCGAAGATGGTGAAGATGGCGAAGAAGGTGAGAATCGCACGCGCCAGAACCGAGGCACGTGCCGCCTGGAAGGCGGTCTCAACGGCTGCGGCAAAATGGCGGGTCACCATCTTTTCGTTGGTGAAGGCCTGCAGCGTGCGGATGGCGCCGATCTGCTCGCTGGCGAAAGCCGTGGCGTCGGCCAGCGTGTCCTGGGCGGCGCGCGACTTGCGCCTGACCGAACGGCCGAACGCGACGAGCGGCAAGACGATCAGCGGGATGGCGGCGATCACCAAACCAGAAAGCTTGGGGCTGGTCACGACCATCATGGCGAGCGCGCCCAACCCAAGGATGATGTTGCGCAGCGCAACCGACGCTGTTGCGCCCACGGCCGACTTGATCTGCGTGGTGTCTGCGGCGAGGCGCGAGACGATCTCGCCCGACATGGCGGTGTCGAAAAAGGCCGGCGACAGGCCGGTGACATGGGAGAATACGTCACGGCGAATGTCGGAGACGACGCGTTCGCCGAGCGTGATGACGAAATAATAGCGGCAGGCGGACGCCAGCGCGAGCAAGGCGGCGATCGCCACCAGCATGGCGAAGTATTTGGCGATGAAGCCCGAATCGGAAGTCGAGAAGCCGTGATCGATCATGCGTCGCACGGCGATCGGCAGCGTCAGCGTGGTGACTGCGGCGAGGATCAGCGAAATGATGGCGCCGACGACCAGCTTAGGGTAGCGGCTGAGATAGGGCGAGAGCCGGCTCAGCGGGCGCAGCGAACGCCTGCGCTCCTCAATCGCGCCGTCGGTCGTCTTCGCCATGATATTTCCCTCTGGGCCGCGACCCATTTGCCGGCTGGGCGGCCTTGTGATTCGAATTTGGCTGATGTATAGCCACGCCGACCGTTTCTGAAGCCGTGGCTTTTTCTAGCTGCGGCTTCGAGTTTTCGAAAGAGGCGCATCGCCGCAGGACACCTGCGTATGCCGCGCCGCGACAGCAGGAACAGAGCGATGAAGGCCGATATCCATCCCGACTATCACACCATCAAGGTCGTCATGACCAATGGCACCGAATATCTTACCCGCTCCACCTGGGGCAAGGAAGGCGATACGATGAACCTCGATATCGACCCGACCACGCACCCGGCCTGGACCGGTGGCCAGCAGACGCTGCTCGACCGCGGTGGCCGTCTGTCGAAGTTCAAGAAGCGCTACGAAGGCCTCGGCATCTAAGCCGAACCTGCTTCCAGAGTTACAGAGAACCCGCCCTCGTGGCGGGTTTTTTGTTGACCCGAGCGCTGCAAATTTATCCGATAGGTCTTTGGCGGGGAGGCGCATGTCGAAGCAGGACGACAATCTGTGGGGGAGCCTCGTCGGAGGATACAAGGTTCCCTATGATCCGAGGCCGATGCTGGAGGTTTTGTCAGAACATCATGACAACGATGCCGCCTGGGAAGAACTCTGGAACGAATTGCATCACCAAGGCGACGTGGGGGATGCATCCTACGCTGCCGTGCCCGTGCTTGTCCGTCTATCGGCGCAGCATCGCCCGGCCCATTGGGGGCTCTATGGGCTTGCCGCGACGATCGAGGAGGCCCGGCTGATGTTTCCACGAAATCCACCTGTTCCCGGCTGGCTGATGCAGGACTATGCCAAAGCCTGGGACGAACTTTTCCGACTGGCCTTGCGCGATCTGACGATTGAGACGGACCCGAAGCTCGTGACCTGCGCGCTGGCCGTCGTCGCGCTACATCGCAAGCAGTTGGCGTTGGCACGCCTTGCCCTTTGCGCCGACGAGGAGCGACTGGAGATGCTGGAACGGCAGTTTGCGGTTGAGCCGCCTCTCTAGCCGCTCGCCCCAATCTCCCTCAGCGCCATCGCCTTGTAGCCGGCCACCAGCGCATCGCCCTCCGCCCTCTCCACCGAGATCGCCAGCCGCATGGTCGCCTCGCCGAGCGACATGACGAGGAACGCCTTGCGCTCGATGGCTTCGCCCTCCGCGGCGGGTGCCACGCGCTGCCAGGCTTCCGCCAAAAGCGCACCATTGGCCCTGGAGTCACGCAGATCGATGTCGCGTAACGCCTTGTCAGCCTGGGTGCCCGACCAGATGTCGCGCATCACCGGTTCGGCGAGGAAAATGCCGTAATAGGTGTCGATCAGCGCGCCGAAAGCCTGGAGCAGGCCGTCCATGTCGCGCACGCCTGCAAGTCCGTCGGATATGCAGGTGCGGCCCTCGGCGTTGTAGCGCTCGGCCAGCGTGCGCACGATTGCCGCCTTGTCGGGGAAATACTGGTAGAGCGAGCCGATCGACACGCCGGCGCGTTCCGCCACCTCGCCCATGCGCATGGCGTCGCTGCCATTTTCCTCGATCAGGGCGGTTGCTGCCTGCAGCATGCGCTCCACCCGCTCCTGGCTGCGCTTCTGGCTTGGCGCCCGGCGCAGCGCGCCGCTGTCTTCCGTCTTGTCCATGGTGAGGCCTGCGATGATTCCGCTTGACGATCATAATATGAGGGTTTATCACATTTGCAAATGTGAGGATTGCTCATATTTTGTGGAGGCCAAGATGTCGTCTGAAATTGCCAATGCTCCCTTCCTCATCCTTGGCGGCACCGGAAAGACCGGACGCCGCGTCGCCGGGCGTCTGGCCGCACGCGGTCTGCCGGTCCGCATCGGTTCGCGCAACGCTGCACGTCCCTTCGACTGGGAGGATCGTTCGACATGGGCGACGGCGCTCAAGGGCGCGCGCGCCGTCTATGTTTCCTACCATCCCGACCTCGCCGCACCGGGCGCCGCCGAGATCGTTGGTAACTTCGCCCGGCTGGCGGTTGGTATGGGCGTCAAGCGGTTGGTGCTGCTGTCCGGTCGCGGCGAGCCCGAGGCGCAGCGCGCCGAACAGGCGGTCGTCGCTGCGGGTGCCGACTGGACCGTGCTGCGCTGCAGCTGGTTCATGCAGAACTTCAGCGAAAGCTTCCTGCTGGATGCGGTGTTGTCGGGCGAGATCGCCCTGCCGGTGGGTGCGGTTGGTGAGCCATTCGTTGATGCCGACGACATCGCCGACGCGGCCGTTGCCGCACTCATCGACGATCGCCATATCGGCCAGCTCTACGAGCTGACCGGCCCGCGCCTGCTCAGTTTCAGCGATGCCGCTGCCGAGATCGCGGCGGCCAGCGGGCGCGATGTCCGTTTCATCGAGATCATGCCGGCCGACTTCGAGGCTGGCCTGGCTGCGGCCGGGTTGCCGGAGGATCTCATCGCGTTGCTGTTGGTGCTGTTCACCGAGGTGCTCGACGGTCGAAACGCCCATGTCGCTGGCGGCGTCGAACGCGCGCTCGGGCGGCCTGCACGCGATTTCAGCGACTTTGCCCGAACCGTTGCGGCATCCGGTGCCTGGGGAGACACAAAATGATCGACACCCTGTTTTCAGCGCTTACCTTCCTCGCCGTGATCGGGAGCGGCCTTGCTGCCGGGCTGTTCTTCATCTTCTCGAACACGATCATGGCGTCGTTTGCCAGGCTGCCTGCGGCGCAAGGCATTGCCACCATGCAGCAGATCAACCTCACCATCATCAATCCGGCCTTCATGGCGGTATTCATGGGAATGGTGGTGCTTGCGCTGGTGCTGGGCGGCAAGGCGTTGCTTGGCTGGTCCGAAGCGGGCGCCGGCTGGCTGATTGCGGGCGCCGTTGCCTATGTCGTCGGTTGTTTCCTAGTGACGATCATCTTCAACGTTCCGCTCAACGACAAGCTTGCGGCCGTCGACCCGTCAAGCGCGGAGGGGGCGGCACTCTGGGCCACCTACCTCAGCGACTGGCTGCCGTGGAACCATGTCCGTACTGTCGCCAGCATGATCTCGCTCGGCGCCTTCGCCATGGCCTTTGCGCGCACTGCGTGATTCTTCGGCGCCCAAGATCGGCCGATCTCGGGAACGCATGCGAAACAGAAAGGCCGGGGTCAGCCCCGGCCTTTTCGTCTCAGCTCTGGCGCTTCCAGCGCGCCACGGCATGCGCGATCAACCGGCCGACGAGGTCGGGATAGCTCACGCCCGAGGCGGCCATCGTCTTCGGATACATGCTGATGTTGGTGAAGCCGGGGATGGTGTTGACCTCGTTGACCAGCGCCGAACCGTCGGCCTTAACGAAGAAGTCCACCCGCGCCATGCTTTCGCAGCCCAGCGCCAGGAAGGCGCCGCGGGCAATCTCCTGCAGCCTGGCCGTGCCACCGTCGGGCAGCTCGGCGGGAATGCGTAGCGCAGCGCCGTCGGCATCGATGTATTTGGCCTCGTAGGTGTAGAAGCCGTGGCTTGCCGCCGGGACGATCTCGCCCGGCACGGAGACCTGCAGCTGTCCGTCGGGCGCCTCGAGCACGGCGAACTCGATCTCGCGACCGGCAATGAATTCCTCGATCAGCACCTTGCGGTCGTGTCTGAAGGCCTCGGCCAGCGCCGTCTCCAGCTGCGCTGCCGTCTCGGCCTTGCTGACACCGACGGACGAGCCCTGACGGGCCGGCTTGATGAAGACG
The DNA here is from genome assembly GCF_000372965.1 of Hoeflea sp. 108. Taxonomy (NCBI): domain Bacteria; kingdom Pseudomonadati; phylum Pseudomonadota; class Alphaproteobacteria; order Hyphomicrobiales; family Rhizobiaceae; genus Hoeflea; species Hoeflea sp. 108. The sequence goes on along the minus strand of NZ_KB890024.1, from coordinate 4,486,921 downwards.
GGCAGGCCGAGGGCTGCCTTCACCGCCTCGAAGCCCGGGCGTTCCCCTGCATGCACCGTCAGCCCTCGGGCGACCGGCAGTCCGGCCTCCTTCATCAGCCGCTTGGCCGTGTCCTTGTCCATGGCGTTGGCCGAGCCGAGCACGCCGCAGCCGACATAGGGAACATCCGCCACTTCGGCGAGCCCCTGGACCGCGCCGTCCTCGCCGAACGGGCCATGCAGCACCGGAAACAGCACATCGATCCGGGGCATCTCGAAAGGCGCTTCGCCGCTGGGGAGGCCGACCAGGCGGCCCTTGCCGCCCGGCACCAGCGCCACTTCCGTGCCGCCAGTGGGCACGACCTGGGGCAGCGTGCCGTCGCTGCCAAGCTCCGCCAGGAACCAGCGACCGTCACGGGCGATGCCGACAGGCACGACCTCATATCTGGCAGTGTCGATCGCCTTGACCACATTGCTTGCGGACATGATGGAAACGTCGTGCTCGGCGGAACGCCCGCCGAAAAGGACTGCAATGCGTGGTCTCGATGTCATGCTTTCTCCCGCTCGCGTCAACCGCCATCCAAAAAGTCAGGCTACCGAGTGGCCGCCGATTCCAGCTTATCTGTGGCGAGCTGTTTTGAGGCCCGTGGTAATCGTCAGGCCTGATCCTTGGCCTTGTGGCCCTTGCGGTCGGAGTGGCCGAGGTCGCGCTCGGGATCAATGAGGTCGCGCACCAGCTGCTTGAGCTGAGCTGCATCGGGAAAGCCGCCGTCGCGCTTGCGGTCCCAGATCATCTCGCCGTTGCAGGTGACGGTGAAGATGCCGCCCGTGCCCGGCACCAGGGTCACTTCGCCGAGCTCCTGGCCAAAGGTCGACAGAAGCTCCTGCGCCATCCAGCCGGCGCGAAGGAGCCACATGCACTGGGTGCAGTAGGTGATGCGGATACTGTGCGATGATGTCATATCTTGACCACGATTGTTCCTGCCAACCGATCATAGAGTGGATCGGTTTTGCGAGCCAAAGAGATTGTCACCGAGATAACCCAGATGGAGGCAAAGACCAAAAAGAGCCCGCCGAGAAACACCGCAGCACCCCGAGACGTTGCTCCATACTGCGGCAACAGGAACGCGAGGATTGGTGCGAACAAAACGGCCTGTCGAAAGATCGCCTTGGGCAACGGAATTCCAAGTGCGCCCAGAGCGTCTCGATCCAATACCCTGATATCGAGCACATGTTTGCCGACGGTTTGCCCGATCCGCCACTCGAAGGCTATGAGATAGAGCAGGAAAATTGCGAGTGCAGCTCCGTTCGCATCGAGCCACAGGCTTTCAACATGGTAGCCGTCGGCGTTCAGCCATAGTTCTTCAGTGAGGGTTCGCTGTTGGCCCTCGGTCTGATCAGTCTGGCTGAGAACCAATTGCCGGGACATAGGCAGGCCAAACAGCGTGGTCTGACAGTCCTGAACAGTGTCGATCCGCTCTAGAGTGTGCGGAAACCCTTCTGGCACGCGATCCAGATCGGCACATATCCTAAAGATGAGGCCGAAACTTCCTTGAATTCGGCCGTCGGTCTGAGTGTAGAGAACGACAACAAGCAATTGCAGTGGGGTGAGCACAATTGCTGCGTCGAGGAAAAATGCACCGACGCGGCGCCAGAAACCTACGCGCTCCCGCCACCATGTGCCGGTGTATGTGGCACTATTTTGGGCTGCAATATCTGTCACGAATCCCTCCCCCGAACTCCTTCGCAGTTTGCAAAGTGCGATGGAGCATTCAATGGGGGAGGTGGAGTTATTGCTTACGCAGCGCTCAGCTTGGCCAGCGTTGCTTCGTCGACTTCGAAGTTGGCATAGACGTTCTGCACGTCGTCGTCGTCTTCCAGCGTGCCGACCAGCTTCATCAGCGACTGCGCGCGCTCTTCGTCGACCGGGATGTTGTTCTGCGGCTTCCAGACGATCTTCACCGACTCGGCGTCGCCGAGCGAGCTTTCGAGCGCCTTGGACACCTCGCCGAGGTTTTCGAAGGCGCAGGTGATGGTGTGGCCGTCTTCGTCGGACTGCACGTCATCGGCGCCGGCTTCGATGGCGGCGTCCATCACCTTGTCGGCGCTGCCGGCCTTGGCGGCATAGACGATCTCGCCGACCCGGTCCCACATGAACGACACCGAGCCGGTTTCGCCCATCGCGCCGCCGGCCTTGGTGAAGGCGGCGCGCACGTTGGAGGCGGTGCGGTTGCGGTTGTCGGTCAGCGCCTCGACGATCAGCGCCACGCCACCGGGGCCGTAACCCTCGTAACGCACTTCTTCATAGTTTTCGGCATCGCCCATCGAAGCCTTGGAGATGGCGCGGGCGATATTGTCCTTGGGCATCGACACGGCCTTGGCGTTCTGGACGGCCAGGCGCAGGCGCGGGTTCATCGAGGGGTCGGGCACGCCGGTCTTTGCTGCAACGGTGATTTCGCGTGCAAGCTTGGAGAACATCTTGGACCGCACCGCGTCCTGGCGGCCCTTGCGGTGCATGATGTTCTTGAACTGTGAATGGCCGGCCATGGGACCCCTGTTTGTCGCTTCGGCAGTGTCTGAATGGGCCGCCTTATAGATAAATCGGCTCAATACGTCCAGACTTCCGGGCTTTCAGCGCGTCAAGATCGGCAGATTTGCCTAAGCCGCGTCCCTTGCCGCTCTGGCGCCGACCCGTACCGTATTCCGGCCTGCGGCCTTTGCCTCATAGAGCGCCCTGTCGGCGGCAAGCAGCAGGTCGTCGATGTCCTTGACGTCTGATGCCGTCTGGGCGGTCACGCCGATGCTGACCGTCATGCGCAGCCGCTCGCCCGAGGGAACCGTGATCTTTGCCGCCTCGATAGCGGCGCGGATGCGTTCTGCCACACCCGTTGCCTCGATCAGGTCGGTGCGCGGCAACAGCACGGCGAATTCTTCGCCGCCTGTCCGGCCGAAAAGGTCGTCCTCGCGCAGTTCGGCCGAAACCAGGCGGAAGAACTCCGTCAGCGCCTTGTCGCCGGCTGCATGGCCGAGGCGGTCGTTGACGCGCTTGAAATGGTCGATGTCGAGCATCAACAGGGATGCGTCGTGCGTGCCGCGAGCAAGTTCGCCAAGGCACGCCTCGCCGCGCTCCATCAGAGCGCGCCGCGACAGGGCGCCGGTCAGCGAGTCGTGATTGGCCTGGTGCATCAGCCGCTCGATCAGCTCGCGACGTGCCGCATTGGTGCTTGCCACCGTTAGCGGTCCGAGCGCCATCAGGGCCACGCCAAGGCGGATCGAATCGAGCAGCCGCAGCGGGTTTGGCAAGTGCGCGAACGGAATCATGTCCGCCGGCAAGGAAATCAGCAGCCATGTGGACAGAGCCATCGTCAGCACCGTGGTGGTGAACATGCTGTAGGTCAGCGCACACCACAGCAGCGCTGGGATGGGGAAAGCCAGTGTACCTGGGCCACCGACCGCGCTTCCGGCAACAACCGAGATCAGCAAGGCGAGACAGGGTGCCGCATGCATCAGGTTGTCCCTGTTGAGTTCCGCGAACGGGGCCCATTGCTGCCTGAGCGTATGCAGGCCGGGAAAGGTCAGCCAGATTGGCACCACGATCAGGTAGTTGACCAGTTCGCTCACCGCCCAGAACGCCAGGCCGTCGGCGAAATCGCGTCCAAACAGCATGCGCGCGGCACCGCCGCCGGTCACCGCCGAGGCCAGAGAGGCCAGGCAACAGATGGCAAAGACGTAGAGCACCGAGATCGAACGACGCAGCTTGCGGTCTTCTTCCGGCAGCAGCTTGAACAGCAGATAGCCGGTCATGGCGCCGGCCATGTTGGCGGCCGACAGCCATGCGGTGGTGATGAGATCGCTGCCGGTCGTGATGTCGGCGGCGAAGTAGCCAACAAAGGCGGCAAGCCAGCCCGCAGGCGAGGCGAATGCCTGATAACGCACCATCAGGCCGAGCAGGACGGCGTTCGCCGGCCATACCGCGGCAAGGAAGCCTATCGGGCGGGTGAAGATGCCGAACAGGGAGGCAGCGAAGATGGTGCCTCCGACGATGAGCGCGAACAGCAATGTGCGTTTCGCGCCGGTGTCGGCACGTGGGAGCAGATTGGCGGTGAACACGTCTTTCCTTCTGTTTCCGTCAAGCAGGTCCCTCAGGCGGGACCATCGACGAAAACAGTTCACCCGGCCTTAATGCGCGCGACGATTTTAACTTGAGGTTGCATTAGCGAGGTGCGGCAAAAGGCCCGGTGCTAGTTGGCGTCGAGCGCTTTGGCGATGCCTTCGGCCAGGTGGTCGGTATCGCGGGCATGCTCGTAAGGCACGCCGTGGCGGGCATAGAGGGCGGGCGAGAAGTCAGGGGCGATTGCCAACGCCCGGGACAAGGTCTGTCGCGCCTGCTCGACCTTGCCGTCCTGGGCCTGGCAGGCAGCCACATGGGCCAGCTGCCAGGGCGGCTGCGAGGTCATGCGCTCGAGGCGGACGAGCGCGCCGGCATAGTCGCCGATGCCGTACAGCGCCATCGAACGATTGCAGTCGTACCAGTCCGGATGGATCGGATTGATCTTCTCGGCCTTTTCCATCAGGGCGAGTCCCTCCAGTGGCCTGCCGCGCAGTGTCAACACATAACCGAGCTGCGTCATCGTGTCGGCGTCGTGCGGATTGAGGTCGAGGGCACGGCGCATGTGACCCTCGGCTCCGGAGTGCTGGCTGGCGAATAGCCTGATGACGCCGAGAATGCGATGACAGCGCGGCTCCTCCGGCGCGAGCGCGACGCCCCTGGCGCCGTGTGCGATCGCCTGATCGAAGACCTCAGGAGAGAGCACGATGTCGCCGACCAGATGCGCGACGGCGAGGCCGAGATAGCCATGGGCCAGGCCATAAGCCGGGTCTTTGTCGATTGCCGCTTCGAAGTACTCCCTGGCGGCCTCGTTGTCCTCCGGCTGGTAGCCGCGCAGGCGGCTGATGCCACGCAGCAGGAGCTCATAGGCGACGAGACTGTCCGTCGGCTTGGCAGCGGCGCGATGCGTGCCCGCATCCTCCAGTCGCTTGACCAGCCGATTGACGATCTGCTCGGAAATGTCGTCCAGCACGGCAAAGACGTCGCTGCCGTCGGCGACATAACGTTCATTCCAGGCAAGGACGCCCGCCGGCGCGGTGGCCAGGGAAACGCTGATGTCGAGCCGTTCGCCCGTGCGCCGGAGCGAACCCTCGACCGCGAAATCGGCGCCGAGTTGGGCGGCGCCCGCCAGTCCTGATTGCACCGAGAATGTCGATGTGTGGCCGAGAACCATGACGCTTCGAAAACGCGCCAGCCTGACGATGATGTCCTCGACGAAGCCGTCGACAAGCGGCTCGTCCGTCCTGTCGCCGGCGTTTTGGAAACGCAGGACCGCCACTATCGGCAATTGCCGTGGTTCAGGCGCGGGCGTTGCCGGAACCAGCATGTAGCCGCGCCCGGAAATGGTTCTTATCGTCTGCTGGGTGTCGTCGCCGAGCGCCTTCCGGATTTCCTTGATCGCCTGGGTCAGCGAGTCCTCGGTGACGAAGACGTCGCCCCACACAGCCGTCATCAGCTCGGACTTGGTGACGATGCGGCCAGGGTTGCGGGCAAGGTGCTCCAGCAGGCGATAGGGCTTGGCCCGAAGCCGCACCGGCTCCTGTCCACGACGCAACAGCCCCGACGCCAGGTCAAGGCAGTAGTCGCCAAGGGCGACGGTATGAGGCGCGTGTCCCACCATGAATGACGGCTTCGCCAATCTCCTGAAGCAAAGCCAATATGCCGCGCCGGGGTTTCGTCAAGGGGCGGGGTGTTTCCGGCCTGTCTTCCGCGGGGCCGCGGTCGCGGGACGCGGCGGCCTCGACCATGCGGTCGACTGGCGTCCCCGACATTGAGCCGACCGGCAGGTACAGCCGCCCGCCGGACATTGCCTCGTCAAGTTCCCGATCGATCCGGCTGCGATCTTCGACAGGCATGGGCCTCTCCTGCTTTGATCGCAGAAGCTTGCGCCTTGCCTGGCGTCGCGTACCGAGACGGTTCTGAAATTTTGCTGAAATCGGGAGCTCCCCTGCGACCACGGCCGCAGGGGAGCGGAGACATCATGCAGCGAGGCGAGGTTCCATGTCCTCGATACCGATGTGTCCAAGGAAGCCGCCCGAAGACACTGCCTGCCGTTGTTCCTCGATGGCATGGGCGAAGATCATGGCCGGATCGGCTTCGAGCTTGGCCATGTGCCTGTGCAAACGAGGAAACTCGCTGGCGATATCGAACAGCTTGAGGTCCTCGCCCCAGCGGGCGATGCCGATGAAGTAGGCGTCGGCCACGGTCTTATGGTCGCCGACCAGCCAATCCCGACCTTCGAGTACGCCCTGCAGGTAGGCATAGGCCTTGGTCGCACTCTCCTTTGCCAGCTTGCGCAGGAACGCGGTGCCGGCCGTGTCATCCTTGTCGAGCTTGTAGACGCTCCAGCCGTAGCCGAGCGCGGAATGCAGCGTCGTGTGGAGATAAGACAGCATCGCGTTCAGTTCGTCGAACTCCCTGGTGCCCTGGGCGAAGCCGAGCCCCTGGTCGATGCCGCGCGCGGCGATGGCGTGCAGGATCGCCAGGCTCTCGTTCAGGGGCTTGCCGTCGGCCATCAGCATCGCAGGCGTCTGGCCAAGCGGGCTCGCCTTGGCGAAGGCCCCGCCCGGTCGCTGCTCCGACATGTCGATGCGGTGCAGCCGATAGGGTTGGCCCAGCCATTCGAGCGCCACGATCGAGCCGAACGAGCAGCCGTGGGGCACGCCGTAGAAAAGTACAGGTTCCATGTCTTGTCCTTTCGAAGCCGCGGCCGCGATCCGTTCGCGGCGTGCCGCAGAACCTATGCATTGCACTCGCTCCAACAAGCACCTACCTTTTCGTAAGGTACTGACTTCAAAGTAAGAATTGAGGATTTAGTGGCAAAAACCCAGCCAGAAAGTTGTGGTCTCGGCCCTGCCTTCCAGGTCATCGGCGGCAAGTGGAAGGCGCTGATCCTGTGGTTGGTGCATACCGAGCCGCGCCGCTTCGGCGAGCTCAAGCGGCTGGTGCCCGATATCAGCGAGAAAATGCTGATCCAGCAGCTGCGCGAGATGGAGGCCGACGGCCTCGTCCATCGCGAGATCTTTCACGAGGTGCCGCCGCGGGTCGAGTATTCCGCCACCCCGCTCGGCCAGTCGCTCGATGAGGCACTGGCGCCGCTCGCCGTCTGGGGCAAGGAGCATGGCCCTGCCATCGAGGCGCGCAAGGCCTAGTCGGCAAGACATACATGCACCGAGGCTGGGTTTCAGCCTTCCAGGTTATGCTTCAGCCGGTCGAGAATCGACATGGCGTGACTGGCATATTCGCTGATCCAGCGGTCGTGGATCTCTTTGATCGGCATCGAGTTGAGGTGGTTCCAGCGCTCGCGGCCGTCACGCCTGGCCACCACCAGATCGGCTTCTTCCAGAACCTTCAGATGCTGCATGACGGTGCAGCGGTCCATGTCGTCGAAGCGCTCGCACAGGGCGCCCGTCGTCAACGGACCATCCTTCAAGCAATCGAGCATCAGGCGCCGGCGCGGATGAGCCAGAGCCTTGAAAACATTGTCGTCTTTCGCTTCGCTTGACATGTTATGTTTTTATAACACATTATCGCCAAGTGCAAGTACAGGAGGTTCAAAATGTCCTTGGGGTTCAAGGTTTCGGGGCGTATCGCCAAGCCCGTCCACGAGGTGTTCGACGCGGTCGTCAACCCGACGAAGCTCAGCGCCTACTTCACCACTATACGTGGCGCCAGCGCGCCGCTGGTCGCCGGCACCACCGTTACCTGGTGGGGCTCCGTGCCGGTCGAGGTGCAGGAGATCGAGCTGGACAAGCGCATCGTGCTGCGCTGGGACGCCGAGGTGACCGAGGGCCAGCCGGCCTACAAGACCAGGATCGAGATGGGCTTCGAGGTGCTCGAGGACGGCTCGACCTTCGTTACCATCGGTGAGTCCGGCTGGGTCGAGGACGCGGTCGGCCGCAAGGCGTCCTACGGCAATTGCGAAGGCTGGGCCGAGATGCTGTCGGCCATGAAGGCGTGGCTCGAATACGGCATCAACCTGCGCGAGGGTTTTTACCCCTCCGAGATGCGCGGCGAACTGCCAACGACAAGCGAACGCAAGTGAAGGCTGAGACAGTGACGACCAAGATCGAAGGCGGCATCAACATCGCCATGAAAGTGCCCAGTCACCAATACGAGGCGACCATCGCCTTTTACCGTGACGTGGTTGGCCTCGAAGGCATCCCGGAGAAGGCGCCTGCGGTCGGCTTCAAGCTTGGCCCGAACCAGCTCTGGATCGATGAGGCGCCGACCATGAGCCAGGCCGAGGTCTGGCTGGAGCTGTTCACGCCCGATTCCGCCGGCACGCTCAAGCACCTTGGCGATGCGGGTGCCGTGCGTTGCGACCCGATCGAGCCGCTCGGCGAAAGCTTCCGCGGCGGCTGGATCATGAACCCGGCCAACATCGTGCACATGGTGCGCGAGCCCGACGCCTGGTAGGCATGCCCGTATCGGGCGGCGGGCAACCCGCCGCCCGATTTCGTCAGACCGAGTGAAACCGCATCTCGCCCTGGTTCAGGAAACACGCCTTGTCGAACAGCCTGAGGTCGAGCGGGTTGGGCAGCCTGACGTCGCGGAGATCGGGAACCGCCTTCGTCGAGGGGTCGTAGGCGCGGTCGATCTGCGAGATCATGACGACGATCAGCCCCTTGGCGCGCGCCAGTGACCTCAACGTCCGCACTTGATCCATCAGCGCCGGGTTCTCGCGCTTCTGGTCGAGCAGCTGCAGATAGTCGACCACCACCACGCTTCCGCGGGGCGCTGCCGCCATCCGCCTGGCGATATGCTCGGCGTTGATCATGTCGGAATTGTCGAGTTCGAACAGGTTGCCAAACTGCGCCGGATCAGCGCCGATGGCGCGGAACCGGTCCAACACCTCCCTTTCGGTGTACTCCAGCGTGAAGAAGGTGGCGCGCCGGCCTGCCTTCATCGCCTCAGCGGCAAGCTCCAGGCCCATCAGCGTCTTGCCTTGACGCGGTCGTGCGCCGAGCAACACCATGTCGCCGGCTGCCAGGCGGGCAAACAGCATGCCGGCAGGCCGGGCAGCAGCCGATGTGGCGGCAAGGAGGCTCCACGCGCCAAAGCCTTCAGCCGCCGCTATGCGGTCGAGGGCCTGATGCAGCGGGAGATTGTCGGTCCGGGCGAGAAGCCTGGCCCTGCGCTTCAGCATGGGTATGGGTGCGGACAGTTTCATGCAGCGAACCTCCAGATACGAGCAGTCGTCGCAACCCCTCCTTATGCAAGCGCTCGAACAGATGGTTCGGTGACCAAGGCACCCTGCACGATCAGTACTTTCCCGTTGGAGGGGGGAGGCGTGGGCCGCGCCAGAATCAGATCATAGCGCACAATCGAGTGTCTCGACATCGGCGCGCAAACGAAAACGGCGGGCATTTTGCCCGCCGTTCGTCTCGTTTGTCGGTCGTCGTGGCCGTCAGTGGCCGCCACCGCTTTTCCTGGAGCGCTTGCGCTGCAGCATGTTGAGGCCTTCGACCAGCGCCGAGAAGCCCATGGCGGCGTAGATGTAGCCCTTGGGCACATGGTAGCCGAAGCCGTCGGCAATCAGCGTCATGCCGATCATCAACAGGAAGCCCAGCGCCAGCATGACGATGGTCGGGTTTTTTTCGATGAAGTTGGCAAGCGGCGTTGCGGCCAGCAACATCACCGTCACGGCAACGATCACGGCGATGTACATGATGCCGATCTCGTCGGTCATGCCGACAGCGGTGATGATCGAGTCGACCGAGAAGACGAGGTCCAGCAGCAGGATCTGGAAGATCGCAGCGCCCAGCGACAGCTGCAGCGTGCGCGATACGATCTCGTCCTTGTGGTCTTCCGGATCGACCGAGTGGTGGATTTCCTTGGTCGCCTTCCACACCAGGAACAGGCCGCCGGCGATCAGGATCAGGTCTCGCCAGGAGAAGCCGTGGCCGAAGGCCTCGAAGATCGGCTCCTTGAGCGCCACGATGAAGGAGATGGTGGCGAGCAGCAGCAGGCGCATGATCAATGCGGCGCCGATGCCGAGGCGGCGAGCCGGGCGCCGCTGTTCTTCGGGCAGCTTGTTGGTGAGGATCGAGATGAAGATCAGATTGTCGATGCCGAGCACAACCTCGAGCGCGATCAGGGTCAGCAACGCCACCCAGGCGGTCGGATCGTTGATGAAGCCGAAATACGGCGCCAGAAATTCGATCATAAGTGTCCCCGTTGTTCTTCTAGATACGTTTCGAGCGGCCGGCGGCCGCTCTTTCATGTGTCAGCCATGCCAATGCACGGCGCGTCCAAAAGGATGCGTCGCGCTCTAACATTTGCTGACGTGCGGCGGGCAAGTAGGTGTCCACTGGCCCCTCGTCAATGTCAGGACCAGAAGGAGGGTACGGTTTCTTCGAGCCGGGGGCCGCGACGCAATGGCGCAACCCGCTCGGCAAGGCCGGTGCGGTCGGAGATGTCGACGCCGACACCGCAGATGGTGGCTGGCCCGTTGGCCGCCTCGAAGCGGCCCTTGGGCACCTTGGACAGGAAGCGGTTCAGCGGCTCTTCCTTGTCCATGCCGAGCGAGGAATCGTAGTCGCCGCACATGCCGGCATCGGTAAGGTAGGCCGTGCCGCCATTGAGGATCTGGTGATCCGCCGTCGGCTGGTGCGTATGGGTGCCGACCACGAGGCTGGCGCGGCCGTCGACGAAATGGGCGAAGCACATCTTTTCGCTCGTCGCCTCGGCGTGGAAGTCGATCACCACGGCATCGGCCTGTTCGCCCAGCGGGCAGGCCGCCAGCTCGCGTTCGCCGGCCTGGAACGGATCGTCGAGTTCGGGATGCATGAACACCCGGCCCATGATGTTGGACACCAGAACGCGGGCGCCGTTTTTCGCAATGTAGAGACCCGATCCGCGACCCGGCGTGCCCTTCGGAAAATTCGCCGGACGCAGGAAGCGCTCCTCGCGCGGGGCAAAGCCAAGCGCCTCGCGCTGATCCCAGACGTGATTGCCCGTGGTCACCACATCGGCGCCGGCATTGATGGTCTCGCGGAAGATTTCCTCGGTGATGCCGAAGCCGCCGGCGGCGTTCTCGCCGTTGACGATGACGAAATCGAGCCGGAAATCCGAAATCAGGCCGGGCAACTGCTGCCAAACCGCTGTGCGGCCAGCCTTGCCCACCATGTCGCCTAGAAAAAGAAGTCTCATGAAAAATGCTTCTACAGGGCCATTGCGAAATCATGCAAGTGGACGCTGCCGAATTTGCCCCGAGCCGATCAGCGCCGGCCGATCACCTCACGACGGCTCGAACCGGCGCAGCCCGCTCTCCGTCAGGATTTCGGGGATGATGACGTCGTGGTTCTCGTCCGGAACGCGCTCGACCTCCTGGCAGTCGAAGGCGATGCCGATCAGTCTTGGCTCGATGCCCTTGTCCTGCAGCTTGGCGATCGCCCGGTCGTAATAGCCCGCGCCATAACCGATGCGGTGGCCGCGCGCATCGAAGGCGGCCAGCGGCACCAACATGATCTCAGGGTCCAACACCTCGGCTTCCTCATGCGGGCCGACGGTGCCGAACCCCATGTCGACCATAGGTGCGCCGCGCACCAGCTCGCGAAAGACGATTGTGTGCTTGTCGAGGATGGCCGGCAGGCAGAGGCGGGCGCCGTGTTCGCGCAGGGCGAACATCATCGGCCTGACATCAACCTCCGAACGCATCGGCCAGAAGCCGGAGACGATGGTGCCGGGCTCGAACTGGATGTTGTCGCGCGCCGTCTCGGCCATCTCCAGCGAGGCCTCGATGCGCCAGAACTCGTCGAGCGCATCACGCCGGGCCAGCGCTTCCTTGCGCAGCTGCTTCTTGATCTCGCGATGGGAAGTCATGCCTGGCCCATTCTCCTGTCGTCGCCAGTGTGTTGCATATCATTTGTCGCTACGGCAACGCAGAAACCGACGCTTCCTGGCGTCGGGTGGGCAGGTTTTATCCTGATAGGGAGGTGACGATCCACACAACCGGTGAAGAAGTCGATCCCGGAGACCTACAAAGTAGGTGGGCGCCGTGTGAAAAGACCCACGGGTCTTCCCAGGGACAGCTCCCTAAGGATCGTTAAGGCCCCGGGGAAAATGCTCTCCTGCCGCGAGGCGCAGACCGTCGCTGCCAATATAGGCGCTCATGCCGCGATGCGCCATGGCAATGCGGCGGTTCGGGCAATGATATTTGCGGGCAGGTCGCAACCTGCTTCTCCCACTAGGGGAGAAAGGGATGGCGCAATTCTTTGCTGCCAGATGACCAGCAGCGGCACCGCGATCAGTTCGACCGACAGGCCGGCAAGATGTCCCGCTGAAGGAGTGCCCGAGGCGATCAAAGACAACAGCCGCGCGAGCCCGCCACAGAAGGTCAAAAGGGCGAGAAAACGAAACCGCGTCGTCTTTGCCTCGATCGCAGGCACGCATGTGAACCAGGCGATGCCGATGACAAGGAATATTCCGGACAGGAAGCGAAAGTGGCTATCGAGGTCGACTGGCCATGGTCGCCGAACATGGAGAAAGACCGGGCCGATGACCACACCAGCCAGCCCGACCAGGACAGGGGTGATTGCGAGGACGGTGACGATCGCTTGCAGACATCTCTTTTCCGGCCATGCCGACATCTTGCCACCCATCATCATCTGTACTGTCCGCAGGGAGACACGTTGTCGCAACGCCAGGGTTTCAGGCGCTGCCCGTCAGGCTTGCGCCTACTTGCCCTGCTCCTTAGGGTCGCGGCAGAAATTATGAGGAATTCGCATGCGCTTTGAAGGAACGTCGGCCTATGTCGCCGACAAGGATCTGATGGTGGCGGTCAACGCGGCGATCGCGCTGGAGCGGCCACTGCTGGTCAAGGGCGAGCCGGGCACCGGCAAGACCGAACTGGCCCGCCAGGTGGCGGCAGGCCTCGGCCTCGAAATGATCGAATGGAACGTCAAGTCCACCACCAAGGCGCAGCAGGGTCTCTACGAGTATGACGCCGTGTCGCGCCTGCGCGACAGCCAGCTCGGCGATGGCCGTTTCAACGACATCAGGAACTACATCAAGCGCGGCAAGCTGTGGGATGCGTTTGCCGCCGGCAACAAGGTCGTTCTGCTGATCGACGAGATCGACAAGGCCGACATCGAGTTCCCCAATGATCTCTTGCAGGAACTCGATCGTATGGAGTTCTTCGTCTACGAAACCGGCGAAACGATCAAGGCCGATGTCCGCCCGATCGTCATCATCACCTCGAACAACGAAAAAGAGCTGCCCGACGCCTTCCTGCGGCGCTGCTTCTTCCACTACATCCGTTTCCCTGACGTCGAGACGCTGCACAAGATCGTCGAGGTGCACTATCCCGGCATCAAGCAGAACCTGGTGCGTGCCGCACTGACCCAGTTCTACGAGATCCGCGAGGTGCCTGGGCTCAAGAAGAAACCGTCGACCTCGGAAGCACTCGACTGGATCCGCCTGCTGGTCGCCGACGACGTCGCGCCCGAAGACCTGCGCGCCGACCCCAAGAATGCGCTGCCCAATCTGCACGGCGCGCTGCTCAAGAACGAGCAGGATGTGCATCTGTTCGAACGGCTGGCGTTCATGGCCAGAAGGCAGGGGTGAGGAGCGGTCCGCACAGCGGACGAAAAGCCAACGATTTGGCTTTTCAAGCGACGAACGCCCGGAGCCATAGCGGAGGGCAGGGGAGCGTCAATGCCCGGCTTGCGCGTCTGGCCTCCGTTAGCCCCTGACAACATGCATGCGAAGGCACCCCCACCCCTAACCCTCCCCACAAGGAGGAGGTGGACGAGGTTAGCGCTCTCCGACCCATGGTGATTGAGATTGGCGCCAAGTAGGTGATTGAAGTCTGGGCGAGGCGCCTCACGATTCCCCCCTTGTGGGGAGGGGTTAGGGGTAGGCCCCGTCCTCGCATAGATTTGCCGACCCGCGCGCCCCTCCGGCCAATCCATTCCCGCGCTGTGGACCGTTGGCCGCTCGACAATGCTCAGGCAGTTTGCCGCGCAATCAATCCATTCACGGAGGGCAACGCCATGACCGACATCACCATCCGCCCGCTTCAGCTTGCCGATCACGAGGATTGGCGCCGCCTGTGGACGGCCTATCTCGATTTCTACAACACTGTGTTGCCCGAGAATATCTACGAGCTCGCCTGGAAGCGCCTGTTCACCGAGAGCGAATTCGAGCCCAAGGGCCTGATCGCGTTGGTCGACGGCAAGGCGGTGGGGCTGACGCATTACCTCTACCACCGCTCGGGCTGGTCCGAGGCCAACAATTGCTACCTGCAGGATCTGTTCTCCGACCCGGCCGCGCGTGGCAAGGGCGTCGGTGCGGCCCTGATCGAAGCCGTGAAACAGGAAGCGGCCAAGCTCGGCGTCACCAATGTCTACTGGATGACCCACGAGACCAATGCCACGGCGCGCAAGCTCTACGACCGAGTTGCCCGCCGCACCGGATTCATCGAATACGATTTGCTGTAGTTCTCAGCCCATCATGCAGCCGCTTCGGGCGGCCGTTCAGCCTGCCGACCTCGACACCCACTGGTGCCACTGGGCCTCGCTGCCGCGGAAGACGTTGAGGTCGATCTTGCCGTCGACGCCGTGCGACAGGCCCGAACCCGAATACTGCCAGAACACCCAGTTGCGGCCCGGATAGACCTTGGACGGCGGCTCGGCCACGGCGCGCAGCCAGAACGGGTAGTCCTGGAAGTGGCCGCGCAGGTTGTCGCGGTAGAAATCGGGCGCCGTGTAGATGACAGGACGCTGGCCGTAATGGCGCTCCAGCTTGTCCATGAAGACCTGCATCTTTTCGCGGATCTTCTCGGGGCTGTGGCGGCGCTTGCAGCTCGATTCGCCATTGTATTCGACGTCGATGACCGGCGGGAGCGCGCCCGGGACCTTGGGCACGTTGCGGATGAACCAGTCGGCCTGCTCGCCGGCGGTGCGGCACCAGTAGAAGAAGTGATAGGCGCCGCGCTTCAGGCCGGCTGCCTCGGCCTCGCGCCAGTTCTTCTTGAACATCGGGTCGAGATGGTCGCCGCCGTCGGTGGCCTTGATGTAGGCGAAGTTGGCACCCTGTGTGCGCAGCTTCGGCCAGTCGATCTCGCCCTGCCAGCGCGAGACGTCGACGCCGTGGACGGCGAAGTTCTTGGGCGACATAGTGCGGCCGAAATTGATCGGCTTGGCGTCACCGAAGCGGCGGCCGTAGATCTTGCCCGGCGCAAAGGGCGTCGCCTTCATCGGGTTGGACGGCGCGATCAGCGCGATCGGCTTGGTGTCGGGCGTCGGAATGTTGTCGAGTTCGATCCTCGGTGCCGCCATCGCCATCTGGACCGGCGCTTCGGTCACGATTTCGGCCGGCACGGACGGCGGCGCGACCAGCACATTGGCCTGCGGCACGGGCGCTGCCATTGCGGCCTGCATCGGCACGACGGGTGCCGTCGAAGCGATTTCGATCTGCGGCACCGGGCTCGCCGGGCGGGTGACCGAGGCGGTCGTTTCCTTCGAAGGTGCTGACGACATGATGTCGCTGAGCCCCATGCTCGAGGTGCAGCCGGCCAAGGCCAGGCTGGCGAGAACGATCGCTGACGCCGCTGAGAAACGCATAGGTACCCGTACGCAAAACAAACCCGGATCCCAGCGCAGACTCGCCCCGGACCCCTCTGGTCGGAATTGCTAACGGGAAATTACCAAAAAAGACTGAATCTTATTTTTACCTTCGGGTGTGGCATCGAAGCGCCTGCCGGCGTACTTGCCTGCCGGTCCACGCCGAAGCAAAGTGCCCGTCATGTTCATACCCTTCTTCCTCGAACTCAAGGCGGCCAAGGTTCCCGTGTCGCTGCGCGAATATCTGGCGCTGCTCGAGGCGCTCGACGCCGACCTCGTCAGCTATGACGTCGAGGGCTTTTATTATCTCGCCCGCGCAGCCCTGGTGAAAGACGAGCGCCACATCGACCGGTTCGACCAGGTTTTTTCGCACTATTTCAAGGGCGTCGAGGCGGTCTCGGGCGAGGGCGGCGTCGATGTCGCCAACATTCCCGAGGAATGGCTGCGGCGGCTGGCCGAGAAGACGCTGAGCGACGAGGAGAAAAAGCTGGTCGAGGCGCTGGGCGGCTTCGAGAAGCTGATGGAGACGCTGAAGCAGCGGCTGGAAGAACAGAAAGGGCGCCACCAGGGTGGCTCCAAATGGATCGGCACCGCAGGCACCTCGCCCTTCGGCGCCTATGGCTACAATCCCGAGGGCGTGCGCATCGGCCAGGAGACGAGCCGTCATCGCCGCGCGGTCAAGGTCTGGGACAAGCGCGAATTCAGGAATTTCGATGACACGGTCGAGCTTGGCACGCGCAACATCAAGGTGGCGCTCAAGCGCCTGCGTCGCTGGGTGCGCGAAGGCGCCGAGGAAGAGCTCGACCTGCCCGGCACGATCCATGCCACTGCCGACCATGGCTATCTCGACGTCAAGACCCGGCCCGAGCGGCGCAACGCGGTCAAGCTTCTGATGTTCTTCGACGTTGGCGGTTCGATGGACGACCACATCAAGGTCGTCGAGGAGCTGTTTTCGGCGGCCCGCGTCGAGTTCCGCCAGCTCGAATATTTCTACTTCCACAACTGCCTCTACGAAGGTGTGTGGAAGGACAACCGTCGCCGCCATGCCGAAGTCATGCCGACGCTCGACGTGCTCCATAAATACGGCCACGACTACAAGGTGATCTTCGTCGGCGACGCGTCGATGAGTCCCTACGAGATCGCCTATGCCGGCGGTTCTGTCGAGCACTGGAACCCCGAGCCGGGCTCGGTGTGGCTGCGCCGCGTTCTCGACCAGTGGCCGAATGCTGTCTGGCTCAACCCGACGCAGGAAAAACACTGGAGCTACACCAGTTCGATCAAGATGATTTCCGACATCTTCGCCAACCGCATGTACCCGCTGACGCTTGCGGGGCTGGAAGCGGCGACGAAGCAGCTGTCGCGGAAACACTGAACCGCCTCACCAGGAAGTGATGCCCTGTCAAGCACCGCCTCTCGTAACTATCTGTGCTGAGAACGCGAACAAGAAGAACAATCCAGGGAGACCCCCAAAAAATGGACGCCAAGACCTATCCCGTCACCCGCACCGACGCCGAATGGCGCGCGATGCTGACGCCTGAGCAGTACCAGGTGATGCGCCAGCACGGCACCGAGCGGCCGGGCAGTTGCGCATTGCTCCATGAAAAGCGTGCCGGCAGCTTCACCTGCGCCGGCTGCGACCAGCCCCTGTTCGAAGCCAAGCTGAAGTTTGAAAGCGGCACGGGCTGGCCGAGCTTCAACGATCCGGTCGAAGGTTCGGTCGAAACCACCGTCGACCGCAGCTACGGCATGGTGCGGACGGAATGCCATTGCTCGCGCTGCGGCAGCCATCTCGGCCACGTCTTTCCAGACGGTCCGCCGCCCACAGGCCTGCGCTACTGCATCAATGGCGTGGCGCTGAACTTCCAGCCGTCCTAGAGCGTTTCGCTTTTCTTCGAATCGCAGAAACCCTCTATCTCGTTGTTTTTGCGTAATTCCGGGCGGAAAACCGCTGCGCACTTTTCCTGGAATTGCTCTGGAGCAATTTGCAGCCGGGTGGAAACGCCCGCGGTAAAAAACAGCTAAAGCAGGCTCGCCAGGATGATCCAGATCGTGGCGCCCATCTTCATCGTGTTGGCGTTGGGCGCCTCGGTCAGGTCGGCTGTCCGCAGCACGCTGCCATAGAGGAAGAGATTGTAGGGCAGCGGCACCAGATGGACGGCCACCGCCAGCAGGGCATTCATCTTGGCTGCCAGGATCACCAGCGCCACCACTGTGGTCACGACATTGATCAGGCTGCCGACCACGAACATGTCCCACCAGAACAGCTGTGCCAGCGGCACCTCGCCGTTCCAGCGTCTTGAAAAGAATGCCGAAAGCCCACCCTGTCCGCCCAGAGGGTTGTCGGAAGGATGTAGTCGCCCGGTATCCGTCATCGCCTCATGACCCCGCGCCATCGTAGCATTCGCCGCAACATAACGACCAATTAGGGCAACATATGCTGCGCTTTTACAAGTGCGCCGAAAGTCTCGCCTTGCAACAAGGTGAACGCGCAGCGTCGGTGGCGGGTTCCTCAACCTGCTGTCGCGTCGATGTCGGCAAGCAAGCGCACCGACGCCTCCAGGCAGCGGCGCGCGCGCTCCTGCGGCGAAACCGTGTCGCCAAGCCGCATCATCGGGATCTCGATGCTGAGTGGCCGATCTGCGGGCAGCGCGCCTAGATAGCCTTTCAACGGCAATGTGCCTTCGCCCGGCAGGTCGCGGTCGAAAGCGGAATGATGCACCATCGTTGCGAGATCGGTGGGTGCCGGCGGTGCGTCGCAGAGATGGATGTTGTAGATCAGACTGCGGTCGACCGAGGCCAGGGCGTTCGGCGAAATGCCCATGCGGTTTATGTGCAGCATGTCGAGGATCAGCCCGGTGCTGTGCGCCGCGCCCGCAGCCACTACCGACAGCGCTTCGTCGAGCGTCCCCGCAGCACGATGGGCAATCGGCTCGAAGTCAACGCCCAGCCTGAAGCTGGCGGCCATTTCGGCGAGGGCCGCGAACCTGTCCTCGATCTCCACCTGCTCGATTGCCCCGCGCATATCGGCCACGGCAATCAGGCGTGGCGCGCCTAGGCTTGCCGCCACTTCCATCGCTTCGGCACTTTGCGAGAGATCGAAATCCCTGCGGATCATCCAGCTTTCGACCTCTGTGACCGTCAGGCCGGTGTCGCCGAGCATTGCACGGCAATCGGCCAGAAGCGTCTTGTTGCCGAGCAAAGGCGACGGCGCGTCGGCCGCCGCTGTCGGATGGATGCGCAAGCCGAGATGATCGTAGCCGACCTCCGACGCGATCCGGATCGTTTCGAGCGGCGAGGCGACGGGTGAGGTCAGGTACGACAGCGAAAAACGTCTCATGGCCGAAATCCTATCTGCGGTGGCGTGAAGCCGGATGGTCCGAGGCTGTGCGCGGACCCGAGCCCGTCACCTTCTCGCGCAGGGTGCCCGCGCCGTATTCGGTCTTGAACATGCCGCGCCGCTGCAGCTTCGGCACCACCATCTCGATGAAGTTTTCCATCGTCTCATGCGCCAGGATGCGGGCGATGTTGAAGCCGTCGACATCGGCATGTTCGACCCAGCGCGCGAGTTCGTCCACCACCTGCTCCGGCGTGCCGACGACCAGTAGGTTGCGGCCGCTGACCACCATGCTTTCGGCCGCCTGGCGCACGGTCCAGGTGCCCTTGCGCGTCAGGATTTCGAGCTGCGACTGCGCTGCGTCGGTCTTCTCGTAGAGGATCGGCTCGTCCAGCGGGTATTTCGCGAGGTCGATGCCGAGTGCTGCCGACAGCTGGCACAGCATGCCTTCGACGCTGGTGTGGCGTTTGTAGTCCTCGTAGCGGGCGCGGGCGAGTGCCTCGGTCTCGTCGACGATGATGGTGGCGCCGGCGAAGAACTTCAGGCTCCTGGGATCGCGGCCAAGCTCAGCGGCGCGCTTGCGCATGTCGGCCACCTGCGGCGCAACAAGTTCGAGTTTCGGGCCGTTGATGAAGATGCCCTCGGCATGGCTTGCGGCGAAATGACGGCCACGCGGCGAACCGCCCGCCTGGAACAGCATCGGCGTGCGCTGCGGCGAAGGCTCGGCGGCGCTGACGGCGCGAATCTTGTGATGCGTGCCGTCATGGTCGAGTTCTGAGATCAGCGTGGGGTCGGCGTAGATTCCGCTCGCCTTGTCGCGCTTCAGCGCGCGGTCGGCCCACGAGCCCTCCCAAAGCCCGTACATCACCTCCATGAACTCGTCGGCTGCGTCGTAGCGTGCGTCGTGCTCGGCCAGCTCGTCGCGGCCCATGGCCAGCGCGCCGCTGCGGAGGAAGGAGGTGACGATGTTCCAGCCGATGCGCCCGCGTGTCATGTGATCCAGCGTCGTCATGCGCCGGGCAAACAGGTATGGCGTCTCATAGGAGGCGCTGCCGGTGATGGCGAAGCCGAGGTTCTTGGTCACCAGCGCCATGGCCGGTACGATCACTGCGGGGTCGAGGCTCGGTGCGAGCGCGCCGCTGCGGAACGCCGATGCGTAGCTCTGCTGGTAGGTGTCGGGCACCCCGAGCGAATCGGCCAGAAACAGAGCGTCGAACAGCCCGCGCTCCAGCAGGCGGGCATAGTCGGCCCAGTAGTCGATGCTGGTGAAATCGAGTGCTGTGTCGCGCGGATGGCTCCACAGGCCGAAGGCGAGGAAGCTCGGGTTGCACTGGTCGAGCGCGTTGAGCCTGATTTCCCTGGTCATGCGATGGCCTCCTCCTGCCGCGTTTGCGGCGCAACTTCCCGGAGGCGCGGCTGTCGATCAAATGACCGTTTTCGACGGGGCGATCTCAAAACGAGACCACTCATTCGGCGGTCTCGAATTGCCCGGCCAGCGTCTCGACAAAACGCAGCAGCACAGGCGTTTCAATCTCGGCGCGCCAGAACAGCTTGAGCGGCAACGGCACTGAAAATCCTGATACGTCACGGATCAAGACGTTCGGCGGATGCCGCCCGGCCTGCGAGCGGTTGACGAAGGCGATGCCGAGGCCGGCCGCGACCAGGCTCAACGTTGCCTCGGTGCTCCCGGTTTCCATCAGCACGCGGGTGGCGACGCCGCGTGATTGCAACGCCTGCGCCACCTTCTCGGCCATCAGGCCCGACTGGGCGAGGTCCATGCCGATGAAGTCGGCGCCGTCGAGGTCATCGACCGCAAGCTCGGCCTTTGCAGCAAGCGCATGGTGCTCGGGCAGGGCCAGTGCCAGATCGTCGAGCACCAACTGCCGCGACTTCAGGCTGTGCGGATAGCCGAGCTCATAGGCGATGCCGAGGTCGATGCCGCCCGCCGCCAGCGCTTCGAAAGCCTGCTCTGACAGCATCGGCGTCAGCCTGAGTTCAACCGTCGGGTTGGTGCTGCGAAACTGCTGCAGCCCATCGGGGATCGGCGCAAACATCATCGCCGCCCCGTTGAAGCCGACGCGCAGCAGCGACACCTGCCCGCTGTCGATCAGGTCGAAGCGGCGGATGGCAAGATCGACCTCGCGCAGGATGCGCGATGCGTCCTCCAGCAGCGCTTCGCCGGCCAAGGTCAGTCGCACGCCGGTCGGTTCGCGCTCGAACAGCCTGCCGCCGAGTTGCGCCTCCAGTTCGCCGATGCGCCGCGACAGCGCCGACTGCACGATCGCCAGTCTGTCGGCCGCCTTGTGGAAGCTGCCGAGCTCGGCCGCGACGACAAAGTGCTGCAGGTTCTTGAGCAACTGCGCCCGGCGGATGCCGGGCCTGCCGAGGCTCCTTGTCGGTGAAACATTTTTCGGATCGCCTGTCATCTGGGCACCACGCGCAACTGGTCGTGCCCGACTGTGCCGATGCCGAAACGAGATCGCCTCGTCCGAAAAGGTCATTTGCCGCCTAAAGCGGTTGCCTGTCTCCTGAAGCCGAAACACACATTGCCTCGGGAGGACATGATGATGGCCAAACCCTTGATCGTTGGGGTCGGCGGGACCACGCGTAACGGCTCGTCGTCGGAGCGGTTGTTGCATCAGGCGCTGGCAGCAGCACAGGCTGCAGGCGCCGACACGATGGCCTTCAGCGGCGAACGGCTGCTGTTTCCGATCTACGGCACCAACAGGCCGGGTGCGGCGGAACTGGAGTTCATCGAGGCGCTGCGCCGCTCGGACGGCATCGTCATCGCTTCGCCGGGCTATCACGGCTCGCTGTCGGGCATGGTCAAGAACGCGCTCGACTATGTCGAGGAGCTGCGCAGCGATGTCAGGCCCTATCTCGAAGGCCGCGCCGTCGGACTGATCGCAGCCGCCGCCGGCTGGCAGGCCGGCGGCTCGACGCTGCAGCATCTGCGTTCGATCGTGCATGCCCTGCGCGGCTGGCCGACGCCGCTCGGTGTCGTTGCCAACTCGTCCGATCAGGGGCACGATTGCGGTACGCAGATCGGATTGATGACGGGGCAGGTGATGGGCTTTGCCCGGGCGTTCGGCGTCGCGTCGGGCGCGCCCGAACGACTCTGCGCCTGAGCTATTTCAGCCGGTTCAGGTCTGCGGCGCGGTTGTCGATGATCGCTTCCATCGAGAAGAAGCCGGTCACTGTCGCCAGGTCGAAATCGGTGATCAGCTTCTGGTAGAACGCGTCGTAGCCCGACATGCCCCGGGTCACGACCTTGATGAGATAGTCCCAGTCGCCGCCGATGCGGTAGAAGTCGATCACCTCGGGCAGGCGCTCGACATGCTTGCGGAAATCGTCGGCCCATTCCTTCGAATGATGGCGGGTGCGGATCATCACGAAGACGGTCAGGTCGTAGCCGAGGGCGGCCACGTCGATGTCGGCGTGTGTCCCGCGGATCAGGCCGGTCGTGTTCAGTCGCTGCAACCTGCGCCAGCAGGCGTTCTGCGACAGCCCGACGCGCTCGGCCAAATCACGCTGCGAGATCGAGCCGTCCTTTTGCAGGCATGACAGGATCTTGCGATCAATTTCGTCGATCTTTTCCATGATCACGATCAGATGACACAATTTCAGTTGTCTGTCCCGAGAAAACGATGAAGTTTCTTCGCTGAATAGCGATTAGAATCCTCGCTCATTCCGATCTGGAAGAGTTTCGCAGTCAGAGGAGCGCGAAGATGACCACAACCGCCGGTTTGCTGCAGGGTTTCAGGCAGGGCCTCGCCGGCGACACGGTTGCCGCGCTCCAGGCCGGGTTGGTTGGCCAGAACGCCAGGATCGAAGGCCCGTTCGGTTCCAAGTCTCTTGTCTACGCCGACTATGTCGCCTCGGGCCGGGCATTGATGCAGATCGAGCGTTTCATCCTCGAAGAGGTTCTGCCCTTCTACGCCAACAGCCACACCGAGGCGTCCTATTGCGGCGGCTTCATGACCCGGCTGCGCCGCGAGGCGCGTGCGGCGATCGCCGAGTGCTGCGGCGCCAGCCGCGACCATGCGGTGATCTTTGCCGGCTCGGGCGCCACCGCCGGCCTCAACCGTCTGGTCAAGCTGCTCGGCGTCGCTGACGGTGTCGCCGCAGGCTCGCGCGTTCGCGTCATCATCGGCCCCTACGAGCATCACTCCAACATCCTGCCCTGGCGCGAGAGCGGTGCCGAAGTCGTCGAGATCGCCGAATGCGCCACTGGCGGCCCCGACCTCGCTGAACTCGATGCGGCACTCGCTGTGCCGGCCGATCTCACCGTCTGCGCCTTCTCGGCTGCATCCAATGTCACCGGCATCATCACCGACGTTGCTGCTGTCACCCGGCGCATCAAGGCAGCCGGCGCCAAGGCCGTCTGGGACTATGCCGGCGCCGGCCCCTATCTGCCGATCGCCATGACGCCGGCCGAGGGTGTCGAGATCGACGCACTGGTGGTCTCGCCGCACAAGTTCATCGGCGGTCCGGGCGCGTCGGGCGTGCTGATCGTTCGCCGCGATGCGGTGGTTACCGTCAAGCCGTCCTGGCCGGGTGGCGGCACGGTCAAGTTCGTCTCGCCCACCGGCCATGACTACAGCGACAACATCGAGGCGCGCGAGGAGGCAGGTACGCCCAACGTCGTCGGCGACATCCGCGCCGCACTCGCCTTCCAGGTCAAGGATGCGCTGGGCGCGGAAGCCATGCAGGCGCGCAATGCCGAACTCACCCGTCGGGCGATGGCTGCCTGGCGCGGACTGGACCGGCTGGAGCTTCTGGGCTCGCTCGACGTGGCACGGCTGCCGATCTTCTCGTTTCGGGTCAAGGACGGCAAAGGCGGCCATGTCCACCAACAGCTCGTCACCCGCATGCTGAGCGACCGCTTCGGCATTCAGGCACGAGGAGGCTGCGCCTGCGCTGGACCTTACGTCCATCGCCTGCTCGGCATCGACGCGAACGAGTCCGAGGCGATGCGCGCAGCGATCAAGGCCGGCGAGGAAATGAAAAAGCCCGGCTTCATCAGGCTCAATTTCAGCGTGCTGCTGTGTGAGGAGAAGATCGCCTTCATTCTCGATTCGGTGGCGCAGCTGGCGGGCGATGCGCCCCGCTATGTGGGCCATTACGACTTCGACCCGGCGCGCGCGATCTTCTTCCCCCGCAATGCCGAGATGGCCATCGCGGTCTAGCTGAAATACTCCCTGAAAGGAAAATGGCCGGAACGTTCCCGTTCCGGCCATTCTTGTCTGTGCTTGGCCGTGCAGCCGCTTAGGTGCTCGGACCCGTCAGGTAGGGCAATACCTCCAGTGTGCCGCGATAGATCATCTCGCCGGCGACGTAGAGGATGATGACCAGGCCGACATAGGCGATCCAGCGGAACTTCTGCAGCAAGTTGGCGATGAAGCTCGCGGCAACGCCCATCAGCGCAATCGACAGCACCAGGCCGAAGATCAGCACGTTCGGATGGTCGCGGGCAGCGCCGGCGACGGCCAGCACGTTGTCGAGCGACATCGACACGTCGGCGATGACGATCTGCCAGGCAGCCTGGGTGAAGGTCTTCTTCGGCGCGGTGGCGGCAACCTTGCCGTCCTTGTCGATATCGGTCTCGGACAGCGCCTCGACGGCCTGGGTCTCATGGCTGTGGTTGGCCCGCAGCTCACGCCACATCTTCCAGCACACCCACAGCAGCAGCACGCCGCCGGCAAGCAGCAGGCCGACGATCTGCAGGAGCTGGGTGGTGGCGGCGGCGAAACCGATGCGCAGCACCGTCGCGGCGATGATGCCCATGAGGATCGCCTTGGCGCGCTGTTCTTTCGGCAGGCCGGCTGCGGCCAGGCCGATCACGATGGCATTGTCGCCCGCCAGCACCAGGTCGATCATGATGACCTGGAACAGGGCTGTCAGCGCTTCCGGGGTAAAAAATTCTGTCATACGGCACCCTTTGCGTTCAGCTGGGGGCGGCATGGCTCGCAGGCATGATCGGTCGCGCTCACAGGAGCGGGAATACAGTTCAAGCGCTGCAATAAATCGGTGATGTCAAAGCCAGGCCGCCGGATTGGTTCCCAGTCCGACATCGCAGCCATGGTGACTGCCAGAGGGGCCCGGCCTGGTGGCGTGCTTTTAGTCGAAGAGCTCGGGAAACTCAAGGCTTGCATGCGACAACGGCGCGCATGGCTGCGCGCCGCATCGTTTCCGGCTCCTGGAAGGCGTCAGGTGCCTCAGTAGGCCTGCGCCGTCGGCCTAAACAGGATCTCGTTGATGTCGACCTCCTCCGGCTGGCTCATGGCGAACGCCACGGCCCGGGCGAAGGAACTGGCCGGGATCGCCAGCTTGTAGACTTCGCGGATGCCTGCCGCGACCACGCTGTCGGTGATCGTGTCGGGCAGTTCGGTTTCGACGGCGCCGGGCGAGATGATGGTGCTGCGGATGTTGTAGGGCTTCACCTCCTGGCGCAGACCCTCGGAAATCACCCGCACGCCATGCTTGGTCGCGGCATAGACCACGCTGCCCGGCCCGACCTTGTGGCCTGCCACCGAGGCGACATTGATGATGTGGCCGCTCTTTTGGGTCTTCATGTGCGGCAGGGCAGCCGCGATGCCATAGAGCACGCCCTTCAGGTTGACGTCGATCATCCGGTCCCATTCGTCGACATGCAGGTTCTCGAGCATGGAGCTCGGCATCAGGCCGGCATTGTTGATCAGCACGTCGATGCGGCCATGCGTTGCGACCGCGTGGTCGACGAGGCGCTGGACCTGCGCGCGGTCGGTGACGTCGGTCTTGAGCACGGCCTGTTCGCCGAGGCCCAGTTCGGCCGCCAGCGCCTGCAGCCGGTCTATGCGGCGGGCGCCCAACACCAGCTTGGCGCCGTTCTCTGCCAACAGCCGTGCCGCGGCTTCGCCGAGGCCGCTGCTGGCGCCGGTAATGACGACGACCTTGTTTTCGATACCTTTGGTCATGATTGTTCCTTTCGGGGGAGGTCAGGGAAGTGGACCGAGACGGGCGCGACCGAGCCTCGCCAGGGCCGCAATGTCGGACGATGTCGGCAGCTGCCGGTGGGGGAAAATGCGATCCGCTATTTGCCCACCCGCGCCTGCAGATGTGCCGGATAGCGGTCGCCATGGACCTCGATCTCGGCGAGTGCGCGTTCGATCTCGTGGAGGTCGTTCGCCGACAGGTCGACAGCGGCCGCACCGATATTTTCTTCGAGACGATGAAGCTTGGTCGTTCCCGGAATGGGCACTATCCACGGGCGGCGGGCCAGAAGCCAGGCGATGGCGATCTGGGCGCGGGTTGCGCCCTTGTCGTCGGCAATCCTGCTCAGCGCATCGACCAGGCCTTGGTTGGCCTGCCGGTTCTCGGCGGAAAAGCGGGGAACGACGTTGCGGAAATCCGACTTGTCGAACTCGGTTGCCTGGTCGATCGCTCCTGTCAGGAAACCCTTGCCCAGCGGGCTGAACGGAACAAAGCCGATGCCGAGCTCTTCCAGCACGGGCAGGATTTCCCGCTCCGGTTCGCGCCACCACAGCGAATACTCGCTTTGCAGCGCCGCCACCGGCTGGATGGCATGGGCGCGGCGGATCGACTGCACGCCGGCCTCTGACAGCCCGAAATGCTTCACTTTGCCTTCGCGGATCAGGTCGCGAACCGTGCCTGCCACGTCTTCCATCGGCACGTCGGGGTCGACGCGGTGCTGGTAGAACAGGTCGATCCGGTCGGTCCTGAGCCGCTTCAGCGCAGCCTCGGTCACACTCCTGATATGGGCAGGCTTGCTGTTCATGCCGCTCTGGCCGCCGTCGGGGCCGAAGTCGAAGCCGAACTTGGTCGCGATCACCACCTGGTCGCGCATCGGCGCCAGCGCTTCGCCGAGCAAGTTCTCGTTCTCATAGGGGCCATAGGCTTCCGCGGTGTCGAAGAAGGTGACGCCCTTGTCGAAGGCTGTACGGATCAGGTCGATCGCCGCCTGCCTGTCGGTCGCCGGACCGTAGCCGTAGCTCAGTCCCATGCAGCCGAGGCCGATTGCCGAGACCTCGAGGCCGCTGTTTCCCAGTTTGCGCGTCTGCATGTCACTCTCCCTGGCTTCCGCGCCGATATTGCGCGTCGGTGACCTGTTCCATCCAGTCGACGACCTTGCCGTTCTGGACTTCCTGGATGGCGATGTGGGTCATGGCCGTGTTGGGCGAGGCCCCGTGCCAATGCTTCTCCTCGGGTGCGAACCACACCACGTCACCGGGCCGGATTTCCTCGACGGGACCGCCCAAACGCTGGACGCGGCCGAGGCCGGATGTAACGACAAGCGTCTGCCCCAGCGGGTGGGTGTGCCAGGCCGTGCGCGCACCGGGCTCGAAGGTGACACTGGCGCCCTGGACGCGCTCGGGCATATGCGGGTTGAACAACGGGTCGATGCGCACCGTTCCGGTGAACCAGTCGGTGGGGCCTTTCCCGGATGCACGGGAGCCTGCTCGCAAGATTTCCATTGAAAATCTCCATTTCATCAAGCTCGCCGGCAGCGGCGGCTTCGATGAGTGGAATCTAGCCAGAACCCGATTGCAGGATTAGTAGGAGTAATCTGCATGTGGTTGTGAGCTGGATTCAGCAATGCCCAGAGAGAGCGTCAACGACATGGTCGCCTTCCTCGCGGTTGCACGCGAGCGGAGCTTCACCAAGGCTGCAGGCAAGCTCGGCGTGACGCCTTCGGCGCTCAGCCACACATTGAGAGGCCTGGAAGAACGCCTCGGCATCCGGCTTCTGTCGCGGACCACGCGCAATGTCTCGCCCACCGAAGCCGGGGAACGCCTGATGCAGGCGATCGGCCCGCATTTCGACCAGATCGAGGCGGAAATCGATGCGCTCAGCGAATTGCGCGATCGGCCGGCCGGTACTGTCCGCATCACATGCACCGACTATGTGGTCGAGACCATCTTCCGACCGAAGCTGCGGACCTTCCTGCGCCAATACCCTGACATCAAGGTCGAGATCGCCATCGACTACGGCTTCACCAACATCGTCGAACAGCGCTTCGATGCCGGCGTGCGGCTGGGTGAATCCGTGAGCAAGGACATGATCGCGGTGCGCATCGGGCCGGACTGGCGCTTTGCGGTGGTCGGCTCTCCCGACTATTTCGAACGTCGCTCGCCGCCGGAAATGCCGCAGGATCTGACCAACCACAAATGCATCAACCTGCGCCTGACCACGGCGGGCGGCATCTATGCATGGGAATTCGAGAAGGATGGCCGCGAGCTGAACGTTCGGGTCGACGGACAGCTCACCTTCAACAGCATCCTGCCGGTGCTGGATGCCGCGGTCGACGGCTTCGGGCTCGCTTATGTCGCGGAAGACCTGGCCCAGCCCTATCTCGCCGACGGCCGCCTTGTCGAAGTGCTGACCGACTGGTGCCCCACCCTGCAGGGCTACCATCTCTATTATCCGAACCGCCGCCAGGCTTCCCCGGCCTTCGCATTGTTGGTCGAGGCGCTGCGCTACAGAAGCGCGACCTAGCTGCCGGGGCGGGCCTGACCGGCACGCCGGCAGCCCCAGACGAAAAACGCCGGCATCGCTGCCGGCGTTCCTGCATTCCGAAATGAGCTCGTGGGCTCAGGCCATGCCAAGGGCGGCCTTGTAAAGGTCGAGGATCGTCTCTTCTTCGGCGCGCTCGTTCTGGTCCTGCTTGCGCAGGCGGATCAGCGTGCGGATTGCCTTGGTGTCGAAGCCAGTGCCCTTGGCCTCGGCATAAACGTCCTTGATGTCGTCGGAGATGGTCTTCTTTTCTTCCTCGAGGCGCTCGATGCGCTCGATGATGGCGCGCAACTGTCCGGCGGCAACGGTCTGGCTGGTCTCGGTGATTTCGTCGGCCATGTGGCACTCCGCAACTTGTGAATGGGAAAAAGGCGCGAGTCGTGCGCCACCTGATTTCGGCGGTTTCGATGCCTCATGATGCACGGGGGGTCAAGGGGACTATGCGGCGCAGCTGCCACGCTGCCGAGAAATCGGCCGCCACATCGGCCCGAAAACCGGGGCAGGTTTTCGCAAAGCCGACATGCAGGCTGGCTAGTGATCCTTGGGGCGGCTCACTTCAAAGGCGGCCTTCTGGGCGTCCGTCGCGTCGCGCTGGTACTTCGCCTGCCATTCGGCAAAAGGCATGCCATAGACGATTTCGCGAGCGGCTTCCTTCGAAAGTTCCACGCCGCCCGCGCCAGCCGCGTCGCGGTACCAGTTGGACAGGCAGTTACGGCAAAAACCGGCGAGGTTCATCATGTCGATGTTCTGCACGTCTGAGCGCTCGCGCAGGTGTTCGAGCAGCCGACGGAAGGCGGCGGCCTCAAAATCGCGCTTCTGGTCGTCGCTGAGTTCGGCCATCTCATCCTCCTTCACAGCGGCCCGGTGCGCGAGCCGAATTGCCTGACTTCATGTATATCGGGGCGGCGGTCGATGGCGTCAACGATGGGCGCGAGGCGTTCGGCCCAGGCGGTGGTACCGGCCTCGTCGCCGATCAGGTCCTGGCGGATTTCGAGCAGCGCATGGGCATAGCCGTTGACGATGCAGTGCTTGAACATGGTGTCGCCGCGCAGGGCGCCGTCATAGGGCTCGTTGTCGCCGACGACGAGCGCCGGATCGGCGGCCAGAAGTTCGATCAGCGGCCAGGCGGCGCGATGGTCCATGTCCCAGAGCACACCTGCGTGCCACGGCCGGGCGCGGCCTTGCATGACCGGCGTGAAGGAATGCACCGACAGGATGAAGGGCGCGCTTGCCGATTCCTTGTGCACCGAGGCGACCATGGCGCCGACAGCGTCGTGATAGGGGCGGTAGAAGTTGTCGAGCCGGCGCTCGCGCTCCGTCCCGGTCATGGGATAGTTTCCCGGGATGACTGAGCCGTCATAGAGCTGGCGGATCAGCGTCGGGTCGTCCTCGCCGCGATTGGGGTCGATCAGCAGGCGCGAGAAGTTGGCGAGCACCGCGGGCACCCCCAGAAGTGCCGCCAGCTTGCGGGTCACCTGTTCGGCGCCGATGTCGTAGGCAATGTGGCGGTCGAACTCTTCAGGCGGCAGGCCGAGGTCGCCATATTCCTGCGGTAGGTCGCGCCTGGCGTGGTCGCAAAGCAGGACGATGCCCCGCCTGCGGTCGCCGTCGACGATGTCGAAAGGGGCAAAAAGTGCTGTACGCGTCATCGGCGGCAATTTGTCCTTCGGCCGGCGGGCAGGCGAAAACCAGCGTCGCTGAGGTGGGGATATGTGCTAACGCCGTTGTTTTGCCAACCTTTTTTCGAATATGCCAGTTGGGGCAGCAAATCATGCAGGCCGTGCGCAATTAAATCGATTGGATAAGCGCTCGGCCGCGCGTTGACATGGGCCAAGACATTGCCGAAAAGGGGCACCGGAAAATGCAGAACATGTCGAAGAGGGGCTTTGGGATGGGATTTGCCGGGGGAACGCGCCTGCGCTCAACCGTCGCAACGCTCTCCCTGTTTCTTGCCGTTCCGATGATTGCCACCGTTGCCGCTTCGCCTGCTCACGCCGATTTCCGCGTCTGCAATGCGACCCAGAGCCTGGTCGGCGTCGGCATCGGCTACCGCTCCAAGGCCGGATGGATCACCGAGGGTTGGTGGCACATCGAGGGTTCGACGTGCAAGACGCTGATCGAAGGCCCGCTGTCATCGAGGTTTTATTATCTCTATGCAGAAGATGCCGAGCGTGGCGGCCGCTGGGACGGGCCGATCACCATGTGTGTGGCCGAAAAAGAGTTCAAGATTGCCGGTGTCACCGACTGTGTAGCGCGTGGCTTCCAGCGTGCCGGCTTCCAGGAATACGATACGGGCGAGCAGGCGAACTGGATGGTCCAGCTCACGGATGAGCCCGCAACGGGCGGCCCGACGGCCGCCTCGGGAACGAATGGTCAATGAGACGTAGCCGCAAGGTCAAGATACTCGCCACCCTGGGTCCCGCTTCGTCCGACGAAGCGATGATCCGAAAGCTCTTCGAAGCGGGGGCTGACGTCTTCCGCATCAATATGAGCCATACCGACCACGATTCGATGCGCGCGCTCGTCGCCCGCATCCGCAAGGTCGAGGGTGACGTGGGTCGACCGATCGGCATCCTCGCCGACCTCCAGGGCCCCAAGCTCCGCGTCGGTAAGTTCGCCAACGGCAAGGAAGAGCTGACCGTCGGCCAGACCTTCACCCTTGACGACAATCCCGACCTCGGCACCTCCAGCCGCGTGCACCTGCCGCATCCCGAAATCCTCAAGTCGGTCCAGGCAGGCCACCGCCTGCTGATCGACGACGGCAAGCTCGAGCTCAAGGCAACAAAGACCGACGGCAAGTCGATCGTCTGCACGGTCGTCGCCGGCACCAAGATTTCCGACAAGAAGGGCGTCAGCCTGCCCGATACCGACCTGCCGGTCGGCGCGTTGACCGAGAAGGACCGCAAGGACCTCGACGCGGTGCTGGAAACCGGCGTCGACTGGGTCGCGCTGTCCTTCATCCAGCGCCCGGAAGACCTGGCCGAAGCCCGTAAGATCGCTCAGGGCCGCGCGCTGCTGCTCTCCAAGATCGAAAAGCCGCAGGCCGTCGCACGCCTCGCCGAGATCATCGAGTTGTCCGATGCCTTGATGGTCGCCCGCGGCGATCTTGGTGTCGAAATGCCGATCGAGTCGGTTCCCGGCATCCAGAAGCAGATCACGCGTGCTGCCCGCCGCGCCGGCAAGCCGGTGGTTGTCGCCACCCAGATGCTGGAATCGATGATCACAGCACCAGTGCCGACCCGCGCCGAAGTGTCTGATGTTGCAACGGCTGTCTTCGAGGGTGCCGACGCGATCATGCTGTCGGCCGAATCCGCTGCCGGCCAGTATCCGGTCGAGTCCGTGGCGACGATGAACCGTATCGCCCAGCAGGTCGAAAAGGATCCGACCTATCCTGGCATCATCAACGCCCAGCGCTCGCAGCCGGAGGCTACCGGCGCCGACGCGATCTCGCTTGCGGCGCGTGAAATCGCCGAGACGCTGAAGCTGTCGGCGATCGTCACCTACACCGCCTCGGGCACCACCGGCCTACGTGCCGCGCGCGAGCGCCCGCAGGTGCCGATCATCGCCCTGTCGCCGATCCTGGATACCGCGCGTCGCCTGTCGCTGTTGTGGGGCACGCACTGCGTCGTCTCGCCCGATGCCGTCGATCTCGACGACATGGTCGACCGCGCCTGCAACGTCGCCTTCAACGAAGGTTTCGCCGCTGCCGGCGACCGCCTCATCATCACCGCCGGCGTGCCGCTCAGGACGCCCGGATCGACCAATATGCTGCGCATCGCGTATGTTGGGCCGGAAGGCAAAGGCAGCAGGTGAGCGAATAGGGAGTAGCGAGTAGCGAAGAATGCGTGCCTGTCGGTCAGGCAGGTGCGCCCAACTATTCGCTACTCCTATTTACTGTTCATTCCCCGCCCACTTTCTCGTTCACGCATCCCGCGGCATGCACGTCAGCCGCGATCCGCGCCTCGACCTCGGCTGCCGCCTGTTTGAGGTCGACATTCTTGCCGGCCAGTTTCTCGACCGCGGCGAGCACCAGGTCCGGGGCCACCCAGTCGGGTTTGTGGCCGAGGTTTTTGACCCACACCAGTTCGGCGCCGGGGATGTCGCGGGCCAATCCCACCGAGTGGATTTCCTCATAGACGACGGTGTCTTCGTCGCCCGAGATCACCACCGTCGGCGCCTTGATCTCGTGGTAGCGCGGCGCCGTCTTCAGCGCGTGGCGGTATAGCCCCTCGACATCTATGGCATTGGCGCGGAAGGCCGAGGGGCGCAGCACCAGCTTGATCTGGGCGTTGTCGACATACCCGTCCGGCACCTTGTTGGGCGAAAACACACAGGTCGTCGCCGCATCGATGCGCATGAGGCCGACGGGGTCCGAGAGCGTTGCCGTGAACAGGTTGCCCAGCATGGGTGTAGCCGCCACGCTGTAGTACCAGGAGGTAGCGCCGCCCGGCCAGGGATGGGTGGCGGCCGACAGGAACAATAGCCCGCGCGTCTTGTCCGGGTGCTGCAGCGCAAAGGTCGCCGCGATCGATCCGCCGAACGAATGGCCGACGATGATCGCGTCCTTGATGCCGAGGCGATCCATCAGTGCTGCGATGGTTGCTGCCTGCCCTTCCTGTGTCTCGTTGTTGCCGTTGCCGCGCCCGGACCAGCCGTGGCCGGGACGGTCGAAAAACAGCATCTCGGCGCGGTCCTCGAACATCGGCCCGAGCGGCAGCATCTGGTCCTTGAGATTGGCGCTGGCGCCATGGATGAAGACGAGTGGCGGCAGGTCGGCGCCGGCGGGCCTAGGGACGTGCACGTAGTGTATCCGCGCGCCATCGATGTCGGCAAAGCTGCCGACAGGCGGGTTCTGCCGTTCGATCAGCCAGGCCGAGATGCGGGTGAAGCCAGCAAGCCCAAGCACGATCGCGACGAGCAGGACCAAAATCGCTGTGAGGATGTTCATACGGGATGGGGCTGGGTGAAAGGGAGTGGCGAACAGCGAATAGTGAGCAGTGGGTGGCGAATGGCAACCAAAAATCGGCGCACGCCGCACCAGCGTCATGCCAACTATTCGCTACGCCCTATTCCCTGCTCGCTTCTCTAGATGCTTTCGCCGGCCAGTTCTTCGGACAGGCGCGACACCTCGCTCTGGGCGTTGCGCATCATCGGATAGATTTCGAGCACGCGTTGCCAGGCCTTGAGCGCCATGTCCTTGTGGCCTGTCGTCGCCATGATCTGAGCCATGCCGGAGAGGGCGCCGAAATGGCGCGGCTCCAGCAGCAGCGTGCGCTCGATGTCGACCACCGACTTGCGGTAATTCTGCATCAGGAAATGGACCGTCGCCCGCCGGTTCCAGCCTTCGGCATATTTGGGCTGCAGCGTCGTCACCTGGTCGAGGAAATCGAGCGCGACATCATATTTCTTGGCGTCGATGGCCTGCTGCGACCAAAGCATCATCAGATCGATGGAGGCGCTGCCCGAGCTGTTCCACTCGCCCCAAATCTGGCCGGCGATGCGTTCGGCAGCTTTTTCGTTGCGTTCGCGCTTCAGGTCCGCAAACAGCTTGTCGAGCCGGTTTTCGGTCTTGGCCTCGACCTGTTTGTCTGCCGTCTGGGCGTGCGCCGAAGCCGGCAAGGCGTTTGCCATCAAGGCAAGTGCTAAAATGGCAAAAACGCTCCGCATGCGGGAGAGTCTAAACTCCCGCACGGGAACGTCAAATTGAATTTGCCGTGATGCTCCGGCCGCAGGCGGCCGGGCTGACATCAGCCCTGGCGGGCCTTGTAGCGCGGAGCGGTCTTGTTGATGATGTAGATGCGGCCCTTGCGGCGGACCAGCTGGCAGTCACGGTGACGGCCCTTGAGCGCCTTGAGCGAATTCTTGATCTTCATGTCACTAACCCGTCAGATGGGGCCCATCTCCGGGCCGAAACAAAAGCGCGCCCAACAGCGCGCCCAAATTTGTGTGACTGGCTCTTAGACGAGGAGTCTGGGCCCGTCAACCGCGAGAGGGCTTTGCGCTGCGGATTGATCGGCTTTTTTGCCGGCAATGGTCGTGGCCAAGCCGGCGGGAGGACTTGCCGGTGTCCGGCACACCGGAATCCAATCGCTCATCCGGGCAAGGGAGGGACAGGCGCGGTCTCCGATTCTATCGATTCCGATCGGAAGGCCGGTGTCGGCGTGCCGGCAGAATGCGACCGTATCGTCTCAGGCGTATTCCGTCTTGTCCCCGACATTGCAGGGAAGGCCGAATTGTTCGCCCCAACGGCACAGTGCGCCTGCTGCCGCATTGAGTGCCGTGCCGCGTTCGGTGAGCGAATAGACCACCTTGGCCGGCGTCTCCGAATAGACTTTCCGGTCGACCAGCCCGTCGGCCTCCAGTTCACGCAATTGCTGCGCCAGCATCTTTTCACTGATGCCGGGAATCGACTGTCTCAGCCGGCCGAACCGGCGCGATGCCGTTCCGAGCTCGCAAAGGATGTCTACCTTCCATTTGCCTTCGGTCATCCTGACAGCCATGGCAAATCCATTGTCCGCCGTCTTGTCCATGGTGTTCTCCTTACCGCCAGGTGACCACTTACGCCGAGGTTCGTATTGTGCGCCGCCCATATCAGCATACCTCCACAACGTCGCGACAAATGTCGCGCCGTGGCGCGTCGCCAGTTGATATGGAGTGTTGGAATGAAGCGTTCAATCGCCGTTGTCGGAACCGGCCGCATGGGCTCTGCCCTTGCCCGCGCCTTGCTGGCAGAGGGCCATCGCACGACCGTCTGGAACCGGACAAGAGACAAGGCCGAACCGCTTGCGGCACTCGGTGCCGTCATTGCGCCTTCAGTGCTGGACGCCGTGTCCGCCGCAGAAATCGTCATCGTGAATGTAAGCGACTACGCAGCGACAGCCGACATTCTGCGCGATGTCGCGGTTGCCTCGGCCATCCGTGGCAAGCTGATCGTCGAACTGACCTCGGGTACGCCGCATGGCGCGCGCGAAGTCGCCGATTGGTGCGCCAGGCATGGCGCCAGCTATCTCGATGGCGCGATCATGGCGACACCCGACTTCATCGGCACGGATGCGGCTACGATCCTGATCTCGGGGCAGAGCCAGGCCTTTCAGGAAAACGATGCCGTCTTTCGCGCATTGGGCGGCAATGTCCAGCATGTCGGACAAGATCCCGGACGAGCCAATGCGCTTGATAGCGCTCTGCTGGCCCTGATGTGGGGGGCATTGTTCGGCGCGCTCAATGCGATCGCCGTGTGCCAGGCCGAAGAGATCGAGCTGGGCGAACTGGGCAGCCAGTGGACGGCGACAGCACCAGTCGTCGAAGGGCTCGTCACGGATCTCATCAAGCGCACCAATGCCGGCCGTTTTGCCAGCGACGAGGAGACGCTGTCGTCGATCGCCATCCATCACAGTTCATTCCAGCACCTTCTGGGGCTCATGGATGCGCGCGGAATCGACCGCTCCGTGGTTGACGGTTATGGCTTCATCTTCCAGCGGGCGATCGCGGCCGGCCAGGTACACGGCGACTTCGCGGCGCTGTCGCAGTTTCTTGGAAAAGCTGCATAGGATCGTCGGACAACAAGGCTGGTCGCGTTGTCGTCCAGCCTCACGCCCACAAGTCATAAGAAGAAGGAAGCAGAATGTCCCTGACGCATCTCATCGACACATATTGCGCCGCCTGGTCCACTGAAAGCGCCGAGCAGCGGCGGGCGTTGCTGCTGCCGCTCTGGGGCGACGGCGCAACCTACACGGACCCGTCGGCCCATGCCGACGGCGCTGAAGAGCTGCTGGCGCATATCGCGGGAATTCAGGCCAGGTATCCCGGTGCCCGTGTCCTACGCACCAGCGACGTTGATGTTCATCACGGGGTCGCGCGCTTTGCGTGGAAATTCGTCATGCCTGACGGATCGACCCTGCCAGAAGGCCTGGACATCGCCTTTGTCGACGGGGACCAGAGGCGGATCACCCGCATCATCGGCTTTTTTGGCACGCTGAAGCGGTCTTCTGATTGATTGCGCCAGCGAGACGAGCCAGTGCGTTAGCGCCGGCTTTGCGAAATGCGGGTGAAGTGGCCCATCTTGCGGCCGGGACGGGCCTCCGCTTTGCCGTAGAGATGGACCGCGACGTCAGGTTCGGCGAGCAGTGCCTGCACCTTCTCGATGTCGTCGCCGATCAGGTTTTCCATGACGCAGTCGGAATGGCGGTTGGCATTGCCGAGCGGCAGGCCGGCGACCGCCCGCATGTGCTGCTCGAACTGGGAGATGACGCAGGCCGCCTCCGTCCAGTGACCGGAATTGTGGACGCGCGGCGCCATCTCGTTGGCCAGCAGCGCGCCGTCGGGCATGACGAAGAACTCGATGCCGATAATCCCGACATAGTCGAGCGCCGACAGGATTTTTCGCGCCGCGTCGCGTGCAGCCTCGGCGGTCTGTTCGCTGATCCCGGCAGGCACGGTCGAACTGGCAAGGATGCCGCTGCGGTGGACGTTTTCGGCGGGGTCGTAGACGGCAATGCTGCCGTCGGTGCCGCGCGCGGCGATCACCGACATCTCGCGCTCGAAGGCGACGAAGGATTCGAGTATCAGCTGGCCATTGCCGAGCGAGGCACAGGCGCCGTCGAAGCCGCCGGCAGCCATGTTGCGGAAGACCATCTGGCCCTTGCCGTCATAGCCCATGCGGCGCGTCTTGAGGATGCCGTTGCCGCCGAAGGCCTTCAGGGCATCGGCCAGTTCGTTATCGTTTTCCACAGGGCGGAAATCGGCTGTGGATATCCCGATCCCGTTGAGGAAGGTCTTTTCGACCAGCCGGTCCTGCGCCACTTCCAGCGCCCGAGCCGGCGGATAGACCGCGACTGTCTTCGACAGGTGCTCGGCAGCCACGACAGGGACGTTTTCGAACTCGTAGGTGACGACGGCACTCGAGCGGGCCAGTTCGTCCAGCGCCGCCGGATCGTCATAGGCGGCAACGATCTGGCGGTTGGCGACCTGGGCCGCGGGGCAGTCGACCTGCGGCTCCAGCACCACAATGCGATAGCCGAGGCGGGCGGCGGCCATCGCCAGCATGCGGCCAAGCTGGCCGCCGCCGATGATGCCGATGGTCGATCCGAGGGGAAGGGGGGCGGTCACGCGTCGTCCGTCGGCTGTTCTGCGACCCTTGCGGTCTGGGCGGCACGCCATTCGTCGAGCCTGGTGGCAAGCGCATCGTCTGACAGCGCCAGGACAGCCGCTGCAAGCAATGCCGCGTTGGCGGCTCCGGCCTTGCCGATGGCAAGCGTACCAACGGGAATGCCGGCAGGCATCTGGACGATGGAAAGCAGCGAATCCTGCCCCGACAGCGCCTTGGATTCGACCGGCACGCCAAACACTGGCAGCGACGTCATGGCAGCCGTCATGCCGGGTAGGTGGGCGGCACCGCCGGCGCCCGCGATGATGACGCGGAAACCTGCTGCCTTGGCGCCCTTGGCGAATTCATAGAGGCGGTCGGGGGTGCGGTGGGCCGAGACGATGCGCGCCTCGAAGCCAATGCCGAGCACTTCGAGCAATTCGGCCGCATGGCGCATGGTCGCCCAGTCGGACTGGCTGCCCATGATGATGGCGACGTCGACTTTGTCTTTGCTCACGCGCGGCATCCCTGCTTTTGCAAGGCCTGCGCTTAGCGGAAATGCGCGTCGACCGCAACCAAACTGGGACGCATCGGCCCGAAAACCGGACACGGTTTTCGGAAAGCACGATGCGCAAGTACAAACAGGTCAGAGCGTCCTTTATGCGTCCGCCCGGATGCATGGCGCTCTGACGTATCGGCCCGAAAACCAGACACGGCTCCCCGACGGCCCGAACCGGCCGCTCACAATCAACCGCGCTGTCAGGCGTGGCCTTGCTCAGGCAATGATATCTGGAATGATCCGGTCTTCGATCTGGGCGATCTTGTCCTTGAGGACCAGCTTCTTCTTTTTCATGCGCTGGACCTGCAGCGGATCGCAGCCAGTTGCGATCATCGCGTTGATCGCGGCATCGAAATCAGCATGTTCCTGCTTCAAGCGTGCAAACTCGAGACGAATCTCGGCCTTTTCCTGTTCCGACATGTCTACCGTCTGCAAACTCACTGGCGCACCCGGGGCGCTCCGAAGGCGGGTCGACGACTCCCTGTCGCCGGCGCGAAGCCCTTACCACATTTCACCTCGTCAGGAAATGCTACCACACTTTATTCGACATTGCTGGTGGCTGGTGGCAAACTGTCACGGTTCCGTCACAGAGCCACGTCTGCGGTGGGCGGGTTCGCGTGCGGTGCATCGAGGAAACCATGAAAGGGAGCACCATTCATGTCTCTTGTATCCCATCTTGAAGAGCTTCAGCGGAAGCATGGCGATGTCTCTCGTCAGATCGACGAAGCGATGAACCATCCATCCGTGGACGACCTGTTGATCGTCGCGCTGAAGCGTCGCAAGCTGGCCCTCAAGGACGAGATTGAGAAATTGAAAGGAAAGCCGACCCAGCACTAAAGGTCGTCGAATTCATCTTTTTCATAGGTGCGCATGAACCCATGCGGATCAGTCAGCCGGCGGCGGAATCTACTGCCGCCGGGACCAGTGGCTGACATACTTGCAACGGGTCGATTCAGGGCGAGGCCTTTGGGCCTGACTGATGTGATGTAGCGCAAAGTCGCTGTTTTCTGACAAATTGCTGCGGCCGGGGCCACCACAGGCGTCGGTCAGGCGTTCCAGAACTGATCAAGCCAGATGTTGAGCTTCCTGAAGCCGTCGGTGCTGACAGCATAGACGCGCTTTGTGCCGTCGGCGCGGGCGCTGACCAATCCGGCATCGAGCAGCACTTTCAGATGTTGCGAGACCGCCGGGCGCGACACCGGCAGGCCGGCTGCGAGTTCGCTGACTGTTTTCGGACCGCGACGCAATTCCTCCAGCAGATGGCGCCGGTTGGCGTCGGCAATGGCCAGGAAGGAGTCGTCAGCTTTCATGGCTCCTTTGTGCCGCAACATGTCCGAAATCTCAACCATGAGTCGAAGTTCCGCCGCTGCTCGCGGGCGCTCGCACGATGCTGGCCGAGGCCGGCCATCATGCGTCGGCGTCGGCCTTCTGGCGGGGGTCGAGGCGCAGCGATTCAGGTGTTGCGGCGCGGTCGGCCGGCGTGGTCTTGAAGGCCTCGCGCTCTTCGATCGGCACCGCTGCGCGGCGCCTGATGCGGAGCGCGGTGTAGCCGGCGAGGCCGAAATGCGCGGCGGCTGTGGCGAGGAACAGCGCCTCTGGCCTGAGCGCATCCATCAGCCAGGCGCCGAGCAGCGGGCCGACCATGGTGCCGAAGCCGTAGAGCAGCAGCAGACCGCCCGAAACCTTGACGAAGTCCTCGGGCTTGGCGTGGTCGTTGGCATGCGCCACCGCCAGCGAATAGAGCGTGTAGGCGAAGGCGCCATAGCAGGCTGTCATGGCGATGACGAACGGGCCGGAACGCGGCGCCACCAGGAAGATCAGCACAGCGGCGACAGCCGAGGCAAGCGAGGCGCCGATCAGCACGTAGCGGCGATCGGTCCTGTCGGAAATCTTGCCGACCGGGATCTGGAGCGCGGCACCTGCGATGACGACGAGGCTCATCATCAGGGCGATCTCCGGTGTCGAGATGCCGACGCGGGCGCCGTAGACGGCGCCGAGTGTGCCCCAATCGCCATTGGCCACGCCGATCAGGAAGCAGGCGACGGAGGCTACGGGCGAATTGGCATAGAGCCCCTTGAGGTCGAGTGATACGTCCTGCAGCGGCTTGGGGTGGGCGGCGCTGGAGACCGCTGTCGGGATCAGCGACAGGCAGAACAATATGCCTGTCACCATGAACAACGACGCGTTTTTGACGTCGCCGCCGGCGACCATCATCTGGCCGGCCATGATCGAGGCGTAGGTCACCATCATGTAGAGGCCGAAGACGGTGCCGCGGTTCTCGTTGGTGGCGCGCTCGTTGAGCCAGCTCTCGATCACCATGAAAGCGCCGGCCATGACGAAGCCGGTGAAGGCGCGCAGGAAGATCCAGACATATTCATTGACGATCAGCCCGGTCAGCAGGGCGACGATCGCCGCCGACGCCGCGAAGGTGCCGAAGGCACGGACATGGCCGGCGCGGCGCACGACGCGCGGAGCGAAATAGCAACCGGCAACAAAACCGCCGGCCCAGGCGGTTCCCATCAGGCCGAGTGCCGTGGTGGAAAAACCCTCCTCCTGGCCGCGAAGCGGCAGAAGAAGGCCATGCAGCCCGGACGCTGCCAGCAGGAAAGCTGTGCCGCGAAGCAGCGAAAGGATCGGCCTGTAGGTTGCGAGCATCGAACTGTCCCACCAAGAATCAATAGAGCGCCAGGTCGTGAAGACCGCCCCTTTGGGGCTTTTCGGCGACGACTGGATGTCAGTTGCGCTTGAACAGCGCCTCGGCTGCCGATTTGGTCGAGCCCTTGACCCCAAGCTCGGCCTCGAGCCGCGCGATCTCGCTGCGCAGCAGGGCAATACGCTCGTTCAGTTCGCCGACCGAAAGCAGCGATAGGTCCTGGCCGATCTCGTGGGCAAGGGGCTTCTTCTTGGGGTCGTCGTCGAACAGCGCCATTCGATGTCTCCATCCTCGGACAGGCGTTTGCCTGATTTGCCAATGAGAATACATAGTGCGGGCAAGGACATGCAAATGCCGGTTCAGGCCGGACGGAACGGAGAACGACAGAGATGGCCAACGCTGCCAAACTTCCGGCGAAAATGCTCGCGGTGGCGATCACGCAACCGGGCGGACCGCGCGTGCTCAAGGCGGAAAAGCGCGACCTGCCGGAACTGGGCACCGGCGAGATCCTGATCCGCGTGCATGCAGCCGGCGTCAACCGGCCCGACGTGCAGCAGCGCAAGGGCGCCTATCCCGCACCTTCAGGCGCCTCCGACCTGCCGGGTCTCGAGGTCGCGGGCGAGGTGGCAGCGCTTGGCGACGGTGTCAGTCGCTGGCGCATCGGAGACCAGGTCTGCGCCCTGACCCCTGGCGGAGGTTATGCCGAATATGCCAGGGTGCATGAGACCAACGCGCTGCCGCTGCCGGCGGGCTTCACCTACACGGAAGCAGCGGCGGTGCCCGAGACCTTCTTCACCGTCTGGCACAATGTGTTCGAACGCGGTGCGCTCAAGGCCGGCGAGACGCTGCTGGTTCATGGCGGTTCGTCGGGCATCGGCACCACTGCGATCCAGCTTGCCTCGGCCTTCGGCGCCTATGTGATCGTCACTGCCGGTTCGGACGACAAGTGCGCTGCCTGCCTCAAGCTCGGAGCCGACCGGGCGATCAACTACAAGAACGAGGATTTCGTCCAGGCGGTGAAGGAAGCCACCGACGGCAAGGGCGCCAACGTCATCCTCGACATGGTCGGCGGCGACTATGTCGGCCGCAACTACAATGCCGCCGCCGTCGACGGCCGCATCGTCCAGATCGCGACGCAGGGCGGGGCGGTGGCAAGCACCGATTTCTCCAAGCTGATGGTCAAGCGCCTGACCCATACCGGCTCGACACTCAGGCCGCGCACCACCGAGTTCAAGGGCGCAATCGCTGCAGCGCTCGAGGCCCAGGTCTGGCCGCTGCTCGCTGTCCGCCGCGTTGCCCCGGTCATGGACATGATCTTCCCGCTCAAGGAAGCCTGGCGCGCGCATGAGCGCATGGAAGAGGGGGAGCACATCGGCAAGATCGTGCTCGATGTGGGGTGAGGCTTCCCCATGCCTCAGCTGACGGTGCCGCGCACGGCCCAGGCGATGTTGGCGAAGGAGCGCGGGCCGTCGGGCCGACCGGCCTCATAGGCATCCCGTACGGCCGCCTCCGTACGCGCCTTGTCCGCTTGGTCGAGCGTGGCGACAAACTTGCCGATCGGGCCTTCGCCCGCGCCGATGGGCGCCCAGAGATCGGCGAAGTCGGCATAGTCCATGCGCTGCAAAAGCTGCGTTTCCTCGACGCCTGACAGTCCCTGCGCTGCGAAGGCCGCCTTCATCTCGCCCGGCTGCATCATCGGCTGGAAGCAATAGCGGGCGCGCAACTGCCGGCCGGCTTCGCTTTGTGTGGCAAGGGTGTCGACCACCATGCGCATGCCGGGCATGCCGCCATAGTGGTCCCACACAGTGGCCGCGACCACGCCGCCCGGCCGCGTCACCCTGGCCATCTCCGCGATCGCTCTGGGCGCCTCTGGCACGAAATGCAGCACCAAAAGCGCCAGCGCACGGTCGAAGTCGTTGTCGTCAAAGGGCAGCGCGCAGGCATCGGCCTGGCTGATGTTTATGCGCGGATCTGAGTTGCGCGCCTGTGCTGCGGCAACAAAGACCGGCGAGAAGTCGATTGCCGTGATTGCGCTGAGGTTTGCAGCCTTGGCCAGCGCGAAGGTCAGACTGCCGGTGCCGCAGCCGACGTCGAGCACCTTTTCGCCATCGGCAAGCCCGGCAAAATCGATGAACGGAACCGCGAGCTTTCGGCTCCAGCGGCCCATCAGCTGCTCATAGCCGGCCGCGTCCTGCACGTTGAAGCTTGATGCCATCGAAGCCTCCTATGCCTGGAGGCATGGTAGGCCGGGGTGTGGGAGATGGGAAGGTCTGTTGGCCAAGTCCGCTCTATGCGGGCTTGGTTCGCGAATGACCATTCTGCGCACCAATGGCAGTTTTCAGGGACTGGCCTTTGGCGCTGGAGTCTGCACAGCTTGACGAGGAGAGCCTTTTCGTTGAGCCGACACGCCGTTCCCTTCTGACTGGTCCGCGATTATGGTGACACCAAATTCAGGCTCAGCGTTCGTCCCACGTGATCTCACCCCTCTCCAATCCCCGCATCCTCTCTCTCTCGCTTTGGCTGGCCGCACTGGCGGCTTTCATCGCCGTGTCGGTGGAGACGTCGCGGACGCGGATGGCGGACGAGCTGGAGGTGACGGGGCGGACCTTGCACCGGCTGATCTCGCAGCGGGTGGCGCAGCATGATGCGCATCTGACCACGCTGATCGCCTTGTCGAGCGGGGCCGAGCCTGCGTCCGACGGAGCCGTACGGCAGGTGATGGAGAGCATTTCGCGGTTTTATCCGCGCATTACCTGGTTGGCGCTGGTTTCGCTTGAGCCGGATGGAGTGGCGAGTGGTGCCGCAGGCGCGGAGCAGGGATCGGCCGTACCCGGCGGTTTGGAGGCATCGCAGCCAGCCGGCGTCACCGCTTCGGGCGTTGCGGTGCGCGAGGCGGTGGATGTGCCACCAGGCGGTGGCGTCGATCTGGCGCCCCTGGGAGGAAACATCGCCGCGCAGGTGAGGGGCAGGCCGAGTGTTTATGCCGCTGGCGCGGGGCGCTATCTCCTGGCCAAGCGCGCGCCGGAGCCTTCCGACCACGCGGTGGTGCTGATGATCGATGCGGCGAAGCTTGTGGAGCCGGAGGAGCGGCCTGATTTTGCGCATCTCAGGATCAGCCTTGATGGCGACGAGCTGGTGGATTTGCCGGCCGAGGCGTCGGTTGGGCCTGGGGTGTCGTGGCTTGTGCCGCCACATTTCGAGAAGGTGATCGACGGCGAGGGGCAACGGCTATTGTTGTCGCTCGACCGGTCGTTGCCGTTGGCGGCGCTGGTACCGCCGGGGCGGTTCTTGGGCTTTGCCGTGGTGGCGGGCTTGTTGGCTGCGGCCTTGAGCTTTGGGCTCGGGCAGCGGGCTGAGGTGAAGCGCTCCGAGCTTGCGGCGCGCGAGGCCGAGGAGCGGCTCTACGTTCAGGAGCGGGAGACGCGTCTTGCGCACGCCTCGCGCGTCAATGCCATGGGCGAGCTGGCGTCGGGCATCGCGCATGAGCTGACGCAGCCGCTGAC
Organism: Hoeflea sp. 108; assembly: GCF_000372965.1. Lineage (NCBI taxonomy): Bacteria > Pseudomonadati > Pseudomonadota > Alphaproteobacteria > Hyphomicrobiales > Rhizobiaceae > Hoeflea > Hoeflea sp. 108. Next base: position 4,442,621 of record NZ_KB890024.1, on the reverse strand, counting down.
CGCACTTCTCAGCCGCAGCCAGGCGGCGCTCCGGCTGTCGCGGGCGGATAGGCCCGACATGGCGATGATTTCGCAGGCGCTCGACGTCAATGTGCGCGAAGCCAAGCGCGCTGGCGAGATGCTGAAGCGGATGCGCGATTATGCCTCCAACAAGGCGCCCGAGCGGGCACTGCAGGACCTGAATGCCATCGTCGCCGAGGTGGTGGCGCTGACCCGCACCGATCTCGAGCGACGCGGGGTGGCGCTGGTGCTGGAGCTTGGCGAGCCCGCGCCTGAGGCGGTGGTCGATGCCATCGAGATGGAACAGGTGCTGCACAATCTGATCCGCAATGCGGCGGAGGCGACGGGGTCGGGCGGGGTGGTGACGATCGCCACTGGGCGGGCTGGGCGCGAGGCGAAGGTTGTCGTCAGCGACGACGGACCGGGGATCCCTGCCGAGGTGCTGCCAAAACTGTTCACGCCGTTCTTCACCACCAAAGCCGACGGGATGGGGCTGGGACTGTCCTTGTGCGCATCGCTGGTGGAACGCGTGGACGGGCGGATCGCGGCGGAGAACGGGGCGCGGGGAGCGCGGTTCACGGTGAGTTTGCCGTTGGCAAGGAGCGGCGGAGCGTCGGCCACGGAGAGCAACGGATGACGCATAGGGTCTATCTGGTCGACGACGACGAGGCGGTGCGCGAGGCGCTGGCCTTCCTGCTCTCGACCTATGGGATTGTGGCGGAGACTTTTGGCGATCCGCAAACGTTTCTCGCGCATGTCGATGAGAACAAGCCGGGCGTGCTGGTGGTGGATTTGCGCATGCCCTTGGTGTCTGGGCAGCAACTGCACCAGAAGTTGGGCGAGCGTGGAATCGACTGGCCGACGATCATGATCACTGGGCATGGCGATGTCGCGGCCTGCCGACGCGCCTTCAAGGCTGGCATCCAGGATTTTTTGACCAAGCCGGTCGACGGCGAGGTGCTGGTCGATGCGCTGCAGCAGGGGTTTTTGAGCCTCGATGCCGGGCTGGAGAAACGCGAGGCGCGCGCTCTTCTGGCAAAACTCACGGAGCGCGAGCGCGAGGTGCTCGACATGGTGGCGCGCGGCTGGGCGAGCAAGGAAATCGCCGTAGCACTCGAAGTCTCGGCCCGCACCATCGACGCGCACCGGGCGAAGATCGCCGAGAAGCTGGGCACCAGTTCGGTGGCCGAGCAGGTGCGGCTGGCGCTGATCTCCTAGTGGACATGACCCCTTCTGAAAGCCGGCCTCCACTTTTTGGGGTCATGCCCTTGGCGGTCGCAGCAGTAGGTAATCCTACCTAGGCCAGGTGGTGGCATCGCGGATTCAGCCTGCGGTGCGATGCGGGTAGTTCTCTGTCCGGACAAGCGAAACGCTTTCTCCCGAGAAAACATCAGGACAGGAACCCAGTCATGATCAAGAACATCCTCCTTGCAGCCGTTACCACTGTCGCCGTCACCGGCGCCGCTTCCGCCCAGGTTCTGACCGAGAAGAACATCTCGTCGAGCCTCGCCGTCGAGATCGCCCAGGCCGCCGTCCAGGCATGTGCCGCCGACAAGTACAATGTGACCGCCGCCGTGGTCGACCGTGCGGGTGTGCTGCGCGCGCTGGTCCGCGCCGACAATGCCGGCACCCACACCGTTTCCGCCGCCCAGGACAAGGCCTTCACCTCGGCCTCGTCGCGCACGCCGACCTCGAAGATGGCCGAGAACGTGCAGAAGAACCCGGGTGCGGCCGGCCTGGTCGACATCAAGGGTTTCCTGGTGCTCGCAGGTGGCATGCCGATCAAGGCGGGTGATGCGGTCATCGGCGCCATCGGCGTCGGCGGCGCGCCCGGCGGCAATTTCGACGAGGCCTGCGCGGTCAAGGCGATCGAGGCCGTTGCCGACAAGCTGAAGTAAGCAGCTTCGATTGAACCAGGCTCGCCGGTATCAGGTCCGGCCGGTGGGCCTGGCCTGCCTGTCCCGAAAGCCAAAACCGGTTTTCGGGCCGATACAAAAAGCCCCGCTTTCGGAGTTTCCGGAGGCGGGGCTTTTGTCGTGGAGAGGCGTTTTGAGAGACAGCGCGCGCGTTGCGGCAGGCTGTTTGTGGGCAATTGGCCATTCTGCCCAAAATCGTTGCGGAGCAGGGCGAATACGTCTATATACAGCCCGAATTTCCCATTTTCTGGTGGTCTGACCACCGCCCGCGTGAGGGACGCGGGCGAGCGAAGAGGATATATCGCATGGCCAATACGCTGCTTATGCCCAAGGCGACCGCCGTCTGGCTGGTCGACAACACCGCGCTGTCGTTCGACCAGATCGCGCAGTTCTGCTCGCTGCACCCGCTCGAGGTGAAGGCGATTGCCGACGGCGAATCGGCGCAGGGCATCAAGGGCATGGACCCTGTCATGACCGGCCAGCTTACGCGCGCCGAGATTGCCAAGGGCGAGGGCGACATCAACCACCGCCTCAAGCTGTCGGATCCCAAGGTCCGCGTGCCCGAGACCAAGCGCAAGGGCCCGCGCTACACGCCGCTGTCGAAGCGCCAGGATCGCCCGAATGCCATCTACTGGCTGGTGAAGAACCATCCCGAGCTCAAGGACGCGCAGATTTCGCGTCTGGTCGGCACGACCAAGGCGACGATCGAGCAGATCCGCGAGCGCAAGCACTGGAACATCGCCCAGCTGACGCCGATGGACCCGGTTGCGCTCGGCCTGTGCTCGCAGATCGACCTCGACATCGAAGTGCAGCGCGCTTCGCGCGGCCGCGAAGCCCCGGCGCCTGTCGGCGACACCCTGCTGCCGGCCTCGCTGACCGAGCGCCTGACGCCCGCGGCCATGGCGCCGAAGGACGAGGACCAGGAACTCGACGCCAATGCCGTCTTCGCCAAGCTTTCGGCGCTCAAGTCGAAGGAGCCCGAGGACGAAGACGAAGACAAGTTCTGAGCCCAGAGCGTTTCCGCTTTCCTTCGAATCGCGGAACCCCTCTATGTCGTTGTTTTTCGCAATTCCTGATGGAAAATCGCTGCGCACTTTTGCTGGAATGCTCCAGGCTGCTCATGAAAAGGCCCCGCAATGCGGGGCCTTTTTTGTTTCTTGCGGGAGCAGGTTGGATGGCGTCCCGGCTTCGAACTGCCGCTACTCCTGGACGCGGACGGCTGGGAGATCCTTGCCGGACTGGTGCAGGGTGAGGCTTGGGGCAGAGCCGTCGCCTGCCGCAAAGGTGATCGCCGCATCGACTTCCTTGTAGAAGAAGCGGCGCTCGCTCTCGGGGAACAGGCGCAGCCGGGGCTGGCCGGTCAGTTGGGCGTAGAGCTTGTCGCCATCGCGGCTGATGGTGAAGACAAGGCCTTGCATGGCAGCGTAGCGGCCGACATAGCCGTCGAACAGCGACGCATCGACCGACACCTGTTTGGGTCTGGGTTTTGGATCGTCGAGGGGGATTGCGGCGTCGAGCAGGTGCATGCCGATGTCGTTGACGCCAGCGTCCGAGTTGGACAGCACAACCACGCCGGCCTTGGTCTTGGGGTTGAAACCGATGAAGGTGCTGAAGCCGCCGGTACCGCCATTGTGCCAGACGACCTGACCATTGGGTGTGTCGGTCAGCATCCAGGCGAGCCCGATCCTGCTGCCGCCGATGACGTCGTTGCGCGGCACCAGCGAGCTGGCGAGGGCCGCTGCAAGGGGCCTCTTGTCGGGTTCGATCGCCATTTCCAGGAAGTTCAGCATGTCGTTGGCCGAGGAACGCAGGGCGCCGGCGCCCTCAAGGGCCGGCAGGTCCCAGTTGGGCACGGGTTCGAGCCAGCTATTGTGGCCGCCCGCCATGCGCGCCTTGAGCTCTGGCGATAGCGCAATCACGGTGCTGTTCATGCCCAGCGGGCTTGTGATGCGCTGCCTGACCAGTGTGGCGTAGTCGACGCCGGCCCTATGGGCGAGCGCGTCGCCGAGCAGGCCGAAGCCGATGTTGGAGTATTCGTATTTGGCGCCGATGGCGCGCGGCAGTGTGTAGGACGAGAGGAACCCGTAGAGCTGGGCCGTGGTGTAGTCGGCATAGGGATTGGCGTCATCAGTGGGCGCCATCGTCTCTGGGATCGACGGCAGGCCGGAGCGATGCGTCGCGAGGTCGGCAAGAGTGATTTCCGCGCCGAATTTGCTAGGCACAGAGACGCCTGACGGCAGATGCCTGGCCAGTGGGTCGTCGAGCCTGAGTTCGCCGCGTGCATCCATGTCGGCAAGGACAAGGGCGGTGAACAGCTTGGTGATCGAACCGATCTCATAAAGCGTGTTGCCGTCGACCGGACGCTGGTCCGCGGCGCTGAACCGGCCATGCGCCAGGATATTGCGCCCCTCCGGGCCGATCGTGCCGACGACAATGCCGACGCTCTGGGCCTGGTCGTCGATGCGTCTCTTGAGGATGTTCAGGATGTCGGCATCGGCAGGGAAGCTGCCGTCACCGGTGCTGCTCGCCAATGCAGGTGTGGCGGCCGAAAGCAGCGGGCCGCCGATCAGCTTGTCGATGTAGAGCAGCCCCCCGGCAAAGGCGGCGACGGAGGCAATGGCGGTCGCGACAACAAGGGCGCCCTTGAGGGCGGACGGTTTTCTTCGAGAGTGCATGGCGTTGCTGTCTCCGGGCAGGACTTTCCGAACGGATCTTTCGAAAAGCCTTTGACCGGAACAGATTGCGAGAGCATTGCGGCGGGGCTGCCTCCGACCTCGCTACCGTTTCTGGCTCTCTAGCCGGCGGGGATGAACTTCAGCGTTCCGGCGACGCGCGGGCCGCCACCATTGTCGGACGGATGGTTGATGCCGTCCATGACCGGCAGCTCGGTGAAATCGAATGGGCTGACCCCTGCGAGGATGGCGGCGTTGACGCCATACTGGTTGGGGTCCGAGCGGCGCTGATGGTGGGTGTAGATGCCGCATTTCGAGCAGAAGTGATGCTTCGCCGACATGGTGTTGAACTGGTAGACGGTGAGCGCCTCTGCGCCTGCCACGACATCGACGCCGCCGAGATCGGCGGAGACGGCGACCGCGCCCTTCATCCGGCAATAGGAGCAGGTGCAGCGGCGGGCCGAGTTGAGGCCGTTCGACAGGCGCACGCGCAGACGCACCGTGCCGCAATGGCAGGCACCGTCGATTTCCTTGAGGTCCATGTTCATTGGCGAAGTCCTTCACTGGATACTGACCATCCAATGAGCGTTCGTTTCAGCCGGATCAAGACGGCGCGGACGCCGGTCCCTTGTGCCAGGGCAAAAAAAGAGCCCGGCACGGGGCCGGGCTTGACTTGGGAGGTGAAGGGAAAGCCCGGCTAGACCCGGGAGCTGCGGTCGCTGTCGAAGGTCTCGCTGCGTTCGACGCTGCGATAATAGTCGACCAGCAGTTTGCCGCGTTCGGGCTTGAAGCTGCGGCCGGCGGAGGTGACGGTCGAGATGCGGTCGATGCGGAAGGCGCGGAAGTCGTTGCGCATCTCGCACCAGGCGATCAGCGTCCAGACCTTGCCCCAGAACCACAGGCCGAGCGGGCGCACGTCGCGGGCCGAGCCGCGGCCTGCCTCGTCATTGTAGTCGAGGCTGAGCACCTGGCGCTTCTCGACCGCGCGCTCGATCAGGTCGATGGCCTCGCGGTCGGCATCGGAGACCACCCACATCGGGGTGTGAATCTCGGTGCGGGCGATGCGATCCTTTTCCTGGTCGGGCAGGACAGCACCGATCTTGACCAAAGCCTCGTCGGCGGCCCTCGCCATGGCAGCACCGCCGAAGGCGCGGACCATGCGGGCGCCGGCGACAAGGGCAACGATTTCATCGCGCGTGAACATAAGCGGCGGAAGGTCGAAACCCTCCCTCATCATGTAGCCCACGCCGGCCTCGCCATCGATCGGCACACCCGTCGACTGCAGGTCGGCGATATCGCGATAGATCGTGCGCTCGGACACCTCGAGCCAGGCACCAAGCTTCTGCGCGGTGACCAGGCGGCCGCCGCGAAGATGCTGCACGATCTGGAAAAGCCTGTCGGCCCGTCTCATGAAAATCCCTCGAAATCCGGGACGTCGCGCGTCCTCGATGGCAGCGCAATAACGTCCAAGGTCATTTTCCGCACATCGTCACCCCTTGGGTCGCCGCGACTTCAGGCGATGCGTTATTCCGGCAGTCCCATTGCGTCATTCCTGACTGGGGCGGGTCAGGCGGCCATGGCGGGACAATGCAACTGTATCATCGCACAGTGCTCCTGACAGCATATTGTCAGGAGGCTTGCGCATATTCGCGCGCGAACATGGTCCGCATCTGGCTGAATTGCTCTTTGTTTTCAGGCAGAAGGGCTTCGAGAAAGGCGACAGCGAAGGTGCCGGGCGCCGAACCGGGGGCGGAGACGATCCTGCCATCGGCAACCGCATGGAGCACGTCGCTGTAGCGCGATGCGCCGGCATAGGCGGGTTCGTGGCCAAGAATCCAGTCGCGGCCGTTGGAGGTGTGGGAGACACCTTCAAACAGGCCGGCGCGGGCGAGCGGCAGCGTGCCGCCGCAGATGCCGCCGACAACGCCGCCCCGCGTCCTGACCGCATGGAGGATGGCCGAGACATCGGGTGCATCCTTGCTGGTCCAGCCGTCGGAGCCGATGACGGCGATGGCGTCGAGGTCGGTGTTGTCAACAGGGTCGGCGCTGCGCATCGCGATGAGCTTGAGACCGCCGATGGAGGTCAGCGGCGAGACATGCGGCGACAGCGACACCACGCGCAGCCCGAACCATTCGACCGCCGAGGCAGCCAGCAGGCCATATTCCCAGTCGGCATATCCTTCGATGAACAGCAGTCCAATGGTCTTGGTCATGGTCTTTCCCCGTTGTGGCCTTGTCAGTTGTAGTCGTTGCGCCGCGCGAAGCGGTCGGGCCAACCGATGTCCTTGCGGATGTCTTCCGGCAACGAATTCATGAAACGTTCGGTGCGGATCTCATTGTGGATGGTCCTGAGCTTGCCGGCATAATGCCTGACGGAGCGGAACAGATCGGGCGTGAAGCTGGGCATGACAAATCCTCCATTTCTTGAACGGGAGGAGTATCTCACACCCCTCCTGACAGCAGTCTGTCAGGAGTTGGCGGATGCCTGTTCGTCTTTTGTTTTCATGGCTTCACCGGCACCGTGTAGTTGAGCGCGAGGCGGCCGCCGTCGGCGAAAATCGTCTGGCCGGTGATGTAGCCGGCGTCGTCGGACGCCAGGAACGCGGCGACCGAGGCGATCTCCTCCGGCTCGCCCAGGCGGCCGAGCGGGGTGCGCGACAGCACGCGGCTGCGGGCTGCCGGATCGGCGATGCCGCGGGCCATCATGTCGGTGGCGATGGAGCCGGGGCCGATGGCGTTGACACGGATGCCCCAAGGCGCGAGCGCCAGCGCCATGACGGTGGTGAGTTGGGAGACGCCGCCCTTGGACACGGCATAGGGCACCTGGTCGGGGATGGCGACGACCGAATTGACAGAGGACATGTTGACGATGGCGCCGGGCGCGCCGCCGGACTTGACCTTCTCGACCATGAAACGCGCCACGGCCTGGCCGGCGAGGAACGAGCCCTTGAGATTGACCGACAGCACGCGGTCGAAATCGGCCTCGGCGAGGTCAAGAAAGTCGGCTTTATGGTCGATGCCGGCGTTGTTGACCAGGATGTCGACGTCGCCGAAGGCGTCCAGCGAGGCAGCGACGAGATTGTGGACGTCGAGGCGCTTGGCGACGTCGGCGCGGACGAACAGCGCCTTGCCGAGCTTCTCCAGTTCGGCCTCGGCGGCGGAGCCATCGTCCTGCTGGAGGTCGGCGATGACCACGCGCGCGCCCTCGCGCAGGAAGCGCTCGGCGATGGCAAAACCGATGCCCTTGGCTGCACCCGTCACGATCGCCGTCTTGCCGTCGAGCTTCATGATGCACTCCCTGCAGCCGCCATTGGGGAGGCGGACAGTGGCGGGAAGCGGGGCTGAGGTCAACGGGTGGCCTCGGGGCGACGCAGGTGCGGGAGCGGGCTCGCCTGATAGGGCTGAGATCGATGCTGGTTGCCAACGTTCGCCGCAGGATATAGGGTACCCCCCTATATTATGTGAGGTAGCGATGTCGCATGTCGTCAAGGAAAAGGCCAAGCTGCTCGCCCGTGTCAGGCGCATCAAGGGCCAGGTCGAAGCTGTGGAGCGCGCGCTGGAGGCCGAACTCGGCTGCGCCGACGTGCTGCAGCTCGTCGCCTCGGTGCGGGGTGCCGTCGGCGGTCTGACTGCCGAGCTCATGGAAGACCACATCCGCGACCACGTGCTTCAACCCACCGACGCCGCCGAACGCCAGCGCGGCGGCGACGAACTGATCGACGTCATCAGGACCTACTTGAAATGAGCAACAATCATCCGCACGGCCACGGCCATTCCCATGGCGAGCACGCCCATCACGATCATGATCATCACGGGCATGGGCATCGCCGCGCGTTCGAGGCGGCGCACAGTCACGTCTTCCTCGGCGAGCGCCACGACCGCATTGCGCGTCGCACGATGTTCGTCATCGCGCTGACAGCGGTCATGATGGTCGTCGAGATCGTTGCCGGTACGATCTATGGCTCGATGGCGCTGGTGGCCGATGGTTGGCACATGTCGACGCACGCGGCAGCGATGCTGATCGCAGCACTCGCCTATGTCTTTGCACGCCGGCAGGCGCACAATCCGCGCTTCACCTTCGGCACCGGCAAGGTCGGCGATCTCGCCGCCTTTGCCAGCGCGGTGATCCTGGCGATCGTGGCGATCTACATTGGCTGGGAGAGTGGCGTCCGCCTGATGAACCCGGTGGCGATCAATTTCCGCGAGGCGGCCATCATCGCGATGGTCGGCCTTGCGGTGAATCTCGCCAGCGCCTGGTTGCTGCATGACGGCGGCCACGACGCACATGACCACGGCCATGCCCATGGTCATGGTCATGACAACAATTTGCGTGCAGCTTATATGCATGTGCTGGCCGATGCGCTGACCTCGGTGCTTGCCATCTTCGCACTGGTCATGGGCGCGATCTATGGCCTGCGCTGGATCGACCCGCTGATGGGTATCGTCGGTGCGCTTGTCATCGCCCGCTGGTCGTGGACGCTGATCCGCGACGCCGGTCGTGTGCTGGTCGATTATGTCCCGTCAGGCGAGGACCTGCCCGACGAGATCCGCGACGCGGTGCAGACCGACAAGGACGTGATCACCGACCTGCATGTCTGGCAGGTCGGCCCGGGCCACCATGCGGCGATCGTGGCGCTCAAGTCGAGCGCGCCGGCGACGCCCGAGACCTACAAGTCGAAGCTCGCCCATATCCACGACCTGTCGCATGTGACCATCGAGGTGCAGCCGGCCTAGCGAACAGCTTCCAGTCGGGCACGCTAGGTTGCTGGAACCACTGCGGGCTCCTTGAACCTCAAACCGAGGATAAACGGCACGCTGAGCGCGTAGACGGCGACGACCGAGAGCCAGATCGCCCCGGGCCATTGAGTCCTAACCGCGAGGTAGATGCTGGAGAAGGCGAGCGGTGCTGCGATCGAGGCCAGGCTCAGGGCAGACGCCAGCACGCCCTGGAACTGGCCTTGTTGGCTTTCATCGACCTGACGGGTGGCAAGCGACTGCAGCGCCGGCACGCCGATGCCGCCAAGGGCAAAGACCGGCATGATGGCAAAAATCATCCAGCCGTCTGTGGCAAAAGCCATGACCACCAGTGCGGCGCAGGCGCAGGCGATGCCGATCAGGATGGTGGCCCGCTCGCCGAGCAGCTTCACCGCCGGTCCGGGAAGAAAGGCCTGGGCGAGGGCCTGGCAGACGCCGAACGCGCCGAGCGACAGGCCGATCCAGAGGCCGTTCCAGTTGAACGTATCGCTGCCCCACAGAGCCCAGGAGGTGCCGTAGGCCTCGCCGGTGGCGCTGAAGACGAAGAACACGAAGATGACCGGCAAGAGGCTCTTCACCGAAAACACCCAGCGCAGTGGCTTGAGCGGATTGAGGGCGGCGAGGTCGATCTTTTCGCGGCTGGGCGTTCGCGACTCCGGCAGGACGAAGAAAGCCAGCAGGAGATTGCAGGCGTTGAGCGCAGCGGCGGCGATGAAGGGCAGGCGCAGCCAATGGTCGCCGAGCACACCGCCCAGCACCGGCCCGATGATGAAGCCGACGCCGAACATGGCGTTGAACAGGCCGAAGCGGCGGGCTCGCTGTTCCTTGGGCGAGATGTCGGTGATGTAGGCGGTGGCCACCGAGATGTTGGCGCTGGTGAGGCCGGCGACGGCGCGGCCGAGCAGCAGCATCCAGAGGCTCGGGGCAAAGGCCAGGAACAGGTAGTTGACGGCTGCACCCGCGAGCGAGATCAGCAGCACCGGCCGGCGGCCGAGCCGGTCGCTCAGCGAACCGAGAACCGGTGCGAAGACGAACTGCATGGCTGCGTAAAGCGCGGTCATGACGCCGATATAGACGGCGACATTGTCGGCATGCGTGACGTCGCGCAACAGCGCGGGCAGGATCGGGAAGATCAGGCCTATGCCGACGGCATCAAGGACAATGGCAACATAGATGACGATGAGCGGTCTGCTCATGGCGGACTCCAATGAACGCAAGCGTACAACAGCGCCTCGCGCCGATGGCTGCTCGCAACGGGCCTGATCGATATCAGGCGGGATGATTTTCGGGAGACGCTGGCGACCCACGCTCGAAACGGCATGGGTGCTTATGCTTGACCGCCTGGACGACTATTCGTCCACCTGTTTACTCCGCCACTGAGCGGATCAAGGGAAGCGGTCGCTTTTCGCGACAACGCTGTTTACGCCAGGTGATGTCGCCCGGCAAGAGGGCTCGGCTCCTGCACCGCTTCATCGTAGCTGCCGCGCCTGCGTCGGCCCTGCTGGCGCTGTTGGCAGCAGTGATCGCGGCCTGGCTCGACAAAGCTGCCGCGCGGGCCGCATAGTTCCTGGCGTCGCCCGGCCCGATCCAGCAACCGGCCGTGGCGGGTGCCCGTCCAGTTCGGAACGCCTGAGACGCTGATGCGTTGGGCCTGCGGCTGAGATCAACGAGGAAAGGATCAGACATGGCCATCGCCAAGAACACGATCTGCCTGTGGTACGACAAGGACGCAGAAGCCGCGGCGCGTTTCTACGCAACGGTGTTCCCCAACAGTAAGGTACATGCCGTCCATCGCGCGCCGGGCGACTATCCCTCGGGCAAGGAAGGCGACGTGCTGACGGTCGAATTCACTGTCGCAGGCATCCCCTGCCTCGGCCTCAATGGCGGGCCCGCCTTCGAGCACGACGAGGCTTTTTCGTTCCAGATCGCCACCGACGACCAGGAGGAGACCGACCGCTACTGGAACGCCATCGTCGGCAATGGCGGGCGAGAAAGCGCCTGCGGCTGGTGCAAGGACAAGTGGGGCGTCAACTGGCAGATCACGCCGCGCGTGCTGACCGAGGCCATGGCTGCCGGCGGCGGTGAGGCCAAGCGCGCCTTTGCAGCGATGATGGACATGAAGAAGATCGATGTCGCCGCGATCGAGGCGGCCCGGCGCGGGTGACAAGTCGGCCTGATAGCCGCAGTGCGCCCTGCCGGCGCGACCGGCAGGGCGGACATGGCTGGCAACCATTCCCGTTGACCAGCCAATAGTTGGTCCGTATGAATTTCGGCATGAGCATGATCTCGCGTCTTATCGTGGTAGGAAAGCGCATGGGCAAGGTGGCGTAACCACCGGGCGAAAGCACCCATGCGCGGCAAACAGGCTCCTCGCGGGGCCTTTTTTGTGCCCGCCGCCAGACGATCGCGTCCGCGGTGCAGTTCCCCCGGACGAAAGACCTTGCGATGGATCACCAGGAACCCAAGCCCACGCCGAGCCTTGTTGCGCTGCCAGGAACGACTGCTGAGGCCGGGTCATCGACCTTTGCGATGTTCGTGGCGCTGTCGGCGCTCTCGGTGCTGCCGGTCAACATCATCGCTCCCTCGCTGCCCAACATCGCTCGGGAGTTCGGGGCCGATGCTTCCGTCATCAACCTCGCCGTCGCAGGATATGCATTCGTCACCGCCTTTGTCGGGCTGATCTCCGGCGGCCTTCTTGATCGCTTCGGACGGCCGCCGGTGGCACGGGTGTCGATCTCGCTTTTCGTCGCGGCGTCTGTTGGATGTGCGGTTGCGACCGACATCACCACGTTCCTGCTGTGCCGTGCCGCACAGGCGGCCATTGCTGCCTGCTTTTCGGTGGCGCTTGTCGGGATCAAGTCGACGTCGAGCGCCGAGACCGGGGCCAGCCGGATGGGCTATGCTGCCATGGTGTGGGCGATCGCGCCGATGGTCGGTCCGACACTCGGCGGCACTTTGGACGCGTTGTTCGGCTGGCGGTCGATCTTCCTTGGCCTCGCCGCTGCCGGTCTTTTTGTTCTCCTGCTACCCGGGCATGGGTTGCGGGAAAGGCCTGCAGTGGCTGATCGATCTGGATATCTCGGCGCGTACAAGCTGCTTCTGCGCAGCGCAAGATTCTGGGCCTATGTGCTGTGCATGACGTTCTCGATGGGAACGTTGTACATCTTCCTTGCCGGTGCTCCGCTGGCCATCGGCGGATCGAGCGCGGTGCTCGGACTGTATATGGGGCTGGTCCCTGCCGGCTTCATTTGCGGCAGCTTTCTGGCCGGGCGTATCGGCGCAAGGTTTGCCCGAGGCCGGATCCTTGTCCTGGCTCGGACGCTGACATGTCTGGGACTGCTGGCCTGTCTCGGACTGGCGGCGATTGCCGCATCCCACCCGCTGGCGTTCTTCGTGCCTTGCATGTTCATCGGCGTGGGCAACGGATTGACGATGCCCACGGCCAACATGGGCGTGATGTCAATTCGGCAGGACTTGCCCGGAACAGCCGCCGGCCTGTCGGCGGCCATGTCCATTGGCGGCGGTGCACTCGTCGTGTCGCTCGCTGGCCTGTTCTTTGAGGGGCATGGCGCCATCGCAGCACTTGCAACGACGATGCTGGCGTCTGCACTGCTGGCGCTGCTTGCGGCGGTCATCGCGGCCTGGCTGGACAGGGATGATCGCCCGAACGCATGAGGCGTGGGCGCGCTTTGCCAAGGGCGGGTGAGGGGCCACCAGGAACCGATCGTTGAGCTAGGGAAGATCCTTTCGCAACCGGACAGCGGGTGCGATGTCGGTCTGCACGGTCCCGGCAAAGCGGAAGCCTGAGGCCTCGTAGAACGGGCGCGCCCGCTGTCCGGCAACGACGTCGAGCGTTTGCGCTCCGAGCGCCTTGGCGCGGCGCTCGGCTTCGGCGACGAGCAAACTGCCAATCCCTTTCCGCCATGCTTCCGGCGCGACGAAGAGATCTTCCAGTTCAGCTCGGGCGGCATTTTTGCCGGCAAGGACAGTCACGAAGCCGATGGTCTCTCCGCCCAGTTCGGCTACCACGACATGCGGCAGGTGCGCGGCCGGAACTTCGCTCGCCTCCGGCATTGCCTGCAATTCCTCGACATGGTCTCCCCAGGCCAGCGAAGACCGCAGCTTGAGCGCGCCGAGGGCGTCCCTGTCCTCGACCCGAGCGCGCCGGATGACGATCATCGAGGGTTCCGTGTTCTCGCTCAGTTGCGCCTCACATCTTTTCGCCAGGCAAGGCTCTGGCCTGCCTGACCCAGTCGTAGAACTGGGCCTCGTCGAACGGCTTGTCCTCGTAGATATCAAGATAACGCACGTCGGCCTGCTTCGACGTGCCGGGCGGCGGCGGCGAGAGCTGCGCGCCTTTGAAGAACGCGACCTTGACGTATTTCGTCAGGCAGTGGAAGCCGAGGAACCAGAGGTCCTTTTCGGTGCCGTAGAAGGGCGAGTTCCACTTCACCGCCTTGATCACGCCGGGCACCGCCTCGGTGACGAGGGTGTCGATGCGCCGCCCGATATCCTGTTTCCATCCGGGCATGGCGTCGATGTAGGACTGGACGACGGCATCGCCGTAACCCTTTGATATCTGCGGGTTGCCGCCCGACAGCAGTTTGGGCGCCGCATCCTTGGCCATCAGGCGCGTCCCTTGGCAGCCGGTAGGGCGTCCTGCCTGTCGCTGAAATAGGGCAGGAAGAACATGTAGATGCCAGTCGGGATCAGCACGGCCAGCGGCGGCAGGGGCAGGTAGTAGAACCACTCCGGTAAGGTGCTGAGCGCCATTCCGGCAAAGATCGATGCGACGATCAGGCAGAAGAGGAGCGAGGTCCAGCGATGGACCGTGCGGATCACTTGTCTCATTGCAAATACTCCTGGAATCGATGGTGCAGCGAGGTCAATCGAACCTGGCTATGACATTGACCAGCTGGTCGAAGAAGCGCGGCCAGCCGACAGACGCACCCTGGAAGTAGGCCTTCTGGGCGGAGGTGAAACCACGCTGCTCCATGCGCAGGCTGGTGCCCGACGCGGTGGGGGCCAATGTCCAGGTAACGATGCTCCGGAGGTCCTTGGTGTCCCAGCGATAGGACAGGGTGCGGTTCTCTTCGACCGTCTCAACCTCGCAGTCGACCTGGCCCCAGTCGGCGGAGAGCGTGAAGCGGCGGCCGGCCACCGGGCTGAAGTCGTTGTTCATCAGCCATTCGGCAATGAGATGGGGCTGGGTCAGCGCGCGCCAGAGTTTTTCGGGCGGATAGGGGAAATCGCGCTCGACCACGACCGAGCGCGTGGTGTCCATTGTTTCGGTCATTGGTCCATCCTCCTGAGCAAATTTTCGAGATCGTCGAAGCGGTCGGTCCAGAAGCCCGACATCTCTGATGTCCAGTCGATCAGCGTCTTCAGCGCATCGCGCTCGACGCTGTAATAGGTGTAGCGGCCCTCATGCCGGTCGCGCACCAGCCCAGCCGTCTTCAGGATCTTGAGGTGCTTGGAGACCACGGGTTGCGAGACGCCTGCCTCGGCCAGCAGGCCCACGACGGTGGTGTCTCCATTGCGGCAAAGGCGCTCGAACAGGCCGCGGCGCGTCGGATCGGAAAGCGCGCGAAAAATCGCGTCCTGAGGTTCCGTCATAACTCATACCCAAATGGCTATGCGATGATACATAGTCAATCGGGTATGGGTGTGTCAATGCGATCCCGGATCAGGAAATCCTGGGGCGGAGCACCTGCGCAAAACGCGGATGATCACGCAGGGCGTCGAAATCGGCGTCGCTGCGCAGCATGTCGATGGTGTTCTGCGGGACTTTCCTGCCGGCCTTTTCGAGGTAGTCCAGCGCCTGTTCGACCTCGCCCGACAAAGCGTGAATGCAGGCTGCGTTGACCTGGGCAATGAACTCGTCGGGTTCGATTGCCAGCGCTCGCGTCAGCCAGGCGTGCGCCTTTTCCCTGTTGCCCAGATAGGTAAGCGCCAGGGCGCCGCGATGCAGCGGCGCAGCATCTTCGGGATAGAGGGCCGTGGCACGTTGGGCTCGCTCGAAACAGACACCTGCCCACTCCAGCCGTTCCGGATCGTCCCGTTCGACGAAGGCGGCGATCATCATCGGCGACACATAGTCGTCCGGTCGGAGCCGGGAGGCCAGCTTGAACAGCGAGACCATTTGCTCCCGATCGTTGCGGAAACGTGCCATGGTCGAGGCGAAGAAGAAATTGGCGTCGTAGGAATTGGGGTCGATCGCCAGCGCCTGCCGGTAAGACTGGTCGGCTTGGGTGTAGTTTTCGTTGCAGAACAACGCAAAGCCCTTGGCCGTATGCGCTTCCGGCAGACCGGGATCGAGCTCCAGCGCCTTGTCGGCAATAGCCAGGATGGCATCCGCCGGGATGCTGCCGCCGCCATGCCAGTCGCGCAGATAGCAGTCGCAGATGACCAGACCGGCATGGGCGCGGGCATAGGAGGGATCAAGCTCGGCCGCCCGGGCGAACATGCGCCGGGCCAGGATGAGGCGTGATTTCGTCAGTGCCAGCGCCAGCTGTCGGCCGTGAAGCTCGCAGTGATAGGCCTCGACATTGGCGGTACGGGCCTGGTGAATGGCCTGCCTCTCCTCCGGCAGCAGTTCGAGTTCCAGGTGCCCGACGACGGCTTCGGTGATCTCGTCCTGGATAGCGAAGACGTTGGCAAGCTCACGGTCGAAGCGCTCTGCCCAGAGCAATTCCCCGGTCGCGCCCTCGAGCAGGCGCGTGGAGACGCGGACGCGCTGGCCCGAGAGACGAACGCTTCCCTCGAGGAGGTAGCGGACCCCGAGTTCGCGGGCGATCTGGTCGCCCCTGACGGCGTGCCCCTTGAAGGCGAAGCTGTAGTTCTTCGAGACGACCCTGAGCTTCCGGCTTTTGGCGAGCGCGGTCGTGATGTCCTCGGCGATTCCGTCGGAGAACCATTGCTGGTCGGGACCGGAGTTGTCGAACGGCAGAACGGCGATCGAAGGTCTGTCGGCCGGCGAGAGATCCGGAAGTGCGGTGTCGCCTGAGCGGGACGTGAGGCGCGCCGCATCGAGGATGTAGCCGCGTCGTGGCACGGTGCGGATCAGACCTTCCGCTTGCGGCCCTAGGACCATGCGGATGTCCTTCAGGCATTGGCTAAGCGAGTCGTCCGAAACGATGACATTCGGCCAGACGACCTCGATCAGCTCGTGCTTGTCGATGACCCTGCCGGGGTTGGTGACAAAGTAGGTGAGCAGGCAGAGGGATTTTGGGCGCAGTCTGAGTTCGGCAGCGCCGTTTCGCAGCGTGCCTTGCCTGAGATCGAGCGTGTGACCTGCGAATTCGAAAATCGACATGATCGGCATGGTCCGGCTGTCGTCACGCCACGATCATGCCCAAGGATCGCAGGTATTGCCACCGGCTGCGATCCATTCTCTTTTGCTGGTGCCGATACGGCTCGTAGCGGAAGTGGGCGCACCGCCTCCGCTACGTCGTCTTCTGGCTCGATCAGCCCTGTGGTGTCGCCGTCGCTTCTTCGTCGACGTCGTAGGCTTCGACAAGTTCAGGCTCTGCGTCGGCATAGGCCGGGTTGGGCGTAACGAGATCCTTGAGGGTTCCGCCTGCGCCGTCCATGCCGGCCGCGGCCAGCAGCGCGTCGATCAGCGGCTTGTTGCCGGTGAAGCGCAGCAGTTGGTCGGCGAGGTCGCCCGCGCCGGAGCGGTTGGCGCCGTCGCCGCCCGAGCGGCCGGCGGAGAAGCCCTGCGTGTCGAATACGCGGATGCTCTCGATGCGGCTTGCCGGCTCCATCAGCGCCTTGAGCGCTTCCGGCAGCATGCTGATGCGGGCCTGGGTCAGCTCGAACTGGATCATCTTGTCGGACAGCGTGTTCGACGCCTCGTTGCGGGCCCGGATGGTCTGGGCATGGGCCTCGCCCTCGACCTGGATGCCTTCGGCGCGCACCTTCATCGCCTCGGCGCTGGCACGTGCCTCGACGAGCGTCGCCTCGGCACGATCCTCTGCCGCGGCCTTTTCGGCGGTGGCGCTGACGGTGACGGTGACGGCCTCGGATTCGGCCGCCTCCTGCGCCTGCAGGATGGCGATCTGACGGTTACGGTCGGCGATTTCGCGCTCGCGGGCCGTCTGCACCTTTTCGTGGGCCGCAACGCTCAGGGCCTCTGCCTCGCGCGCCTTGGCCTCGGCGCGCAGCGTCTCTTCGCTCTTCTTGGCGATGGCGACTGCCATGGTCTGGCGGCTCAGTTCGACATCGCGTTCGGAGTTGATGCGGGCCTCTTCCCTGGCCTTGCTGGCGGCAGCCGAACGCTCGGCGATCTCGCGCTCACGCTCGATCTGTGCGCTCTGCTCGGCAAGCTTGGCGTCTTCCTCGGCCTTGGCCTTCTCGGCGCGGGTCAGCGCTTCCTTGTTGGCGACGTCGCGCTGCTGGTCGAGGCGGGCCTCTTCTTCCTGGCGCTTGAGGGCGAAACGCTGCTTGGCGGCTGTCATGTCCTGCTCGGCGATCGCCACTTCGGTCTGACGGGTGATCTCGTTGCGCTCCTTGCGGCGTTGCTCGGTGATGGTGGTGAGCTTGGCCAGGCCGACGGCATCGAACGCATTGGTCTCGTTGAAGAACTCCTTCGGCGTCTGGTCGAGGCCGGTGAGGCTGACCGATTCCAGCTCAAGACCGTTGGAGCGCAGATCGGTCTCGACGGCGTCCTGCACCGCCTTGACGAAGTCGGAGCGGCTTTCATGCAACTGGTCGAGGGTGTTGCGGGCAGCCACTGAGCGCAGGGCATCGACGAGCTTGGCTTCGACCAGATCCTGGATCGCCTTGGGGTCGTTGACGCGGTCGCCCAGCGTCTGGGCGGCCAGGCCGATGCCGTCGTCGGTGCCGTCGACACGGACGTAGAATTCGGCACGGATGTCGACGCGCATGCGGTCGGCGGTGATGAAGGCATCTTCGCGGCGGCGGTCGACCACCAGCTTGACGGTGTTGAGCTTGACCCGTGCCAGCGCATGGACAACCGGCAGGATGAGCGCGCCGCCGTCCTTGACGACGCGGCGCCCGCCGACGCCAGTACGGACGAAGGCCTCGTCACGTTCGGCGCGGTGGTACAGCCGGCCGAAGGTGAAGCCGATGGCGGCAACGATGACCGCAACGATAGCGGCCCATATCAGGAATTCCTGGATAGCTTCCAAAGTCCGCTCCTATTTTGACATGCAGATGTGACGTGCAGGCCGGCTGTGCCGACCAGAAAACCTAAGGCCCCTGGTCGCTTCACTCGCTGGTGAAGGGGATGACCAGAAAGATGCGATCACTGCCGGGCACGGCCGAAACCACGACCACCTCGGCCCCCTTGTCGATAACGCTGCCAGGGTCGGCGGGCCGCGCCTTGACGGTGTGCAGGTCGCCGTGCTCATCGCGAACGCGGATTGCGCCGGGCACACCGTCGTCGAGCGGGCCAAGGGTGACAATGCCGCGCCGGCCGATCATGTGCTCGCGCGTCACCGCGTAACTTTCGTCACGCGGCAACACCTTGGCGATGCCGTTGCCGACCAGCTTGGTGACGCCGACCGCAACGGGTGCTGCAACTATGGCGTAGGTCCAAGCCGGCAGGGCCGAGATCGTGCCGTCGAGCAGCATGCCTGTTGCACCGAAGCTGGTTAGCAGCAGCATACCGAGAATAGAGAACGGCACGCGGCCGAAGTTCAGCCAGTCGAACAACTCGCCGATGCTGGTACCGTCGATCATGTCGGCCACTGAATCGCCGAGCGAGACGCTGCCGGCGAAGTAGACGACAATTTGCAGCACGCCGAGGCTCAGCCCGGCGAGCAATGGGTAAAGATAAAGCGTTGAGGCGGACGTGAAGTCCTGAAGCATCGCTTATTCCTTGTTCTCGATCTCTTCGCGCAGGGCGGCCAGCCGGTCGTCAATTCTTCGATCTCGCCCGAATGCCTCGAGCTCGGCAAGATCTTCGCTGCGGGACGCACCCGCCGGCAAGTCGGTCAGCCGGCCGACGGCGCTGAGGGCAGCGGCGATCCTGTCTTCAGGGGAGGGGTGACGGATCGCGGCGGCCGTGGCCTGGCCCTGCGTCTGATGCTGGCTGGCGCGGCGTGCGATCTTCACCCGCTCCTCGGCATCGCGGCGGGCTGCGGCAGCGGCATTGAGGGCGGCTCTGGAGTCCGCAATGCGGACATCGACATCATCGACCAGCTTGTCGATGGAAGCGACCTGGGCATTGATATCGTCCTGGCGGCCTATACCTGCACGCGCCAGGTCTTCACGGCCGGAACGCAGTGCAACACGGATGTTGGCGTCGAGCCCGACATGTTCCTCAAGTAGATCTTCGCGCTGCATGGCATAACGCTTGCGCTCGGCGATGAGCGCGGCAAGGCCGGACTTGAGCTCGTCGGCAGCCTTGTCGATCTCGCGGATGGCCTGCTCGGCAACCGCTTCGGGTGCCTTGCGCTCGAGGCTGTCGATGACGGTGGTCACGAGGCCTGCCGCGAGGCGGGACACTCGACCGGAAATGGACTCGGTCTGCATGGCGTCGATCTCCTTGTTTTGCATCTCTCGGGAAAGAGGCACTGACAGCGAATAGGTTCCATCCTGCCGGATGAGGTGAGAAAGTGAAATCTTTTCAGTTGTTTCGCTGTATCCTGTTACCAGGAAACTGGCGATCAGGCGGCCGTGGAGGGTGGCCAGGGATACGCTGTCCACGCCCTTGAACGACATCAGCTTTTCGTCGAGCGGCAGCCGGTCCGCCGACCACAGGCCGGCGGCGTATTCGCGGATACCGTTGGTCACCAGGCGGGCAGGCAAGCCTGTCTGCAATCTGATCTGCTCGTAGGCCAGGCGCTGCAGTTCGAAAGTGTCGGCACGGTTGGACGGCGTGAGCGCATCCAAGATGTCGCGAACGCCTGCATAGGCACGAAACGTATCGGCAAGGTCGTTGCGGCCGCTTTCATCTAGGATAAGCTTGTAGTTCGCAGACTTCATGCTCAACTCCTTACTTCAATCACTTAGGAGGTGATTTTGATTTTGTCAAGAAAATCACCGATACGGTGATTGAGCGCATTTCCTGGCGATGCAGGTGGCGCGCTTCGCGAGCCAGGCGCCCATCGCCGCCCTTGCGAAAGGCTGGGGCAGTGTTGCACAACGGGGCATGTCCAAGACCACTCCCGCTACGCTCGTGCTCTCCAAGTCGGGCATCCCGTTCGCGCTTGCGACCTATGACTACGATGCCGGGGCCGAGCGTGTCGGGTTGCAGGCGGCCGAGGCGATGGGGGTTTCACCTGGCATCGTGCTCAAGACGCTGATGGTCGAGGTCGACGGCAAACCGGCCTGCGTGGTGGTGCCCTCCGACCAGGAGGTCAACATGAAGAAGGTGGCGGCGGCCTTCGGCGGAAAGGCGGCGCAGATGATGAAGCCCGACAATGCCGAGCGGTTGACCGGCTACAAGGTCGGCGGCATCTCCCCCTTCGGCCAGCGTAAGCAGGTGCCGACTGCTATCGAGGAATTGGCGACGCTGGAGGACGAGGTCTTCCTCAACGGCGGACAGCGCGGCCTGCAGATCCGCATGCGCCCGGACGACCTGATCGCCGCACTGGGCGCCAAGGTGGCCGACCTCATCCGCTGAAATCGGCTTGAAGGAGCTGGCCGCCTGGCGGCGGATTTTTGCACGTGCCGCCAGGAGCGGAGCGCGGTCGGGGGCCTGACGCGCAGATCCGTTACCCCCGGCGTCCTGCGCTACTTGCGCGCGTCGATGAAGTGCTGCTTCAGCCGCGTTACCTGTTCCGGTGACCAGTCCTTGACGTCGGTCACCTCGAGCCAGGCATCGATATAGTGCTCAGCGGCGTAGACGTGGCCATGGCCCATGGGCGAGGTGGTGCCGATGGCGATGTCGAGGACGAGTTGCAGGAAGGTGACGACCGGATACCAGCGCAGTTCGGGCGAGACATCGGGGCCGCGGGGCGTCTTCATCCAGTCCGGCTCGCGGTAGAAGGCGTGCGCGTCGAAAAAGGTGATCGGGTCGCTGGCATATTGCAGGTAGACGATGCGCAGCGGGCCCCAGACGGCGCCGGGAATGGCCAACGCGTTCTTCTGGGCGGTGAAGCGGACATAGGAGCCGTCGCGGAACTCGGGCAGCCATTGGGGCGTGCCGGGATTACGGTCGGTGGTGATGGCGTTCCAGATGCGACTGGGGAAGGGTGGGCCGACCCATAGTGCGCCCTGGTAGGGATCGCCCAGCACCTCGAACAGCTCGTTGGACAGCTCGGACGAGAGCGCGCCGAGACTGAGGCCGTAGAGATAAAGCTTCGGCCGTGTCTCCTTGGGCAGGGTGCGCCAGTAGCCATAGACCTCGGTGAACAGGGCGCGGGCCTGCTCGGCGCCGTAGCCAGGCTCGACCAGCAGCGACAGCCAGCTGGCCAGATAGGAATATTGCGCCGCGACACTGGCGATGTCGCCATTGTGCAGGAACTCGACGGGATCGATGCCCTGTTCATCGACCCATCCGGTGCCGGTGGGCGTGATGATGACAAGGGCCGAGCGCTCGAAGCCGCCGGTGCGCTTGAGTTCTTCGAGTGCGAGGCGGGCACGCTCTTGTGGCTTTTCGGCGGATTGCAGCCCGACATAGACGCGGACCGGTTCCTTGGCTGGCTTGCCGGTGAGTGCCCCAATCTGGGCAGCGGTCGGCGCGGTTGCGACGTAAGAGCGGCCCATGCGGCCGAGATCCTGCCAGCGGACAAGCGAGGCGGCACTGCCGGTCTTGGCCGGATCGGTCGGTTGCCGCTCGTCCGGCGGCATCAGGCGGTCGAGGCGCTGGAACGAGCTGTCGGCAAAGCGCAGGCCATAGCGGAAGACGACGCCGTCGGCGATGGACCAGAAGACGATGACGGCGATGGTGGTGCCGACGACATAAGAGACACGCTTTGGCACGAAGCGGTTGAGGTGCCGTGAGACGAAATAGAGCGTGATCTTGAACAGCCGGGCGAGTGTGATGAGGATGACGAAGGTGACCAGCGCCAGCGCGCCGACCTCGAGCGGATGGACGCTGTCGACCGGCTCGAGGCCCATGACTGATCGGATCGAATTCTGCCATTCGGAGGCGCGCCACAGGAAGGCAAGGCCGATTGCGGCGCAGGCGACTACAGCAACGATCTTGGAGATGCGCAGGAAACGCGCCTTCGGCTCGGGCAGGCCGAGATAGTGCCACAGCCAGCGCAGGAAGAAGCCGACACCGTAGCCTGCGGCGGCCGAGCAGCCCGACAGCACGCCCTGGGTGAGATAGTTGCGCGGGATCAGCGTCGGCGTCAGCGAGGCGGCGAAGAACAGGGTGCCGATCAACAGGCCCGTCAGCGAGAACGAGTACCAGTATCTGACGATCCAGTTGCGCAGCATATTCCGGTGCCCCTCATGCAATCAGGGGCAACTTGCCTTGAGGTTGGCGTGCAGGCAATGGCACAGCGTCCAAATCTGCGGGTGCGGAGGATGAAGCGTCGTCGCGTTCCCAATACTGCTCGACGGGCTCATGGCGTGTCGAATGGTGAGCCTGTCGAGCCACGAGGGCGCTAGACTCCGATGCCTCGAGCCTTCAGCGCCTCCGTGATTTCGTCGAGGATGGCAGGATCGTCGATGGTAGCGGGCATTTTCCATTCCTCGTGGTCGGCGATCTTCTGCATGGTGCCGCGCAGGATTTTTCCCGAGCGCGTCTTGGGCAGGCGCTTGATGGTGACCACCATCTTGAAGGCGGCGACCGGGCCGATGCGGTCGCGGACGAGGCCGACGACTTCTTTTTCGATCGTTGCCATGTCGCGGGAAACGCTGGAATTCAGCACGATGAAGCCGCAGGGCACCTGGCCCTTCATGGCGTCGGCAATGCCGATGACGGCGCATTCGGCGACATCGGGGTGCTCGGCCACAACTTCCTCCATGCCGCCGGTCGACAGGCGGTGGCCGGCGACGTTGATGATGTCGTCGGTGCGAGCCATGATGAAGAGGTAGTTGTCGTCGTCGATGTAGCCGGCATCGGCCGTCTTGTAATAGCCGGGGAACTCGGCGAGGTACGCGTTGAAGAAGCGCTCGTCGGCGTGCCACAGTGTCGGAAGGCAGCCGGGCGGCAGAGGCAGCTTGACCACGACATTGCCAAGCGTGCCGCGCGGAACGTCATGGCCGGCATCGTCGAGCACACGCACGTCGTAGCCCGGCATCGGCACGCAGGGCGAGCCGTATTTGACCGGCAGCAAGCCGAGCCCGACAGGGTTCTGGCTGATCGGGTGGCCGGTCTCTGTCTGCCACCAATGATCGATGACAGGAACCTTCAGCTTCTGCTCAGCCCATTTGATGGTTTCGGGATCGGCGCGCTCGCCGGCGAGAAACAGGGTTCGGAATTTCGTGAGGTCATACTGCGGAACGAAGAGGCCTTGCGGATCTTCCTTCTTGATGGCGCGGAAGGCGGTCGGCGCGGTGAACAGGGCGACGACACCGTGTTCCGAAATGACCCGCCAGAACGTGCCGGCGTCAGGTGTGCCGACCGGCTTGCCCTCGAACAGGATGGTGGTGGCGCCGTGCAGCAGTGGGCCATAGACGATGTAGGAATGGCCGACCACCCAGCCGACATCCGATGCGGCCCAGAAGACCTCGCCCGGCCTGACGCCGAACTCGTTCTCCATCGACCATTTGAGCGCGACCATGTGGCCGCCATTGTCACGCACTACGCCCTTGGGCTGGCCCGTGGTGCCCGAGGTGTAGAGCACGTAGAGCGGATCTGTGGCGGCGACGGAGACACATTCGGTGGTGCGGCCAGCGGCGCGTGCCGCCCCCACCGCCTCGGCATAGTCGAGGTCGCGGCTGGCGACGAGGTCACATGGCAGCTGAGGGCGCTGCAGGATGAGGCAGCGCTCGGGCTTGTGGGCCGAGAGTTCGATCGCCTGGTCGAGCAGCGGCTTGTAGGCGATGACGCGGCCGGGTTCGATGCCGCAGGACGCCGAGACGATCAGCTTCGGTGTGGCGTCGTCGATGCGGGTGGCGAGTTCCTTGGCGGCGAAACCTCCGAAGACGACCGAATGGATGGCGCCCAAGCGAGCGCAGGCGAGCATGGCTATGGCTGCTTCCGTCACCATCGGCATGTAGAGGATGACGCGGTCGCCCTTGCCGATGCCGTGGTCGCGCAGCACGCTGGCCAGCGCATTCACCTCGGCCAGAAGTTCGGCATAGGTGAATTTCTTGATCGTGCCGGTGATTGGGCTGTCGTGGATCAGTGCCACCTGGTCGGCGCGGCCGGACGCGACGTGGCGGTCGAGCGCATTGTAGCAGGTGTTGCATTCGGCTCCGGTGAACCAGCGGCCATAGACGCCCGCACCGGCGTCGAACACCTTGTCCCAGGGCTTGGACCAGTCGATTGCTTCTGCCGCCTCGGCCCAGAACCGCTCGGGGTCACGCGTCCAGCCGTCATAGACCTCATGATAGCGAGATGACATGGCGTCTCCTTCCCAGGATGTCTTTGCCCTCGAGGGCCTTTTATGGTTGGCGGATTTTGTAATGTCCTTGCGGCGGCGGCGTCCATTTGACCTTGGTTTAACAGCGGCTCCGAAAATGGTGTTTCGACCGTCTTTTCGAGGCGCTTCCGCGCAAGGCCGCTGTTCTCAATTCGTAGCGCCCACTTTAGCAGATCGCCGGCAGCGTGGGGCGCTTTGACAGCGGCGCGCGAAATTGGTCAAAGACGGCATGTCCAAAGCGCTGTCGCTCGTCATCATCGCCATGATGGCCATCCAGATCATCAAGCCGCTCGGTCTGCCAGGGCTCAGGCAGCGACGCGATTTCTGGAAGCTTGCGGTAGCAGCGCTTGCGGCGATCTCGATCACCGCACTTCTCGGGCACTAGAGCATTTCCGCTTTTCTTCGAATCGCAAAAATCCTCTATCTCTTTGTTTTTGCGCAATTCCGGACGGAAAACCGCGGCGCACTTTTCCTGGAATTGCTCTAGAAGGCTGGCGCCAGGCCCTGCCAGGAAATATGGGCGCCGAGGACGGCGAGCCCGGCAAAGAACCAACGCCTGAAGGTTTCCGGTTCGATGCGGCCGCGCAGCCAGCCGCCCAGCCACATACCCAGCAATGCCGGCAGCACAGCGTAGGCCGAGATGCCGAGCGATTGCATGGGCACCGCGCCGTTCATCCAGAGCCCGACGGCAAGTGCTGCCGTGGAGACGGTGAAGGACAGGCCAAGTGCCTGCACCAGGTCGTCGCGGCCAAGGCCAAGGCCGCCGAGATAGGGCACGGCCGGAATGACGAAGACACCGGTAGCGCCCGTCATCACTCCGGTTGCGGCGCCGACGAGCGGGCTGGCCCAGGGCTCGATGGCGGGGGGCACCGACATGCGCAGCCTGAGCAGTCCGAGCACGGCATAAGCGAGAAGCACAAGGCCGAGGCTGGCCGTGACCGTAGTCGTATAGATGCTGGTGATGAGGCCGCTCGAGGCGAGGGTGGTGAGGAAGACCGCAACCATCATCGGCCACAGGCGACGCGTCAGCGCGGAGACATTCGGGCCGGCCAGCAATTGCCAGATGTTGGTGACGAAGGAGGGCAGGAGCAGGATCGCGGCGGCCTGGGCCGGCAGCATGACGAGGCCGAGCAGCCCCATGGCGATTGTCGGCAGGCCAAGCCCGACGACGCCCTTGACCAATCCGGCAAGAACAAAGACCGCACCGACTGTTGCGACCAGCAGTAAGGGCTCCAGCATGAAGCGAAGATGCATCGATCCCGGAGTTGGGGCAATGGAGGGCGAGGGGGCCGAGGCAAGCGGCGCCCGCACACTTGCCTCGGCTGCAGAACTCGCCGGAGAGAAACCCCTTCCCCACCCCGGCGAGCCTATTCCCGATCTGATGCAGACCGGGTCCGGCTTTCACCGGCAACCGAAACGTTGCATCAAGCGTGCCAGCCGGGTGTGTGCCGAAATGGGATAAAGACGGTTCAAAGTGCCATTGTCGCCTCGTTGACGATGCCGAGGCGGGCTTCGATCGCAGCTATCTCTTCTGGGGTATCGGCGTTCGCCACCTCGATGTCGATGAACAGTTGCTCGAAGCCACCTGGCGTGACGATGGCGAACATCTGGCCGGGCTCGTCGCCGATGTTTTTCCAGGAATGCTCGACGAAGGGCGGCAGGGTTACCACCGTGCCGGCCGGGGCGTCGAACTCGTCACCGCCGCAGCGAAACCTGTAGGTGCCCTTGATGACGCGGAAGACCTCGGTCTCGCGTGTGTGGGTGTGGGGCTCCGGGCCCCGGCCGGGCGGCGTGAAGGTCTCCCACATACCGAAGGCGCCGTTGGTGTCGGCAGCGGTGGCGTGGATAACGACCCTGGCTCCGAAGGGCGCGCGGCCAAAACGCTCGCTGCCGGGCAACGAGACTACGGCCTTGTCAAACTGGGACATCCTCTCCTCCATCCCGAAACGGCACAAGAATACCACTGAAACGGAGCGGCTGCGACGCGGCTACAGGAGAGGTGCCTGCGCCAACTTGCGCTGACGCCGTGACCTATCGCGCCTCACGGACATTGGTTTCACATTGGCGGCTGCAAGCGGCCGAGGGCATCCGATGAAAATCCTTGTATTCCAGCATCTCAGGGTCGAACACAGCGGCATCTTCGCCGAGTTCTGGCGCAATGCCGGGCATAGTGAGCACATCGTCGAACTGGACGAGGGCGAGGCGATCCCCGACCTCGACGGCTATGACATGCTGGCTGTGATGGGCGGGCCGATGGATGTGTGGCAGGAGGAGCAGCACCCTTGGCTCGTGCCTGAAAAGGCGGCGATCAGGCATTGGGTGCGCGAGCTCCGGAGGCCCTATCTCGGCATCTGCCTAGGGCACCAGCTGCTGGCCGATGCGCTGGGCGGTAAGGTCGGGCTGATGAAAGCGCCGGAGGTCGGGCTGGCGACGGTCGAATTGACCGAAGCGGGCCGCCGCGACCGGCTGTTTTCCGGCGTCGAGCCGAAGATCGAGACATTACAGTGGCACGGCGCGGAGGTGTCGATGCTGCCGGAAGGCGGAGAAGTGCTGGCCGGGAATGCCGCCTGCGCCATCCAGGCGATGCGCGTCGGCCTCAATGCCTACGGTTTCCAGTATCACATGGAGATCACCGACCGTACGGTTGGAGACTGGTCGAAGATCCCCGAATATGCGGCGAGCCTGAAGCAGGCGCTTGGGGCGGAGGAGGCGGGGCGTCTCGCCCAGACGGTCGCGCCTTATCTACAGGCGTTCCGCAAGACGGCCAGCCGCATCAACGACAATTTCTTTGTCGCCACGGGTGGTTGAGGGGTAGGTGGGGTGGCGGGCGCCGACGTGGCCGGTTGTGTTCGAGGGCGTATGGCCCTAGGCAGGCATGAACCGGAACAAGAGGACGATGCATGCCCAGACCGACGAACTACAATCAGGAACGCCGCGACCGTGATCGCGCCAAGGCGGCGAAGAAGGCCGACAAGCTGGCCGCCAAAGCCGAGGCAAAGTTGCGCGGCAAGACCGGCGCGGATGCCCAGCCGGAGCCGGAAGGCGACACCGAAGAGTAGGGCTTCGATGCACCGGTGGGTGCATCGGGACGCCGAACTATTGCACCCGGCCCGTGATCGTCGGGCCGGTGCGCCGATCAATCCTTGTCGTTGATGAAGATGCCGGCCTCGCGCGCCGCAGCGACGAAGGCCCGCCGGGCAGCCATGGCCGGCTTTTCGCCCGAGATGGCGTCGGAGCATGCCTGAAGGGCTGCGCGATGCTTGGGGCTTTTCTTGCCGGGCCAATTGTTGAGCAGGAAAGCCGAGGCCTCCTTGGCACTGCGCAGCAGCAGCGGTGTGCCGGCGGCATCGCCCTTTACGGTGACGGGCGTTTCAAACCTGATATTTTCCATCGCCGCTCATACGCCAAACCGGCGCGGGAAGCGAGGCGGATTAAGCCAAGCGACGCCAAGCGCCCGCACAGGCCATTTTAGCGGAAGGATATATGCTTTGGGGCCTTGTCGGGCTTTGGCTGCCGTGACAGACAAAACCTGTCATTTCAGGCAATGAGACAACATTTCATGTCCAGCATTTCAGCAATCAAGGCCAGTTTTTGTGGTTTGACCTTGCATGGTCTTGCGCTTGCGCCGGCGGCTGGCTTTGGCACGATGGCCGCCTTGGACTGAAGCCGGCAACCGCGGCCGTAGGGCCAGAACAATCACATGCGTTTGTGCGTCTGTCGGCCGATCGGGCAGCGGGACGTGCATGGGAGGAAAGCCGGCAAGGCCGGGCGCGTGGCGGACCGTTGGGGTTCGTCGCATTGGGGGACTACCTATGTTTCCGAAAATCAGAACCGGCCTGATCATCGCCGCGCTCGTCGGCTTGCAGGCCACGTCGGCGCTGGCGTTCGGTGCGATTGCCGTCAACGACTCGCAGGGCACGTCGGCCGAAGAGGCCGGCTACGGCCTGGGTTGGGGTTCGACGCAGAAGGAAGCCGAAAACAACGCTGTGTCGGCCTGCAAGGCAGTGGGCAACGACACTTGCGAAGTCGCGGTCTGGTTCGAGCAATGCGGCGCCTATGCCGGCGACCGGGTCAGTTATGGCATCGGCTTTGGCGAGACCAAGAAGATCGCCGAGAGCAAGGCGCTTGAAGACTGTCCGAACTGCAAGATCATCGTTTCGGAATGCCAGTAAGCTCACGCGTCCTCCCGGACGCGCAAGGGTGCTGCAAACCCTGAATTCGTCCATGATCCCTCCCGAGAATCGATTCTGGGTTTCGTGAGCATGGCACTAGACTACGGCTGCGCGGTTGGCGCGGCCGCCACCCGTTCAAGATGGGATGAGGAAAAATGAAACAGGTCCTGTCAGCCGTTTTCGGCTTTTTGCTTGCAAGCGCCGCGCCGGCCCTTGCCGAGGGTGACCGCTATCGGGCCTTCAGCACCACCGCCGAGAGCATCACCGGCGACATCACGATGGACGATTTCTCCATCACTTTCGCCAATGGCGAGGGACTGAAATTTTCGGCTTTGCTGGGCGATCATTTCGTCGTCGACGGCCAGCGGGTGAACGCGTCGGTCTACAGTGTCGAGACGCCGTCCGACCCCGAGTTGGAGAACGGCAACCGACTGTGCGGGGCGGGCGACGTTTCCTATCTTGCGACCTGGTCTGGCGGCGAGGGCCTGACGGTCGTTGCAGTGTTCACCGGCGACGAGCCGCCTGAAAGCAGCGACGAGATGTGTGCGTCGTACACCTACATGGACTAGGTCCGTCGGCGTGACTGCGGTCCCGCCTGCGTGGGCGCTTGGGAGCAGGCGCGCGTGGTGGTTTGGTGGCGGCGTCGCTGCTCAGGGAGATGCGCCATGCCAGACGGCCTGACGTTGCTTGCCAACCGGCCCGAGGCCTTTTCGGAGCCGGAACTTGCCGCCTTCGCTGCGCTTGTGGCTTCGGGTGGACAGGTGCCGACCGACGGGCTCGCGCACAAGGTGCGGCAGGCGGAGCTGCTGGTTACGATCTCCGACGGCGACAGCATCGTGGCCACCTCGGCGATCAAGACGCCGTCCGATGACTATCGCGCCTACCAGTTCGCCGAGGCCGGTTCGGTGCTCGATCCCGAAAACTTCCGCTGCGAGTTCGGCTATGTCGTGGTCGCTCCCAGCCATCGAAATCGGGGGCTGGGCCAAATGCTTGCCGAGAAGGCCCTTTCCTCCTGGGGCACGGCCCCTGTTTATGCGACGACGCTGATCGGAAACGCAGCGATGCATCGGGTGCTTGAGGCGAACGGTTTCGTGCGAAGCGGTGCGGCCTATCCCGATCTCGACGCGCCTGACGACCTCCTGCATCTGTTTGTGAAGACCGGGACCTGACATGACCATGGAAGCGGGCGGGGACATCAAGATCCCACAAGGGGTGCAGACGGCGGCCGCCATGGTGGTGGCGCTGGGGACCTATACGCTTGTCTACTACGTTGCCGTCAGTCTGGTGCTGGTCGCCCAGGATGCCTTTCCCGATCTGTTTGCACTCGTGTTGATGGGCGTCCGGCCGAATGTCGTGCAGATGATCGCCGCCGTCTTCGGCGCGGTATCGAGCATGTGGATTGCCAAGGCGGTGTGCGACCTGACGCTGACCCCGTATCAACAGCGTCCAGTGTTCTGGATGTTCACTGGCGTGCTGGGGGCGATGACGCTGGGCAAATTCGGGGCGCCGTCGATGGGACAGCAGATGGCCGTGGTGACGCAGTTCGTGACGGCTGTGGGCATGGCCTACGCGCTGTTCTGGCGGGAGGGAAGGATGCCCGATATCATAGATGAGGGACCAATCGACTGACGGCCGGCGAGGTCTTGGCTCTTCTGGGGGGAAGATCATGCACGACGAAGGTGTTGCCCGCGTCGCGTTCGGGCCGAAGACGCTGGGCGCCATGTTGCTGGCGCTTGTCGTCTATGGTTGCCTCATACGTCGTCATGCTGGCGGTGACCTTGGCGGGTGGGGGTGCTCGCCTCCGCTGCGCAGTGGCTGCTTGGTGATCCAAATGCGCCGCTGATCCGCCTCATCGGTGCGGCCCTCGGCTCGGTCGCCGGAATGTGGTCCGCGCGCCACGCCTGCGATATGGCCTTCGACGCGTATCAGCCGCGCCCGGTGTTCTGGATGTTCGTGGTTGTGTTGCTGGCCGCTGCCGGCAGCCGGGTGTCCGGCAATCTGGATATCGCACAGCTTGTGCTCGGTGTGTGCAATATCTGGCGGCGCTGGTGGCTGCCTTCTTTTACTTCTGACTACGCGCTCGCCGATCACGACGACAACCGGAATGGTTCGTTCTGATTGAGCCCCGGTTGCCGTTGACCAAAAGCCCCGGATCGCTCCGGGGCTTTTTCATTTCAGGCCATGAGGGCGAAGGTTACGCAGCCTTTTCCAGCGCGGACTTCCACTGGCCAAGGGCTGCCAGGTGGTTCATGTGGGCGCGGTGGGTGAAAGCGGCCTGGCCGGCGGCGAGGTTTTCGACCTTGCCCGACCATGCCTTCTGCGGCGCTGCCTGCAGCGCACGGCCGTAGGAGAAGGTCAGCTTCCACGGATGCGGGCCGATGGCGTTGATGGCGTTGAGGTTGGCGGTCGCCTCTTCGTCGGACTGGCCGCCCGACAGGAAGGCGATGCCCGGGACCGCAGCCGGAACCGTCTCGCGGAACAGCTTGATGGTCTTTTCGGCGATTTCTTCGGCGCTGGCCTGCTTGGCGGCCTTCTTGCCGGAGATCACCATGTTCGGCTTCAGGATGGTGCCTTCGAGCACGACGCGGGCGGCGTAGAGCTCGTCATAGAGATTGACCAGCGTCGCCTTGGTGACGTCGTAACAGGTGTTGATGTCGTGGGCGCCGTCCATCAGCACTTCCGGCTCGACGATCGGCACGATACCGGCTTCCTGGCAGAGCGCCGCATAGCGGGCGAGGGCCTGGGTGTTGGCCGAGAGCGAATAGGTCGACGGCACGTTCTTGCCGGTGTCGATGTCGATCACGGCGCGCCATTTGGCGAAGCGGGCACCGAGCTTGTAGTAGTCGGCAAGGCGCTCGCGCAGGCCGTCGAGGCCTTCGGTGATGGTGTCGCCCGGGAAGTTGACGATGGCCTTGGCGCCGGCGTCGACCTTGATGCCGGGGATCGCGCCGGCGGCCTTGATGAGTTCGACCAGCGGGGTGCCGTCGGCAGCGTTCTGACGAATGGTCTCGTCGTAGAGGATGACGCCGGAGATGTACTTGGTCATCGCCTCCTTGGTGCGGAACATCATCTCGCGATAGTCGCGGCGGCTGTCGGCCGTCGACTCGACGCCGATGACGTCGAAACGCTTCTTGATGGTGCCGGAGCTTTCGTCCGCAGCCAGAATGCCCTTGCCGTTCGCCACCATGGCGACGGCGATGTCTTCGAGACGTTCGCTCATACAATTACCTCCTGGTCAGATGCGGCGCGCATAGCAGATGGTTTTCCCGAACGGAATGCCGTCGGGAAGCCTATAACCGATTGAAATTATTTCAATCGTTTTAGCTACGAGCGAGGTTTTTGCATGGATGGCAAGTATATGAACTTATAGTTTTTTGATTGTACGAAAGTACATATTGGCGTCTGAAGCGGCTGAACCCGCCTGATCTGCGAGGGGCTTGCTACCAATTATATAAGTAAGTGCTAAAATATATGCTTCCGTGTGTGTCCACGCGTGACACGATGGGAGGATGCCATGGCCGATGGAGGAATGAACGTCACCAAATTCGAGACCAAGTCCCACAACGAGCCTGATGAGGTCCGCTCGCCTGCCAAGACGCGCGTCGAGGTGGTGCGGCTGGCAGGTTTCACGCTTGGGCGGCTCAACATGGAGCCGGGATGGCGGTGGTCGGAATGCGTGAAGCCGGTGGTCAAGACAGACAGCTGCCAGGTGTCGCATGTCGGCTATGTCGTCTCAGGCACGCTGACGGTGAGGCTGAATGACGGGACGCAGAAGACGCTGGTGAAGGGCGCGTCCTACACGATCCCGCCCGGCCACGATGCCTGGGTCGAGGGCAATGAACGCTTCGTCTGCATCGAGGTGATGAGCGCCGAGCAATACGCCAAGCCGGCTTAGGCGGGCCATGGCGAAGGTTGCGGCGAGGTGAGGGGCGAGGCGGGTTGAGGTTAGAGCCCTCCCTCGCCTTGCGAGGGAGGGCTCCCGCTCGGCGTTACGCCTTGAGCACTTCGACACCAGGCAGTTCCTTGCCTTCCATCCATTCGAGGAAGGCACCGCCGGCGGTGGAGACGTAGGAGAAGTCGTCGGCAACGCCGGCATGGTTGAGCGCTGCCACCGTATCGCCGCCGCCGGCGACCGAGACGAGCTTGCCGGCCTTGGTGCGGGCTGCCGCATGCTGGGCCGCCGAGACGGTTGCCTTGTCGAAGGGCGCGATCTCGAAGGCGCCGAGCGGGCCGTTCCAGACCAAGGTCGCGGCACGGTCGATCCAGTCGTTGATCGAGGCCACTGTCTTCGGGCCGACGTCGAGGATCATGGCATCGTCAGGCACGGCATCGATGGCGACGACCTCGTTGGCGGCGCCTGCCTTGAACTCGCGGGCAACTATGCCGTCCGACGGCAGGATGATGGCGCAGCCCGATTGCGCCGCCTCGATCATGATCTGCTTGGCAGTGGGTGCCAGGTCATGCTCGCACAGCGACTTGCCGACATTGGTGCCGCGCGCGGCGAGGAAGGTGTTGGCCATACCGCCGCCGATGACGAGTGCGTCGACCTTCTTTACCAGGTTCATCAACAGGTCGATCTTGGTCGAGACCTTGGCGCCGCCGACAATGGCTACGACCGGCTTGACCGGGTTGCCGAGGCCCTTTTCCAGCGCCTCGAGCTCGGCCTGCATGGTACGTCCGGCATAGGCAGGCAGCTTGCGGGCGAGGCCTTCGGTGGAAGCATGCGCCCGGTGGGCGGCCGAGAAGGCATCGTTAACGAAGATGTCGCCGTTGGCTGCCAGCTGTTCGGTGATGGCGGGATCGTTCTTTTCCTCACCCTTGTAGAAGCGTGTGTTCTCGAGGAGCAGGATGTCGCCGTCTTTCATGGCCCCGACGGCCGCGGCTGCCTTCTCGCCGATGCAGTCGGCGGCAAAGCCCACCGGGCGGCCGATGACCTCGGACGTCGCCGTTGCGATGGGTGCCAGCGACAGGGCCGGATCCGGACCTTCCTTCGGGCGGCCGAAATGGGCCAGCAAGATGACCTTGGCGCCCTTGTCGGCGAGTTCGGTGATGGTGGGAGCGATGCGCTCGATGCGGGTCGCATCCGTCACCTTGCCGTCGGCGACTGGCACGTTGAGGTCAACGCGGACCAGAACCCGCTTGCCGCTGACGTTGCCGATGGTGTCGAGAGTCTTGAAGGCGGCCATGGGGTTCCCTTTCCGATGGAGAGATCGCGCGGACCATACAAATCGCGGGCGCGGATGCAAGGTTTGCGCAGGGGCGTGGGCGAAATTTTGATGCTGGCTGCTCTTCCGGTCGCGGCCATGAGCGGCTATCGCCGGGAAAACAAGGGGTAAGCATGCGCATCGCGGTCACCGGCACGCACGGCAGCGGCAAGACGACCCTCATCGACGACTTCATTGCCGCATATCCCGGCTATGAGCATGAGCAGGAGCCCTATTGGGCGCTGGCGCAGCTAGGCACGCCATTCGCCGACGGTGCAACATCGGCCGATCTCGAGGAGCAACTGGATCAGAGCTGCGGGATGATCCTGGCTTCAGCCGCGTCGCCTGACATCGTCTACGACCGCTGCCCGCTGGATTTCATCGCCTATCTGGAGGTGGTCGCAGTGCAGGAGGGATTCGAGTGGACGCCGAGCGGCAAGCTGCTCGGCAGGATCGAGAAGGCGCTCGGGTCACTCGACCTCGTGGTCTTCCTACCGCTGTCGCGGCCGGATGAGATCGACGTGGCGATTGAGCTTCCCCGGCTGCGCAGCAAGGTGGACGCGCGGCTGAAGGCGATCATCCGCGACGATGAACTTGGTCTGCCCGAAGACGGCCCGAACATTATCGAGCTGCGTGGGACGCGGTCGGAGCGGCTGGCGCGGCTTGGGGCCATCCTGGCCGGGTGAGGATGGTGCAGCTTGCTGCGTCGTCCCTGACGCGCCTCAGGCGTCCTCGGATAACCCTTCCGAGGTCGTTGCGGTCTCCTGCTTGGGGGCTTTGTCCTTGCGCCTGGCGAAGAAGCGGCGGATGCGGTCGCTGATTTCGCCGCCGCTGAGAAACACCGGCACTGGCGGCGGGGGCGGGGCGGGCTCGATGGAGAGGCCGACCGAGACGATGCGGCCCTTTTCGTCGACGTCGCGGACGATCAGATCGATCAGGCCGAGCGAGACGCGGTCGGCATATTCGACATGGCCGCGCAGCCGCTGCTTGATGAGGTCGGCGATGGTGAGCTTGCGCTCCTCTTCCTTGACGGTGGCGCCATAGACCGCTTCCAGCTCGCCGGCGAGGTGGGTCTGATCGACGGTGAAAGCGCCGAAGAAATCCTCGTCCTCGGCATCGACCTCGGCGCGGCTGGCAAACAACCGGTCGAGCAGGCGCGGATAGCGGTCGGGCACGAAGATATAGACGTTGTCGCCGGCCTGCAGGCGACCCATGTCCTGGAAGCGCATGGAGCGACCTTCGCGGACCACCAGGGAAGGGCGGGCCCAGCGCGGGATGCGCTGGCCCTTGGCGACGGGGCTGCCAGGCACGACGCGATAGGCGAGCAATTCGTGATGGGCCGAGCCCGGAAGCTCGAGTTCGACCTTGTCGAGCGGACCGTAGCGCTGCGGCACGATGAGGCCGAGGCGGCGGGCCAGCGGGCCGACCGTCCAGCCCTGGATGACAAGCGAGGTCAGGACGATGATGAAGGCAATGTTGAAGATCGCCCGCCCGTTTTCCAGTCCGCCGAGCAGCGGCGTGATGGCAAGCAGGATCGAGACCGCGCCGCGCAGGCCGACCCAGGAGATGAAGGCGGTTTCCTGGCGCGGGATTTTGAACGGGATGAGGCAGAGCCAAACGGCCACCGGTCGGGCGACGAACATCAGGAACAGACCCAGCACCAGCGCCGTGACCAGGATAGCGGGAAACTGCGATGGTGTGGCGTAGAGGCCGAGCACCAGAAACATGATGATCTGAGCGAGCCAGGACACGCCCTCCTGGAAGCGTTTCAGCGTCGACACTGCGCGGATGTCGGAGTTGCCGGCGACGAGGCCGGCGAGATAGACGGCGAGGAAGCCCGAGCCACCGACGGCGCCGGCGGTGGCGAAGACCAGCAGCGACAGCGTCAGCACGAAGATGGGCAGGAGCCCGCGATCGAGATTGAGCCGCTCGACCAGCTTGACGATGAGGAAGCCGCCGAGCAGGCCGATGGCGGCGCCCAGGATCATCTGGACGAAGAAGCCGATGACCAGGTCGATGAGCAGGAGGTCGGCGTCGGGCTTGGCGCCGAGCGCGATGATCTCGACCAGGGTGATGGTGAGGAAGATGGCGATCGGGTCGTTGGTGCCGGACTCGATTTCGAGCGTCGAGCGGACGCGTTCGCGCAGGTTGATGTTGCCGGCGCGGAGCAGGAAGAACACGGCGGCCGCGTCGGTGGAGGCGACGGCCGCACCGAGCAGGAAGGATTCCAGCCAGGTGAAGCCGGTGAGGTAATAGGCGGCGACGCCGAAGATGACGGTGGTGATGGCGACGCCGATGGTGGCGAGCGTCAGCGCCGGCATACCGGCCTGGCGCAGCACGCCAAGCGGCGTGCCGAAACCGGAATCGAACAGGATGACGGCGAGCGCTATCGAGCCGACGAAATAGGCGAGGTGGGCGTTGTCGAAGACGATGCCGAGGCCATCGACGCCACTGGCGAGGCCGATGCCGAGGAAGAGCAGCAGCAAGGGGGCGCCGAAGCGGAAGGCGATCAGGCTCGAGAAGGCCGCTGCCACCACCAGCGCCGTTCCGACCAGCGTGATCAGATATATCGCCTGTTCCATCCCGCCCCGTCCACAATGCAGCTTTGGAGCCTGTTCCATTCCAACCAGATCGGAATGGGCTCCAACATCCTAGCTGGAGCATGATCCCGTCCGGAAACTCGATTCCACTTTTCGCTAAGCGGACCTGCGGTTCGGGAACATGCTCTTTGCTGCGTCGGTTCAGAGTGCGGCGAAGAAAAGGCCATCGGCAAGCAAGAATGCGATTTTGCCAAGTTGGGCCAAAGATTTTTATGCACTGCAGCAAAAACAAAAACGCCCGGCCGGAGCCGGGCGTTTCGCGATGCCGAAACGGCGTCGAGATCAGGCGATGGTCTTGCCCATGGCAACGGCCGTGTCGGCCATACGGTTGGAGAAGCCCCACTCGTTGTCATACCAGGACATGACGCGCACCAGGTTGCCGTCGATGACCTTGGTCTGGTCGAGCGCGAAGGTCGACGAGGCCGGGTTGTGGTTCAGGTCGATGGAGACCAGCGGCTCATTGGTGAAGGCGAGGATACCCTTGAGCGGACCGTTGGCAGCGGCGACGAGCACTGCGTTGACCTCGTCCACGGTGACCGTCGTCTTGGACACGAACTTGAAGTCGATGACCGAGACATTCGGGGTGGGGACGCGGATCGACACGCCGTCGAGCTTTCCCTTGAGTTCCGGCAGCACGAGGCCGACGGCCTTGGCAGCACCGGTCGAGGTCGGGATCATCGACATCGCCGCTGCGCGGGCGCGGTACAGGTCCTTGTGCATGGTGTCGAGGGTCGGCTGGTCGCCCGTGTAGGCGTGCACCGTCGTCATGAAGCCCTTCTCGATGCCGAAGGCGTCGTTGAGGACCTTGGCCACCGGCGCGAGGCAGTTGGTGGTGCACGAGGCGTTGGAGATGACGATGTGATCCTTGGTGATCTTCTCGTGGTTGACGCCGTAGACGACCGTCAGGTCAGCGTTGTCGGCGGGAGCCGAGACGATGACGCGTTTGGCGCCGGCTGCGAGGTGGGCCGAAGCCTTCTCCTTGGAGGTGAAGATGCCGGTGCACTCAAGCACGATGTCGACGTTCAGTTCCTTCCACGGCAGCTGCGCCGGGTCCTTGATCGCAGTGACCTTGAACTTCTCGGAGCCGATGATGATCTGGTCGCCATCGACCTTGACCTCATGCGGGAAGCGGCCGTGCACGCTGTCATAACGCAGCAGGTGAGCATTGGTCTCGACCGGGCCGAGATCGTTGATGGCGACGACGTCGATGTCCTTGCGGCCCGATTCAAAGATCGCGCGGACGATGTTGCGGCCGATGCGGCCGAAACCATTGATGGCAACTCTAACGGTCATGTCTGATCCTCCTGGGGGACGTCTTAAGCCTGAAGCCGTGCCTTGGCAGCGTCGGCGGCTGCCTCGGCGGTAATGCCGAAATGCTTGTAGAGATCTTCGATCGGGCCGCTGGCGCCGAAGCCGTGCATGCCGATGAAGATACCGTCGGTGCCGATGAAGCTGTCCCAGCCCATGCGGATGCCGGCCTCGATGGCGACCTTGACCTTGGCGTTGCCAATGATGGCCTTGCGGTACTCGGGGCTCTGCTTCTCGAACAGCTCGAATGCCGGAACCGAGACGACGCGGGTCGGGTGGCCGGCGGCCTGCAGCAGGTCGCGGGCGTTCAGCGCGATCTCGATCTCGGAGCCGGTGGCGAAGATGGTGACCTTGGCTTCGCCATTGGCGGTGGCCAGTTCATAGGCACCGTAGCCGCAGAGATTGTCCTCGGTGTATTCGGTGCGCACCGCAGGCAGATTCTGGCGGGTGAGCGCCAGCGTCGACGGCGTGGTGCGGTTTTCGAGCGTCAGCTGCCAGCATTCGGCCGCTTCCGTCGCATCCGCCGGGCGGAAGACGATGTGGTTGGGAATGGCGCGCAGGGCGGCGAGATGCTCGACCGGCTGGTGGGTGGGGCCGTCCTCGCCGAGACCGATGGAATCATGGGTCATGACGAAGCCGACGCGGATGCCCATCAGTGAGGTAAGGCGCATGGCCGGGCGGGCATAGTCGGAGAAGCAAAGGAAGGTGCCGGAGTAGGGGATGACGCCGCCATGCAGCGACATGCCGTTCATTGCGGCGCACATGCCGAGTTCGCGGATGCCGTAGTGGACGAAGCGCTGGCCATAGTCGCCGGGGGCGATGTTCTTGGTCTGGCTGGTCTTGGTGTTGTTCGAGCCGGTCAGGTCGGCGGAGCCGCCGATCGTCTCGGGCACGATGCCGTTGATGACCTCGAGCGCCATTTCCGACGACTTGCGGGTGGCGACCTTCGGCTTGTCGACGGCGAGCTTCTTCTTGTAGTCGGCGATGGCGGCGTCGAAGCCTGCCGGCAGATCGCCGCGCATGCGACGCTCGAACTCGGCGCGGGTTTCGGTGCCGGCCTCAGCCAGGCGGCCTTCCCATTCCTTGCGCTTCTTGGCCGAGTTCAGGCCGGCGAGGCGCCATGCGTCGAGGATGTCGGAGGGGATCTCGAAGGCGGGGTATTCCCAGCCGAGCGCCTTGCGGGTGGCTTCGACCTCGGCAGCGCCGAGTGGCGAACCGTGGACCTTGTTGGTGCCGGCCTTGGCCGGCGAGCCGAAGCCGATGGTGGTCTTGGCGGCGATCAGGGTCGGACGGTCGGAGCGCTTGGCGGCCTCGATGGCGCCGGCGATGGCTTCCGGATCATGGCCGTCGATAGCGAGCGTGTTCCAGCCCGAAGCGGCGAAGCGCGCCAGCTGGTCGGTCGAGTCGGCCAGTGAGATCGGGCCGTCGATGGAAATGTTGTTGTGATCCCAGAAAACGATCAGCTTGTTGAGCTTGAGGTGGCCGGCAAGCGTCAGAGCTTCCTGCGAGATGCCTTCCATCAGGCAGCCGTCGCCGGCGAGCACGTAGGTGTAGTGGTCGACTAGCGCATCGCCGAACTGGGCGTTCATGATGCGCTCGGCGAGCGCCATGCCGACTGCGTTGCCGAGACCCTGGCCGAGCGGGCCAGTGGTGGTCTCGATGCCCGAGGCATGGCCGTATTCGGGGTGGCCGGCAGTCTTCGAGCCGAGCTGGCGGAAATTCTTGATCTGCTCGATGGTCATGTCCTCGTAGCCCGAGAGGTAGAGCACCGAGTAGAGCAGCATCGAGCCATGGCCGGCGGAGAGCACGAAGCGGTCGCGGTCATGCCAATGCGGGTTGGCCGGGTCATGCTTGAGGAAGCGGGTGTAGAGCACCGTGGCGATGTCGGCAGCGCCCATGGGCAGGCCGGGATGGCCGGAATTGGCCTTCTCTACGGCGTCAATGGACAGAAAGCGGATCGCGTTGGCCATCCGGTCGTGTTTTTCGCGCGAGGACATCGTCCCTCCCATAAGCCGAGAAAAGGGGGCCGCCGGGGCCCCAGAAAGGTGGGGCGACACATAGCAGGCACAGGGCTTGAGTCAACAAATCGGTGCGTTTTCGGCGGCATTTGCGGCGCCAAGTCACGCTTGTGACGGATTCGATCGCGGACGCCGGCGCGGTTAGCGGGGGAAAGGCCGAACAGCTTTGTTGACGCCCCGTTCAACCGGTGCCTAATGTTTCAGGCATAACGCGTTCTGAAACGTGCGCGATTCGGTGATGGGCGAGGGTCCATAAAGGAACCATGACCGGGGAAACGACACTCAAGGAAGTCATTGGCCGGCTCGGCAGGGCGATCGAGACGCTGGAAAGCGCTGCCGCTGCACGCCTGGAGCATGAGCAGGATTACGGCGAAGCTGAAGCCGAGGTCCAGCGTATGAATGCCGACCGTGCGCGACTGGCCCAGGAACTCGACAATTCCGAAGCCCGGGCCGAGCGGCTCGAAGAAGCCAACAAGGAAGTCTCGCGGCGGCTCGTGACCGCCATGGAGACGATCCGCGCGGTGCTGGACAGGTAGGGTGGAGATGGCGCAAGTCACAGTCACCATCGACGGCAAGCAATACCGCATGGCCTGCGACGAAGGGCAGGAAGAGCATCTGATCGATCTCGCCAGCCGGTTCGACCGCTATGTCATGCATCTCAAGGATTCATTCGGCGAGATCGGCGATCAGCGGTTGACCGTGATGGCCGGCATCATGGTGATGGACGAGCTCAACGAGCTGCAGAAGCGGGTCAAGGGCATGGAGACCGAGGTCCAGACCCTGCGCAAGACGCGCGACGACGCGCTGACCAAGGCCGACAAGAACG
Source organism: Hoeflea sp. 108 (assembly GCF_000372965.1). Lineage (NCBI taxonomy): Bacteria > Pseudomonadati > Pseudomonadota > Alphaproteobacteria > Hyphomicrobiales > Rhizobiaceae > Hoeflea > Hoeflea sp. 108. The sequence goes on along the minus strand of NZ_KB890024.1, from coordinate 4,401,698 downwards.
ACGCGGCGCTCATCGGCGCGCTCGGTGGTCTGGCTCAGCGCATGGAAGACCTTGCCGGCAAGCTGGTCAGGAAAGGGTAGGGGCGGGCAAGCTCGATCTATCGAGCGGATCCGCCGCTGCTCACCATGACCCGCGTCGCCCGGTCCGGCCAGGCATCAAAGACTGGCTCGGCATCATCCTTCGATCCTTGCGCCAATGCCGTCTGGGTTCGATTGCGACCAGCAAGCTTGGCGTTGTAAAGTAGCCTGTCGGCCTGTTCGTAGAGCTTTGCGAACTCCATATCCGCATTTGGCAACGCATCCGTCATGCCCATGCTTGCAGTTACGGGTCGCCCAAGGCCTGGAACGGTATTGGCCACGACAGCGGGGATCGCCTGGCGTCGACGCTCGGCATGAAGCTGGGCATCTTCTCCGCGCACAAGCAGTACGAATTCCTCTCCGCCGAGGCGGAACGCATGAACCTGCGGGTCCGCCTGGAGGGCTTCGGCCACGGCTTTCAGCACGGCGTCGCCGACCACGTGGCCGTGAACATCGTTGATCGCCTTGAAGTGGTCCAGGTCGAGTACGGCAAGCGTGCGGTAGCCCTCGGCGCGGAACCTCTCGAAATTCTGCTCGATTGCCCGCCGGTTGAGCAATCCCGTCAGCGCGTCGCGCTCGGACAGGCGCTCAAGCATGTCGGCTTCGAAGCGTGCGCTGTCGCGCTGGCGCTTGATCGTCATGAAGCGGTCTGCCACGCCGAGCGTGGTGAACAGAACTTCGCATACGCAGCCCACATAAAACAGGAGCATGGCATCGTTGCTCTCCAGTCCGGGTACCACACCCGTGACCAGGCGTACCAGTCCAACCATGATCACCGGTATGTAGCCGACCGCCTGGAACCTGGCGGCCCGGCTTCCGCGCCGCAGGGCGTCGGCAACCGACAATATGAAAATGACGACCACCGGCGCAAAAGCCGCGGTGTACGCTGTGGACTGAAACGAGCGCCCGACGAATGGAAACGCCGCGTGCGACGTGCTGAGAAACATCGCCCATATGGCGCACCAGAGCAGCGCCCGCCGCAGCAGCGGATGTAAGCGGCCGGGTTCGATGAAACTGTGTGTAAACATCGCTCCGGACGCGACCGTGAAGCCGAAGATCACTGTCGTCATCCAGCTCAACGTCATGGCTGGCGGATCGAAGAGAATGGCTGCAAGACCCGAAGAGACAAGGATCGTCAACAGCAAGGAGATCGTCAGCATGGAATGCCAAAGCACGAATGGCTCGCGCAGGATCCGGTAGAAGGCCGCGTTGAAAATGAGCGGCATAGAGAGCATTCCGGCAAGAATGGCCAGGATAATCAGCGAGCGCATAAGGTCCGGGCCGAGAGCGATGTCAGACGGCGACAGATAGGCTCTCTCCAGCGTCATCTGGTGGCTCGGCAGATCGATCGCGACGACGACCTGCACCGTGTCTCGGGTTACATCAGGCAGGGGGGCCTTGAAGTAGCCGCCACGCAAAGCGCTAGGCAGTTCACCGGCCGGCAAGGAGGTTTGATGCATCGCGCCGTCCCGGTCGATCGCCAGCAGATGCACAGCCGCGAGCGCACTTCGCCTTGAAAAGAAGTATTGGGGAAGGACGTCGGTTGGTCCGACTTCAAAACGCAGCAGCGTGCGTTCGCCTTCGAGCGAATAGCTCCGGTCTCCGCATGTCCAGCGCCCGGACGAGTGGACCACTGTGCTCAGATCCTCCGACAAGCTGCCTGATGTCCAGCAGGAGCTGCGAATGTCCATGGCTTCAGCCGCACCAAGGGGGCCGGCACCCAGAGATGCAAGCATCACCAGGCTCAGCACTGCCGTCACGAGCGCTTTTCGGAGGTCATTCCAGAACATCGATTGACGCTATGCGCCAAGCATTGAGATGCGGTTACCGGCCTGCAGCCAGCCGGAATTCCTCTGTTAACGGCGTTCCCGAAACTGCCGTGGAGAAAGGCCATGCAGCCAGATGGCCGGCCGATAGGTGGCCCGCCGGGTGCCAATACACAAGCGCCGTGCGTCACGGATGACGCACGGCGCTATAGAGGCAGTTCAGATCGCGTTTTCGTTTGCAGATGCGTTCAGAAGCGCGATCAGCGAGCCGGAATCTCAGGCGTCGATGGTGCGGAGCGCCTGGGCCTGTTTCTTGGCTGCCGCCTTGACTGCGTCCTGCACCTTCTCGAAGGCGCGGACCTCGATCTGGCGGACACGCTCGCGGCTGATGTCGAACTCGGCCGACAGTTCTTCGAGCGTCAACGGCTCTTCTGCCAGGCGACGGGCCTCGAAAATACGCTTCTCGCGGTCGTTGAGCACCGACATGGCGCTCGCCAGCATGCCGCGACGGTTTTCGAGTTCGTCCTGCTCGATCAGCATCTCTTCCTGGCTGTCATGGTCGTCGACAAGCCAGTCCTGCCACTCGCCCGACTCGCCCTCGGTCGCGCGGATCGGCGCGTTGAGCGAGGCGTCGCCCGAGAGGCGGCGGTTCATCGAGACAACTTCGGCTTCGGAAACGTTCAGCCGGGTGGCGATCTCGGTGATCTGGTCAGGCTTCAGGTCACCATCGTCGAGCGCCTGGATCTTGCCCTTGACCTTGCGCAGGTTGAAGAACAGACGCTTCTGATTGGCGGTGGTGCCCATCTTGACTAGGCTCCACGAGCGCAGGATGTACTCCTGGATCGAGGCCTTGATCCACCACATGGCATATGTGGCCAACCGGAAGCCACGCTCCGGCTCGAACTTCTTGACGGCCTGCATGAGGCCGACATTGCCTTCCGAGATCACTTCGCCGATGGGCAGGCCATAACCGCGATAGCCCATGGCGATCTTTGCCACGAGACGCAGATGGCTGGTGACCAATTTGTGGGCGGCGCCGGTGTCTTCATGCTCATTGTACCGCTTGGCGAGCATGTACTCTTCCTGCGGCTGAAGCATCGGAAAGCGACGGATTTCTTCCAGGTAGCGGCTGAGGCCGCCTTCACCGGAAACGATACTGGGTAGTGACTGGGCCATAAAGCACCCTCCCTCTCTACGAGAATTTGCTCCCTGATCCAGGCGAGCATGAGGCGCGGATGCCGACTGCCTACCGCGCCACGGGTTTCATACAGGAACAAAACCAGAAAAGACAGCTTTTGTTCAACGCGAAACAGAGTGTCACGCCAAAGTGAACAATGCCAGTCAAGTTTCTTGATCGAGGGTTCAGAGATTCCGAAAACCTTCGACCAGCTCCCCCATGTCGCGAGGCAACGGCGCCTCGAACCGCATCAATAGATGGGTAGCCGGGTGGCGAAATGCAAGGAGGCGGGCGTGCAGGGCCTGGCGTGGAAACGCCTGGACGGCCGACTTCAGCGGCTCGGGCAGCCGGTTGGACTTGGTGCGGAAGGCCTGGCCGTAGTCGGGATCGCCGACGACGGGGTGGCCGATATGGGCCATGTGGACGCGGATCTGGTGGGTGCGGCCGGTTTCGAGCCGGCACTCGACGAGGCTAGCCGTGGTGAACTCGGCCTGGTCCTCGCCGAAGCGCTCCTGGACGGTGTAGTGAGTAACCGCATGGCGGGCATCGTCGCGATGCTCCGGCACTACGGCGCGGCGGACGCGGTCGGCATGGCGGCCCAGGTGAGCGTCGATGGTGCCGGTCATGCGCGGCAGGATGCCCCATACGAGCGCCGAATAGGCGCGTTCGAGGTCGCCGGTGAGACCGTGGTCGGCGAAGGCTTCCGACAGGGACTTGTGGGCGCGGTCGGTCTTGGCGACGACCATGACACCTGACGTCTCTTTGTCGAGGCGATGGACGATGCCCGGCCGCTTGACGCCGCCGATGCCTGAAAGGCTGTCGCCACAATGATGGATGAGGGCGTTGACCAGCGTACCGGTCCAGTTGCCGGCGCCGGGATGGACGACGAGGCCGGCCGGCTTGTTGATGACGATCAGCTCTTCGTCCTCAAAGAGGATGTCGAGCGCAATGTCCTCGCCCACTGGCTCGGCCGGCTCGGGCTCGGGCATGTCGATCGAGATCTCGTCGCCAGCGGCCAGCTTGCGTTTGGTTTCGTCGACAAGCTTGCCGGCGACGTGCACGGCCCCCTGCTTGATCAGCGCCTGGACGCGGCTGCGCGACAGGTCGGGACCGAGCCGGGCGGCCAACCACTGGTCGAGCCGCTGGCCTGCGGCATCGGCGTCGGCCGTCAGCACTATCAATGTGCCTGCCTCTTCGCTATCTGATGCGCTCATTACAACAATTCCGGAAGCCTTGCCCATGACAGGCCCTTACGCCGACGAAGCAGAAGAGGACAAGCCGCTCGACCCGGCGGTGGAACGCGTTCGCAGGAAACTCGTCCGCTTCGTGGCGATCAATCTCGGGCTGCTTTTGCTGGCCCTTATGACGGTCGTCGGCGCACTTGTCTACAAAGCGCGCACCAGCTCGGTGGCGACGCCTGAGATCGGCGGCGACATTCCCGCGCCTGCCGGCGGTCAGCTGACCGGCGAGATCGTGCTGCCTGTCGGTGCGAAGGTGGTTTCGCAGTCGCTGTCGGGCGGCCGCATCACCATCGATGCCGAACTCGTCGACGGCAATCGCGTCATCTATCTCTACGACATCGCCGAACGCCGCATCGTCGGCCAGTTCTCGATCCGCAACAAATGAGCGCTTATTCGGGCACCGGCCGGCGCGTCGCCACCGTCGCGGTGGTCGTTGCCGACTATGACGAGGCGATCGCCTGGTACACCGGCAAGCTCGGCTTCCGGCTTGCCGAGGATGTCGACCTCGGCGGCGGCAAGCGCTGGGTGACGGTCGAACCAGGGGGGCAGGGCGCGCGGCTTCTGCTTGCCAAGGCCGATGGCGAAAGCCAGGCAGCCAGCATCGGCAACCAGACAGGCGGCCGCGTCTTCCTGTTCCTGGAGACCGCCGATTTTGCCCGAGACCACGCGTTGATGACCGAAAGAGGCGTTTTGTTTCGCGAAACCCCGCGGCGCGAGGCTTACGGCACCGTTGCCGTGTTTGCCGATCTCCATGGCAATCTGTGGGATCTGATCGAGCCGAAGCGCTGAAATCGCTTTGGCTGTAAATAACCCGGCCGGGGCTGTTGCTTTTTCAAAAATGGCCGCCTATATCGCGGTCCTCGGCTGCGCCCATCGTCTAGCGGTCAGGACACCGCCCTCTCACGGCGGGAACAGGGGTTCGATTCCCCTTGGGCGTACCAACAATTTAAAGCACTTAGCTGCTTCCCCCTGTCTTTCTGTCCAATGTTTGTGGAATGTCAGCAAGTATCCTCCGGCGCGGAGTGGTCTAGCTGGGTCGTTCTGCGGTCTCGCGCTTGAGGTTCCCACTGATTCCGGGCAATCCTGCGAAGATCGGATGGGAGGCGAAGTCGCATGAAAGTGTCCATCAGCCGCAATAGGGCTGACAAGCCGACGGCGCGAGCAATGGTTGTGCTATTGGTGGACCATCCCGACCAGCATCACGGGTCCGCGCAGCACCGCCACCGCTGAAGGCACGCGCGACAGCATCGCGTCGCTCTTTTTCAGGCATCGACGCAAGGCGCGCACGGGTCTCCTGCTCAAGCCCCAGGCCGACAGCGTCCTTTAGCGACGGCGGGCTAGCCGTGCGCTTGGCAATACCGTCAATCTCGGCCTTTGCCTTGGCGCGCGCAGCATCAAGACGCATTGCTACGCGCTCGCCTGACTTCGGCGCGGCGTTGGCGATCTGCAACAGCGCGCCTTCGTGCGTCAGTGTTCTGTCGGCCAACGCAGCACGCTCAAGATTGACGAGGCTGGTTGCCTGTTCGCGGGCAAACTTCATGGCGGCGGACAGGTCGGTGAATGCTGCATCGGCCTTCATTATCGCGCGGTGCGCGTGATCGACAACAACGCCGTTCATCCGGGCAGCATTGATCTTCGCGATGATCGGGCGACGGCGGAAAGCCTGTTCCGGCTCCTAAACCTAATCTCGGAAAATATGATTTCCGAGCCAAAGCACGTTGATAAGATTTATGCTACACTTCCACCAAACGTACTTGCTGCAATAGAGACGCGAGACAAAAAAGGATGAACTCGACAGTGTTGGACTTCGGAAGGGCTAATATGCGCACCTGTACAATTGCCCTAGCCTGTATCGGCCTAAGCTCCCCAGCTCTTTCCGCCGGTCTCGGCACGTTCCTTGGAAAGGATAATGCCGCTCTAAGGACAGAGTTGGCGGGTGTGGCGTCGTGCACAGACGGCCCTCACACTATCAGATTGCCAATAGTGGATGCACACACAGAGGTGCGCTCTGATTTGTTCAATCCGGTACCTGGGAACTCTGTTGCCGCCGATGGTAGTGGTGAGTTCACGTACTCGCTAATTGGCGTTACCACGTGCGAAATGCCGGGGTCAGCTCTTGTCCGCAGCTATAGTCGGGCCGGACAGATTTTTCGAATTTCTGTGACTTATACGCGCTGCAAAACAGACGCGGCTGCGGGAAGTTGCTTGGAAACGGACGAGAGACCGCGCCCCTACGATGCCGAAATATATTCGGCCATGTCACATAAGGACGCCTACATTTCTTCTGCTGATGGGTCATTCTTCAGCGCGTATCCAGAAACTATCTCGGACCCGATGGTCAAGAAATATGTATACGATCTTGATTGTGGTCCTTGGGTTTCGGAATTCACGTTCAATCAAAAACGATCAGCGAAGTGCATTGCAGACATTTCAATGAAGGACGGTGTGTTTGCCTCCACGACTGTTTATGAAATCTACGACGACGGCTACATAAGCAATACATTGGTCGGGCGCTTTGCAGGTGAACGCATATTCGTGGACGTTGCTGCTGAACAAGATGTGATTGCCGATCTTGCAGCAAAAATGTCAACGATTGTCGAGCAGAAACAGGCTGAGATTGCGAAATTGAAGACTGAGGAGCAGACGAAAGAAGACCGGGTCAACGAAATTCTCGGCACAACTCCGGCAAAATAGCTCACGTGTAACGTCCCCCATCACGGCGACGCCGGTTTGCAAGGTCGCCCATTTTCTGCCCTTCCGTCCGCTTGAGGCTGTCCGGCTGATTGGCCTTCAACGCCCTGTCCACGGCCCCGGCGATGCGGTCGGCAAGCAGGTGATCGTTCCGGTTTCCTGATCCGGTGACGTTGATGGCAAGCGATGGCGCGTAGGTGTTCGACGGGGCAAAGGTCGAACCGTTCACGATGCCGCCAGCGGCAAGGACCACGGTCTTCCCGGAGTTGATGGCTTCCAGCATCGCCCGATGGCGCTTGGTGGATTTGGCGTTCACGACGAACTCGCCATCAGACAGCATGGCCGGAATGCTATCGGACGTGGACGTGCCGGGACCGGATCCGCCTTCCGCGAAGACTAAAAGCCCCCAAGCAGGGCAGCGCCGCCGCCGATAGGCATCGCAAGAAGCTGCTGCACGGCTCCCCAAGGCCGAGAATGGCAGAGGTCAGGGGACCAATGGTGTCAATGGTGCCCTTGCCTCCTCTCCTGATAGTGCTCTTCATGCGCCCCATGAAGTCGCTCCACCGCGCGAGCACCATCGCAATCAGGCCGACGTGAAGCTCTTCCGCCTACTTTTTGGCGAGCTCCACTACATCGTCGCGCATCGCGCGCCGACCACCCTAGGCATTCGTGTCGGCATCAGAGATAGCCGAGCACGTAGAGAATGATGATCCCGATCAACGGGACACCCAGCAGCCACAAAACAAAACCTCTCAGCATCGTATTTTCCTTCCCTGTTGCAGGGGAACAATGCCCGGGGCGGGGATGGGTTCCGCATTTTTGCAGCCAAGGGCTGCGTGCCACGCACGGTTGCCGGCGCCAATTCCGGGCTTTTGTCAGGCAGTTGCGAGGGGTGTGAAGCTCGGCGTAACCTCTGCCGAAGCGATGGACGATGGTGCAGGCAGTTGAGGAGGAAGACCCCATGATCACTGGACCGATCTGCAGGGCGGCGCGGGCGATCGTCGAAATCAACCGGGCCAGGCTGGCGACCGCATCCGGCATCGGCGAGGACCTCATCGAGGCATTCGAGCGCAAGATCTCGACGCCGGTCGACGACGCCATCCACGCGCTGCAGTCGGCGCTGGAGGAACTGGGCGCGGTTTTCATCCCCGAAAAAGGCGCCGATGGCGCCGGCGTGAGGCTGAAGTTCAGCCGCTCGGTGACCAAGCGGCTGTCGACGCTCGAAAGCGAGGGTGGGCCGGTCGCCAGCGACGACGTACCCTGAGGATTACGGCTGCCGCGGGCGCCCATCATTACGCTGTCATTGGAAGAAGATCCGGTTCTGGAGACAAGCTGTCGGCAGCCCGAGAGCGCAGGCGCTCGGGCCTTCGGTTGAAGCCCGTCCGCCGAAATGCGACAAAGGCCGGGAACGAGGACAGGAAACCATCAGCACCGGGACGGCTAAAGAACGGGCTTTGAGAGCGATGGGCGGGGCTGTGCCGCTGCGCCTGATCGCGCTCGTGCTTGCCTGGGCGCTGGTGCTGCTGCCGGCAAGCCTCGGCCCCCTGCCGATCTCCGTTGGCGACCAGCAGGCGCATCAGACGGTCGTGAACAACGGGTCCGCCGGGCTCGTGCTGTCGAACTACGATCGCAGCCAGAGCGCGATCCGCAATGCCGAGACCAAGAATTCCGGCAAATCGGCCGGCAGCGTCGGCAAGGCCGTATTCGGGCCCGGCATAGGGCTTCCCGAGCCAGGGCCCCGTCGCCTCGAACTGTCGCGGCCGCGCGATGCTGCGGTCAAGGCCCAGCAATTCTCGGCGTTTTCGGCCCGCGCACCACCGCTCCGCGCCTGAACCAAGACTCCACTCGCAGCCAATGTCGAAACGCCTGTTCCGCCGAGCGGAGGGCTTTTGCGCAGCTGCACCAAAATATTGCCCGAAGAGGGATATCATGACCGACAAGAACGAAAACCCGGCCGGCATGGCCGACGCCGCCGGTGGCAGGGATGCACTGAAGGGTTGGGCCCTGATGTTGGCGCTGATCGGCATCGTGCTGGTTGCCGCTTACTTCTACGCCAGGTGACGACAACGAAGCCGGACCCGTGGCGAGCGCTACGGGTCCGGTGTTTCAGGGCTCGTTCGTGCGGGCAGGGCGCGCGAAAACTCGATGCCGTCGATGACCAGAAGACGCGGGTCGGGAGCGGACGCCACGCGCTCGATGCCGTCGCTGCACGAAAACACCGGCCAGCCGGCGTCGAGGCAACTTATCTCCACGAACCAGTTGCCGAGTTGATGGGTGAGGCTCAGATGCAGGCTGCCATCGGACAGGCGGCGGGCATGCGAGCCGTTGGCTGCGGTCCATGTCCAGGGGCCGCCGAAGGGCGGACGGTCGCGCAGCACAAAGGGATAGATGCGCGGCGGCAGGCTCTCCTGGGTCGCAGCGTTGCGATAGCGCATCATCGCCGTGACATAGTCGGCGGCGATCATCGGCCACGGTCCGTAAAGCTGAGCGAGCCCGCGCTGCTGCGGATCGCCGAGCTCGTGGTGTGCTCGGTTCTCCGTGCCGGATGCGGCAGGCTGCAATTGCAGGAAAAACGCCAGCGCGCCCGCCCAAACGACGGAACATCGCAAGCGGCCAATTCGCGACACACCAAGCCCCCGCGCGGTCACACGAATACATCCCCCACAGATGCGGCCCGGCCGGTGCCTATCCCCAAGCAATCCGAAAGCTCTGGTGCCTGATGGCTTCGAGCCGGGATGCCTGGCATTCGCACCGAACGATCAGGCTGCGCTTTTCGCCCGGAAACGCGGAACGCTTGCCAGCAACTTCTCTTCGTCGCGCACTCCTGACCGGTAGAGGGAGATGAGGGTCCTGGCAATTTCTGTCGCCCAGATGGAACTCGGGTCTTCGCCGCGTTCGACGCAAATCTGGTCGAAGGTGCGTTGCAGAAGGGCGAGGTCCTTGGGGTAAATCGGGGAGTTAGGCCGGGTGAAAAGTACGTGCTCCATAGTTTTCTCCCATAACGTTACTCGGCTACTGACCAATCGGAAGCTTCATCATGTAGGGCGGTCTCACCTGACGGACAGGTGCGCGCGCCTGACAGCATGCACTGCGAATTCGACCGGAGGCATTCAGGCATCTTGCCGGCATACCTGCACTCAAGCAGCACATGCCAGGCCATTTCACTGCTTCAGGTCAGCGGATGCCGATGCCTAGGGCATAGGAGATGCAGTAAACGGCCATGTCCGGATTGAAAATCGCACCGGTCTCGACCGATTGCACCGACGTATCTCCCAAGCGCGTTGGTTGCAGGGCGCCGCTTTTCTATTTCCGGGCGAAGCTTGCTCCACAACCTGAAAGATGTCGAGTCACCCTGGGTTGCACCCGGATTGCGGGAAAGGCGGAAAACCGGGCAAAAACCGGCAAACGAAAAGGCCTGCCGCGGGGGGAGAGGCGGCAGGCCTTTCGGAACGTGGCTGAAAGGTAGGACCACGCTCGGTCTGCAGAAAGAACGCCTGACCGGCCCGGAAGTTCCAAAGCCACGGCGAACGTCGCTGTCTTCCAGCCCCGGCAATGACGACGGTGCGACCCGGTGTGCCGGGACGGGCTGTGCAGGGACAAAACAATGGCGGCCCGCATTCACCAATTGTTCACCATCCGCCCGCACCATCCACCTTGCGCAATGTATCGAGTGCGCGTCTTCGGCAACGCCCGGCGGGCTGCACAACCTTCCGCCCGCCGGTGCGTTGCGAAACCGTTTCCAGTCATCGACGAACAAAGCTGCGGGCGCTTGAGGCTGCTGATCGTGTTCCGAAATCGATTCCGATTTTCGGACCGATGCGATAGCCTGAACGCTCCACGCTTGCGGCGTGGGCGCCGTCGAGCGCCGGAGCGATGTCCGAGTTGCTGGCTATGGAGGACAGAACGCGTGCCTGAAATGACCATCATCGTTGAGTTCGAGACGCTCGAGGGCGCCGAACAGCAGTTTCTCGCCTTGATCTCCGAACATGCCCGGGCGACGCTGCAGGAGGAGCCGGGCTGTCTGCGCTTCGAGGTGATCAGGCCGGTGGAGCGCGACGGCACGCCGATTGCCAACAGGGTGATGGTCAGCGAGCTCTATGCCGATATGTCGGCCGTGGCCGCGCATGAGCGCAACCCACGCATGCCCGACGTGCAGAAGGCGACATCGCCGTTGCTCAAGTCGCGGCGGCTTATCCTCGGCACGGTCGAGGGGCTCAGCGATCCCGATGGCGGCCTGCGGCCTGAGGAGCTGAACGCCGCCAACGACGACTAAGACCTTCCGTCGTTAAGGTTAGTCAGTCGTTAATGCTTATCCGGCAAGGTCTGTTGCGGTGGGTTGCGGGGGAGCGGCCTGCCCTTGCATGCAGGGCTGTGTGGGATGCGGAAAAACTGGGGGCAGGGCATCGAGCCCGCCGACAAGCCGGCTAATCATTTCAGGCAAACGGCAGCCGTGCGCAATGTGCATGTCGGCGCCGAGGCCAACCTGCCCTATGCCGATCTCGAACGCACCATCGATTCGATGAACATGGGTGTGGTGCTGGTCGACGCTGCCCTCAATGTGCTGTTCATCAACAAGGCATTCTACGACATCTGGAAGGTCTCGACCGATCAGGTTGCGGCCGGCTGCACCTTCCGGGCGCTGATGGATGTGAACCGCCACAGCGGCGTCTATGCCATCCCCGATGTCGACTGGGAGGATTATGTAGCCTCCCGCCAGGCCGAGATATCGGCCGGCGACGTGGTGCCGCGGGAATTCCGCCGCGCCGACGGCTGCACTATGATCTATTCGGTGACGGCACTTTCCGGCGGCAAGCGGCTCGTCTCCTATTACGACGTGAGCGGGCTGAAGCAGCGGGAGACCGAGGCCGTGGAGGCGCGGCGGCGCCTGGCCCAGGTGCTGGAATCCCTGCCGGCTGGCGTCGTCATCTACGATGCCGAAGACCGTTTCGTGCTGGCGAACGAAAAACTGCGGAGCGTGCTTCCTGCTTTGGCGCCGGCGATGGCCGAAGGCGGCACGCTGCACCAGAGCCTCATTTTGGCGCAACAGCACGGCTATTTCCGCGATACCGGCGATTACAGCCTCGACAGCCTCTATGACGCCGACCCCGACAAATGGGTCGAGGGCATGGTCGCCCGCTATCACACCACCCAGGGCGAGCGCGAACGCCGCAACCCCGATGGACGCTGGTATCAGGTCTTCGACCAGCGGCTGCCCGACGGCACCTATATCGGCGTGCGCGTCGACATCACCGAACTCAAGCAGCGCGAACGGGCGCTGCAGGACTCGATGCGCGAGAACGAGGTGTTCCGCAGCCTGATCGACAACGTGCCGGTGTCGATCTACGCCAAGCACGACGACCTCAGGCTCATGTATGTCAACCAGGGCTGGTGCGAACTGACCGGCTATTCCAAGCAGGACGCCATCGGCAAGACCGACGCCGAGATCTTCGGTCCCGAAGGCGAGGTCTTCATGCGCGCCGACCGCGAGGTGATGCGCACCGGCGGCACCGTCGATGTCGAGGAAACAGCCACCGATCCCGACGGCGCGACGCGCCACCAGTTTGCGCGCAAGAGCGCGATGGTCGCCTCCGACGGTTCGCTCTACCTGATAGGCTCGACCACCAACATCACCGAACTCAAGCAGCGCGAGCAGGAGCTGGAGGAAGCGCAGCGCCGGGCGGTGCTGGCCGATCGCGCCAAGTCGGAATTCCTCGCCAATATGAGCCACGAAATCCGCACGCCGATGAACGGCGTGCTGGGCATGGCCGAGCTTCTGGCGAAATCCGACCTCGACCCCAAGCAGCGCACTTTCACCGACATCATCGTGAAGTCGGGCAATGCGCTTTTGACCATCATCAACGACATCCTCGATTTTTCGAAGATCGACGCTGGCCAGCTGGTGCTCGATCCGGTGCCGTTCAACCTGTCCGAGGCGATAGAGGACGTGGCGACGCTGATTTCGACGCGCGCCAAGGAGAAGGACCTCGAGCTGATCGTCAGGATGCAGCCCGACCTCAAGCATCTCTATGTCGGCGATGTCGGCCGCATCAGGCAGATCGTCACAAACCTGCTCGGCAACGCAGTGAAGTTCACCGACGCCGGTCATGTGCTGGTCGATGTGACCGGCCAGCACGCTGGCGAGGCGACGAAGCTGCGCATCGCCGTGACCGACACCGGCATCGGCATTCCAGAGGCCAAGCTCAAGCTCGTTTTCGATAAGTTCAGCCAGGTCGATGCGTCGTCGACCCGCCGCCACGAAGGCACCGGTCTCGGCCTTGCGATCACGTCGCGGCTGGTCGACATGATGGGTGGCACCATCGGCGTGGAAAGCGTTGAAGGCGCAGGCTCGACCTTCTGGTTCACGCTGACGCTACCCAATGCGGGCCGGCTGGACACGCAGCCGTCGGCGCTGATCGACGTCAGCGGCTCGCGCATCCTGATCGTCGACGACAACGCGGTGAACCGCACCATTCTGACCGAACAGATGGTGTCGTGGGGCTTCGATTCCTGTGCGGCGCGCAGCGGCGACGAGGGACTGCGCGTGCTGCATGCGGCGCATGGCATGGGTGTGAAGGTCGACTGCGTGGTGCTGGACTACCAGATGCCCGGCATGACCGGCGCCGAGATGGCGCGGATCGTGCGGCAGATGCCGGAACTGGCGGATACGCCCATCGTCATGCTGACCTCGGTCGACCAGTCGCTTTCGGGACCGGGCTTCAGCGATCTCGCCATCGATGCCCAACTGATCAAGCCGGCGCGGTCGTCGGCGCTGCTCGAGGCACTTGTGGCGACAATCCAGCGGCGGCGGACGCCGAATCTGACCCCGGCGCAAAAGGTCGAGGCACAGGTGCCGGCAAAGGAAGAGGAAAGCACCTCTCGCAATGTGGCGCGGCTGCGCGGCGGCCAGCGGCCGGCTGGCGAGGGCGGGCTGGACATCCTGGTGGCCGAGGACAACGAGGTGAACCAGATGGTGTTCAGCCAGATTCTTGCCGAGACCGAGCTGTCGTTCGAGATCGTCAACAACGGCCGGCGCGCGGTGGCTGCCTTCGGCGAGCGCCGCCCGAAGATGATCCTGATGGACGTGTCGATGCCCGAGATGAACGGGCTCGAGGCGACCAATGAAATCCGCAAGCTCGAACGCGGCACCGGCACGCGCGTGCCGATCATCGGCGTCACCGCACATGCGCTGAAGGGTGACAAGGACCGCTGCCTGGAGGCGGGCATGGACGACTACCTGCCGAAGCCGATCAGCCCCAGGGCATTGCTGGAAAAGATCGAGCGCTGGTCGTGGCAGGACGAGGAACGACGCGGCGTCATGTAAGCGTCGTCAGACCCGGCTAGAACCCAAGACTGTGGAAATGTGACAGAACGGCGTGTGAAACGGCTGCCTGCCTTTAGGTAGGCGGCTTGCTTTTGCTTGGCCATTGTTGTTTGCCTCGCGCCGGCAAAGGACCGGCTGCGCGAAGCCTTGGCCGCCATGCACAGCGACCGTTACCGGGGTGACACGAAACTGTCATCTAACTGTAATAGAGGGGGGCTATTGGCTCACCGGGCGCCGAAGAATGGCGTCAAACGAGATACTCCCACAGGAGCAGGCCCCAATGAAAAAAGCTCTTCTCACCGCGTCGGCTGCTGCCTTCGCGATTGCCGCCTCGGTTGGTTACGCGTCCGCTCGCGACCAGATCCAGGTTGCAGGTTCGTCGACCGTTCTGCCTTACGCCAAGATCGTTGCCGAGCAGTTCGGCGAGACCTTCTCGAACTTCAAGACCCCCGTGGTCGAGTCCGGCGGTTCGGGCGCCGGCATCAAGGAATTCTGCAAGGGCGTCGGCGAAAACACCATCGACATCGCCAACTCCTCGCGTCCGATCAAGAAGGACGAGATCAAGTCCTGCGTCGACGCCGGCGTGAAGGACATCCAGGAAGTGAAGATCGGCTATGACGGCATCGTCTTCGCGACCGACGTCAAGGGCCCGGACTGGGCGCTGACCCCCGAAGACATCTACAAGGCCCTGGCTGCCAAGATCGCTGTCGACGGCAAGCTGGTCGACAACCCGAACACCAAGTGGAACCAGGTCAACCCGAACCTGCCCGACTGGGACATCGCCGCCTACATCCCGGGCGAAAAGCACGGCACCCGCGAAGTCTTCGAAGAGAAGCTTCTGATCGCCGGCTGCAAGAAGCTCGGCGGCGTTGAAGCCGGCAAAGCTTCGGGCCTCGACGACAAGGCCGCCGAAGCAGCCTGCAAGGCCGTGCGCAAGGACGGCAAGGCCATCGACATCGACGGCGACTACACCGAGACGCTGGCTCGCATCGACTCGAACAAGACTGGCGTCGGCGTGTTCGGCCTGGCCTTCTACGAAAACAACGCCGACAAGCTGAAGGTCGCCACCGTCGGCGGCGTGACGCCTTCGGTCGAGACCATCGCCAAGGGCGAGTATCCGGTGTCGCGTCCGCTGTTCTTCTACGTCAAGAAGGCGCATCTCGGCGTCGTTCCCGGCCTGAAGGAATATGTCGAGTTCTTCCTCGACGACCAGATGGTCGGCCCGGAAGGCCCGCTCGCCGACTACGGCCTGGTTGCTGCTCCGGACGCAGAGCGCGCTGCCCAGCGCGAAGCCTTCGGCGCCGGCAAGACCATGTAATGAACTGATTGCCATGGGGCGGCGGAAAATCCGTCGCCCCATGGAATATTCCGCCGACTGTCCCGTTCGGCACAAAGATCCGAATTCACCGAGGCCGGCCCATGTCATTCCTGCTCGTCTTCGCCATAGTGCTTGCAATCGGCCTCGCAGCCTTCGTGCTCGGCCGCCAGAGGGCGCTTTCGCAGGATGATGGATCCGTCAAGCCACATTCGCGGGCCCACTACCATGGCTGGTGGGCGTTCCTCGTCGGTGTCGTGCCGGCCGTCATTTTCCTGGTCTGCTGGGACGTGGGCGCCAACGCCTATCTCAACAGGTACATCCACGCCTTGCTGCCCGCCGATGTCGCCGATGGCACGGTGGCACATGAGGACCTCGCTGCCGGCCTGGTCAAGAGCCTGGCCAACGGCATGCGCCGGCTGGACGCGCAGACGCTTGGCGCGCTGCCTTCGAGCTTCGCCGAACTCCAGCCCAAGCTCGCAGAGAAGGGCGTGGCGCTGGCGCCTGACACCCAGGACTACATGATCCCGATCGCAGCGGATGCCAATCGCATCTCCGACCGGATGAACTGGATCGCCGCCATCATCTCGATCGGGCTCGCCGCGGTCGGCTCGGTCTACGGTCTCAGCCGCATCAGCCCGCGTGCCCGTGCCCGCAACAATGTCGAGAAGATCATGCTGTGGGCCCTGCTCGGCGCCTCCACGCTCGCGATCCTCACGACCATCGGCATCGTCTTGTCGATGCTGTTCCAGACCATCGCCTTCTTCGAGAAGGTGCCGCTTACCAACTTCTTCTTCGGCACCGTCTGGGATCCGCGCTTTGCTGCAGCGGGCTCCGGTGGTGCAGAGGGCCAGTTCGGCCTGATCCCGCTTCTCGCCGGCACGCTCTATATCGCTCTTGTCGCGCTGCTCGTCGCCGTGCCGATCGGCCTGATGTCGGCGGTCTACATGTCCGAATACGCCGCCCCTAAGGTACGCGCGGTGGTCAAGCCGGCGCTTGAGCTGCTCGCCGGCATCCCGACCATCGTCTACGGTATCTTCGCGCTCGTCACGCTCGGACCCTTCCTGCGTGACATCTCGGCTGCCCTTGCCGGCGGCACCCCCTTCATCCAGGCGCAGTCGATCCTGACCGCCGGCCTGGTGATGGGCGTGATGCTCATCCCTGTCGTCTCGTCGCTCTCCGACGACATCATCACCGCCGTGCCCCGCGCCATGCGCGACGGCTCGCTCGGCCTCGGCGCCACGCGCTCGGAAACGATCAAGCGCGTCATCCTCCCAGCCGCGCTGCCGGGCATCGTCGGCGCCATCCTGCTCACCGCCTCGCGCGCCATCGGCGAAACGATGATCGTGGTGCTGGCGGCGGGCGTGGCGGCGAACCTGACGCTCAATCCCTTCGAGGCGATGACCACCATCACGGTCAAGATCGTCAACCAGCTGACCGGCGACCTTGAGTTCAATACGCCGCAGACGCTGGTGGCCTTCGCGCTCGGCATCACACTCTTCGCGCTGACCTTGGTGATGAACATCGTCGCGCTCTACATCGTCCGGAAGTACCGGGAGCAGTACGAATGACCGACATTTCGCTCGACACGCTGACCACGTCCGCCGCGCCCGCGCGCCGCGACATCGGCCTCAAGAAGCGCTATGCCGCCGAACGCCGCTTCCGCCTCTACGGCGTGCTGGCGATCGCTGTCGGCCTGGTGTTCCTGGCAATCATGCTGACCTCGATCGTCTCCAAGGGCTATACTGCCTTCTGGCAGGCGACGGTGACGCTACAGGTCGAATTCGACCCCAAGATCATCGATCCCGAGAACAAGCGGGCGACCGATCCGAACGTGCTGATCACGGCGAACTATCCCAAGCTCGCCGAGACCGCGCTGATCGCCAAGCTTGGCATCGACCCGAGCGACAAGGCCGCCGTGCGCAAGCTCAAGGGCTTCCTGTCAGAAGGATCGCGCGTCCAGCTGCGCTCGATCGTGATGGCCGACCCCTCGATCATCGGCACGACGCAGAGCGTGGACATCCTGGCAGCCGCCAATCTCGACTCCGCCTACAAGGGCCAGATCGACCTGACCGTGCCGGAAAGCCGCCGCAAGGTGTCGGACCAGCAGGTCGAGTGGATGAACAAGCTCAAGGCCGAAGGCGCCATGAGCGAGCACTTCAACACCGGCCTGTTCACGTTCGGCGCATCGAGCCGGCCCGAAACCTCAGGCGTGGGCGTCGCCATCATCGGCTCGTTCTACATGATGGTGATCGTGCTGCTCCTGGCGCTGCCGATCGGCGTCGCCGCCTCGATCTACCTCGAAGAGTTTGCCAAGAAGAGCCGCTTCACCGACCTGATCGAGGTCAACATCAACAACCTCGCGGCCGTGCCGTCGATCGTCTTCGGTCTGCTCGGCCTGGCTGTCTTCGTCAATTTCCTCGGCCTGCCACGCTCGGCTTCCTTCGTCGGCGGCCTGGTGCTGACGCTGATGACACTGCCGACGATCATCATTGCGACGCGTGCGGCACTTGCCGCAGTGCCGCCGTCGATCCGCGCAGCGGCGCTCGGCCTCGGCGCGTCGAAGATGCAGATGGTGTTCCAGCACATCCTGCCGCTTGCCGCTCCCGGCATCCTGACCGGCACGATCATCGGACTGGCGCGTGCGCTCGGCGAGACGGCGCCGCTGCTGCTGATCGGCATGGTCGCCTTCGTTGCCGATTATCCGAAGACCCCCTTCGATCCGGCGACGGCGCTGCCGGTTCAGATCTACATGTGGGCGAACGAGGCCGAACGCGCCTTTGTCGAACGCATGTCGGGCGCCATCATCATCCTTTTGATCTTCCTCATGGCCATGAACATCGTCGCCATCGTCCTGCGCCGCCGTTTCGAGCGTCGCTGGTAGACGTGGACAAGGAGCACCCTGCTATGAACATCATGAGCGAGAAAACCCTCGAAGACGCGGTGACAGCCGAGATGAACAAACCGAACGAAATCATCAAGATGCGCGGCGACAAGGTGACCGTGCACTACGGCGAGAAGCAGGCGCTCTTCGGCGTGGACCTCGACGTCCGCCAGAACCAGGTGACGGCGCTGATCGGCCCGTCGGGCTGCGGCAAGTCGACCTTCCTGCGCTGCCTCAACCGCATGAACGACACGATCGACGCAGCCCGCGTCGGCGGCAAGATCACGCTCGACAGCGAGGACATCTACGATCCCAAGATCGACGTGGTCGAACTGCGTGCCCGCGTCGGCATGGTGTTCCAGAAGCCGAACCCGTTCCCGAAGTCGATCTACGAGAATGTCGCCTACGGCCCGCGCATCCATGGCCTCGCCAGGTCGAAGGCCGATCTCGACAAGATCGTCGAGCAGAGTTTGCACAAGGCGGCGCTTTGGAACGAGGTGAAGGATCGCCTGCACGAGCCGGGCACCGGTCTGTCGGGTGGCCAGCAGCAGCGCCTGTGCATTGCCCGCGCCATTGCGGTTTCGCCCGAGGTCATCCTGATGGACGAGCCATGTTCGGCACTCGATCCGATCGCCACCGCCAAGGTGGAGGAACTGATCGACGAATTGCGCGAGAACTACACCATCGTCATCGTCACCCACTCGATGCAGCAGGCGGCGCGCGTGTCGCAGCGGACGGCGATGTTCCACCTCGGCTACCTCGTTGAGGAGGGGCCGACGGACAAGATGTTCACCAATCCAGACGACAAGCGGACGCAGGACTACATCACCGGCCGCTTCGGCTGAGTGATCGTCGCGTACAGTAAGCAGACGAGGAAACGATCATGGGCGATCATACAGTCCGGTCCTTCGACGAAGAACTCAAGCATGTCGACCAGCTCATCCGCGACATGGGCGATCTCGCCGGTTCGATGGTCGCGGGCGCCATCCGGGCATTGCTGTCGTCCGACCAGGCGATGGCCCAGAACGTGATCGCCGACGACGCGATCATGGACGCCAAGCAGCGTGAGCTCGACAACGCAGCCATCACGCTGATCGCCAAGCGCCAGCCGATGGCGCAGGATCTGCGCGCCGTGGTCGGCGCCATCCGCATGGCTGGCGATCTCGAGCGCATCGGCGATCTTGCCAAGAACATAGCCAAGCGCGTCGGCGCCGTCGGCCAGATGCCGACGCCGCGCAACCTGGCGCACTCGATCGATGCCATGTCGCAGCTGGTGCTGGGACAGGTGCGTGGCGTGGTCGACCTCTATGTGGCGCGTCAGCCGGAAGGCCTGAAAGGCCTGCGCATCGACGACCAGAAGATCGACATCCAGTACAATGCCGTGTTCCGCGAACTCCTGACCTACATGATGGAAGATCCGCGCAACATCACGGCCTGCACCCATCTGCTGTTCTGCGCCAAGAACCTCGAACGCATCGGCGACCATGTGACCAATATCGCCGAGAACGCCTATTTCGTGGTGACCGGCGAGCAGCTTCCGCTCAATCGGCCCAAGGTCGACGAAACCACGACGGTTTCGAACTGAGAACTTCCGCACCGCATGCGTTTGGCGCGGGGGCGCTGCATAGGTTAAACCAGCGCATGGTCCTGATCGGGCCGTGCGCAAGGACAAGGTACAGGCGATGATCGCTCCAAAGGTCATGGTCGTTGAAGACGAAGAGCCGCTGGGCGTGCTGCTTCGCTACAATCTCGAATCCGAAGGCTATCAGGTCGAGGTCGTCACCCGTGGCGACGAGGCCGAAATCCGTCTGCAGGAAAACGTTCCCGACCTGCTGGTGCTCGACTGGATGGTGCCCGCATTGTCCGGCATCGAGCTGTGCCGCAGGCTGAGGATGCGCCCGGAGACCGAGCGGCTGCCGATCATCATGCTGACGGCACGCGGCGAGGAAAGCGACCGGGTGCGCGGGTTGTCGACCGGTGCCGACGACTATCTGGTGAAGCCGTTCTCGACGCCTGAGTTCATGGCGCGGGTGAAGGCTCTGCTGCGCAGGGCCAAGCCCGAGGTGCTGTCGTCCATCCTCAAGGTCGGCGACATCCTGCTCGACCGCGAGTCGCACCGGGTCTACCGCAAGAAGAGCGAGATCAAGCTCGGGCCGACAGAGTTCCGCCTGCTCGAGTTCATGATGCGGCATCCGGGCCGCGTGTTCTCGCGCAGCCAGTTGCTCGACAATGTCTGGGGCGAGACGATCTATATCGACGAACGCACCGTGGACGTGCATGTCGGGCGCCTGCGCAAGGCGGTCAACAACGGCCGCATGCCCGACGTGATCCGCACCATCCGCGGTGCCGGCTACGCCATCCGCGAGGATTAGGCGCCCGGCCGGCGAGACAGTTAAATTTGGCTCGCCGGCTTATCGAACATGATCAGACGTTCGCGCAGCGGGCGGTCAGCGCCATCCGCCATATGGCAACCGCCCGTGATACGGCGTATTGCGGCAATGGCCGTATGGGCCGCGCCAATAGCCCGGAGGGCACCCGTAAGCGTGACGTGCACGGTGTACGACACGCCCATAGCGGCATCCGCCATATGGCCCTCGCCAGCCTCCCGCCCCGCAGCCCTGGGCAATGGGAATGACCATTGCCGAATCTCCCGCGACAAGCGGCATGGGGTTCGGGGTGGCTGATGCTGAAAACGATGAGGCACACAAAAGGCCTACGCCGGCCAGGATGTTACGCAGCAGACTGGTCATCGCAACGTCTCCGAAACGGACGACACGTCGGTTCCAGGGTTGGTTCCGCCTCTTTGCCAGGCTGGGCCTTTCAAGGGCGGTCGCGGACTGTCGTCTAGCACGGCAGTATGGTCGCGGCGATCGTCTTAATTGCGACGGCCGAAATCAAATGTCCTTGAGCGGAATGTCTGCCTCGGCCCGCCGCGGCACCGAGCCCGCCGCAAAGACTTCCTCGTCGACATAGAGCAGGGCGCGCATGGTGCAGCCTTCGCGGATCAGGGGGACCTCGTTCGGCTCGGTGTCGAAAGAGATCGCCTTGGAGTGCGTGCCGCCGGCCGTCTTGGCGATGGCCGAGCGCACATACGGCTCCATGATGTCGAAGGCGGTGGCGCCGACACCGACGAAGGCGAGGGGGGCGGGGTCGAACAGCGCGAACATCGAGCCGAGGCCGAAACCGATTGCCTCGCCCGCCTTGCGGAAGGCCTCGCGCTCGGGGCCGTCATGGTCGCGCGCGGCGTCGGCGAGCGCCTTGATGTCCTCGTCGGAGAGGTCGGCCAGCGGCTCGGCGTTTTCGTCGCCGAGCCGGGCGTTGCGCCAGATCGCATAATTGCCGGCATAGGCCTCGATGCAGCCGCGGCGGCCGCAGCGGCACAACGCTCCGTCGGGGCGGTGGACCATATGGCCGAACTCGGCGCCCGACGATTGCGTGCCGGTGAACAACTCGCCCTTGATGACCAGGCCCATGCCAATGCCGTGGGAAAGCAGGATGGCGATAAAGTCGTCGCGATAGCGCGCCGGGTCGCGCCAGTGCAGGGCCTCGGCGATCATGTTGCAGTCGTTTTCGACGGTCACCGTCACACCGAATTCGCGCTCGAGCCTGTCGGCGAACTGGATGTCGTCATGTGGGGTAATCGGCGACCACAGGAGCTTGCGGGCGCCGGCATCCGTGGTGCCCTGGATGGCCAGCGCGATGCGCAGTACTGACGCTTGCGGGCGCCCGCTGCGCGCGATGACCTGACGCACGATGGCGACGCATTCGTCGACCAGCGCCTTGGCGGGCAGTCGCTGGGTGACCAGCCGTCGGGTCTCCTCGACGATCTGGTTGCCGGCATAGTCGATGACCGAAGCCGACAGGTGGTTGAGCGACAGGACGACGGCAACAACCGAGGCGGCGTCGGCTTCGAGCGCCAGGCCCACCTGGGGCCGGCCGCGCTTCATCGGCGACTGTTCGCCACCCTTGGCCTCGGCAAGGATGCCTTCGGCTATGAGGTCGGAGGATATGGTCGAGATGGTCGAGTGGCTGAGCCCGGTGACGGCCGCGATCTCGGTGCGCGAGGGCTGGCTTGCTCGCCGGACTGCCGATATAACCATGGCGCGGTTGCGCCGTCTCAGATCGTCGTGACGTATGCCGACCGACATGTGTGCGTCTTCCTCCCGGTGGAACGCTGCCTTTCTTAAGGGGCAGTCGCCAGCGCATTCTTATCCTGCCAGAGCCGGCGCAAATTGTCTTTATTTATTTCGGCGCTCGAAAAAATTAGCAAGGCATGGTGAAACCATGTTGACAGCCGACAATGGCTGAGTCACTATTTTTTCGAGGCTCGAAAAAATGAGCTTCTCCAAGGGCTACCGCAGAAGCGCGCCCGTTGGGCGCAGGGAGGAAACTATGAGGAAATTTACAACCGCCATTCTGGCGGGTGTCGCCATGTCGATGTCGCTTGCGGCAGTCGCCGAGGCGAAGGACAAGGTTATCGGCGTTTCGTGGTCGAACTTCCAGGAAGAGCGCTGGAAGACCGACGAAGCTGCCATGAAGGCGGCCATCGAGGCCGCCGGCGACAAGTACATCTCGGCTGATGCCCAGTCGTCGCCGGCCAAGCAGCTCACCGACGTCGAAAGCCTGATCTCGCAGGGCGCCAACGCCCTGATCATCCTGGCGCAGGACGCTTCGGCCATCGGCCCGGCCGTCGACAAGGCGGTCGCCGAGGGTATCCCTGTCGTCGGCTACGATCGCCTGATCGAGAACAAGGACGCCTTCTACCTGACCTTCGACAACAAGGAAGTCGGTCGCCTGCAGGCCAAGGGCGTGTTCGCCGCCAAGCCTGAAGGCAACTACGTCTTCATCAAGGGCAGCGGTGCCGATCCGAACGCCGACTTCCTGTTCGCCGGCCAGATGGAAGTGCTGAAGGAAGCCATCGACGGCGGCAAGATCAAGAATGTCGGCGAGGCCTATACCGACGGCTGGCTGCCGGCCAATGCCCAGAAGAATATGGAGCAGTTCCTGACCGCCAACGACAACAAGGTCGACGCGGTGGTGGCATCGAACGACGGCACCGCCGGCGGCGCGATCGCAGCCCTCCAGGCACAGGGTCTTGCCGGCTCGGTGCCGGTCTCGGGCCAGGACGGCGATCATGCCGCTCTCAACCGCATCGCACTCGGCACCCAGACCGTGTCGGTGTGGAAGGATGCGCGCGAACTCGGCAAGAACGCGGCTGAAATCGCCTCGCAGCTTGCCGACGGCAAGAAGATGGAAGAGGTTGCCAACGTCACCAAGTTCAAGACGCCCGGCGGCCTCGAGCTGAACTCGGTGTTCCTGACGCCGGTTGCGATCACCAAGGACAACCTCAACGTCGTCATCGATGCCGGCTGGGTTGGCAAGGACGTCGTTTGCCAGGGCGTGGCCGCCGGTTCGGTCGCTGCCTGCAACTAACACCTATCAGACCTGTTCGGTCGAACGCCGCGGCCCCGATGGAGCCGCGGCGTTTTTCAAAAAGCGCCCGCTTCATGACATGGCGGATTGCCCCTATCATGCGCACACCGGCTGCCGCGGAGACGGCCACCCGGTTGGGAGGTAGCAATGACAGACACGACTTCCAACGCGCCGGCTGACCGCGCGCGAACGACCGAGCTCAGCCTGGTCGGACGCTTTCTCAAAGCGACTGAGATCGACACCCGCATGCTCGGCATGATCGGCGCGCTGCTGCTGATCTGGGTGGGGCTGCAGGTGATTTCGAGCCTGCGCCTGGGCGTCAATCCGTTCGATTTCGACAGCCGCACCTTCCTCACCTTCCGCAACCTGTGGAACCTGTCGGTTCAGGCTTCCGCTGTGGCCATCATGGCCACCGGCATGGTTCTGGTCATCGTCATGCGCAACATCGACCTGTCGGTCGGCTCGGCCGAAGGCCTGATCGGCATGGTGATGGGCTTCGCCCAGGTGCATTTCCTGGTAAAGGCCGTCGGTCTCGAACTCGGCAATCCGTGGATCTGGGCGCTCGCGCTCCTCATCGGCATCGCGCTCGGCCTTGTGATCGGCGCGCTCCAGGGGTTCGTCATCGCCTATATGGAGGTTCCCGCCTTCATCGTGACGCTGGGCGGACTGCTGATCTGGCGCGGCGCTGCCTGGTGGGTCACGTCAGGCCAGACGATCGCTCCGCTCGATGCGAACTTCCAGCTCATGGGCGGCGGTCCGCAGGGGGCCATCGGCGCGACGTGGAGCTGGATCATCGGCCTTGTCGCGTGCCTTGCCGTGATCCTCGCGCTGATGAACGGCCGCCAGCAACGCAAGCGTTTCAAGTTCCCGTTACGACCGCTCTGGGCCGAGGCATTTCTCGGCGCCGTCACCTGCGGCGTGATCATGGGCGCGGTGTGGATTGCCAATTCTTATCCCTGGCCCGTCGGGATCGTGCGCAAATATGCCGAGACCAACGGCATCGCCATCCCCGAAGGCGGGCTGTTCATCGCCCATGGCATTGCCATTCCCGTGCTGATCGCGGTGGCGGTGGGCATCATCATGACCTTTGTCACCAATCGCACCCGCTTCGGCCGCTATGTCTTTGCCATCGGCGGCAATCCTGAAGCTGCCAATCTTGCCGGTATCAACACGCGCTGGATCACCATGAAGGTGTTCATGATCATGGGCGTCCTGGCTGCAATCAGCGCCGCGGTCTCCAGCGCCCGCCTGAACTCGGCGACCAATTCGCTGGGCACGCTGGATGAGCTCCTGGTGATCGCTGCGGCTGTCATCGGCGGCACCTCGCTGGCCGGCGGTTCCGGCACGGTTGCAGGTGCCATGCTGGGCGCGCTGCTGATGCAGTCGCTGCAGTCGGGCATGGTGCTGCTCAACATCGACTCGCCGCTGCAGAACATCGTCGTCGGCATGGTGCTGGTCGTGGCCGTGTGGCTCGACACGCTCTATCGCAAGCGCGTCTAACGAAATCGGGAACCAAGATCATGGAACAGACCCGTATCCCGCTCGTCGACCTCAAGAACATCTCCATCGCCTTCGGCGGCATCCGCGCCGTCGACGATGCCTCGGTCGATCTTTATCCCGGCGAGGTGGTTGCTCTTCTCGGCCACAATGGCGCCGGCAAGTCGACGCTGATCAAGATCCTGTCGGGCGCCTACAAGCGCGACGGCGGCGCGATCTTCGTCAATGGCGAGGAGGCACAGATCGCCAATCCGCGCGACGCCAAGAAATACGGCATCGAGACGATCTACCAGACGCTGGCGCTGGCCGACAATGTTGACGCCGCCGCCAACCTTTTCCTCGGTCGCG
The DNA here is from genome assembly GCF_000372965.1 of Hoeflea sp. 108. Lineage (NCBI taxonomy): Bacteria > Pseudomonadati > Pseudomonadota > Alphaproteobacteria > Hyphomicrobiales > Rhizobiaceae > Hoeflea > Hoeflea sp. 108. Next base: position 4,375,948 of record NZ_KB890024.1, on the reverse strand, counting down.
AGATCATGACCGCCTACGGCACGCTCGACGACGTCGCCATGGAGGCCGAGGCGCGCAAGGTGATGGGCCGGCTCAACCCACGCTTCCAGCGTTTCAAGGAGCCGGTGAGCAAGCTGTCGGGCGGCCAGCGCCAGTCGGTGGCGATCGCACGCGCCATCCTGTTCAACGCGCGCATCCTGATCATGGACGAGCCGACGGCGGCACTGGGGCCCCAGGAGACGGCGCAGGTCGGCGAACTGGTCAAGCAGCTGAAGGCCGAGGGGATCGGCATCTTCCTGATCAGCCATGACATCCATGATGTGTTCGATCTCGCCGACCGCGTCTGCGTGATGAAGAACGGCCAGGTGGTGGGTACCGCCCGCACTCAGGACGTAACCAAGGACGAGGTACTCGGCATGATCATCCTCGGCAAATGCCCGCCCGGTGCCGTGCCTGGGCCGGGGGCGATGCAGATCGCCGCCTGACCGCTGTCGCCTGCCGGCTCACTGCCCTAAACAAGGATCGCGAAAAGCCGTTTCGACTTTTCGCGATCATGCTTTAATGATCGGGCATTGAGACGAGCCGGCCAGAATTGAGAAAGTACTTTCCCAGCCTGATCTTTGTCGGCGTCGCGCTCGTCAGCCTGACGATGGCGGCGCTTGTCTATCTCGCAACGGTCGAGGCGGCGCGGATCAAGTTCCAGTCAATTGCCGACGACGCGCTCAACCGTATCGAGGGCCGGGTGGAATTCGATATCGCCCTGCTCAGGGCGACCCAGGCCATGTTCGCAGCCCAGAAGGGCGAGCTGTCGCGCGACCAGTTCCGTGCCTATTTCAGCTCGCTCGACGTTTCCCGGAATTTCACTGGCCTCAGGGGGATTGGTTTCCTGCGCTTCATCGAGCGCGGCCATGAGGCCGACATCGCGCGCGAACTGAAGGAAGGTTACGGCATCGACCGCATGCCATTTCCCGACACCGACCTGGAGTGGCGGGCGCCTGTCGTGCTGTTCGAGCCGATGAGCAAGACTGGCCTGGACGCCATGGGCCTGGACATGGCTGCCGATCCGCTGCGGCGGCCGGCCATCGAGGCGGCGATGGCCGCCAATGGCGAACCGCGGGCAACGGGGCGCGTCCTGCTCGGCCAGGACGAGGCGACGCGGCAGCCCGGAATACTCGTGTTCTCCAGAGTGGCGCGGCAGGACGGCGATGGCTCGGCGCCGGCCGGCTTCCTCTACGTTGCCTTCCGCACGGCCGAACTGTTCCAGACCGCGCTCGGCCGGGGGCCGCTGCTGCCGGTTGCGGCCGAGGTCTTCGACGGCACCAAGGGCGACGACGCGCTGTTGTTCCGCTCGGAAGCGCCGCCGGATACCAATTTCAGCGACGACTTCCTGGTGACGCGCGAGACGACGGTTGCCGGGCGCAAATGGGTGATCAATTTCCGGCCAAGCTCGGCCTTCGAGCCGCCGTCGCCGAGGTCGGGGCCGCTGATGCTCGGCCTGTTCGGCCTGGTTCTCGCCGGTTCGATCGCGCTGGTGGCGCGTTACCAGCAACGTGCCTACGAGGCTGCGGCGCAACTGCACGAAACGACCGAAAAGAGCCTGCTCGAAAAGGACCTGATGCTTCAGGAGATGAAGCACCGCATCAAGAATTCGATCGCGCGCGTGCTGGCCATGGCGCGGCAGACGGCGGCGCGGGCCAAGGACGTCGACGAATTCTCGTCGTCGTTTTCGGCGCGGCTGCAGGCTATGGCCGCCTCCCAGGACATGCTGACGCGTTCGCGCTGGCAGCGGGCTAATCTCGGCGAGTTGCTGCGCATCGAGCTCGGTCAGGTGTTTGGCAAGGAATTGCCCGAAGACATGATGAAGGGTCCGCCGGTGGAACTGGACGAGACCACCACCCAGGCGCTGGGACTGACCTTCCACGAGCTTGCCACCAATGCGCTGAAATATGGCGAGGCGGCCAATTCGATGGATGTGCTCAAGGTCGAGTGGGCGCTGAAACCCCAAGGCAAGGAAACGCGGCTTGTGCTGAAATGGGCCGAACGCAACGGCAAGGGCGTCGTGCAGCCGGAAAAGACCGGTTTCGGCACGAGGCTCATCGACATGAACATCACGCGCGAGCTTGACGGCCGTATCGAGCGGCATTTCGGCGACGACGGGCTGAGGGTCGAGATCGACATCCCCTACCGCCATTAGCGCATCGAAAGACGGACACCGATCTCCGACGCGCAGATTCAGCCAGTGGAGCAAAAGAAAACCCGGCGTCGACAGGGTCGACGCCGGGATTTGCCGTGGGCTGGCTGCTTAGCGGCAGCGCGCCGTATAGATCTGGCCGCGGCTGTTGCGGTATTCGCAGTAGCCGTTGCGCAGGTTGCGCACCAGCAGGCCGGACGCAGCGCCCACTGCCGTGCCGATGACAGCGCCACGGCCGCCGCCGATGAGCGCGCCCGCCACTGCGCCGACGCCGGCGCCAGTGGCTACGTCACGTTCAGTGGTCGTGCAGCCGGAAATCGCAACGACAGCTGCAAGAGCCAAAATCACTTTCTTCATGTGGTCAGTCCTCTCACTTTGACATCGTCCCCGTCAGACACTTAGCGCATCGTCAGGAAAATCGGAATCGTTTTTCATGGGCCAGGTGCATGGATTCAATATGTTAGTGGGTCCTTTCTGAGTGCATGCCAGAGGTTGCGCGGTCAGTGGGCATGGGCTGACGCATCCGGCGTTCCTGATGCCGTGATGACTTCCGAGACCGAAAGCTTCGCTTCAAGTGTCCCGCTGGGCAGCACTTTCCAGGTCAGCTGGTCGTAGTCGTCCTCAAGCGCGGGATCGACCTCCAGGCATTTGGCGAAGAGGCGTGGATGCTTGGGCGCAAGCGTCCTGATCGCCTGCGGCAACTCGGCCTGGCAATCCTCGAACACTTCGAACAGCGGGGTAGGGGCTGGAATCTCGCGACACCCGGAAAGGTCGGGGGAGCAGGAGACGACCAGAAGAAGGGCGGCGATGTGTTCCATGACAGACACCTCCGCCAAGAAACGATGTGGTCCGCGGAAAAGTTCCTCGCCGCCTCTACATCAATCGGTTGAATATAAGCGGCTCTGTCGTGGACGCTGACAAGGCGAACTCAGTCCATTGCAAAATTGGCCTTTGGCATCGCGAGTCGATACTGAAGGCGGTCAGTTCCGATCTGCAGTTCGGCCTGTCCGTCGAGTGCGGCGGGCACGACACGCTCGAGGGCGACGCTGCCAAAACGCTTCTTGCCGATGGCCTTGTCGCCGTTCGGCTCGATCGCCTCTATCCAGCTGAGAGTGATGTTCTCGTTGCCATCGCCGCCCGACGTGTCGACGCAGACCTCGACATAGCCATCGGCGCGGGACAGGGCGCCGTAGCTGACCGAATTGACGGCCAGTTCGTGCATGGCAAGGCCGACATGCAGCGCGGCATTGGGATTGAGATAGGGGTCTTCGCCGGAAAAGCGGATGGTGCGGTCGGTATCGATGCTGTAGCGCCCGACCTGGCCGACCACGAGTTCGCGGAAGCCGGCGCCGCGCCAGTTGGACGATGTGACCAGATCCTGCGAGGCGGCGATGGACTGCAGCCGGCCGCGGAAGCGCACCAGGAAACCGTCGATCGAGCCGGAGTAGTGGCCGGTCTGGCTGGCGATGCTCTGGATGATGGCAAGAAGGTTCTTCGAGCGGTGGCTGACCTCGCGCAGCAACGCCTTCAGAGTCTGCTCTCGCCGCTTCTGCTCGGTCGTCTCGACGACTGTCACGACCAAGCCCTGGACCTGGCCGTGTTCGGAGGTGTCGGGGTCGATCCAGACATCAAACCAGCGCATACCGGAGCTATTGTCGGCGACGCTTATCTCAAGCCCACCCGACACGCCTGTGGCGATGACGTTCTTCTTGGCCGCGTCGAGGCGGTCGGCCTGCTGTTGCGGCAGCAACCCGCCTGCGCCCGTCGTTTCCTTGACCGCTTCGGCCCAGGGCGGCTGCAGATTGTGCGACCAGACCGTGCGCAGCTTGCGATCCTGATAGAGAACAGCGATGCCGGCATTGCGGGAAACATGGAGGAGAGCCGCGTCCATTCGCGGTGCTTGACCCGGGGAAGAGGGGGAGGTTTGGGCCATGCGACAAGAGCCTGCCTTGCTCCGCTCGACAAAGGTTCCGGACTGTCCAAAAGACCATCGCGGCGCATGTTTTGGCGCACCTGATGCTCCCGGACTTGCCCTTTCAAATGGGACCGCCGGGCAACGCTTCTTTTTTGAGCGCTACCCGGCGGCGCTGGCTTCCGGCTGAGGGGGCCGGCTTCCAGACTCGGGTACTTTCTTCATTTTGCCAGCGTGGTCACGCACGCCTGAACAGGCCTGCGATGAGCGAAATGACAAGGAACGCCAGGAAGATGAAGAATAGTATCTGCGCGATGCCAGCGGATGTTCCGGCGATACCACCGAAGCCGAGGGCGCCGGCAATGATCGCGACAACCAGGAATACAAGCGCCCAGTAAAGCATGATCTATCTCCTTCATTTGACGTATAAAAAACGTGCCGCCCAAAGGATGGTTCCCCGAGGCGGCGCTAAAAAAGCCTATGCAGCAGCCTTGGCCTGCCTGTCAAAGAACAACGCCTGACTTATCAGCGCCTTGACCATTTCCGGGTTGAACGGCTTGGTGACGAGGAAGGCGGGCTCTGGGCGTTCGCCGGTCAACAGGCGCTCGGGGAAGGCGGTGATGAAGATCACCGGCAGGGGTGCGGACGAGAGGATCTCGTTGACGGCGTCGATGCCGGAGCTGCCATCGGCGAGCTGGATGTCGGCCAGCACCATCTTGGGGCTGGTGCGCTTGAACAGGGCCGCAGCCTCCGCATGCGTGCGTGCCGTGCCAACGACGCGATGCCCAAGGCTCTCCACCATCTCCTCTATGTCCATGGCGATCAGCGGCTCGTCCTCGATGATGAGGATGTCGGTCGCGACCTGGCGCGAGATCTCGTTGGACGCCTCCTGCAGCAGGGTGGCGAATTCGTCCTCGTCGGTGTCGAGAATCTCCGCGCCTTCAGCATCGTTGAAGCCTTCGACGGCTACCAGCAGGAAGGCCTGGCGCGGACGGGCGGAGAGTGCCGACAGGTTGGCCGCAGCACGTTGCTCCCAGGCGGGGCCGGTCGCCTCGCCCTGCGGGACACGAATGGCGACCGAAGTGAACAGCCTCGCGAAAACCTTGTAGAGGGCAATGCGGTCGGAGGAAGCCTTGGGGAAGACGTCGACGTCGGCGATGATTGCTTCGAGCATTGCGGCCACCAAGGCGTCGCCGCTCACCTGGGAACCGGAGACGGCGCGCGAAAACCTGCGCAGATAGGGCAGGTGCGGCGCAATTCTGGTGGATAGGGTCATGATTGGACGTCTCCCTCAAATGACGTTGTTGACCGGACTGCAGAACGCCATCAACGTTCCGCATGTTTAAAAGTTCCTTTCCATGGAACCTATCCGCATTTGCGGAGTTCTGTGCAAAATTCGCGTGATCGGGGACGACTGTTGGGTACCCTTGTCAAAACGAGGAACCAAACGGTGCAACAAGGCAAAGCAGGAATATGACAGGGCAGAGCAGTGGCGCAGGCAGCGCCAAGCCGACCCGCCAGGGTGACGGCGAACTTGGGGCAAGTTCCGAAATCGGTCGAAAGCTCAAGCAATACTACGATGACCTCGTGTCCGATGAGGTGCCGGATCGTTTTGCCCAGCTGCTGGCGCAGCTGGAACAGGCTGAACCCGCACAGCAGAAGGACTGACGACGCATGGCAGCATCCCTTGGTTTCAAGGCCGACCTGCTCGCGGCGATTCCTGGCCTGCGCGCTTTCGCCATGTCGCTGTCGCAGAACGCCGACCGCGCCGACGATCTTGTCCAGGAAACGCTGGTCAAGGCGTGGGACAAGCAGGCCAGCTTCCAGCCGGGCACCAATCTCAAGGCCTGGCTGTTCACCATCCTGCGCAACGAGTTCTACTCGCAGATGCGCAAGCGCGGACGCGAGGTGCAAGACAGCGATGGGCTGTTGACCGCGCGCCTTGCCGTGCACCCGAGCCAGCCTGGAACGCTCGACCTCGACGATTTCCGCAAGGCGCTGGAGCAGCTTCCTGAGGATCAGCGCGAGGCGATCATCCTGATCGGCGCGTCGGGCTTCTCCTATGAGGAAGCCGCCGAGATCTGCGGCTGTGCCGTGGGCACGATCAAGAGCCGCGTCAGCCGTGCCCGCAACCGGCTGCAGGAAATACTCGGCATTTCGGGTGAGGCGGATTACGGCCCCGACGCAATCGCAGCGCAGGTGATGGGTTCAACCGTCGGCTGAGCGGTGCCTTCTTTCAAGACTGGCCGCGATGGCGTTGACGAGGTCGTCACCGGCATAAGGCTTGCTGACCAGCACCACGCCGGGGAACTGGCCGAGCAGACCCTCAAGGTCGTCATATCCCGAAGCGAAGATGAACGGCACTCGCCGTGCACGCAGTTCGCGGGCGAAGTCCAGCGTCGGCTCGCCGTCGAGCATGACGTCGATGACTGCCGCGTCGTAGCCCGCCGCTATGGAAGCTGCCTCGTGCAGATTGCCCGCGATGACGATCTCGTGGGCGCCGTTGTCAAGGCAAAGCTGCTCGACATCGAAAGCGATCAGCGCCTCATCTTCGAGAACCAGAATACGCAGTCCGGAAAGTGGCGAAGCCAAATCGCATCTCCATAGGCAGGACCGCGAAGATGGCTGTTCTCAGACGGACTGTCATTTAAAAAAGACATGACCGGTTAACGGCCCCGCCGCCTGCCTGTCGCCGGAACTTTCAAGGTCTCCGCCGCGTTGCGGCTTGCACGCATCGAGGGGTACAAATGACCGACACATCTTCCGCGACCGAAGCACGGCAACAGGTTGCCTGCAAAAACTGCCCGCTGCGGCAATTGTCGGTGTTCCGGCCTTTCGAGGAACCGGAACTGGAATTCGTCAGCCATTTCAAACGAGGTGAGCTTGCTGCGAGCCGAGGCGCCACATTGCTGGCCGAAGGTAGCCATAGCGCGCATCTCTATACGGTGCTTTCCGGCTGGGGCTTTCGATACAAGTTGCTCGAGGACGGCCGCCGCCAGATACTGAACTACGTGCTGCCCGGCGACATGATCGGCCTGCAGGGCAGCCTGATGGGCGAGATGCAGCATTCGGTGGAAGCGCTCTCGTCGATGCTCTTGTGCGTGTTCGAGCGCGACCGGCTGTTGGAACTCTATCGCGACCATCCCGGCCTTGCCTATGACCTGACATGGATCGCGTCGCGCGAGGAGCGCATGCTGGACGAGAATCTCCTTAGCGTCGGGCGCCGCTCCGCGCTCGAGCGGGCGGCCTACCTGCTGGCTTTCATGGCGAGCAGGGCCAGGAAGGTCGGCATGAACGGCAAGGGTGCGGTCGAGATACCGATCACCCAGCAGCACATCGCCGACACGCTCGGGCTGTCGCTGGTCCACACCAACAAGACGATCCGCAAGCTGATCAACCGCAAGCTGGTGCAGTGGCGCGACGGCGGCTGCAAAGTCCTCGACGTCAATGGCTTGATGGTGCTGGCAGGCTGGGGCGGCCTTGACGAGAGCATCCGGCCGCTGCTGTGACGACAGGAATTTCTGCAAGCCGTGGGCTGGCAAAACCGGTAACAGTCGGCGATGCTTTGGAAAATCGACGGAACCGACATGCGCACGAGGCGTTTCGCCTCCGTTGAACTGAAGGAGCAAGACCATGGCTGCTGCCGCTGGAAAGCAAGGAAACGGGACCAAGACGGCCCCTGACCTCGAAGCCGACATCAAGCAATTGAAGGCCGATATCGAAGCGCTGACCAAGCAGCTGGCACTGACCGGCGAGCATGGCTACGACGCGGCGCGGCGCGCTGCAAGCCAGGGCGCCGAGCAATTGAAGGTCCAGGGCGACGCTGCCCTGGAGAGCATCGGCGCCACGGCCCGGGATCTCGAGGATCAATTGATGGCAGCGGTGCGCGAGAAGCCAGTGACGTCGCTCGCAATCGCGGCCGGCGTCGGCTTCCTCGTCGCGCTTCTGGCGCGGCGCTGAGCGGCCGGTTCGGGGGACCCATGCTGGCATCTCTGATTGCATCCATCGCATCGAGCGAGATTGGCTACGGGATGCGCCGCGCCCGCGGTGCGGTGATCGCCTATATGTCAGCAGCTCTGCTGGGCCTGTGCGGGGTGGGGTTTCTTGTCGGGGCTGCCTTCGTTTGGGCGGGCCGACGTTATGGGACGCTGGAGGCAGCGATCGGCTTCGGCATCGGCTTTCTCGTACTGGCAGCTGTAATCCTGCTTGTGCACAGACTGGCGTTGGCGGCGCGCGTCAGGGAAGACAGGCGACGTCGCCGCGCCGACCTTGCGGCACTTGGCACATCCGCCGTGCTGGCTGCCTTGCCGACATTGCTGAGGAGCAAGGGCGGCATCGGCGCTGTCCTCGGTCCGGTCGTGGCGCTTGCCGCCTATGCGATCTATCGCGAAAACCGCAAGCCAGACGACAGCGACGGCGTGGCGGGCGACTAGGCCTCTGGCTTGTCGGGTGTGCTGTTGGCCGGTTGCCACGCTGGCATGGTGCAGGTCTGACGCCGGTCGCGCCTTCTTCCAATCTTTCGCCAATCTCGCTTTGCCGAGCAGTCGCTTCCGGCGTCTGCTCCAGAGTCTTGTGTCAGTGCCCGGCCGGCTGGCCGAAGGGCATGGAGATGCGGGCGCGGACGCCCTCGGGCAGATATTCGTGCCTGACTTCGCTTGAAATGACCTTGGCCAGGCTGCGGCGGATGAGGATCGAGCCGAAGCCGTGACGGCTTGGCGGGGTGACGACAGGCCCGCCACTTTCGGTCCAGTCGAGCACCAACCGTTTGCCGTCGGCGCCGCCCTGGATGATCCAGGCGACGGAAACCCGACCTGCGGGTACCGACAGGGCCCCGTATTTCAATGCGTTGCTGGCGAGCTCATGCAGGATCAGGGCGAGGCCGAGTGCCTGGTCGGGTGTCAGCAGCGCATCCTGGCCGAGGATGGCGATGCGTGGCGCATCGGCTTCGTCGAAGGGCGTCAGCTCGACGCGGGTGAGTTCGCGGATGCCGATGCCGCGCCATTCATGCTCCGACAGAAGGCCATGGGCCAGACCGAGCGCGCGCAGGCGTTCGCTGAAGGCGTCAAGGAACTCGCGTGGCTCGCGGGCATGGCGCACCGTCTGCGTTGCCAGTGCCTGCACGGTGGCGAGCGTGTTCTTGACGCGGTGGTTGAGTTCGCGCAGCAGGAAGCGCTGACGCTCCTCCGTCGCCCGGCGTTCGGTGATGTCGTAGTTGACGCCGAAGACCAGCGTCGGCTTTCCGCTGGCATCGCGCTCGACAACGCGGCCGCGGGCGGCGAGCCAGCGCGGCGGGTCGATGCCTCTGATACGGTACTCGCCTGAGTAGTCGTCGCTGCCGGCCAGCGCTTCCTGAAACAGCGCGCGCGTCTTGCCGATGTCGCGGCGGTCGATGGCGACGAGCACGTCGCGTGCCCGCATACGGGTTGCCGCCGGCAGGTTGAAGAGTTGCGGCAGCAGCGCGTCGCATTCGATGGAGCCGCTGCGCGGGTTCCACACCCAGCTCGCCAGCGCGGCAGCCTCAAGGGCGATAGCGCGGCGGGTTTCGGCGTGGACGAGCGCCGCCTCGGCACGTGCGCCGGCATGTGAGCGGTCGCGCAGCGCGATCAGGCTGGCTGCGAGCGCTGCCAGTGACGTCAGGTATCCGATCTCGTCCGCGTCGAGGTCCGACCGCGGTTCGGAACTGAAAACGACGAGCTTGCCTACCTGAGTGCCCGACACGAGGATCGGAAGCTCGAAATGAAACGGCAGCCTGGCGGTGTCCGGGGCGGGCGTGTCGGCAACGTTCTCAATCTGCCGGAGCACATCTTGTGCTGTCGTGGCCTCGACACCGAACCGCGACCTGACGGCCAAGCCCTCACCCTCCGCCAAGGCAAGCAGGGCTGCGGGCGAGCGGCTGGCTGCGGCGGCAAGGGCGGTCAGGCGGTCGAAATCTGCGTCGGCCGGCATCTTGAGCTGCGCCGCAGGGGCGTTGGCGGCGTCGCGCGGTTCCACGCGTTCGCTGTCGGCCTTGTGAGCTGCGACGGTCTCGTTGTCCTGCACGGCTACCCCTCAGTCGCAGAAAACTAGCCGCCTATATCCAAGTTGAAAAGCCTTGGCCGGACAAACTGGCACCATGCCGGCAGGCTCACCTTGGCCCCATGACTATCAACGAGGAAACATTGTCATGACCAGGACTTTTCAGCTCGAAACGCCCGCCAGGGCGGCCGAGGACGACATCTGCTGCTGATGCTGATCTCCGGGTTGCTGCTTGCTGCGGCAATCTCTCTGACGGCGACAATGCCGAGTTAAGATATTGTTGTATAATGATGTTTTTCGAAATGCACTGCGCGTCCACCAAGCCGTATCCGGCTTTCATCTGCAAGATCGAAGGTGAAAAAGATCGGAACCCCCGGGGGATCACGACGTTGTGACCCCGTAGGAGCCGCGCCGGACCCATCCCGCGAAGAACCGGTCGAGGCGCGGCATATGCATGAAGAACACGCACGAGGAGAGAGTACATGATCCGCAATCTCTTGGCTACGACGGCCCTCGCCGCCCTGATTTCCACCGGCGCGATGGCGCAGGACACGACCACTCCGGCACCGGCGCCCGCACCAGCGGCACCAATGGAAGCGACGCCGTCGGCTCCTGCTGTCATTCCCCACGCTGACGGCTATCTCGCCACCAACATCATCGGCGAGAAGGTCTATAACGGCTCGGGCAATGACGCCGAGAATATCGGCAGCGTCAACGACATCGTGCTCGCCGCCGACGGTACGGCCGACCAGTTGGTGATTGGTGTCGGCGGTTTCCTCGGCCTTGGCCAGAAGAACGTCGTCCTGCCGTACAAGGAGTTCGACTGGGCCGAGAAGAACGGTGACCGCTGGCTGGTGATGGCGACGACCAAGGAGCAACTGCAGGCGATGCCCGACTTCGATCGCCGCGCATATGATCCGGCCCCGGCGCCGACTGCGGCGACCGAGCCCGCCCCGATGGCCGACCAGACGGCACAGGCGCCGGTGACGCCGGAAGCGAAGCCGCCGGTGACGGCAGAGCAGACGACACCCGCTCCAGTCACCCCTGATGCGACCGCGACCGATCCGACCAAGACGGCGGCGATCGACAAGTCTACGCTGAAGGACTTACCTGCGGCCGACATGCGCGCCGAGGAGATGGTCGGTGCGGCGGTGTATGGCACCGACGATGCCCGCATCGGTAAGATCGGCGACATCCTGCTGACTGCCGATGGCAAGATCGACGCCTATGTCATCGATGTCGGCGGCTTCCTTGGCATGGGCGAGAAGAAGGTGGCCATCGGTAGCGACAACCTCGCCTTCCTCGTCGACACCGAAGGCAACAAGTATCTCTACACCACCTTCACCAAGGACCAGCTCGAGAAGCAGCCGGCCTACGACGCCGGCAGCTGGTCCGAGAAGCGTGATGAGCAGCGCCTGATCATGGTTCAGTAAGACCAGGCGTATCGTGTAGGAAAGCCCGCGCTTCGGCGCGGGCTTTTCGTTTGGAGGTAGGCCTAGGGCAGCCGGGCGAAATGGCCGACGGCGCCGGCCTCGGCCAGTTCCGACAATGCCAACGACTGGTCGAGATGCCGGGCGCGATGGGCTAGCAGCCGCTCGGCGAATTCGAGCCTGACAGGCAGCCATGCCGGATCGTCGGCAAGGTTGTTGGTCTCGCCGGGATCATTGACGAGATCGTAGAGCAGCGGCGGGAGGCCACCGCCGAAATGTATATACTTGACCTTTTCGGTGCGGATGACAGCCAAGTTGAGCGAGCGTGAGTCAAGCCCGAAATGGGCCTCTGTCGTGCCTTCGGCGACCGAGCGGAAGTCGTATTCCCAAAAGGCGGCGTTGCGCCAGATTTCGGGCTCGTGGCTTTCGAGGAATGGCTTGAGCGACTGGCCGTCGAGATGCGGTGCCTTGCCGCCGATGAGGTCGAGCAGGGTTGGCATGATGTCGACCGCGCTGGTGAAGCGGTCGACCGCGGAGCCCGAGGCCAGCGCGTGGCCGGGGGCCTTGATGATCAGCGGGATGTGGTAGCTGCCGTCGAACCAGCCGCCCTTGCCGAGCATAAAGTGGTCGCCCATCATCTCGGCGTGGTCGGACGTGAGGATGACGATGGTGTCCTCCCAGGCGCCATTGTCGCGGATGCCTTGCCAGATGCGGCCGAGCTGGGAATCGACCTCCGAGATCATGCCGTAATAGAGGGCGCGGATCTTGCGAAATTCCTGCTCGCTCCAGTCGCCGACCTTGCCTGTAGCGCCGGGGATGAAGCTCGATTTGTTCTGGTGATGCTCTAGGTGATAGGCGAGGAACGGGTGGCTCGCCTTTTCGGCCTCGAGGCTCGTGGCGCGATCATATGCCGGGCCCTCCGACGGCTCGTACATAGTGTTGAACGGCTCGGGCACGATGAAGGGCGGATGCGGACTGAGGAAGGAGACATGGGCGAACCAGGGCTGGCCTTCGTCCTGCTCGGAAAGCCAACGCAGGAACTCGCCGGCCAGGAAAGCGGTCGGGGTCTCATCCTTTGAATAGACAGGAACCGCGTTGCTGACCTCCGACGCATCGGCATTTGCCGGCTTATGGACATCGGGAAAGCCGGCACTGGAGTCGATGCCGCGCGCGGCGAGCCAGGACAGCCAGGCCTTCTGGTGTTCGGGCAACAGCTGGCGGGTGGTGAAACCGGGCAGCACGCCTTCATAGGTGCGCAGGAACGGGTCGCCTGCAGCGCGGCCGCGCGGGTCGGGCGAGACGTCGGTGTAGCCGAACAGCGTCGGGTCGTAGCCGACACGGCGGGCGGCGCGGGCGATGTTGTCGTGCCTGTCATCCAGCGGCGAGCCATTGCGACAGACGCGATTGTTCATCTGGTAGAGGCCGGTGTAGAGGCAGGCGCGTGCCGGCGAGCAGGGCGCGGTGCCGGCATAGTGGCGCCTGAAGGTGACGCCTTCGCGGGCGAGTGCATCGGCGTGGGGCGTCTTCACCACGGGGTGGCCGACCGTCGACAGGCTGTCGCCGCGCCACTGGTCGCAGGTGATGAGAAGAATGTTCGGTCGTCCGCCCCTGTTTGCCAAGCTCGCCCCCCGCAATTGAAATCGCGGCCAAGGAAGCCGGATTCACGGTGCCGTGCAAGCGTCTTCATGCAGCGATCGGTCATGCCAAAAAGTGTGAACGAATTCGCTTTTATTGTTCGATTTTTGTGAACGGACCATTCTGCGACCGGCCACTATGCCGCAACAATCGATGCGCCCATATTCAGCCCAACAGAGCGGCAAGGGCCGCGGCTAGCGAAAGGAGCGAGACGATGCTCAACCAGATCAAGGGCCTGCACCACGTGACCTCGATGGCCAGGGATGCGGCCGAGAACAACCAGTTCTTCACCCACAAGCTCGGCCTGCGCCGGGTCAAGAAGACGGTCAATTTCGACGCGCCGGACGTTTATCATCTCTATTACGCAGACGAGTTGGGCACGCCGGGTTCCGTCATGACCTACTTCCCGTTCTCCGACATCGGCAAAGGCCGCCCGGGCGTCGGCGAGGTTGGCACAACCGTGTTCTCCGTACCCGAGGGCACGCTGCCCTTCTGGGAGCAGCGCTTCGCCGACCAGGGCGTCACTGGCCTGGCCCGCGATGAGAAATTCGGCGAGAAGCGCCTGAGCTTTGCCGGTCCCGACGGTGACGGTTTCGCACTGGTCGAGGCCGAGGGCGGCAAGCGCACGCCGTGGGTCAAGGGCGGCGTCGCCAACGACGAGGCGATCCGCGGCTTTCACTCGGCCTCGCTGAGGCTGCGCGATGGCGGTGCCACCGAAGAGCTCCTGAAGTTTATGGGCTATGAGGAGGTCGACACCTCGGGCAACGTCAAGCGCCTGGCGGTGAAGGACGGCAACGGTGCCGATTTCATCGATATCGAGACGCTGCCGGGTGCTTCCTTTGCAGGCCTGGGTGCCGGTTCGGTCCATCACATTGCCTTTGCGGTGGAGAACCGGGCCAAGCAGCTCGAGGTGCGCAAGGCGCTGATGGAGACGGGCTACCAGGTGACGCCGGTCATCGACCGTGACTACTTCTGGGCGATCTACTTCCGTACCCCCGGCGGCGTGCTGTTCGAGATCGCGACCAACGAACCCGGCTTCGACCGCGACGAGGACACCGCCCATCTCGGCGAGGCGCTGAAGTTGCCGTCGCAGCATGCGCATCTGCGCGATTATCTTGAAAAGACCCTGCAGCCGCTGGGCGACTGAGGAGGACCGATGAGCAAGGACGCGTACATCCACAAGGTGCTGCCGGGGGAACCCGGGGGACCGCTGGTCTTTGCCTTTCACGGCACCGGCGGCGATGAAAACCAGCTGCTCGGCTTTGCCCGGGAGCTGGTGCCGGGGGCGACTGTCGTGTCGCCCCGCGGCGACGTATCCGAAATGGGGGCGGCGCGTTTCTTCCGCCGCACCGGCGAGGGTGTCTACGACATGGACGATCTCATCAGGGCGACGGTCAAGATGGCCGGCTTCGTCAAGGCGCATGTCAAGGAGGCAAAGCCGTCGGCGGTCCATGCGCTTGGCTACTCCAACGGCGCCAACATCCTGGCCTCGGTGCTGTTTGCGGCACCCGAGCAGTTCGATGCAACGGCGCTGATGCATCCGCTGATCCCGTTCGCACCCGAGATCAATGGCAGCCTTTCGGGGCGGCGGGTGCTGATCACCGCCGGGCGGCGCGACCCGATCTGTCCGCCCGAACTGACGAGCCGGCTCAACGCCTATTTGCGGGACGCCGGCGCCGACGTCAGGCTGGAATGGCACGGGGGTGGCCACGAGGTGCGCCCCAACGAAATCGAAGCCGCGAAGCGGTTCTTCGCAACCAAGGAGCAGGGGCAATGACCGAAGAACTTCCTGTCATCGAGCTTGAGGATCGCGGCACCAAAGGACGCTACGTCATACGCGGTGCCGGCGGGGCGGAGGCCGAGATGACCTATACGACCATCAGCGATCATCTGTTCATCATCGACCATACCGAGGTGCCCGACGCATTCCGTGGCCAGGGGGCAGGATTGCGGCTGGTGACGCGGGCAGTTGAAGACGCACGTGCGGCCGGCAAGAAGATCATCCCGCTCTGCCCCTTTGCCGCGGCGCAGTTCCGTCGCCATCCCGAATGGGCGGATGTGCTGAACGGCTGAACGCCACAGACCAACAGAACCATTCATGCCGAGGCCGATGCAGGTGACTGCATCGGCCTTTCGTTTGGTTCGAATTATTGCGACATGGGCGGCTCTTGTTACCAAAGGGAAGCTTTTGCTCCTCCCGTTTTGCGGCAGGATTTCGACAGAGTTGACTGATTTTGCGTAACTTTGTGACCAATTTGGCAGTCATATTGACTGTTTATGCGGATTATTTGTTGTTTCATGAGTTGACATCGGTCAGCATCATGTCGTTACATGTTTCGGTTAGTTTCATTTCAACAAGGGAATGAATTTTAACGAAAAGGCAAAATTGCCATGATCGGTTCCAGGAAAGTCCAGAAAGTCGACCGCCAGTTCCAGCCGCGCTCGCGCATCTATCGCCGGCCGCGCATCGCCATTCGCCAGCGTGCCAACGAGCACCCGATGGCCATGTTCTCGGTGTTCGTCGTTGCCTCGCTGTCGTCGATGGCACTGGCGCCGACCAGTGGCCCGGCTTTTGCCTCGATGGGGTCGGACCACCGTGTCGTCGATGGAGTGATGACGACCGAGAAGACCGACCGCCTGCCGCTCAAGGAAGCCGACATCGCCTGCCGCGGGCAGGCCTGGGGTGTCGAAAGCGAGGTCTGCCTCGACGCCATTGCCGAAGATTCAGGGATACGTGCGCCACGCAAGGTGCGGCTGATCGCCAGCGCCGGGCCGGTTCACACCACCCCGAACATCTTTTAGACGCCGGTCCGCCCGGTCACCGCGTTCCCTGCCGCGCCCTACATCCTTCCAGCGCGTACCTGCCCCGTGGTCTCGGCCACGGGGCCTTTTTTTGTGCCGAGGCGTCCGGCCGCTAGTCCCTTCCGACGATGCCGCTGTTCCTGATGGCAGGCGACGCTGGTGGCAAAACCGGGAGGAATTCGTCATGGGTCGCGTCGCAGGAAAGATCGCCATCGTCACAGGTGCTGCATCCGGCATGGGCGAGGCGACGGCGCGGCTTCTGGCGCGCCAGGGCGCGGCAGTCGTGGTCAGCGACCTGCAGCGCGAAAAGGGCGAGGCAGTCGCCGCCGGCATCGAGGCCGCCGGCGGACGCAGTCTCTACGTCGCCCATGACGTGACATCGGAGACGGGTTGGAAGGCAATCATCGAACGAACGCATGATGTGTTCGGCGGACTGCACATCCTGGTCAACAATGCGGGTGTCGGCGCACCTTTCGGCTCGGTCGAACAGCTCAGCCTCGATGATTGGCGCAAGGTCATGTCGGTGAACATGGAAGGTGTGTTCCTCGGCACCAAGTTCGGTATCGAGGCGATGCGCAAGACCGGGCAGGGCGGCTCGATCGTCAATTTCTCGTCGACCATGGGCATTGTCGGCAGCCCCTCGACTGCGGCCTATGTGGCGAGCAAGGGCGGGGTGAAGCTGTTCACCAAGTCGGCGGCGCTGCATTGCGCAAAGGAGCGCTACGGCATCCGCGTCAATTCGGTGTGCCCCGGCTGGATCCGCACGCCGATGTCGTCAGGGGCGCTCGACAAGCTGGCGGCAAGCGGCGAGGGCAACAAGGCGATCGAGCTGACACCGCTTGGCCGCGTCGGCGAACCCGACGATGTCGCCTATGGCGTGCTCTATCTCGCTTCCGACGAAGCGAGCTTCGTCACTGGGACAGAGCTGGTCATCGACGGCGGTTACACCGCGCAGTGACGGAAGCCTGTCTCAGAGGTCGGATGCCTGCTCGCTGACGGCACTCAGCGCGCTGCGCACGTCGAAGGTGCTGAACGGCTTTTCGAGGATGTGCGGCTTGAGCATCGGCGGCAGCTGTTCGATCTCGGCCTTGGCGCCGATCAGGTCGCCGGTGACGAGCACGAAGCGCTGGGCCATTTCCGGCCGCTCGCTGACGATCTCGCGGAAGATAGAGATGCCGCTGCGGTCCGGCATGCGCAGGTCGGAGAAGATGATGTCGACGGGCTGGCTGCCGAGCGCGTCGGCGACCGACGTCCACGACCAGACGATGCGCGCCTTGACGCCCATCAGTTCAAGGATGTCGGAGAGCGAGCCGGCGACGTCGGGTTCGTCGTCGATGATGACGGCATGGCGCAGGCCACTCGATTTCGGCGCTGCCTCGGCGACGATGCCATGGCTGCCCTTGATGGGCGGCAGCTCGACGACGAAGCGTGCGCCCTGCGGCGTGACCGGCTCGAACCAGACCTTGCCGTTGTGGCGATCGACGATCGACTTGGAGATCGACAGGCCGATGCCGGTGCCGACGCCGATCGGCTTGGTGGTGAAGTAGGACTCGAAGATCCTGTCGCGGATGCTCTCGGCGATGCCGGGGCCTGAATCTTCGACCGAGAAGCCGGCGCTGCCATCGGCATTGCGGAAGGTACGGACACAGATGCGGCGCTCATCCACGGCGCCGGCGAGTGCATGCTGGCTGTTGACCAGGAAGTTGGCTGCGACCTGGGTCATGTGGTCGGCGTCGGCCAGCACCATGAGCGGGCCTTCGACAAAGTCGGTGTCGATGCTGATGCCGCTGGAGCGGGCGCCGTAGGCGGTGACCTCGAGGGCGGCACGGACGACGTGGTTGAGATCGGTTTCCGACCGCGTCGTCGGATGCAGGCGCACCATGCCGAGGAAGCTCTTGACGATACGGCCGCAGCGTTCGGCGGCGGCGCGCACCTTTTCGGCGCGCATCTTGGTTTGCGCATCGGTGGCAAATTCATGCAGCAGGGTGGACTGGGCGA
Organism: Hoeflea sp. 108; assembly: GCF_000372965.1. Classification (NCBI taxonomy): domain Bacteria; kingdom Pseudomonadati; phylum Pseudomonadota; class Alphaproteobacteria; order Hyphomicrobiales; family Rhizobiaceae; genus Hoeflea; species Hoeflea sp. 108. Next base: position 4,357,986 of record NZ_KB890024.1, on the reverse strand, counting down.
CGACCACGGCGAGCGGGTTGTTGAGCTCGTGCGAGACGCCGGCGAGCAGCGAACCCATCGCCGCCATCTTTTCGTTCTGGTGCAACTTCTCGCGCTGGCGGTTGATCTCTTCTTCGGCGCGGTGCTTTTCCCGGAGGTCACGGATCGAGCCGAAGATCAGCCTGCGGTCGGCGAGCCGCATCTCGTTGGCGGTGAGCTCGATGGGGATGATTTCGCCAGTGGCATTCTGGGTCACGGTCTCCATGCGCTGGCCGACCATCGGTGCGCCGCGGCCGGTCATGTATTCGGCGCCGTTGGCGTATCCCTTGCGGTAATAAGCAGGGATGACGGTGTCGAGCAGGTCCTTGCCGAGCACCTCGTCGCGGGTCCAGCCATACATCTTCTCGGCGGCCGGATTGAACTCGATGATCGAGCCTGTCTCGTCGACGACCATGATGGCATCGAGCGACGACTGCAGCATGGTGCGGCGGATGATTTCGCTGACATGATACTCCGACAGCGAGCGCTCGATGGCGTCGCCGAGGGCGGCGGCGATGATCTCAAGGGCAGCGATGTCGTCGTCGGACCAGTTGCGCTCGACGACGCAGTCATTGACGGCAAGCGTGCCCCAGAGATGGCCGTGGGCCGAGACCGAGACCGACAGGAACGACTTGATGTGCTGCTTGTCGAAATCCTTGCGCAGGAAGCCGGCAAGGTCGCGTGTGTGGCCGATGAAGATCTTGCCTTGGCGGCCCTCCTCGGCGAGGCGCTCGAGCAGTGGGTCGGAATCGACGATTGCCTGGTTGATGGTTGTTGGCGGTGCTGCGACCTTGTCGATCCTCTGGTCGACCCAATAGGCAGAGATGGACTGTGCGAAGCCCTGGCCGGGGACATCGCGCAGCCTGAACAGGATGGTGCGATGGCCGCCGAAGGCACGTCCCAAGCGCTCGAGAATCTGGTCGATATCCTGCTGCCAGTCCTGCGCCTGCCGGAGATGGCGCACGATCTGGCCAGCCGCGACAGTGGGGCTCGGCGTGCCCGACTGCTGGTCGGTGCGTGAGACGGTCAACAAGGCCATAACGGTTTCCGACGAGGGCGCGATGCGTCAGTAGCTTTCGCTGCCGGGCAGGGAGAAGATATAGCCTTCGCCACGCACGGTGCGCAGAAATTTCGGGTTTGCCGGGTCGTCCTCGATCTTCTTCCTCAGCCGCATGATGCGGATGTCGACAGCGCGCGACGATTCCGGGTCTTCGGCAAAGCCGATCGCCTCGGAGATGGTGGTGCGGCTGAGCAGCCGGTTGGGCCGGGTGAGGAAGACCTCGAGCATGTCGAATTCGCTCTTGGCCATGTCAAGGATGGCACCGCCATTGCCGGTGACGAGCCGGCCGTCGAGATCGGCCTGAAAGGCGCCGAAGGCGATGGTGCGGCGTGGCGGCTGGGCTGCGAGCTGCGCCTGCTTGATGCTGTCGGGCTGCGGAACGCGGCGGAGTACGCTGCGCACGCGGGCGAGCAGCTCGCGCAACTCGTAAGGCTTGACCAGGTAGTCGTCGGCGCCGATCTCGAGGCCGACGATACGGTCGAGCGCAGTGCCCGCGGCGGTGGCGTAGATGATGCCTATCGGCATTCGGCCACGCAGCCAGCGGCCGAGCGAAAGGCCGTCCTCGCCCGGCATGGCGATATCAAGTATCGCAAGATGAAATGCTTCGGTTTCGATGAGCGCGCGAAGGGCAGCTGCGCCCTCGACTGCGGTCACATCGAAGCCGTTCGCGCCGAGATACTCGGCGACGGCGTCCCGCAGATCGGGTTCGTCTTCGACAATGACTATCCGGGCTCGCAGTTTGGCCTCGCCTCCGCTACCTGCGGAAAGTAGATTGGGTATAAACATGATGTCCAGCGATCATTTCGGGTGGGCAGTTGCCAATGGCGTCCTGCCTCGTTAGGGGCGATTTGAAGCTTCGGGAGACACGACTGGGAACCCATCCCCGGCCGAGCGCATCCCTGGGCATCTTCTTGCCACGGCAGGCGCCGCGCAGCCCTCGCCGGCAGGCAATGGTCGCGATTTCGCTCGTGCTACGGACAGAGACATGGCTGGAAGATCGATCGTCGCACTCGTCGCCATAGCGGAGGTAATAGCCTCCGACCTTGCCGAGCATCTCGACAGGCGCGGCCACGATGTGCGTGTGGCCAAGCGGCTGTGGGAGGCGGAGTCGCTGCTGTCGGCCAAGGGCATCGACGTGGTGGTGGTCGGCGACGGCCTGACGCCGGCCGAAGGTCGGGATCTGCTGCGCAGGTTCAGCGGCGAGAAAGGCCCGTGCTTCATCCTGATATGCCGCCCCGCCGAACTGGTCGACAAGGTGTTGGCTCTGGAATTGGGCGCCGCCGATGTCGTGGAGAGCCCTCTCAATGTGAGAGAACTCGCCGCGCGCATCGGCGGCCTCCTCGCGCGCCGGGGACGCGGCACGCAAGAATTGGTGGTGCTGGAGAATTCGACGGTCGACCTGCGCTCGGCGCTGGTCATGCACGCCTCGGGCGAGGAAGAGCAGCTGTCGCCCGGCCAGATCGCTCTGCTCAAGCTGTTCCTGTCGCAGCCGCGCAAAGTGCTGACCAGGGACGACATCATGGCCGCGGCGCCTGCCGAGAGCGCCGATGCCTTCGACCGCTCCATCGACTCGCGTATCGTGCGCCTGCGTCGCAAGCTCGATACCGAAAGCATCACCACGATCCGAGGCTCGGGCTACCGTTTCGACCCGCCGACCAAGGCGGCGGGCAAGGAAGCGGGACCCGCTGACAGCCAGACCTGAGTTTGTGCAGGCGGACAAGGCGTCAGCTTGCCGGCACGGGGGTAGCCGGCACTTCCACGCGCATCTCGGCATGCGCGTGGTCCTTGAGGAGGATTGTTGCAACGGCTGCAAACCCCAGCAAACCCTGGGCGTACAGAAGCGCCGAAAGCACCGATGCTGCGAATTGTGTCTTCATGATCGTCGGGCCTGTTCCCGTCTCGGTTTCCAACAAACTGGCACTCCGAGACACCCGCGTCGCCTGACCTGCCATAGGCGACGCGGGTACTCGGACCCGCGGCGACAAGCGCGCGGGGGTTCTGCTCACCGCCGCCCGGCCTGAAGCCGGGCACCCACGCCCATGGACCCGGCGGGTGCGCAGAATTGCGACGAACAAGGTTGTTGCGAGAGATGGATGCCGCCTGGTGCCGAAGCCATGCCCTGCTTCGACAACCAGCGTGCGGCTGAAGCGTCGTCACGGTCGGCCAGCATTCCGATCCCTGTCAGTATCGCCGTGGCGATGCCCACCCGCAGGAACCATCGTGCCGCCAATCGTCTCGCTCCCATCCAGCATTCGCAACGTTCGTTTCGTCGAGAGCGAATGTGCCGGCCGGCTGTATCGGGAAGATGCCGCCGGATGCGGTTTCATGATTCTGAATGTTTCAGTACGGTTTCCTCGACGGTGCGCCGCTTGTGCTTTTGATTCAGCTAGATAAGGCGCGAAGCGGAATGCGGGTACCTGACGCCGACGCTGTCGGAGTGGACTTTGCCGGCGAGGAAAGGCAGCGGCTCTCAATAAAATCTGAAACAGGCCTTTTGAAATGCGAAACACATAAGAAACACAAAAGTTAACGAACCGAAATATTGCCGAAACACGGCTTTGGCAAAAGCCTCCCCATTCCGAAACGTATTTCCGCCGGCGCGGCCGGCTTCGAAGGGGGATGACATGAACACCGAACTGAAGAGAAAGCTTATCAACATCATCGCCGTTGCGGCGGCAGGCACTGCCCTTGTGGTGGCGGCTGGAGAGGGGGCGGCACAGGCTGCCAACAAGATCGTGGCGCGGGTGTCGATCGGCGAGCAGCGCATGCATGTCATCATCGACGGGCGCACGACCTATGTCTGGAAGGTGTCGACCGCCGGACGCGGCTACGTCACGCCGAAGGGTTCGTTCAAGCCGACGCGCATGCACGAGATGTGGTACTCGAAAAAGTACGACAACGCGCCGATGCCGCATTCGGTGTTCTTTAACGGCGGCTATGCCGTGCATGCGACGAACCAGATCAGCCGCCTCGGTCGCCCGGCGTCGCATGGCTGTGTGCGCCTGCACCCCGACAATGCCGCAGACTTCTACGAATTGGTCGAGGCTTTCGGCCCCTCGAACACCAGCATTCAGATCGTCAAGTAGGCTCGCCGGTCATTCGGCTGGAGCTTCAAAGCCCGCCCAGGGTCGGCCGTCGCGCCGTTCCCCGGGCGGGCTTTTTGTTGCCTGAAAGAAGACCGGGAATGGCGAATTGCACGGCAGTGCACAAAATTCCTTGAATCCATGCTGCATCGCCGGTCTGGATTGCGGCGTCGTTGCTAAAAACCATGGATTTCAAGCAAATTAAGATGATTTGCACGGCTGTGCAAAAACTTGAAGAATCCAATTGACACGAACGTGCCGCGGATGGAATGAATATGCCAACAGGCACAGAGATGTGCCGGTCTGCCCGGAGGAGGGCGGGCGTGCCTGAAAACGAGGTGGCCAGGGGACGATGCCCGGCCAGCACGTCGCAGGCGCCCAGTGGAGGAGAATGCATGTTCGTGCCATCGCATGAAGGCCTGGCTGCGCGTCCGACGGACAGCAGCTGCGGCCATGGCTCCGGCCCGGCCGGAGGCCGTGTGCCGCGGAGGGGCGGCTCGTGAGCGGTCGTGTCCAGACATCTGCCAAGGCTGCAGCCATGGGCCAAAGGCCTATCGCAGCCCGGCTCGCCGCACCGACGAAGACCCAGCGCTTGCGCTATCGTTTGAAGGTGGCGCTGCGCGAGCCGACGACGACCATCGGACTGCTGGCCGCTGCGCTGTTTGCCTATCTCATCGTGGTGCCGATCATTTCGATGCTGTCGGACGCGATGCGGGTTCAGTTCGGTGACGAGCGCCGTATCAAGCAGGATGTCGGTGAGCTGACCTGGTACTATGTCGACCGCGTCTTCCTCTCGCGCATCTCGCATGACCTGTTCTGGGAGCCGCTGGTCAACACGCTGAGCGTGGCGGCAGGCGCCATTGCGCTGTCGATGCTTGTCGGCGGCGTGCTCGCCTGGCTGCTCAGCCGCACCGACATGTTCGGTCGCCGCTGGTTCGCCACAGCCCTCATAGTGCCCTACATGCTGCCGGCCTGGACCTTCGCGCTGGCATGGACGACGCTGTTCAAGAACCGCACCGTCGGTGGCCAGCCGGGTTGGATGGAATCGATCGGCTTCACGCCACCCGACTGGCTGTCCTACGGCCAGATGCCTGTGGCCATCATCCTGGCGCTGCATTATTCGCCCTTCGTCATACTGCTCTTCGGCAACGCGCTGCGCCGCTTCGACTCGCAGCTCGAGGACTCGGCTCGCATTCTGGGGGCGAGCAGGCTGACGGTGGCCAGCAAGATCATCATGCCGCTGATGCGCCCGTCGCTGATGTCGGCGATGGTGCTGATCTTCGCCAAGTGCCTCGGCGAGTTCGGCGTGCCTTATGTGCTCGGCCTGCCGGTCAATTTCGATGTGCTGGCGACCTCGCTCTACCAGAACATCTCGTCGCGCCAGGTTGGCGTGGGTGCGGTGCTGGCCGGCGCGATCATGCTGATCGGCATCATCACCATCACCATCGACGCCCGGCTGATGCGGGAAGCGCGCCGCTTCGTCACCATCGGCTCCAAGGGTTCGATGAACCGGCTGAACCCGCTCGGCATCCTCAGGCTGCCGGCAACCGGGTTTGCGGCGCTGATGTTCGTGCTCAGCGTCGGCGTGCCGATCGGTACCCTGTTCCTGTCGACGGTGATGCGGGTGCCCGGCCAGTTCAACCTCGACAATTTCACGCTCGACTACTGGATCGGCACCAACCTCAATACGGTTGCGTTGCAGACCGGCATCCTGCTGAGCCCCGACCTGTGGAACGCGGCCTGGAACAGCCTGCGCATCGTCGGCGTCGCCTCCATTACCTCTGGTATCCTCGGCCTGTTGGTCGGTTATGTCGTGGCGCGTACCCCGGTGAAGCCGCTCGGCACCTTCCTGCGCCAGGTGACGTTCCTGCCCTACCTGGTTCCGGGCATCGCCTTTGCGGCCGCATATCTCTCGCTGTTTGCCGTGCCGCGCGGACCGATCCCTGCTCTCTATGGCACGACGCTCATCCTGATGCTGGCGCTGATCGCCGACCAGATGCCCTATGCCTCGCGCGCCGGCATCGCCGCCATGACGCAGCTCGGCAAGGAGCCGGAGGAGGCAGCCCAGATCGCCGGCGCCGGCTGGTTCCGGCGCATGATCTCCATCGTCATCCCGATCCAGAAAGGGTCGCTGACGACTGGCATCCTGCTGCCCTTCATCTCGGGCATCAAGGGCCTCAGCCTGTTCGTGGTGCTGGCGGTTCCGTCGACCGATGTGCTGACCACCTATTCGCTCCGGCTCGTCGACTACCACTACACGCAGGCCGCCAACGCCGTCGTGCTCATCATTGCCGGCCTCGCCTATTTCGGCGCGCTGCTCGGCCAGAAGCTGACCAAGACCAATCTCGCCCAAGGACTGGGGAACTGACATGCCGAAGATCAATCTGAGCGGCGTCGAGAAAAACTACGGGGGCAACGGCGCCAATGCGGTTGCCGATCTCGACCTCGAAATCGGCGACGGCGAATTCATGTGCCTGCTGGGACCATCCGGCTGCGGCAAGACCACGACACTGCGCATGATCGCCGGGCTGGAGCACCTGACGGCGGGAGAAATCCGCGTCGGCCCGCGCGTCGTCGACTCGGTCGTCGAGGGCGTGTTCGTGCCGCCGGAGCGGCGCGAAATGGGGCTGGTGTTCCAGAGCTACGCGCTGTGGCCGCACCTGACCATCGAGCGCAACACCGATTTTGGCCTGCGCCTGCGCAAGATGCCCAAGGCCGAGCGCGAGGCGCGTGTCGACCAGGTGATGAAGACGCTCGGCATCGAGAAATATCGCGACCGCTATCCCTCGCAATTGTCGGGCGGGCAGCAGCAGCGCGTGGCGCTGGCCCGCATGCTGGCGGTCAACCCGGAAGTGCTGTTGCTCGACGAACCGCTGTCGAACCTCGACGCTGCACTCAGGCTCGAGATGCGCGCCGAGCTCAAGCGCCTGCATGCCGAATTCAAGACGACGATCGTGTTCGTCACCCACGACCAGTGGGAGGCAATGACGCTTGCCACCACCATCGCCGTCATGAGCGAGGGCCAGCTGCAGCAGGTCGGTACGCCCAACGATATCTACGACCGGCCGGCCAACCGCTTCGTGGCGCAGTTCGTCGGCAATCCGCCGATCAACATCGCTGAACTCGGCAATGGCAGGTCGGAGGTGTCGCGGCTTGCCAATGCCTATCTCGGCTCGCGCTTTGCCGAACTGCGCGATGCCGGCTCCATTGGCATCCGGCCGGAAGCCATTCGCCTCGCCGACGCCGAGCGTGGCGTGGCCGAGGGGGCGCTTTCTGGCCAGGCGGAGGTGACAGGCATCCTGCCCACCGGCGGCAGCTGGATCATCGAGCTGACGGCATCAGGCGAGAAGCTGTTCATGACCACGCACCAGTCGCCGGAGATCGAGGTGGGCGAGGCGGTGACTTGGTGGACCAAGCCCAAGGCGCTGCACGTCTTCGACAAGGCCGGCAACCGCATGGAGGCAGCCGACCGGCTGACGCGGCCGGCGAAGGTGCACTGAAGAGATTCCGCGGGCGGTGGAGGACCGCCCGCCGGGAGTGAAGCAGGACTATCGGGAAACGAGACGGCCGGCATGGAGCTGGCCCAACAGAGGGAGGAAAAGATGAGCAGACATTTCGATCTGAAACGGCTCCTGGCTGCGACGGCACTCGGCGTCGTTGCCGGCCTGTTTGCCGGCGCGGCACAGGCCCAGGAAAAATTCGACCTCAACGCGCTGATCGAGGCGGCAAAGAAGGAGCCGCCAATCAACGTCTATTCGAGCACCGGCAAGATCGTGAAGCAGGCCGAGGCCTTCACAAAGAAGTATGGCGTGCAGGCGACCGGCACCAAGGCCAATGCCGCAGCCCAGCTGGAAATGGTGATCCGCGAAGGTCAGGCCAAGAACGTGCAGGGCGACGTCATCCAGATCAGCGACGTGCCGGCCGGCGTGGCGCAGTTGGTGCCGCAGGGCTTCGTCGAGAGCTGGCTGCCGCCAGATCTCGCCGACAAGATCCCGGCGCAGTACCAGAATCCGCTGACCGTCTCCAACGAGGCCAATGTCTTTGCCTACAACACCCAGCTCAACGAAAGCTGCCCGGTCAAGAACATCTGGGAGCTGACGGAGGCCAAGTGGAAAGGCAAGCTCGCCATGCAGGACCCGCTCAACAAGGCGTCCTATGTCGACTGGTTCAACCAGATGGCGACCAATGCCGACGACAAGGTGGCCGCGGCCTATAAAGAACAATATGGCAAGGATCTGGTGACCGACGAGGCAGGCGCAACCGCCGCTTGGGTAAAGGCGCTGGCCGCCAACGGCCCGCTGCTCACCGATGCCGACGAGGCCGCCGCACAGGCGGTTGGCGCGCCCGACCAGCAGGAGCAGTTCATCGGCCTGATCAGCTCGGCCAAGTTCCGCAACAACCAGGATGTCGGCTCCAAGCTTGGCCTGTGCACGGACCTCAAACCCTTCGCCGGCTGGATGTATCCGAGCCTCGGCTTCATCGCCAAGGGCACCGACAGCCCGAACGCCTCCAAGCTGTTCATCCACTATCTGATGACCGAGGAAGGCATCGCCCCGCAGGCGGCCGACGGCAAGATGTCGACCAACAGCGACGCCAAGCTGCCCGACGACGAGCCCTCGGGCATCGGCAAGGCGCTGGACCAGATCTTCCCCTACGACTCGGCGTCGGCCCAGAGCGATTGGGACGCGCGCCAGGATTGGCAGGACCTCTGGCGCATCAACTACAAGAAATAACGCTTGCGATTGCCGCGCCCGGCACTGACGCCGGGCGCGTTTCAGCCGGATTTTTGGGGAGGAAACGATGAAACCGGCACTTGGAACGAGCAGGAAGCTTGCACTGGCGACGACGGCGCTGGCCGGGATGACGGCAGTGGTCGTGATGGCATCCGCACCGGCAAGGGCGGAAGCCTTCGACATCAACGCGCTGGTCGAGGCGGCGAAGAAGGAAGCGCCGATCAATATCTACGACAGCACCGGCAAGATCGTCGAAATGGCCGAGAATTTCACCGCCAAATACGGGGTGAAGGCAACCGGCATCAAGGTGTCGGCGAGCGCTCAGCTTGAGATGATCGTGCGCGAGGGGCAGGCCAAGAACGTCAAGGGCGATGTGGTGCTGATTACCGATGCGCCGGCGGGACTGGCGCAGCTTTTGCCGCAGAAATTCGTCGAGAGTTACCTGCCGCCGGACATGGCCGACAAGATCCCGGCAAAGTTCCAGAACCCGCTGGCGATTACCACCAATGCCGCCGTCTGGGCTTACAACACCGAGGCCTACGATGCCTGCCCGGTGAAGAACATCTGGGAGCTGACTGATCCCAAGTGGAAGGGCAAGGTCGCCTTCTACGATCCGCTGTCGAAGGGCACCTATCCCGACTGGTTCAACCAGACCGAGACGCATGACGATGACAAGATGAAGGCTGCCTACAAGGCGCATTTCGGCAAGGACATCGAGGTCGGCGAAGACAGCGCAACGGCCGCCTGGGTCAAGGGTTTTGCTGGCAATTCCCCCCTTTTGGCGGATGCCGACGATGCGATATCGGAGGCCGTCGGCGCGCCCGGCCAGAAGGAGCCGTTCTTTGGGCTGATGAGCTCGGCCAAGTTCCGCGACAATGCCGACAAGGGCTTCAAGCTCGGCCTTTGCGAAGGGCTCGATCCTTGGCCGGGCTGGACCTATGTCAAGCTCGGCTTGATCGCGACAGGCACCAAGAGCCCGAACGCGGCCAAGCTGTTCATCCACTACATCCTGACATCGGAAGGCATCGCGCCGCAGGTGAAGGATGGCAAGCTGCCGACCAACCCCGACATCGGTCTGCCTGCCGACGAGCCCTCTGGTATCGGCAAGGTGCTCGACAAGCTGCAGCAATACGACGCCTCGACGGCGTTGGAAGATTGGGACGCACGCCAGGATTGGCAGGACCTCTGGCGCGTCTCCTACAAGAAATAGTTTCCCGGTGGGCTAGGGACGGAGCCCTTCTCCTTCGGCTCCGTCCCGCTTTTTTCCACTGGTCTCGCTTTTTCCGCTGGCCCGCTTTTTCCGCTGGAATGAAATGGAGAACTGACGATGTCGACAAGTTCGGGCCGAAAGCTCGCCGCACCCAAGGCGCTGCTGCTCGATTTCGGCGGCGTGATCGTGTCGACGACGCATATGCCTGATTGGCGAGAGCTGCTGGCTGCGCATGTGCGCGGCCTGCTCGACCAGGCCGGCGTGAAAGCGCCGGTGCTTTCGGTCGAGCAGATCACCGCCGATATCAAGGCGGGCGGCATCGCCGACTCGCACTGGAAGGATGCTATGTCGCGGCCGTTTTCGCCGCGCGAACTCAGGCATGAGGAATTCTGGGGCGACTTCGTTGCCGGCGACTGGCCGAAGCAGGCGCGGGAGGTTGTCGTGGCCGAGGCCTACGATCTCTGCCGCAAGATGGGCAACTGGAAAAGCGAACGCGTGTTGCGCACCGGCATGCTCGAACTGCTCGATGCGGCGGATGGCGCTGGCGTTCCGGTGGGCATCGTCAGCAACGCGTTGTGCGGTCAGGTGCACATCGATTTCCTCGACGCCCATGGGCTGACGGGCCGATTTGCTGTGGCGATCCACAGCGACGAGGTAAGGGTGCGCAAGCCGAACCCGGAGATGATCTGGCTGGCGGCGCGGGCGCTCGGCGTCGAAGCGGGCGAGGCCTGGTATGTCGGCGACAATTTCGACCGCGACGTGCTGTGCGGTGTTCGTGCCGGGGTCGGCGGCAACATCCTGATGGAGGCCAAGGGCACTTACGATCTGCCCTACGATCTTAAGCTCAAGCCCGATGCCATAGTGGCCGACCCGGTCGGGCTGCTCGGTCTGTTCACCGAGGCGACGCGAGGGATCGCCGCATGACGAGCCTCGAGAAAGCAAAGCGCCTGCGCGACGTGGCCGAACGTGCGGCGAAGCTGATGTGCGAGCCTCTGCTGGCTGCATTCCGCTCCAACATGGCCGTTGATTACAAGGTCGACCTGCATGACGTCGTGACCAAACACGACAAGGATGCGGAAATGGCGATCCGCGCCTTCATCCTGCGCGAAGTGCCGGACTCGGTCGTGGTCGGCGAGGAGGGTGGGGTGAGCGGCGAGGGGCGGGTGAAATGGTATGTCGATCCGATCGACGGAACTTCCAACTTCGCCCGCGGTTTTGCCTTCTGGTGCGTGTCGGTGGGTGTGGCGATCGATGGCGAGGTCGTCGCCGGCGCCGTTTATGACCCGGTCACGGGAAGCCTGTTTTCGGCCGACCTGACCGGAGCCTGGTTGAACGGGGTGCCCTTGCGCTCGCGCGCCATATCGGACGAGCGGCATGCGACGTTGATTACCGGCTACCCGGTGGCGCGCGACTTCAGGCTCGACGGGCATGAACAGACGCTCGCCAATTTCGGTGAGCTGGTCGAGACATTCTCGACGCTGCGGCGACCGGGCAGCGGGGCGCTCAGCCTTTGCCATGTCGCGGCGGGCTGGGTCGACGCCTCCGCTGGCTTCGGCTCCAATCCCTGGGATGTCGCCGCGGCGGTTCTCATCCTCAAGCAGGCTGGCGGCAGCTATCACCCGTTGACGCTGGGCAAGGTCGACGCCGACGTGCCCGACTTCATGTGCCCCGGCTATGTCGCGCTGGGGGAAGGCGCCGACTATCCGACATTGATGCGCATCGCCCGCGGAATCTCCGAAGGTCGCGAGGCGGCGAGCGCAAGAAGGCCGAAGCTTTCGGCTGCGGGAGGTGCCGCATGACCATGCGTGGAACGGCTGTGCAACAGCTGTCACATTGCTGCGCTATGGTTCCTGCTGCACTGATAAAACATTATCGATCTTATGGCGTTGACGAATTTGCACACCTGTGCAATCTGACCTCGGAAATTACCAATGAGCATTGACATGACCGTTCACGCAGTCGCCCCGCAGCCGGAAGCCGAAGCCGAGATGGACCGGCGTGCCGCCTTCTGCCGCGAGATCGCCAGGTCCGCAGGGGCCGTGGCGCTCGACGGCTACAGGAACAGGACGCCGGGCTTCGGCATGAAGGGACCGCAGGACTTCCTGACGGAAACCGATGCGGCAGTGGAGCGGCACCTCAAGGCACGCATCGCCGAGGCGTTTCCCGGGGACGGGTTCCTCGGCGAGGAGACGGGCGGGGCGATCAAGCCGGATACGTGGGTGGTCGACCCGATCGATGGCACTGCCAATTTTGCCCGCGACATCCCGCACTTCTGCATCGCCATCGCTTTCGTCAGCAACGGCGAAATGGAGATCGGCGCGATCTACAATCCTGTTCTCGATGAACTCTATTTCGCCCGGCGTGGCCATGGGGCGACGCGCAACGGCAAGCCGATTGCCGTTGCCGGAACCGGTGATTTCGATGCTGCCTGCGTCGAATTCGGCTGGTCGAACCGCAAGTCGAATGCGCGCTATATGGAGGTGCTCTCCAACATCCTCGAGCAGGGCGCCAATGTGCGTCGTGGCGCATCCGGCGCGCTGGGCCTTGCCTATGTCGCCGACGGCCGCTCGGACGCCTATGCGGAACTGCACATGCATCCGTGGGATTGCCTGGCTGGGTTGCTGCTGGTCAAGGAAGCGGGCGGCGTCGTCGCACCGTTTCTCGCCGTCGGCGGCCTGACAAAGGGTGGAGCGGTGCTGGCGGCGGCGCCCGGCGTGGCGCTTGGCATGAGTGCGGCGACCGGCATAGCGCTCGAAACGCGCTGACTGAAGAACGGGGACAGGGACATGGATACAGGCAGCCCACGCTACGAGCGGCCGGCGCTCAGCTTGATCGAGCGCGACATCGCCGGCTACGGCATCGACATCTATGTCGGCGGCATGGACGGCGCCGGCGATCTTGCGCTGCTCAAGGACAAGAACATCACCACAGTGGTGAATTGCGCGGTCAATCTCGACTTCAACTATGCGACCGAGCCGTTCGGCGAGGGTGAGGGAGCTGATGCCATCTACGGCGTCGGCGCGGTGCGTTACTACAAGCTTGGACTGATCGACGGGCACGGCAATCCCGAGACCATGATGCTGTCGGGTTTCTACCTGCTGCGCGGCGCGCTGAGCCAGGTGCTGCCTGACAAGGCCACATACAAGCGGCGCGAGAAGGGCAATGTGCTGGTCAACTGCCGAGGCGGCCGCAGCCGTTCGGTGTCGCTGGTGGCGCTGTTCCTCCATGTCGAGATGCCGGACAAGTTTCCGACGCTCGACGCAGCACTCGACCACGTGCGCACCCAGCGTGAGCTGCGTCGCGACGAGTGGCACGAGGCGCCGAAGCCGATGCTGGTCGAGGCGGCGCGCAAGGCAGCGCAGTGGATCGCCATGATCGACAAGGGATTGCCGCCGGCGCCGGTGTCGGCGCTTGCCGCCAACAACTGACGGCCGACTGGCCGCGCAGCGAGAATGACATGAAGATTGCCGTCATCGCCGACCCGCATTTCCACGACGTCGACAACCGTCAGGGCGTTGGACGAGGCGACCGGGTGGCGGTCCGAACCCTTGCCGACACCAATGCCTCGACGCGCGTGTTCAACGAGAGCTTCCATGCCACACGCGCGCTGCTCGACGACATCGTCAGACGCGGCATTTCGTTGGTGGCGATTGCCGGCGACCTGACCGACGACGGCCAGCAGTCGACAATGGCAGCGGCGACCGCGCTGCTGGCGGACTATTCCCGTCGCTTCGGCCTGCGCTTCGTCGCGACCCCGGGCAATCACGACCTCTATGCCATCCACGGTCGTCACCAGAGCAAGCGCTTCCTCAACCCGAATGGTTCGCACATGCTGGTGACAAGCGACGCCGATATCGGGCAGGACAACTCGGTCGACAAGATCGTCAGCGCCGAGATGTATTGCGGCGGCTATGAACAGGCGATCCCTGCACTGAGCGCGCTTGGCTTCTTCCGGCGCGACGGCGACCTGCATTGGGAATGCCCATTTGGAATCGATGACAGGCTTGAGGCGCGGATTTTCGACATCGTTTCCTCCGACGGGAAGACCGTCAGGCGTATGGCCGACGCTTCGTTTCTCGTCGAGCCGGTCGAGGGGCTGTGGTTGTTGTCCATCGATGCCAATGTCTTCGAGCCGAAGAATGGCGACCTCGATCCGGCGGCGGAGAAGAGCTACCACGACAGCACCGATGCCGGCTGGAACTCGATGCCGCGCAACAAGGGTTTTGTGCTGGACTGGATGAAGCACGTTGCGGCGAGGGCGAAAGCGCAGGGCAAGCGGCTGATCGCGTTTTCGCACTATCCTATCATCGATCCCCTCAACGGCACCTCAGCCGACGAGGCGAAGCTGCTCAACGACACGAGCTTCCTGCGACGAACGCCGCGCGCGGACGTGTCGAAGGTTGCGGCTGCCACCGGCATCAAGGTGCATTTCAGCGGCCATTTGCACATCAACGACACCGCCATCTTCCGCGACGGTGATGACTGGCTGGTCAACATCGCCGTGCCGTCGATGGTCGGCTTTCCGCCTGCCTACAAGATCGTTGAGATCGGAGACGACAGGCTCGATGTCGAGACGGTGGTCGTCGCCGAAGTGCCTGCATATGACACCGCTTTTGCCCTCTATCGCGTCGAGGCGGCGCGGGAGGGAGCGTCGGCGGCGGTGACCGAGGCTATCGGCCATGCAGACTTCCTCAGCCGGCATCTCGCCGAGATGGTCCGGCATCGCTACCTGCCCAAGGAATGGCCCCGGGATCTGGCAATACTTGTGCCGCAGCTCGACCTTGGCGACCTCGAGCGGCTTGCGGGAGCCAGGGCGCCGCTGACGGCGAGTGACGCCATGCCGTTTCTCGCGGCTGTGGCGAAACCGGACGCGCAGGACTGGCGCGTGCTGCCCTTTTTCGAAATGGTCGTCGACTGGTACAGGCTGCGCAAGGGTCGCGAGGTCGCGCTCGATTTCATCGAGCCGGCGCGTATCGTCGCCTATCGCCATCTCGCGGCTCTTTTCGCTGCGGGCTCGTGGCCGGAAGGCTGCCTGCAGGACAGGCTGGCGTCGTTCATGCGGATGCTGACGGACTGGCTGGCGAGTGCGCCGTCAGGCGACTTTTCCGTCGATCTGGCGACCGGCGACGTGATCTCGAGAAGTCACCTGGGCCGGACGGTCCGGCGCCAGACCGGATCGGCGTGAAAGCAGACGCGGCCGCCGCGCACCGGTTCGGGTTCGTCGCTGTCGAGCAGCTTGGTGATGTGGTCGGCCACCTGTGCGATCGGCTGGCGGAAGGTGGTCAGCTGGTATGACGCCCAGCCGGCCTGCTCGATGTCGTCGAAGCCGACGACACAAAGCTCCTCGGGCACGTTCATGCCGAATTCGACGCGCGCCGCATCCATGAAGCCGCAGGCGAGCAGGTCGGTGACGCAGAAGGCAGCGTCAGGCCGGTGCGAGCCGCTGAGCAGCAGGCGCCCGGCCTCGAAGCCCGCGCCGTAGCCGGTGGGGCCAGCACGCGTGATGGTCACTTCGAGCCCTGCCTCGGCGGCGGCCGTTTCGAAGGCGCGCTCGCGTGCGACAAGGCTCGGCGTGCCGGCCTGCGAGGACACCACGGCGATGCGCCGGCTGCCGGCACGGTGGAGCATGTGGAATGCTTCGCGTGCGGCCGCAGCATTGTCGACGCTGATGTTTTCGGGGCCGTCGAGATGATCGTCGCGGTTGATCAGGATGACGTGCTGGCCGCTGTTGAGGCAGGTGTTGATGAGCGATGTCGGCGGCGTACCCGACAGCACCACGGTTGCGTTGGCGCGGTAGTTGAGCGTCTGGCGCAAGGCCGCTTCGACGCTGTCGGTGTCGCCAGAGGTGTTGATGACCATGGCGACGCGGTTGATGGCCTGCAGGCGGCGGGTGATCGCGTCGATCAGGCGTGAATGGTAGGGCGTGTTGATGTCGGCGCCGATGAGGCAGACGATGCCGCTGTCCTCGTGGATCAGGCTGCGGGCGAGGTGATTGACGTGGTAGCCGAGCGTCTCTGCTGCCTCGAGCACCTTCTTGCGGGTGGTCTCGGAAACGCTGGCGCCGTCGGTGAAGGTGCGGGACACGGCCGAGCGCGAAACGCCGGCCAGTTCGGCGACCTGCTGTGCGCTTACGAATGACCTGCCCGGCTTCAGTTCGGACATCGACAGCTCCAGTTTGGTCGGTCGTCAAACCGCATCTTGGCCTTTGCACAAATGTGCAACGGCTACCCTGATACAATCGGTTTCAGCGACCTGCAATCCTGCAACTGCAATCTTGCAGCCTTCAGCAATGCGTCCTGATGTCGAGCGGACGCCTAGGCTGGTTCCGCCTCAGGCTGGACGAGGTCCGCCACTGTGAGACCACGGATCAGGGTCGAAAGCTCCGGCTCGTCGATGAGCACGGCCGCATCCGCTGGCGCAAGCCAGGCACGCTGGCGAGCACCGGCCTCCTGCCAGGCATCGAGCTCTTCGGAGACCTGGATGAGGTAGGCGGTGACCACGACATGGACGAAGCTGGTCGACAGGCGCTTCCAGTAGCAATAGCTGCCGGCCGGCTTTTTCAACGCCTTGCCGTTCACGCCGGCCTCTTCGCGGGCTTCGATAAGCGCTGCCTGGCGCGCGCTCTTGCCCTTCATCGGCCAGCCCTTGGGCACGATGAAGCGGCGGGTGCCGCGCGAGGTGACAAGCATGACCTCAAGCGCGCCATCCTCGTTCACGCGGAACGGAATGGCAGCGACCTGGGCGATGCGTTCGCCCTTGTTCGCCTTGCGTATGGTCTTCTTGTCCTTGGGCATCTGCGCCTGATGTTCCTTTCCTGCGGCCTTTTGCGACCGTCTTTCCTCTTACCTAGCACTTCGGCCAGATCATGTTCGTGACGCAAAGATAGTGCGATGAACACGATTGCAAAATGCGTAAAAAGCACTCACTCTGCAACAGGCCAAAACGACATAAGATCGTTAGACGGCGAAAAAGATGGAGGGAACTGCAAAATGAAGACTGCCTACATGTATTCGGCGGCGTTCGCCGCCCTGATGCTGGCCACTGGTGTTGCCCGCGCCGAGAGCCTGACGCTCTATTGCAGCGCCGACGAGGCCTGGTGCCAGCAGATCAAGACCGGCTTCGAGGAAAAGACCGGCATCACCGTCGACATGACCCGCAAGAGCTCGGGCGAAACCTACGCCCAGGTGCGCGCCGAGGCGAGCAACCCGAAGGGCGACGTGTGGTGGGGCGGCACCGGCGATCCGCATCTGCAGGCAGCCCAGGAAAACCTGACCGAGGAGTATATATCGCCGATGCGCGGCGAGCTGCACGACTGGGCGATCAAGCAGGCCGAGGCCGCCGGCAACAAGACCATCGGCGTCTACTCTGGCGCGCTTGGGTTCGGCTACAACAAGGACCTGCTCGCCAAGAACAACCTGCCCGAGCCGAAATGCTGGGCCGACCTGACCAAGGCCGAATACAAGGGTCAGATCCAGATCGCTAACCCGAATTCGTCTGGTACCGCCTATACGACGCTGGCGACCATGGTGCAGCTGATGGGCGAGGACAAGGGCTTCGACTACATGAAGGCCCTGCACAAGAACATCAACCAGTACACCAAGTCGGGCTCGGCGCCGATCAAGGCAGCCGGCCTCGGCGAAACCACCATCGGCATCGTGTTCATGCATGATGCCGTGGCGCAGACGGCTGCGGGCTTTCCGATCGTGACTGTCGCGCCCTGCGAAGGCACCGGCTACGAGATCGGCTCGATGTCGATCATCAAGGGCGCACGCAACGCCGAGGCAGCAAAGAAGTTCTACGACTGGGCACTGTCAGCCGAAATGCAGGGCAAGGCCAAGGACGTGAAGTCGTTCCAGCTGCCGTCGAACAAGGCGGCGGCCGTGTCGGAACTGACGCCCGACCTGTCGACGATCAAGCTGATCGACTACGACTTCAAGAAGTACGGCTCGAGCGAGGAGCGCAAGCGGCTGCTTGGCAAATGGGATCAGGAGGTCTCCTCACTGCCGCAATAATCCATGCGCTCCCGCGATCTGAGCGGCGGCCTGCACCCGACAGTCATCCTGTGGATGGCGGTCGGGTGGCTCGGCTTTGCCGTGCTCCCCTGGTTTGGCGTCGAGGACGGGTTCTTCGGCTTGTCCTGGCTGTTGAAGGGCTATCCCCTGGACAGCGAGTTTGCGCCTGCGCTCGTTCTCAACCTCAAGAGTGAGAAGCTTTGGCTGGCGCCGCTCGGCCTGCTTTTGGCCGCGCCGCTCTTGCTATGGGGGCGGAAGAAATCCGATCCGCTGTTCGGCAAGCTGCTGGTGACGATAGGGGCGGCGGGCTTTGCCTGGCTGATGTTCCAGGGTTTTGCCATCGGCCTGCGCGGCTGGCAGTTCGGCTGGCTGCAAGGCCTGTTCGGCGAACTCGGCGACCGTCAATTCGGCATGGGCTACGGCGCGCTTCTGGTCGGCCTCGCCTTCCTGTTCCTGTTTTCAGTTGGCCTTGCCGCGCGCGGCGCGGTCGGCGGCGACGTCTTCGTGGTCTCGACCATCGCCTTCGTGGTGGCAGCGGTCGGCCTGTTCATCTTCATGCCGATCCTGCAGATGCTGGCCAATGCGTTGGTCACCGAGGACGGCAGCTATTCGGTCAGCACCTTCCTCGGCAAGCTGTTCAGCCCCAGGCTCTGGAGCCTCGACTGCCTTGCCGGCGGCAGCCGCTGCGGCGTCGCCTGGAACTCGCTGTTCCTGGCGGTCCTCGTCGGCGTGCTGACGACGGCGCTTGGCCTGGTCTTCGCGCTGATGGTCACGCGCACCGGCTTCCGCCATGGCAAGCTGCTCAGAGCGCTGACGGTGCTGCCAATCATCACGCCGCCCTTCGTCATCGGTCTCGCCATTATCCTGCTCTTCGGCCTGTCGGGCGCAGTGACGCAGACATTCTCCGAGCTGTTCGGCATTCAGCCGACGCGCTGGATTTATGGCCTGCCGGGTCTGCTGATCGCACAGCTGCTCGCCTTCACGCCGATCGCCTTCCTGGTCTTGATCGGCGTGGTCGAGGGCGTCAGCCCGTCCATGGAGGAAGCGGCGCAGACGCTGCGCGCCAATCGCTGGCAGACCTTCTGGACGGTGTCGCTGCCGCTGATGCGGCCAGGCCTCGCCAATGCCTTCCTGCTCGGCTTCATCGAGAGCATGGCCGACTTCGGCAACCCGCTGGTGCTGGGCGGCAATTTCGACGTGCTGTCGACAGAGATCTTCTTCGCTATCGTCGGCGCCCAGAATGACGAGGCGCAAGCGGCGGTGCTGGCCATCGTGCTGCTCGCCTTCACGCTGCTTGCCTTCTATGCCCAGCGTTTCTGGCTCGGCAAGAAATCCTACACGACGATGTCCGGCAAGGGCGACGCCGGCGTGCACCCTCAGCTGCCCATCGGCCTCAAGCGCGCCGTCTATGGCGTCGCCGGCTTCTGGGTTGCCTTCACCATCTTCGTCTATGCGACCATCTTCTACGGCAGCTTCGTCAAGCTCTGGGGCGTCGACCACAGCCTGACCCTGACACATTATGTGAAGGCCTTCGCGGTGGGGTGGAACGAGTTCGGTATCCACTGGAAGGGCTCGGCTTGGAGCTCGTTCTGGACCACACTCAAGATCGCGCTGATCTCGTCGCCGCTGACCGCCGCCATAGGCCTGCTCACCGCCTATCTTTTGGTGCGGCAGAATTTTGCCGGCAAAAACGCCTTCGAATTCGGCACAATGCTGTCCTTTGCCATCCCCGGCACTGTCATCGGCGTGAGCTATGTGATTGCCTTCAACGTGCCGCCGATCGAGCTGACGGGGACCGGCATCATCCTGGTGCTGGCCTTCATCTTCCGCAACATGCCTGTGGGCGTCCGGGCGGGGGTGGCGTCGATGTCACAGATCGACAAGAGCCTCGACGAGTCGTCGCTGACGCTGGGCGCCAATTCCTGGCAGACCTTCCGCAAGGTGGTGCTGCCGCTGCTCAGGCCGGCGATCGTCGCAGCACTCGTCTATTCATTCGTGCGCGCCATGACGGCGATCAGCGCCATCATCTTCCTGGTCAGCGCCCGCTACGACATGTCGACGAGCTACATCGTCGGTCGCGTCGAAAACAACGAATACGGCATCGCGATCGCCTATTCGGCGGTGCTGATCGGCGTCATGCTGGCGGTGGTCGGGCTGATGCAACTGCTCGTCGGCCGCCGCAACATCGGCCGCCGCGGCCACGAGCTGTCGCAGTCACGCACCAATGTGAGCCAACCGGCATTTTCAGGAGGCGGCTGATGGCCGAGATCAAGAGCAACGCCGCTTCGGTGGAGTTTCGCGAGGTCACCAAAGTCTACGGCAAGAGCCCAGTGCCAGCGGTCAACGACGTGTCGCTGTTTGTCGAGGCTGGCAAGCTGGTAACGTTGCTGGGACCCTCAGGCTGCGGCAAGACGACGACGCTGCGCATGATTGCCGGCCTGGAGATGGCGACGCGTGGAAAAATCCTGATCGGCGGGGCCGATGTCACGCATCTGCCGGCGACGGACCGTGACGTGTCGATGGTGTTCCAGTCCTATGCGCTGTTCCCGCACATGACGGTCAACGAAAACGTCGAATACGGCCTGAAGTTCTCAGGCTTCGCCAAGAAGGAGATCGGCGACCGGGCGCGCGCCGGGCTGGAGCTGGTCGGCCTCGGCGGCTACGGCCACCGCTTGCCGAGCGAATTGTCCGGCGGCCAGCAGCAGCGCGTCGCTGTTGCTCGCGCGCTCGTGCTGGAACCGCAGGTGCTACTATTCGACGAGCCGCTATCCAATCTCGATGCCAAGCTCAGGCGCCGCGTGCGTGAGGAAATCCGCGACATCCAGACCAAGCTCGGGCTGACGGTGGTCTATGTCACCCATGACCAGGAGGAGGCGCTGGCTGTCTCCGACCGCATCATTGTCATGAACAATGCCATCATCGCCCAGGACGGCACGCCGCGTGAACTGTATGACGCGCCGGCGGATGCGTTCGTTGCCGACTTCATCGGCGAGGCGAACATTTTCGACTGCGAGATCGCCTCGGTCGAGGGCGGGCTGGCAAGCGTGCGGCTCGGCGAGCTGGAGACGAAGCTCGACGCACGCGGCATGGCGCCGGGCGCGGCAAAACTCGCCGTGCGGCCGAGCCGCATCGAGATCAAGCCGGCCGGCAGCCCGCGCACAATACCGGGGCGGTTGGATAAGGTGACCTATGTCGGCTCCGACCTGGAGTTCATGGTCGGCACCGAGTTCGGCGAGGTCTTTGCGGTGTCGTCTGATGTCGATGCGCCGTTCCTGCCTGGGCAGGATGTGGGCATCGGGTTCGCCGCGCGCGGGCCGGTGCTGATCAGGGCGTGATCGGGACGTTTGAGCTTACCTTCAACCCCTGACGGCGTTTCTCCTCGTAAGACCGGGAGGAGGTTGGCAACGACAGTGGCGCTCCCCTGCTCACGGGGAGGGGACTGCCTTGTCGAAGGACGCACAACCTAGTGGTCAACGAGTGCGTGGCGTTTCTCTCTCGGTCGAGAAGCAGCCACTGCCGGTTCGGTGTCCGATCAGTCGGCTAAACGACTAGATGAAACTCTGCGCTGCCGCCGCCACTGCGAGGTAACGCACCAGCTTGGCCACCCCGACCAGCCCCAGAAAGCTCCACAGCGGCTCCTTCAGCGTGCCGGCAATCAGTGTCAGCGGGTCGCCGATGATCGGCACCCAGGAAAGCAGCAACGACCAGCGGCCGTAGCGGCGATACCAGTTTTCCGCACGGGCGAGGGCGGCGGGGCTGGCCGGGAACCAGCGCCGGTTTTTGAAGCGTTCGACCTGGCGGCCGAGCAGCCAGTTGACCCATGAGCCGAGCACGTTGCCGACGGTGGCAACTGCGATGAGCAGGGCAAGCGAATAGCTGCCATTGATGATGAGCCCGGCAAGCAGGGCCTCGGACTGGGCGGGCAGGAGCGTCGCGGCGGCAAAGGCCGCGACGAAGAGGCCGCCATAGGCGGCGAGGATTGTCATGGGAACGTGCGCGCCGGCTACTGGGTCTGCAGGCGGCCGGACAGGCCGTCGATGATCGGGCAGTCGGGCCGGTTGTCGCCGTGGCAATTGTGCACGAGGTGGCGCAGCGTGTTGCGCAGCTCGGTCAGTTCGGCAAGCTTGCGGTCGATCTCGGTAAGCTTGGTCTCGGCGAGCGCCTTGACGTCAGCGCTCTCGCGCTCTTTGTCGCCGTAGAGCGACAGAAGCTGGCGGCATTCCTCGACGGAGAAGCCAAGGCTGCGCGAGCGCTGCAGGAAACGCAGGCGGTGCACGTCGGACATCGAATAGTCGCGATAGCCGTTGTCGGCGCGGTCGGGGCGCAAAAGGCCGATGTCTTCGTAATAGCGGATGGTCTTGGCCGGCAGGCCCGACTTTTCCGAAGCGGTACCAATGTTCATCTGTCACTCCTTGCGCATTCTGGAGCGGCCTTGTGCGTCAATCCCGATGCACGGCGCTCGAGAGCGAGTTGTTGTCATATAAGGCTTCCAGTAACTGGAAGTTCAAGGGGCTGGCGAAATCGTGATGCAGGCCGGCGCCGAAAGCACCGGCCTGCATCTGTCGGATCAGCTCTCGTAGGCCATTGAGGTCATCATGCCGCCGGCCATGTGGTAGAGGTGGTGGCAATGCAGCGCCCACTTGCCGGCATTGTCGGCGTCGAAGGCGATGGTCACCATGCCCATATTGGCTGGCACCAGAATCGTGTCGCGCACCGCACCTGCAAAACGTTTGCCGTTGACCGCGACGACCTGGAAGTGGTGGCCGTGCAGGTGCATCGGGTGCGACATGGTGGTGTGGTTCATGAAAGTGAGCTCGAAGCGGTCGCCGCTCGTCACCGCCAGCGGCTTGTCCTGGCCATGCATGGCGCCATCGAGCGTCCAGACATAATTCGGTCCTTCGCCCAGCATCATGGTGTGCTCGCGGCTCGCGGCCTTCTTCTCCAGGGGCTTGGCGGTACGCAGCCGCTGTTCGAGGTCGACGCCGACGGCGGGGAAGTCCTCGTCGGCCATGTCGGCGAGCTTGACGACCGATGCGCCCTTCGCGGCAAGAACGACACCTGTCCGCATGCGGCCGCCTTCCTGCACGGCAAAGACCGGCCAGGCCGAAGCCTCCTTCGGCAGTTCGAGCAGGATATCGAGGCGCTGGGCCACGGCGAACTCGAAGCGCGTGCCATCGATCGGTTCCACCGGCATGCCGTCGACCGCGATCAGCTTGCCCTCGAGCTTGCCGAGGTCGAGCCACATGTTGGTGGAGGCGGCGCCATTGATGAGGCGCAGGCGGATGCGGCCACCCGGCTCGACGGCAAACACTTCGGGGTCGTCGAGGGTGCGGTCGTTGGCCAGCAGCGCGTCGTACTGAACGTCCTGCAGGTGGGACATTGCCGGCATTTGGCCACCCATCTGCATGCCGCCCATCGCGCCATGGTCCATGGTGTCGTGGCTGGTCTGGCCGCTGGGCATCGCCATGCCCGACATGCCGGACATGTTGTGGCCTTCATGGCCGCCGCCGGCTGCGGGCGCCGGAGCTGGAGCAGGAGCAGGAGCCATGGCGCTCATGTCGTGACCGCCGGCCTTGAGTTCGGCAAGGATCTCCTGCGGGTCGCGGAAGGTGAAGTCGTGGAACAGCACCACCACTTCCTGCACGTCCTGGCCGGCCTCGGCCGGATCGCGCACGATCAGCGGGGCTGCCAGCATCAGTTGCTCCTGCAGACCGAAATGCGAATGCATCCAGAAGGTGCCGGGACGGGCGACGGGGAAGTCGTAGTCGTGACTGCCGCCATCGCGGATCGGCTCCTGCGAGATGCCGGCGACGCCGTCCTGCTGCCATGGCGGGGTCAGGCCGTGCCAGTGGATGACGGTCGGCTCGCCGATGAGGTTCTTCAGCCTGACGCGGAAGTTCTCGCCGGCATTCATGACCAGGCCCGAGGTGCCATCGGCCTGATGCAGGCCGAAGACGTTGGCGGCCTTGCCCTTGACCTCGATGACGCGCCTGCCTGCCGTGATGATCTTGTGACCTTCGGCGCGGGCCGGACGCGCCGGCAGGAGAAGGGACGGGACTGCGGCAGCCGAAAGCGTGGCTGCGGAAGCCGCGAGGAAGCCGCGGCGTGAAAGGGTGTTCATTTCATTGTCTCCAAAACTGATGGTCTCCCGGCGCGGAACGAGCCGGGGCGTGCGCGTCGAAGCGCGTCAGTTCAGGAAAGCGACGGCGGTCTCAGATGCGGCGAAGCGATCGATCCGTAAAGCGGCTCTGTCCTGGCGGGAGCAGGCGAGATGGTAGTCAGATCGGGGAAGGCTGCGGGCAGAGGCAGCGGAGCGCAGTAGCTGCACGAGGCAAGACATTGCGCCAAGCAGGCCCTGCCGTCTTCGTCCTGAGAGAGGTCGCCGCAGCAGGCCACGTCGGCCTTGGCGTGATGCGAGATCGTTTGGGCAACCTGCGGCTGGTGTTGGCTGCCGGGTTGATGGGCGGAAGCCGCCTGCCCGAGGACCAGGAAGAAAAGAAGCAGCAGTGGCAGCATCAGGCGCAGCACCCGCAACGCCCTTGTCCTGCCATCTTCCATCACGGCAACATGCGCGCCGGCCTGCCCACACCTGTCGGCGTGGCGGGGAAGCGTCGTGGCTGAGATCTGCCGCATCGAATGCATGTCCTATCAATGGGTATTGGACCTGATCTGGTCAAGCGGCGTTGTTGTCGCTTCCTTCAGGCGTGAAGAAGACGTCGGCGTGAACATCGGTGGCCAGAACTCCGCGTACGCCGAGAACGGCCATGGCAGCGTCGACCATTGCCGGCGGGCCGGCGACATAGGCCTTGGCGCCGGCGAGGTCGCTGTGATCCTCAGCGAGCGCATCGGACACGAAGCCGCCGCGCCAGCGATCCGAAGCGGTCTGCGACAGCGCCGGGATGAAGGTCAAATTGGCGAACCGCTGTTCCAGTGCACGGAAGTGCTCGACGAGATAGAGGTCGTGTTCGGTGCGGGCGCCGAAATAGACATGGATCGGCTGGGCCATGCCTGAAAGCAGCGCTGTCTCGACGATCGACTTGATCGGCGCGAGGCCGCTGCCGCCGGCAAGGGCGACGATCGGTCCGACATGCGCTTCGCGCAGATAGGCGGAGCCGCCAGGACCTTCGAACCCGACGGTGTCGCCCTGTTTCAGCAAAGCGTGGATCAGGCCGCTGGTGCGGCCGCCGGGCACTGCCCTGATGTGAAGCTCGACAAGCTCTTCGTCCGGCCGGCTGGCCATCGAATAGCTGCGGGCTGGCGCACCCGGGACCGACAACGACAGGTATTGGCCGGCGGCGAAGCGGAAGCTCTCGCGGTCGGCGAGGGCGAGGCGGATCGCCACGATGTCATGCGTCATGCGGTCGATGGCGACGACCTCGGCTTCCTGCGCCTCTGCCGGCTCGGCATCAAAGGCTTCGTCCAGCCACTCGACGACAACGTCGTCGCTGGGCACCGAGCGGCAGGCAAGGATGAAGCCGTCGGCGCGTTCCTGTTCGCTGAGCGCAAAGGGCGAGTGCTTGCCCAATTCCACATGGCCGGAGACGAGGCGTGATTTGCAGGCGCCGCAGCGGCCGGAGCGGCAGCTGTGCGGATAGGCGATGCCGGCGTCGAGCGCCGCCTGCAGGATGGTCTTGCTATCGCCGACCGCAAAGCGGCGGCCGGGCTGGGGCAGAGTCAAATAGGTCATGTCAGGCTGCCCTTGTCAGGTCAAGAAGCGCCTCGATCTCGGCGCGCTGGACAGGGAAGGTGCCGAAGAAGACGTGCTTGCCATCGATTATGGTTATGGGGGCGACGCGGACGCCGGTGCGGCGCTTGGCTTCGTCGGCGATTGCCGGGTCGCGCAGGTCGCGCTCGACGAAGGGCAGTTGCTCAGCGTTCAGCCAGCGCTTCAGCGCCAGGCAGTCGGGGCAGGTGGGCGTGGTGAAGATCTCGATCCAGGGAGCGTTCGGCATGACGGCCTCGCGTGAGACGGAGGGGGATGAGCGGCCTGCCGGTCAGGCAGGCCGCAAGGAGGGTTACTCGGCAGGAACCAGCGCCGGGGCGCCCGATGCGGCCGTCGCGCGGGCAGGGGCCTTGAAGCGCTTCAGCCGCATCGCATTGCCAAGCACGAAGACGCTCGACATCGCCATCGCGCCCGCCGCCAGCATCGGCGACAGAAGCGTGCCGCTGACCGGATAGAGCACGCCAGCCGCGACCGGTATAAGGGCTGCGTTGTAGGCGAAGGCCCAGAACAGGTTCTGCCTGATGTTGGCAATCGTCGCCTTTGACAGCGCGATCGCGTTGGTCACACCGAGCAGGTCACCTGACATCAGCACCACGTCTGCGCTTTCGATGGCGACGTCAGTTCCCGTGCCGATGGCGATGCCGACTTCGGCCTCGGCCAGCGCCGGCGCGTCGTTGATGCCGTCGCCGACGAAGGTGACCGCGCGGCCACCGGCACGCAGGCGCTTGATGGCATCGACCTTGCCGTCGGGCAGTACCTCGGCGACAACCTCGTCGATGCCGAGCTGGGCAGCGATAGCTTCGGCCGTGCGACGGTTGTCGCCCGTGATCATCGCCACCTTCAGGCCCATCTCGTGCAGAGCGCGGATGGCCTGCGGCGTCGTCGGCTTGATCGGATCGGAAACCGCAATGACCGCCGCGAGCTTGCCGTCGATTGCCGCATAGAGCGGGGTCTTGGCCTTGTAGCCCATGCGGATCGCAGTTTCGGCGAAGTCCTGCACCGAAATGCCGAGCTTGGCCATGTAGCGGTCGGCGCCGACAGCGACGTTCTGCTTGCCGACCTTGGCGCTGACACCGAAGCCGGGCACCGCTTCGAAGGAGCCAACCTCGGCAAGGGCGAGACCGTCGTCCTTGGCTGCCGCCACGATTGCGGCTGCGACCGGGTGCTCCGACTGGGCCTCGACCGATGCCACCAGGGCCAGCACGTTGACGCGGTCAAAACCCTTGGCGACTTCGAGGTCGGTCATTACAGGCTTGCCTGCGGTCAGGGTTCCGGTCTTGTCGAGTGCGACGACCTCGGTCGACTTCAGCGACTGCAGCGCCTCGCCGTTGCGGAACAGCACGCCCAGTTCGGCGGCGCGGCCGGTGCCGACCATGATCGAGGTCGGCGTGGCGAGGCCCATGGCGCACGGGCAGGCGATGATGAGCACGGCAACCGCGTTGACCAGCGCGAAGCTGACCGCCGGCTCTGGACCGAAGACCAGCCAGACGAGGAAGGTGAGTGCGGCTGCGGCCATGACGGCGGGCACGAACCAGGCCGTGACCTTGTCGACCATTGCCTGGATCGGCAGCTTCGAACCCTGGGCTGTTTCAACCATGCGGATAATCTGGGCCAGCAGCGTGTCTGAACCGACTTTGGTGGCGCGGTAGGTGAAGCTGCCGGTCTTGTTGATCGTGCCGCCGACGACCTCAGCGCCTTCGCCCTTGCTGACGGGGATGGGTTCGCCCGAGATCATGGATTCGTCGACGAAGGACGAGCCAGTCAGCACGATGCCGTCGACCGGAACCTTGTCGCCGGGGCGCACCTGGACGACGTCGCCCGAGACGACTTCATCGAGCGGAACGTCGACGAATTCACCGTTGCGTTCGACACGGGCCGACTTGGCCTGGAGACCCATCAGCCGCTTGATCGCTTCGCTGGTGCGGCCCTTGGCCTTGGCTTCGAGGAAGCGGCCGAGCAAGATCAGCGTGACGATGACGGCCGACGCCTCGTAATAGACATTGGCGGTGCCTGCCGGCAGGACGCCGGGCGCAAAGGTGGCGACGACCGAATAGGCCCAGGCGGCGGTCGAACCGAGCACGACCAGCGAGTTCATGTCTGGCGCAAGGCGCAGCAGCGCCGGCACGCCCTTCTTGTAGAAGCGCAGGCCGGGGCCGAACTGGACGATCGTCGCCAGCACGAAGAAGGCGATATAGAGCTTTGGCTGGGCGATGTTCATCATCAGCCAGTGGTGCAGCGCCGGGATGGCGTGCGAGCCCATCTCCAGCACGAAGATCGGCAGGGTCAGCACGGCGGCAATGCCGAGGTCGCGCTTCAGGTGTGACATCTCGCGGTTGCGGGCGTCCTCGCGGCTGTCGGTGCCCGACGCAGCCGTCGAGGTGTCGGCACGGCGCGGTTCGTAGCCGGCCTTGCGGATAGCGGCGTCGATGGCGGCGCGGGGTGCGACGCCGGCCAGGGTCTCGATGGTGGCGCGTTCGGTGGCGAGGTTGACCGAAGCCGACCTCACGCCTGGCACGGCGGCAATGGCCTTTTCGACACGCCGTACGCAGGAGGCGCAGGTCATGCCTTCGATCTCGACTTCGACCGTCTCGACCGCAACCTCATAACCGGCATTGCGGATGGCGGCGATGACGCCGTCGGAATTGATCTCGCTGCCGAAGCTCACATCGGCGCTTTCGGTGGCGAGGTTGACCGCAGCGGTGGTGACGCCGGGCACTGCCGCGATGGCCTTTTCGACGCGGCGCACGCAGGAAGCGCAGGTCATGCCCTCGATCGGGAAGCTTTGCCGTGTGGTCGCCAGGTTCAAGGGAGCGTTCATGGGTGCTGGACCTTCATTTCATCACTTTCGGCCCTGAGGTCTAAGGGTTCCAGCGTTGGGAAGGTCAACAGGATTTTTGCCGATTTTTCTCTTTTCGGTCAACCATCTGAAAATACTGCGTTTTCATGATGGAGGCGGGGTGTTCTCCATTCTTCGGACCTGAATTCCCACCGGTAACGGATCCGTGATCGAAAAACCATTTGACCTTCCAGTTGCTGGAAACGCCAGATTGCAGGGACGGTGCCAGGACGGACCGAAACAAGGATTTCTGAAATGCTGAAGATGAATGTTCCCGACATGACCTGCGGCCATTGCGCGGGCATGGTCACCAAGGCGGTCCAGAGCGTCGACTCGGCCGCGCGCATCGACATCGACCTGAAGTCGCAGACCGTGTCGATCGAGACCTCGGCGGATGCCGCCAAGGTTGCCCAGGCGCTCGACACTGCCGGCTATCCGGCCCAGGCAGTCTAAGCCTGCGCTCCGTAAAAGGGCGGTGCACCGGGGGCGGTGCGCCGCCCTTTGCATTTTTAGGCCACGCGCGAAGAACATCGCGGGCTTAGCGCAAGAGTTGTTTCCGGGCCGCCGGCGGCCGCTAAAGTGACGCAACGTCACCGTTTCGGTTCCCCTAGTATTTCGTCGACTTTTCAAGCTATGATGCCGCCGGCCTTCCTGCGGGACTGAGTCCCCGGAGGTGCCGGGAGGACCGTGGATGGCCATTGCGCTGGTACTGGTTCTTGTTGTCGTCGGCTCGGTGCTGTTCCATGTGCTGAGTCCCTGGTGGTGGACGCCGATAGCTTCCAACTGGAGCTATATCGACACCACCCTTGTGATCACGTTCTGGATCACCGGCTTCGTTTTCTCCGCCGTCGTGCTGTTCATGGCCTATTGCGTCTACCGCTTCCGCCACAAGGAGGGGGCGACCGCGCATTACGAGCCGGAGAGCAGGAAGCTCGAATCCTGGCTGACGGCGGTGACGGCCATCGGCGTGGCGGCGATGCTGGCGCCCGGGCTCTATGTATGGAGCCAGTTCATCAACGTGCCCAAGGACGCGACCGAAGTGGAGGTCGTGGCGCAGCAATGGCAGTGGAGCTTCCGCCTGCCAGGCAAGGACGGCAAGCTCGGCACATCCAATGTGCGGCTGGTCAGCGCCGACAATCCGCTCGGCATCAATCCCGACGATCCCAACAGCAAGGACGACGTGGTGGTCGAGGCTGCCGACCTGCATCTGCAGATCGGCAAGCCGGTGAAGATGCTGCTGCGCTCGATCGACGTGCTGCATGATTTCTACGTGCCCGAGTTCCGCGCCAAGATGGACCTGGTGCCGGGCATGGTGACCTATTTCTGGCTGACGCCGACCCGCACCGGCACGTTCGAGGTGCTGTGCGCCGAGCTCTGCGGCACCGGGCACAACTTCATGCGCGGAACGGTGCTGGTCGACACGGAGCAGGACTATGCGACGTGGCTGGAGAAGCAGGCGACCTTCGCCCAGCTGAGCACTCCTGCGAAGGTGGGCGCGCTGGCTACTCCTGCAAAGGATGTGGTGAAGGTGGAATAGCAGACGGATACGGCGCGACCGCTCGCAAGCGGCCTCACCGCGAAAGCAGAGGCATGGAGCAACAGGTGCACGCATGGTCGATGTCACGCCTCACGGAGCAGACCTGATCCCGCCGGCCGAAGTGGGTGAGATGGAGCTTTACCATCCGCACAGCTGGTGGACGAAATACGTCTTCTCGCAGGACGCCAAGGTAATCGCGATCCAATATGCCGGCACTGCCATGGCCATCGGGCTGGTGGCGCTGGTGCTGTCCTGGCTGATGCGCCTCAAGCTCGGCTTCCCCGACACCTTCTCGTTCATCTCGCCGGAGGCCTATTATCAGTTCATGACCATGCACGGCATGATCATGGTCATCTACCTGCTTACGGCGCTGTTCCTCGGCGGTTTCGGCAATTACCTGATCCCGCTGATGGTCGGCGCCCGCGACATGGTGTTCCCCTATGTCAATATGCTGAGCTACTGGATTTATCTGGCGGCCGTGCTCGTGCTGGTGGCGAGCTTCTTTGCGCCGGGCGGGCCGACGGGGGCAGGCTGGACGCTCTATCCGCCGCAGTCGATAACCTCAGGCACGCCAGGCGGGCAGGACTGGGGCATCATACTGATGCTGGTGTCGCTGATCATATTCATCATCGGCTTCACCATGGGCGGCCTCAATTATGTGGTCACCGTGCTGCAGGGCCGCACCCGCGGCATGACGCTGATGCGCCTGCCGTTGACCGTGTGGGGCATCTTCACCGCGACCGTCATGGCGCTGCTCGCCTTCCCGGCACTGTTTGTCGCCTGCGTGATGATGTTGTTCGACCGCATCATCGGCTCGAGCTTCTTCATGCCGGCGATCGTCGAGATGGGCGAGCAGCTGCCGCACAATGGCGGCAGCCCGATCATGTTCCAGCACCTGTTCTGGTTCTTCGGCCATCCCGAGGTCTACATCGTCGCACTGCCCGCCTTCGGCATCGTTTCCGACCTCATCAGCACGCACGCCCGCAAGAATATCTTCGGCTATCGCATGATGGTGTGGGCCATTGTCGGCATCGGGGCACTCAGCTTCGTGGTGTGGGCGCACCACATGTATGTCTCGGGCATGCACCCCTATTTCGGCTTCTTCTTCGCCACCACGACGCTGGTCATCGCGGTGCCGACGGCGCTCAAGGTCTACAACTGGATTCTCACCCTGTGGCGCGGCGATATCCACCTGACCATCCCGATGCTGTTTGCGCTCGGCTTCATCGTCACCTTCGTCAATGGCGGGCTGACCGGACTGTTCCTAGGCAATGTCGTGGTCGACGTGCCGCTGTCCGACACCATGTTCGTGGTCGCCCATTTCCACATGGTCATGGGCGTGGCGCCCATCCTCGTTGTCTTTGGCGCGATCTATCACTGGTATCCCAAGGTCTCGGGTCGGATGCTGAACGAGACGCTCGGACGCTTCCACTTCTGGGTTACGTTCCTCGGCGCCTACCTGATCTTCTTCCCGATGCACTATATCGGCCTGGTGGGCGTGCCTCGGCGTTATCCGGAGCTCGGCGAAACGGCGTTCGTGCCGCCGTCGGTGCATACGCTCAACGAGTTCATCACCATCATGGCGCTCGTTGTCGGCTTTGCCCAACTTGTGTTCCTGTTCAACCTTTTGTGGAGCATCCGTCATGGCCGCGATGCCGGCGGCAATCCGTGGCGGGCGACCACGCTGGAATGGCAGACCGATGGCACGCCGCCGCCGCATGGCAATTTCGGCAAGCAACTGCCGCTGGTCTATCGCTGGGCCTATGACTACAGCGTGCCCGGCGCCCGCGAGGATTTCATTCCTCAGAACGATCCCTGGCAGCCGGAAGGCGGTCGGCAATGAGCGCGATCCTGATCTTCATGGCGGGCCTCGCGGCCGTCGCCATCTGGTGGCTGACGCAGCAGCGGCTGACGGCCAAGCCGTGGTTGGAATCCGGATCGACCGATGCCTATCCGCTGACAGAGGCGCCGGCGATCGAGCCCGCCAAGCTCGGGGTGGGCGTGCTGCTGGCGGTCATCGGCGCGATGTTCATGCTTTTGGTCAGCGCCTATTTCATGCGCATGGTCTATGCCGACTGGCAGGCGCCGCCGATGCCTGATGTGCTGTGGGTCAACACGGCAATGCTGGCCTTGGCGAGCATCGTGCTGCAATGCGCGGTGGCGGCGGCACATGGCGGACAGCTGAGCAATCTGCGCCTGGCGCTTGTCGCTGGCACGCTGGCTTCGCTGGCGTTCCTCGGCGGCCAGCTCATCGCCTGGCGCGACCTGGCGGCGGGCGGCTACTTCGCCATCGACAACCCGGCGATCAGCTTCTTCTACATGATGACGGCGCTTCACGGCCTGCACGTTCTGGGCGGGCTCGTGGCGCTCGGGCGCACAGACTTCCGGGCCTGGAGGTCCGTGCCTGCAGGGAGGCTGACGCTCTCGGTCGAGCTCTGCGCGCTTTATTGGCACGGCCTGTTCGTCGTCTGGCTGGTGCTGTTTGCCGTGCTTATGGGCTGGGCCGCCGACTTCATCGACATCTGCCGGCAGCTGCTGAGCTAGGAGGAAAGGATGACTGAGACCACGCTCGGACACGCCGACCACACCGCGCCGCGGCCGGGCGGCGCGCGGGGCTTCGTCGCGGATTGGTCGTCCGACCAGAGGGCGTTCAAGAACGTCTCCTGGGGGAAGGCCATGATGTGGATCTTCCTGCTCAGCGACACCTTCATCTTCGGCTGCTTCCTGCTCGCCTACATGACCGCGCGCATGTCGACGACCATACCTTGGCCCAATCCGGCCGAGGTGTTTTCGCTACATATAGGCG
Organism: Hoeflea sp. 108; assembly: GCF_000372965.1. NCBI lineage: Bacteria > Pseudomonadati > Pseudomonadota > Alphaproteobacteria > Hyphomicrobiales > Rhizobiaceae > Hoeflea > Hoeflea sp. 108. The sequence goes on along the minus strand of NZ_KB890024.1, from coordinate 4,324,968 downwards.
GCAGCGACGTGCCGCTGCTCTTGATCGCCATCATGACCTTCGTGCTGATCTCGTCGTCGGGCACGATGGCGATGGCGGTTAATTTCGGCTACCGGCGCGACCGCAAGAAGACGGCGATCCTGATGTTGTTGACCGCCGCCCTTGGCGCAACCTTTGTCGGCATGCAGGCGTTCGAATGGACCAAGCTGATCACTGAGGGCGTGCGTCCCTGGGAGAACCCCTGGGGAGCGGCGCAGTTCGGCTCGTCCTTCTTCATGATCACCGGGTTCCACGGCACCCATGTCACCATCGGCGTGATCTTCTTGCTGATCACGGCGCGAAAGGTATGGCGCGGGGACTACGAGACAGGGGCGCGGGGCTTTTTCACCAGCAGGCGGGGCCAGTATGAGAGCGTCGAGATCATGGGGCTCTACTGGCACTTCGTCGACCTGGTGTGGGTCTTCATCTTCGCATTCTTCTATCTCTGGTGAGGCGAGCGATGGCACAGGTGGACGCACAGGATCATGGGCTGCATGGCGAAGCGGCAGCGGCGCCCGTCACTGGCCATGCAGTGGGCCAGCAGCATCCGATCAAGCTTTATCTCGTCGTCTGGGGCTGGCTTTTCGTGCTCAGCGCCTGCTCTTATGCGGTCGACTACTTCCAGCTCCAGGGGCTGCTTCGCTGGGGCCTGATCATCTCCTTCATGCTGCTCAAGGCCGGCCTGATCGTCGCGATCTTCATGCACATGGCCTGGGAGCGGTTGGCGCTGGTCTACGCCATCATTGTGCCGCCGCTGGCGATCCTGGTGTTCGTCGCGATCATGGTGGTCGAGTCGCGCTACACCGAACTGATCCGGGTGCTGTCCTTCGGCGTGGGGCACCAGTAGTCGGGACGCTCAGCGTTCTTCGTTGACAGGCGAAATGATGGGAGGAGAATGGATCGTCTCGTTCTCCGATGCGTCGCCACCGTCAACCAGAAAGGCGCCAACGATGACGATCGCTCGAAAACTCCAGGACTACCTCGCGGGCAAAGGCATCCACTACGATACCGTCGCCCATCATCGCACCTCGACCAGCAGCCAGTCGGCGCAGGCGGCGCATATTCCAGGCAGAAGGCTCGCCAAATCGGTGCTGCTGCACCACGAGATGGGTTATGCGCTGGCCGTCGTGCCGAGCAGCCATAGGGTCGAGCTGAACACGTTGCAGGACGTGATCGACAAGAGGCTCGGCCTTGCTTCGGAAGACGAGGTCGGCCAGCTGTTCAACGACTGCGACATTGGTGCCGTGCCACCAGTTGGCGCCGCCTATGACGTGCCCGTCATCCTCGACGAAAGCTTCGGCCCGGAAGGCGACGTGTATTTCGAGGCCGGTGATCACAGGACGCTGGTTCATGTCACCGGCGGTGACTTCCGTAACCTGCTTCAGGGCGCGCGGGTCGCAAGGTTCAGCCATCCGGCCTAGAGCAATTCCGGGAAAAGCGCACAGCGTTTTTTCCCGCTCGGAACTCAAGAAACACGCGGTTCCGCCTTCGAGGGAAAGCGGAGACCCTCTGGTTGGATTGATGGCACCTGCTGCCGCCCCATCGGGGCGGCAGCAGTATTTCAGAGGGGCAGTGTCAGACGTCAGTTGCTGCGCTTGCGCGACCTTGCGGCCTTGACGGGCACGGGTGCCGGAGCCGGTTCGATGACCTTGCGATAGAGGTGCCAGGTCGCGTGGCCGAGCACCGGCAGCACGATGGCCAGGCCGACCAGCAGCGGCAACGAGCCGATGAGAAGTGCCACCGCCACGATCAGGCCCCAGAACAGCATCGGCACCGGGTTTGCCATGATCGCGCGCGCCGACGTCTCGATGGCCGCATAGGCGCCGATGTCACGGTCGAGCAGCAGCGGGAAGGCGACCACTGTCGTGCTGAGGGCGATGAGTGCAAAAAGCAGCCCGATCAGATTGCCGAGGATGATCAGCGTCCAGCCACGCTGGGTGGTCAGCACGTCGCTGACGAAGGCGCCGATCGACAGCGGGACGGCGTCATCGTAGACGCGGGCGTAGAGCGTATGGGCGGTCACGATCCAGACGACGAAGAGCGCCATCAGCATGATGCCGACCACCACGATTGCCGGCATAGCGGGCGAATTCCTGACCTCGAGGGCATGCCACCAGGAGGTGTCGAGATTGAGTTCGCGTCTTCGGCTGATCTCGTAGAGGCCAATGGCTGCGATGGGGCCCAGCAAGGCGAAGCCGGTCATCAGAGGGTAAATCAACTGCAATGCGTTGCCGCCGGAGGTCCAGGTGATCAGGACGACCCCGACGATCGGGTAAATCAGACCCAAAAACACGTAATGCGAGGGTTTGTCCCAAAAGTCTTCAAATCCGAGCCGGAGTGCGTCGAGCACGTCGGACACGCCGATGCGGCGTATGGTCGGGTGTTGGACGTCACTGCCGGTGCCTGCTGCATAGACATGGAAATTTGCCATGAACATTCCTCCGAGAACGGGTCCGGTATCGGTCGCGGCTTGTGGTGGTGCTGCCGTCCAGCATGACTGGTCACGCCAAACCGCGACCTGCACCGTCAGCACCATAACCTGCCTGAGACGATTTGTCGCCCCTGCCGGGGATGGCCCCAAAACCGGCAGCAGAATGGCCCATGGTGCGGCGACGCGAACGGTTCTAGTATCGCGTGTGTCGACGCCGTGCGCCGACCGATCAGGGAGAAAGCCATGAAAAGGACGGCGCTAGCCTTACCGGCTCTCGTTGCAGTTTCTTTTTTCACAGCCACCTCGACCCACGCAGCCGGTGACGCTGATGCGGGCAAGAAGGTCTTCACCAAATGTATGGCCTGCCACGAGGCCGCGACCGACAAGGACAAGGTCGGTCCCTCGCTGCACGGCGTGATTGGGCGCACCGCAGGCACGCTGCCCAGCTTCGAAGCCAAATATTCCGACGCGATGAAGAAAGCCGGTGCCGCTGGCCTCGTCTGGGACGAGGCCAATATTGCCGCTTACCTCAAGGCGCCGAAGGAAAAGGTGCCTGGCAACAAGATGGCCTTTGCCGGTCTTAAGGACGACACCGACATCGCCAACGTGATCGCCTATCTGGAAGCCGCGGCCAAGCAATAGGCGCGATCCTCCAGGGCAGAGTTGAAAACACCCCGGCCATCTCTTGTGGATCGGGGTGTTTTTTAAGCGATGCTTATGATTAGGGGTGCTAATAGTCCGTATGGACGACGCTGCGTTTCACTACGAAGTGTCGTCTGTCGTCGGGGTCCAGCCACACATCCTGACCTTGCCCAGGGGCGCAAGCCCGAGGGCGGGTTATTGCCGGTGGCGCCTGGCGAGTATTTTCATCGGACGCATATTGCCACCTGAACTGCAGACGACGGTTTTAACTCATCTAGATTTTTGTCTCCCTGGAGGGGGTAACTAGCGGCTTTCCTGGGGGACCATGGAAGCCGCCTTGTTTTTGGGCCCAGTCAGCTCTGGCCGATGTCAGTCTGGCGCGTCGAAGTCGGGCGTGACGGCGGCGATGTTGTAGGCTTCGAGGCGGGCTGCGGAGGCGTCCGGCCCATCGAAGCTGAGTATGGTCGCGGTGCCCGGCGTCACCGGCACGACCCGCGATGGCGGCAGCCCAAGAAACGAATGGCAGGCGGCGCGGATGACACCTCCATGGACGATGGCGAGCGTGTCGCCGCTGCACTTCTTCAGGCAGTCGCGCAGGCCCTCGACGATGCGGGCACAGAAATCCGCCCAGGGCTCGCCCCTGTCGGGGGTGAATGTGCCCGCCCTCCAGGCGAGATATTCATGCGGGCGTTCGGCTTCGAGCTCATGCTTGATGCGGCCCGTCCATTCGCCCATGTCGATCTCGCGCAGGCGAGGATCGAGCGGTGCATCGCCATAGCCGAGCAGGCTGGCGGTCTGGCGGGTGCGACCGAGATCGGAAACCACGATGCGGTCGGGGGCCATCGTTCTGGCGAAGGCGGCAAAGCGCTGGACCTGCCTGATGCCGCGCTCGGACAGCGGCGCGTTGTCGTGGCCCTGGAGCCGGTGCTCGGCGTTCCAGGTGGTCTCGCCGTGGCGCACCATAATCAGTCTCATCAGTCGATCCTTTCACCAGTCATCGCAAAGACCGCGCTCGGCTCGCCGAGGAAGCTGAGGCGGATAGGGGCGCCGCTGTCGGCGCTGAAATAGCCGTCGGCCATTGCCGTGAGACGACGGCCTCCAGAGAAGGCGGTCACCATGGTGCGCCCGGCAATGGGGGCTGCTTCCTCGAAACGTGCCGAAATCGATGGCCGTCCCGGCACCTCGCCGACGGTGATGTCGTGGGCGCGGTAGAGAAGCTGGACCTCGCGTCGGGCTTGCGCATGCGCCGCGCTTGCCAGCTTCAGCCCGTCATAGACCAGCCCGTCGCCGTCGCTCGACACCTCGATCAGGTTGGCGGGCGGCGTGCCGAGAAAGGTGGCGACGAAGGTGGTGCGGGGATCCTGCAGCAGCTCCAGCGGGGTGCCGAACTGCTCGACCCGGCCATTGTTGAGGACGGCGACATGGCTCGCCATCGTCATCGCCTCGACCTGGTCATGGGTGACGTAGACCGATGTCGCCCCCGTTGCCCGGTGGATACGCATCAGTTCGCTGCGCATTTCGATTCGCAGCTTGGCGTCGAGATTGGACAAAGGCTCGTCGAACAAAAGGATGCTGGGCTTCGGGCCGATGGTGCGGGCGATGGCGACGCGCTGCTGCTGGCCGCCTGAAATCTCGGCTGGGTAGCGTTCCTTCAGAGCCGAAATTCCGAGCAGGCCGAGCACTTCGTCGACACGGCTGGCGCGGTCGGCCTTGCTCCATTTGGCGACCTTGAGCGGCCACTCGATGTTGCCGGCAACCGTCATATGCGGCCACAGCGCGTAGCTCTGGAAGACCAGGCCGGCATCGCGGGCGCCGGCGTCAGCAACGAGGCCGCGCGTGCCATCCGAGACGGTGCGGCCCATGAAGGCCATTTCGCCGTCGCTGGGCGTCTCCAGCCCGGCGAGCATGCGCAGCAGGGTGGACTTGCCGCAGCCGGACGGGCCGACCAGCACGAGGAACGCGCCTTGCGGCACCGAGATGTCGACATTGTCAACGGCGGTGAAATTGCCGAAGCGTTTGCTGACGTTGCGGATCGCTATCGCGGCGGGATTGCCGTTGGCGGGGCTCATGCGGATTTCCACTTCTGGACGCGGTTCTGCAGGCGGTGCGCCAGGAGAGTGGCGACGACGCAGAGGACGAGGATGACCATGGTGATGGCGTTGGCGAACTGCATGAAGCCTTCGGCCGCATAGCGGTAGGCGAGCATGCTGAGCACCGGCGAGGTCGAGGTGAACAAGAGCACCACCAGCGACAGGTCGCGGACGATCTTGACGAAAACCAGCAGCGCACCGGCGAGCAGACCGCGGATGGCGAGCGGCATGATGATGACGCCCATGCGGCGGAAGAAGCCGGCGCCGGTCAACCTCGCACTTTCCTCGATGTCGGCCGAGATCTGGCCGAGCACCGAGCGGCCCGATTGCACTGCATAGGGAAGCAGGTGGGCGGAAGCCGCAAGCACCAGCAAAAGGAAGGTGCCGTAGAGCGACGGCAGCGGCCCGATGGGGGCGCCGAACAGCGCGATGTAGGCTGCGGCGAAGGCGATCGAAGGGATCAGGATCGGCGTGAACGACACCTGGCCGAGGACGGTGGCGAGCACGCTGCCCTTGTTGCGGGCGATGGTGTGGGCCAGCGCCAGGCCGAGCGCCATGGTGGTGATCGCGACCGTGACCGCCAGCTTGAGGGTCATCCACAAGGCATCGATCAGCACCGGATTGCGGAAGATGCCTGCCTGGCCCTGGGCCATGTCGGTGCCGCCTTCGCCGATCCAGAAATGTGTCGTCCAGTTGGAAAACAGCGAGCCGTTCTGGAGCGCGAAGCTCGAGGCGGTGAGAACGATCGCCGGCACGAAGGTGGTGAGCGCGCACATCAGCACGGCAACCGCAAACAGCGGCCAGCGCCATTTGCCGAGCGGGAAGCGCTTGGTGCGGCCGCCCTTGCCGGTGACTGTGACGTAGTTCTTGCGGCCGGCGACCAACCGCTCGCCAAGCCAGAGGAATGAGGCGGAGACGACGATCAGCAGCAGGGCGATGACGAAGCCGCGTTCGGTCTGGCCGGTCTCGATCATGCCGAACAGGCGAGTTGACAGCGTCTGCATCCTGACCGGCAGGCCGAGCAAAGCGGGGGCTGCGAAGTTGGAGACGGCACCTGCGAAGGTCAGTGACGCCGCCGCGATCAGTGCGGGGGTGACGACAGGCAAGATGATGCCGAAGAAGATGCGCGAGCGCTTTGCGCCGGCAACCTGTGCCGCCTCGACGAGGTCGGCGCCGACCGAACTGAGGGCTGCGGAGATGACGGTGAAGGCGAGCGAGTAATAATGGGCGGTGAGCACGATCAGCGTCGGCACCAGTCCCCAGGCCAGCCAATCCGGCACCATCCAGCCATTGGCCTCGAAGAAGCCGACTGAACCGCCGAGGCGGCTGTTGCGGAAGAGAGCGCCCCAGGCAAGGGCCGCGGCGAAGCTCGGGATCATGAAGGGCAGGGTGGCGAGCAGGCCCAGCGTCCTGGGTGCCGGCACGTCGGTCAGCACCACCAGCCAGGCGAGAAAGCCGCCCATCAGGATGCAGCCGGCGGCGACGCCGACGCCAAGCAGGATGGTGTTCCACAGCGGGCGCCACCACAGGTTCTCGGACATCTTCGAGGCAAGCACCGCCTGCCAGGCCTCGCGGCCATCGACGGTGAGGGTGGACAGGATGATCTTGACCAGCGGGGCCACGACCAGGACGGAAACGATCAGAATGAGAATGATCGGGACGAGCGTCTCGGAGCGCAGGAGGCCTCTCCGAGACAACGTGGAAGTTGCTGCGGCGGACATGACGAACTTTCTTGGCGGATCTGCGGGGCGAAGCGGCGCTGACAGCGCCGGCCGAACGGACCGGCGCCTCCCCTCGGGGCGCGCCGGTCCGGCCGCTGCTATTGCAGCGTCAGCACCAGGTCGGCGATGCGCTTGCGGGCGGCCGCGGTCTTCACCGGATCGATGCGCCAGGCTTTCAGGTCCTTGAGCGGGACGGAGTCGGCATTGTCCTTGATCGACGGCCGCACGGCATAGTCGCCGGCAACGTTGAAGGGTTCGAAGGCCGGCCCGCCGGTGGCGGAGTCGTCGCCCATCATGAAGTCGATCAGCAGGCGGGCCGCAGCTGGGCTCGGCGCCTTCTCGACTAGCGCCAGCACGGCCGGGAAGAGGATGCCGTTCGAGGGTTCGACGTTGTTGGCAACCTGCAGGGCCCAGCCTTCCTTCTCGTTGTCGCGGCGGTCGGAGTAGGTGGCGAAGCCGACCGGCGGGTTCTTGGCCGTCTTGTCGCCGATCGCCTTGTTGATGGCGTCGGAGTTGGGCACGAGGATGAGGTCGTTGGCGAAGAGGTCGCGGATGTATTGTTCGCCCGCGCCCTTGAGGTCGTTGTCGACCGCGATCGGCTTGCCGAACTGGGCCTCGTAGGCCTTGGCCATTTCATCGGGGCGGAGCGAGAACTCGACCAGCAGGTCGAGCAGTTCGCCGCGCTGCAGCGGGTCGACCATCAGCACGCGGCCTTTCCACTCGGGCGTGGTCAGCTGCCAGAGGTTCTTGACCGGGGCGCCGTTCGGGTTGGCCGCCTCGTTGTACATCAGCACCTTGGTCGACAGGCGCTGGGTGAGCAGCGGCGTCTTGAGTTCGTCGGCCAGTTCGGCCGATACACGCGGCGGGATGTAGGCTGTAACGCGTTTGGTCTTGACCAGGTCCTCGTACACGACAGGCGTGTCGGCAATATAGAGCACGTCGACGGCGTTGACGCCGGCCTCCTGCTCGGCGACGACGCGGGCGATCTGCTTGACCGAACTCATGTCGATGCCGACGAGATCGATGCCGGGATAGGCTTCCTCAAAGGCCTTTTCGACCTTGGCGATGCGGCTGGACAGCGAGAAGACGGTGACCTTGCCCTCCTTCTGCGCCAGCGGCAGCAATTCGGCCGCGGTCATCTTGTCGAGTTCTGCGGCGTGCGCGGCGAGCGGCAGTGCTGCTGCCGCGGCGACGAGCGCCCATTTTATCGATCTGAGCATGTTTTCCCTCCCAGGTTTTCTCAATCGAATTCTTCGAACAGTCCGGACAGGCGCTCGAGGGCGCCCATGACGCGGTTCTGGTGCCGGCCGGCAATGGTGAGCAGGATCGCGTTGACGATGGCGAATGGCACCGTCGGCGTCTGGAATTCGCTGCCCGAACGGCCGCGCGGAGCGGCCAGCACGAGGTCGGCCTCGGGCTGCATCATCGACCCGGCAAGATCGGTGACCAGCATCGCCCTGGCGCCCTGGGCATGGCAGTGTTCGATCAGCGGCGCATAACTCGTCGGCTGCTTGCGGAAGGCCAGCGCCAGCACGAGATCGTCCTTCTGCATGCCGACGACGCGCTCGGCGATGTCGCGACCGCGGCCTTCCAGCACGATGGTGGTCATGCCGAAACGGTCGAGGCGGCGACGCAGGAACTGGGTGATCGACTGGGCGTGGCCCTGGCCGAACAGGAAGATACGCTTGGCGTCGACGATCATATCTGCGGCACGGTCGATGGCCTGCTGGTCGACGGCCAGACGGAGATTTTCGAGCGCCGCGATCTCGCTGCCGATCAGATCGAGCAGGAAGTCGCCATGCTCGACCTTGGCTATGGAACGACGCATGCGCTCGGCCGCGTCCTGGGTCGCCACCAGCTCGCGCTGCAGCTGTCCACGCAGTTCGGGATAACCCTTGTAGCCGAGCTTCTGGGCCAGGCGGGTGGTGGCTGCCTCGTGCACGCTGGCGCGCTCGGCGAGCCGGGCGCTCGACAGGAAGGCCGCTTCGGCGGCGTTTTCGAGCAGGGCCGAGACAAGCCGCTGATCGGCCTCGGTGAGACGGCTCGAATTGCTCTTGATGCGATCCAGCAGTGTCATGATCTTGCATCCATTTTGCATGAGACTCTTAAGATGCAAGATATCTTGCAGTCAAGCGCAAAGGTTGCAAGATCAAACTTTCTGCCTTGCACAGCTGGCGTCTTGGAAGACAAAAAAGGCGCCCGGAGAGGCGCCTTTGGAGAGTTCGAGCGGGGGCGAAGGCTATTTGTACTTCATGTAGCCGACGAAGCCGGTGATCTTCCAGCGGTCGTCCGCCTTGCGACAGAAGTAGAGCGTCTGCCAGTTCAGCACGTCGTCGCTGCCGTCGGCGCGGCGGATGGTGCCGTCGAACTTCTTGCGGGCGACGGCGACGTCGCCATTGATGTCGATATCGGTCAGGCGCGTGGCGCGGAAAATGCCGTCGGCAAGCGGTTCGGCAAATTCGGTGGCCGCCGTTTCAGCTGCCTGACACAGCCACTCGTCGCGATAGATGGAGAGTGCCGGGAATGCGGCGTTCCAGTCGTCGGGATTGGCCGAGTTGTGGGCATGGATGCCGAGGAAGCGGTTCTCGTCGAAGTCGCTAGCGACCATCGACCAGTCCTGCCCGACAAAGGCTGCGATGTCGCGCTCGACCAGCATCTCCCAGATCTGGGCGCGGTCGGCATCGTTGGGGAAGGGGTTCTGCTTGGGGTTCATTCAATCACCTAGAGGCAGCCTCGGGTCGTCGACCTTCAGCGTGTTGAGGCTTTGCTTGATGCGGCGCAGGCCTTCGAGAACCTTGGTTTCGCGGGTCTCGGCGGTGGCGGTCGCTATCATGTCGAGGATGGCGAGCAGGGCGAAGCGCGACGAGGTCGGCTTGTAGATGTTGCCATCCTCGATGGGCTGGAAGGGAATGACGGTGTCGGCCACCTTGGCCAGTGCCGACGACGGCACGGTGATTGCCACCGTATGGGCGCCATATTGCCGGGCAACCTGGACGGCATCGACCACCGATCTGGCATGGCCGGAGACGGAGAAGGCGACGACGGTGGTCTCCGGCGTTGCGACCGCCGCATACATGCGCTGCAGCTGGCCGTCGACCTGGGCGACGACCGAGATGCCAAGCCGGAACAGCCGGTTCTGCAATTCCGTCGCCATCATCGAGGAGATGCCGCCCGAGCCGAGGCAGAGCACGTTGCCCGAAGCGGAGATGCGCTCGGCGACGGAAACCAGCGTTGCCATGTCGAGATTGTCCGAGGCGCGCTGGATCGCCGTTATTGCCGCCTCGGTGACGGCAGAGGCGATGCGCTGCTCCCTGACGTCGCGGTTCAGCGGTTCGGGCTTGAGATACTGGCCGCCGATGGCGATGGCCTGGGCCAGGAAGAACTTGAAGTCGCGCACGCCATCGCAGCCGAGGTTTCGGCAGAAGCGCGTCACCGTCGGTTCGCTGACGCCGACGCGGGCGGCGATTTCGGAGATGGCGGCCTTGGAGGCGAAGTCGAGATCCGACAGTACCAGGCTGGCCAGGCGCCTGTCGGACTTGGAGCCGTCCTGCGCCATGACCTGAAGCCGGGTGATGATGTCGGCGATGTTGCTCATATGGGCAGGCCGGTTGCCTTGTCGAAGAGGTGGATGTTTTTCGGTTCGACGCTGACGGGCAGCGCCTCGCCGGGGCGAACGGCGACGCGGTCGCGGAAGACGGCGCGCACCTGTTCGTTGCCGACCGAGCCGTAGACATGGGTTTCGGAGCCGGTTGGCTCGACCACCGCAACCCGGATGGTGAGGCCGCCGGGCGCATCGCCAACGATAAAATGCTCGGGCCGGACGCCGGCCTCGACCGGCCCGCCGAAGGACGAGCCGCGGCCGCCGTTCAGCGACAGCTTTTCCCCGTCCGCCGTCTCGAAATGCGCGCCCGACGCAGACAGGTTGCCGGAGACAAAACTCATCGACGGCGAACCGATGAAGCTTGCCACGAACTTGTTGGCCGGTCTGTCGTAGAGTTCGAGCGGCGCGCCCACCTGCTGGATCTTCCCCTGGTTCATGACGACGATGCGGTCGGCCATGGTCATGGCCTCGATCTGGTCGTGTGTCACGTAAACGACCGTGGATTTCAAGCGCTGATGCAGCGCCTTGATCTCGGTACGCATCTGTACGCGCAACTGGGCGTCAAGATTGCTGAGCGGTTCGTCAAACAGGAACACCGATGGCTCGCGCACGATGGCGCGGCCCATGGCGACGCGCTGGCGCTGGCCGCCGGAGAGTTGGCGGGGATAGCGGTCGAGATAGGCGTGCAGGTTGAGCACGCCAGCCGCGTCCTTGATCTTCTTGTCGATCGCGCTTGCGTTCTCGCCACGGATCTTGGGGCCGAAGGCAATGTTTTCGGCAGCAGTCAGATGTGGGAACAGCGCGTAGGACTGGAACACCATGGCGATGTTGCGCTTTTGCGGCGGCAACTCGTTGGCGCGCACGCCGCCGATCAGCAGATCGCCGTCGCTGATCGGCTCGAGCCCGGCGAGCATCCTGAGCAAGGTGGACTTGCCGCAGCCGGAGGGGCCGACCAGAACGACGAATTCGCCGCTTGAAATATCGAGATTGATGTCTTCCAGCACCGCGTGCTGGCCGAAGGACTTGGACAGATGGCGGAAGGCGACGTCGGTCATCTGCTCATGCTCCGAGGATGTCGTCGATGAAGGGCAGGTAGCCGGCGGTCAGTCCGGCATCAACCGGCAGCACCGTGCCGGTGATGCCGGAGGCGCGCGGCGAGGCGAGGAAGGCAACGGCCTCCGCCACTTCCAGCGCGTTGACGATGCGACCGAGCGGATAGAGCCGCTGCAGCTTGCCCAGCACCGTCGGGTCCTTTTCGAGCCGGTGGTCCCAGGCCGGCGTGCGGATAGAGCCGGGGCAGACGACATTCGAGCGGATGCCCTGGCGACCGTGCTCGACCGCGATGGCGCGCGAGAAGGCGTTGATGCCGGACTTGGCCGCTGCATAGGCGGGGTTGCCGAGATGCGCCAGCGCGTTGACCGACGAGATGAAGACGAAAGCGCCCGAGCCGCGCGCCACCATCGGCTTCAGCAGCAGGTTGGAGAAGGCCATGACGCCGGTGAGGTTCAGGTCGATCTCGGCTTCGATGCGGCCGCTGTCGAGCGTCGGCATGGTTTCGGCGCGCGTCCAGCCGGCATTGTTGATGATGATGTCGGGCAGGCCGTCCGTCGCCACCAGCCGGTGCGCCGCAGGTTCAACGCTGCCGAGGTCGAGCAGATTGAAGGCGTGCCGGGCGGCGAGATCCAGCCCGTCCATCGCCTCAATCGACTGGTCGCAGCCGATCAGCCGCGCGCCACGCGCGGCAAAGATGGCTACCAGCGCGCGGCCCAGGCCGCCGCCAGCACCGGTGATCAATACGGATTTTCCCCCGAAGTCGCGTTCGTCACTCACCACTCTGCTCCCACAGCGATCTTGGCCGCTTTCTTGCTTCAGGACTATGGGCGAAAATGTAATTAAGCAACAAAGAAATTTGCTTGATATGCCGAAAATCACGGATAATGTAAGAAAGTCACTTAATCAAATGGCGCAAAAAAGCGCTTGAGGAGCCGGGCACGCCGCCCGCGGAGAAGGGAACACCGAAATGGCGATTTCGAAGTGGAAGGCCGGCCTTCTGGCCGGGTTGAGCGTGCTGGCGCTGGCGGCCCAGGCGAATGCCGGCGAAGTCCGGGTGACGGTCGCGGAGTACAGCTCCAAGACCGGCCCCTATTTCCAGGAGGTCGAAAAGGCCTTCGAGGCTGCCAATCCGGGCATCGACGTCAAGTTCGAGGTGGTGCCGTGGGACGTGCTGCTGCAGAAGCTGACCACAGATATCACCGCGGGCACCAATGCGGATCTGTCGATCATCGGCACGCGCTGGCTGATCGACTTCGTCCAGCAGGACGTGGCCGAGCCGCTCGACGGTTTCATCACGCCCGAGTTCAAGGGCCGCTTCATCGACACCTTCCTGTCGCCGTCGATCATGGACGGCAAGACTTATGGTCTGCCGATCGCTGCCTCGGCGCGCGCCATGTATTACAACAAGGAACTGCTGGAGAAGGCAGGCGTTGCCAACCCGCCGGCGACCTGGGCCGAACTCAAGGACGCGGCAGCCGAGATCAAGGCGCTCGGCGGCGAGAACTACGGCTATGGACTGCAGGGCAAGGAAATCGAGACCGACGTCTATTATTACTACGCGATGTGGTCGCAGGGCGCCGAGATCCTCGACAAGGACGGCTCGTCGGGCCTCGACAATCCGGGCGCCATCGAGGCGGCCAAGCTCTACAAGTCGCTGATCGATGAAGGCCTGACGCAGCCGGGCGTGACCTCCTATGCGCGTGAAGACGTGCAGAACCTGTTCAAGCAGGGCAAGGTCGGCATGATGATCACCGCACCGTTCCTGTCCAACCAGATCAAGGAAGAGGCGCCGAACCTGAAATATGGCGTGGCGCCGATCCCGGCCGGCCCGACGGGCGCGCGCGGCACCTATGGCGTGACCGACTCGATCATCATGTTCAAGAACTCGAAGAACAAGGACGAGGCCTGGAAGCTGCTCGACTTCCTGTTCCAGACCGACTGGCGCGCCAAGTTCACCCAGGGCGAAGGCTTCCTGCCGGTAAACAAAGAAGAGGCGAAGATGGACTACTACGTCAACAATGCCGATCTCGCCGCCTTCACCGCACTTCTGCCCGACGCGCGTTTCGCACCCGTCATCCCCGGCTGGGAAGAGATCGCCCAGATCACGTCCGATGCCGTGCAGAAGGTCTATCTCGGCCAGGGTGAACCCGAGGCGACGCTGAAGGAGGCCGCGGCCAAGGCCGACGCCATTCTGAAGAAGTAACCACTTCCTCCCGCTGGCGGTGCCTCGAAAGGGGCATCGCCGGCTCCCCTTTCCCGCGATCCCGCGACGGTCATCAGCCGCATGCACAACCGCGCCTTGCCATATCTGCTGACGCTGCCGAGCCTGGTGCTGGCGGCCGTCGTCATCTTCTGGCCCGTCCTCGACCTGCTCCAGATCGCCACCCACGAGGTCAGCCGCTTCGGCCAGTTGCGCGCCTTCAACGGCACCGACAATTTCGCTTCGCTGATCCGCGATCCCGACTTCCTCAGGGCGCTGATCCGCACCGGTCTGTGGACCGTATCAGTGGTCGGCGGCGCGCTGCTGGTCTCTATCCCCGTCGCGATCATCCTCAACACGGATTTCTACGGCCGTTCGATTGCGCGGGTCATCGTCATGCTGCCCTGGGCGGTGTCGCTGACCATGACGGCCATCGTCTGGCGCTGGGCGCTGAACGGCGAGAGCGGCATGCTGAATTCCGCCCTGCGCGGGCTTGGCCTTGCCGACCAGAACATTCAGTGGCTGGCGAGTGCGGCGACCGCATTCCCGATGCAGATCATGATCGGCATCCTGGTCACCGTCCCGTTCACCACCACCATTTTCCTCGGCGGCCTGTCGTCGATCCCCGACGATCTCTACGAGGCGGCGGCCCTCGAAGGCGCGGGGCCGGTGCAGCAGTTCCGGCGCATCACCTTCCCGCTGCTCAAGCCTTTCGTGAACATCGCCATCGTGCTCAACACGATCTACGTGTTCAACTCGTTCCCGATAATCTGGGTGATGACGCAGGGCGGCCCGGCCAACTCGACCGACATCCTCGTCACCTATCTCTACAAGATGGCGTTCCGGCTGGGTAAGCTCGGCGAAGCGTCGGCTGTGTCGTTGATCATGCTGGCGATCCTGCTCGTCTTCACCGCCATCTACATCCGGCTCGCCATGCGGGGAGAACGCGCATGATGTCGTCCAAGCTCAAGCGCACCATCATCGCCTGGGGCCTGCTTTTGCCGCTGGTGGTCGTGACACTGTTTCCCTTCGCCGTGATGTTTCTGACGGCGGTGAAGCCGGCCCAGGAAGTGCTGAACCCAAGCTGGTGGCCGAGCGAATTCCGCTGGCGCAACTTTGCCGAAATGTGGGTGGCCACCGGTTTCGGCCGCGCGCTGTTCAACTCGCTCTACGTGTCTGTCATCGCGACCCTGGGGGCGATCGTGGTGTCGATCCCGGCGGCCTACGCGATGTCGCGCTTCCGCTTTGCCGGTCATGGCGCCTTCCGCCAGTTCCTGTTGGTGTCGCAGATGATCTCACCGATCGTGCTGGTGCTCGGCCTTTTCAGGCTGCTTGCTGCCTTCGGTTTGATCGAGAGCCTGAACGCTGTCGGCGGCGTCTATATGGCCTTCAATATCGCCTTCACGGTGTGGATGCTGCAGAGCTATTTCGACACCATCCCGCGCGATCTCGAGGAGGCGTCCTGGATGGAGGGCGGCAGCCGATGGCTGACGCTGCGCAAGGTATTCCTGCCGCTCTGCGTGCCGGCCATCGCGGTGACGGCGATCTTCACCTTCATCAACGCCTGGAACGAGTTCGTCGTGGCGCTGACCATGTTGCGCAGCCAGGACAGCTACACGCTGCCGATCCAGGTCTTCTCGCTGGTCGCCGGACGTTACACAGTGGAGTGGCATTACGTGATGGCCGCGACGTTGCTCGCTACAGTGCCGGTCGCGATCCTGTTCGTCTGGCTCCAGCGTTATCTCGTCCGGGGCCTGGCGCTCGGGGCGGTCAAGTGAACGGGCACAGCCCCAACAACAAGAGAATGCAGATGCGCATCTTCACCGCCTCGCTGGCCACCGAAACCAACACCTTCTCGCCGGTGCCGACCGACCGTGCGTCGTTCGAGATGGCGTTTTATGCCGGGCCGGGCCAGCATCCGGAGACGCCGACATTGTGCTCGTCGCCGATGGTCGTGCTGCGCAGGCGGGCCGCGGCCGAAGGGCTGACCGTCATCGAGGGCACCGCCACCTGGGCCGAGCCGGGCGGGCTGATCCAGCGCCAGACCTTCGAGGCGCTGCGCGACGAGATTTTGGACCAGCTCCGCTCTGCGTTGCCGGTCGATGCGGTCATCCTCGGCCTGCATGGCGCGATGGTGGCGCAGGGCTACGACGATTGCGAGGGTGATCTTCTGGCTCGCGTCCGTGAGATCGTTGGACCCGAGGTCGTGATCGCCGCCGAGTTCGATCCGCACAGCCATCTCACGCCGAAACGTGTCGCGGCCTGCAACGTGCTGGCGACGTTCCTCGAGTTCCCGCACACCGATTTCTACGAACGCGGCGAACATGTCGTCGAGCTCGGCCTTGCCGCCGCGCGTGGCGATATCCGACCCGTCATCTCGACCTTCGACTGCCGCATGATCGCGGTGCTGCCGACCAGCCAGGAGCCGATGCGTTCCTTCGTCGACCGCATCAAGGCGCTGCACGGCAAGGACGGCATCCTGTCGGTGTCGGTCATCCACGGTTTCATGGCGTCGGACGTGCCGGAGATGGGCGTGCGCCTGGTCGTGGTCACCGACAACGACCAGGCCAGGGGCGACGCGCTGGCCGAAAAGCTCGGCATGGAGCTCTATGCGCTCAGGGAGCGGACAGCGCTGGATATGGTCGATCCCGATGCGGGCATCGACCAGGCGCTGGCGGCGCATGCCGCCAACACCGCCAGGCCGGCGGTCATGGCCGACGTCTGGGACAATCCCGGCGGCGGCGTGCCCGGCGACGGTACGTTCGTGCTGCGCCGTTTGCTCGAGCGCGGCATCGGCAAGGTCGGCGTCGCGACGATCTGGGATCCCGTGGCGGTGACGTTCTGCCATGCGGCGGGGGAGGGCGCCGTCATCGACCTGCGTTTCGGCGGCAAGGCCGGGCCGCAGGCGGGCGAGCCGATCGACGCCCGCGTCAAGGTGGTGAAGGTGGTCGACGAGGGCTGGCAGAGTTTCGGGCCAAGCCGCGTCACGCTCGGGCCGACCGCACTCGTGCGTGTCGAAGGCACCGAGGTCGACATTATCCTCAACACCAACCGCACCCAGACCTTCGAGCCCGACGTCTTCTCCAATCTCGGCGTCGACCCGATGGCGAAGGACGTGCTGCTGATCAAGTCGACCAACCATTTCTACGCAGCGTTTGCGCCCATCGCGGCCGAAATCGTCTATGTCGCGGCGCCAAGTTCCTACCCGAGCAACCCGCGGCTGACCAACTACACCACGATCACGCGCCCGCTCTGGCCGCGGGTTGAGAACCCCTGGGCGTGAGCCTCAGAGGTTCGCCTGACAACAGCGTGAGAAACTTACATCGCTCCTGAAAATTCCTGACATTCTCGATTGACAGCCGCGATCTGTTGTGTGGAAATTGGTCGGACCATTGTACCAATAGAAAGGGCCGCAGTGCTCGACCTGCCTCCCATCCAAGCCACTGGGCGCGACGACGCGGTGCTCCATGTGCTGGCGGATTTCGTCACCAATGAAGGCCTCCAGCCGGGCGACCGCCTGCCGACAGAGCGCGTGCTGTCGGAGCGGCTTAAGGTCAGCCGCACCACCGTGCGAGAGGCGCTGACGCGCTGGGAAGGGCTGGGGCTGGTCGAGCGCCGGCAGGGCAGCGGCACCTATCTCAAGGCTGCCGTGTCGCGCGACATGCTGCACATGCCGCTGACTTTTGCCTCGGGCAACGACTTCGAAAGCCTGATGCAGACGCTGGAGATACGGCGCGCGCTCGAGGCCGAGGCGGCGGCACTCTGCGCGCTTCGCGCCGGTCCGAGGGAAATCGCCTTCATCCGCGAAAAGCTCGACATCATGGAGGAGGCCTTCCATGCGCGGGCCGGCATGTCGTCCGACGAGGACTGGGACTTCCACCTGGCCATCTACAGTGTCTCGGGCAACCCGCTTTTCGGCCAGATCATCTCGGCCATGCAGGAGGCGTTTCACCGCTTCTGGGAACATCCGCTCGGCGTGCGCGATTTTGGCCACGCCAGCTTCCCCTATCATCGCAAGCTCTACGAGCGGATCGTTGCCCATGACGCCGAGGGCGCGCGCGCCGAGGCGCTGAAACTCATTGCCACCGTCGAGGATGATCTCAGGCGCGGGGCGGCCAATCTCAAACTCCTGGATCGCAGATGAACGACAGTTCGAACCCGTTTGACCGGGACTATATTGCCGAGGCGGCGACACTCCTGGCGCATGATGATCCCTTTCCCGGCGGGGCCGTGGTGCCGCCGATCTACCAGACCTCGCTCTTCACCTTCGACAACTATGCCGACATGGCCGACACCTTTGCCGGCCGCAGCACCCGCCCGATCTACTCGCGCGGCAACAATCCGACGGTCATGGAGTTCGAAAGCCGCATTGCAGCGCTCGAGGGGGCGGAAGCAGCGCGCGGCTTCTCCAGCGGCATGGCGGCGATCAGCTCGACCGTGCTCGCCTTCGTCGGCACCGGCCAGCGCATCGTTGCCATCCGCAACTGTTATGGCGACGCCTACCGCCTGTTCGAGCGGCTGCTGCCGCATCTCGGCATCAAGGTCGACTATGTCGACGGCTCCGACCCGGACGCGATCGCGGCGGCACTGCCCGGTGCTGCCATGCTCTATCTCGAAAGCCCGACCTCGATGATGTTCGAGCTGCAGGACCTCGAGGTGCTGACGGCGATGGCCAAGGCGCAAGGCATCGTCACGGTCATCGACAATTCCTGGGCGACTCCGCTGTTCCAGAAGCCGATCCTGCATGGCGTCGACGTGGTCATGCATTCAGCGTCGAAATATCTCGGCGGCCACAGCGACACGGTCGCGGGCGTTGTTGCCGGCTCAGTCGAACATATCCGCCGCATCAACGAGCGCACCTATCCCTATCTCGGCGCCAAGCTGTCGCCCTTCGAGGCGTGGCTGCTGCTGCGTGGCCTGCGCACCCTGCCGCTGCGCCTGCCGCACCACATGAAGAGTGCGCTTGTCATCGCCGAACGGTTGAAGGGGCATGCCCATGTCGAGCGCGTCAATCATCCGGCTTTCTCCAATCATCCGGGCAAGAAGACATTGTCGGGCTATTCCGGCCTGTTCTCCTTCGAGGTGACGGAGGACATCGACGTGCCGGCCTTCGTCGATGCCCTCAAGCTGTTCCGCATCGGCGTCAGCTGGGGCGGCCACGAAAGCCTTGTCGTGCCGGCGCTCGCCTCGCTGCAGCAGACGCCGGATGCCAATTCGATCGGCCGGTTCGGGGTCAGCCCGCGAACCATCAGGCTGAATGTCGGGCTGGAAAGCGTGGAGGATCTCTGGGCCGACGTCAGTCGGGCCTTCGGGGAAGCAAAAAGAAAATAACTTCAAATCCAAGAATGGGAGTGACTGGAATGAAGAAGTACGGAGTGTTGTTTGCAGCGGCCATGGGCCTGGCGCTGTCGGCCGGATCGGCGTTGGCCGACTCGACCATCAAGATGGTGGAGGTCATCACCAGCCCGCCGCGTACCGAGTTCATCAAGAAGCAGATCGCCGAGTTCGAGGCGGCCAATCCGGGCGTCAAGGTCGAGCTCGTCTCGCTGCCCTGGGGCCAGGCCTTCGAGAAGTTCCTGACCATGGTGCAGGCCGGCGACACGCCCGACGTGGTCGAGATGCCGGAGCGCTGGCTCGGTCTCTACGGCACCAACGGTCAGCTTGAGGATCTTGCGCCTTACATGGCCAAGTGGAGCGATGCGGCGACGCTGGGCGACCGCGCCAAGCAGTTCGGCTCCGTCGTCGACGGCAAGCAGTACATGCTGCCCTACGGCTACTATCTGCGCGCCATGTTCTGGAACAAGAAGCTGTTCAAGGAGGCCGGCCTCGATCATGCGCCGACGACGCTCGACGAGTTCATGGACGCCAACAAGAAGATCTCGGCGATCAACGGCAAATACGGCTATTGCATGCGCGGCGGCCCCGGCGGCTTCAACGGCGTGCAGATGTTCATGAACATCGCCAACGGCAAGGGCGGCTACTTCAACCAGGACGGGACGGCAACCCTCAACGAACCGGGCGCGGTGAAGGGCCTGGAGATGCTGGCCGAAATCTACAAGAACGGCTACGCGCCCAAGGACAGCGTCAGCTGGGGTTTCAACGAAATCGTCACCGGCTTCTACTCCGGCACCTGCGCCATGCTCGACCAGGATCCGGATGCACTGATCGGTATCGCCGAGAAGATGAAGGCCGAAGACTTTGCGGTGGCGCCGATGCCGACCGGGCCTTCGGGCAAGTCCTATCCGACGCTCGGCTATGCCGGCTGGGCGATGTTTGCCAACTCGAAGGTCAAGGACGACGCCTGGAAGCTGATGTCGACGCTGCTTTCGCCGGCAAACAACATCGCCTGGGCCAAGGAAGTCGGCGTGCTGCCGATCCACAACAGCGCTGCCGACGATCCGCACTTCAAGACCGAGCAGTTCAAGGGCTGGTTCGAGGAGCTGAGCAGCCCCGACAAGTTCGAGTTCGTCACGCCGCCGGTCCATCTCGAAAACCTCGGCAACTTCTATGACCAGGTCTCGGTCAAGAACTTCCAGGAGGTGCTCCTCGGCCAGCGTACGGCCAAGGACATAGCCGACGAGTGGGCTGCGTTCCTGACCAAGGAACAGCAGGACTGGATGGCCAAGAACAAGAAGTAAGTGGCTGCGGCGGGGCGTTCGCGTCCCGCCGCCAGCTTCCCTTGCCGCCTCCTTGCCCGGGCCGTCTGCGCGGCCGCCGTCTCCGACAATGGAACGGAAGTCCGGCACGTCCCTGAGCCTTTCTCCCCTTGGGGGCGAGGCCGGGCCGGGCGAGGGGCGGCTTTTTCTCCATGACGAGAGAATCGCCATGACCTATGCAGTCTCCGAGATGGGCACGTCCCGCACCGCGCCGCGCAAGCGCCGCTCGATGCCGGCGCTCGAACCCTGGCTCTATCTCAGCCCGGCCTTGATCCTGCTGGTCACGGTGCTGCTCGTGCCGCTGATCATCGGCATCAGCTATTCGCTCCGCAAGTTCTCGGCCTTCAAGTCCGAATATGTCGGCCTCGGACAGTACAAGGCGATGTTTTCCGACCCGCTGCTCGCACAGGCGCTGATCAACACGGCGTGGTGGACTGTCGGCAGCCTGTTCTTCCAGTTCTTCCTCGGGCTGGGCCTCGCGCTCCTGCTCGACCGGCCGTTCTGGGGTCGCAAGGTGGTGCAGGCAGTGGTCTTCCTGCCCTGGGCGGTGCCGTCCTTCCTGTCCGGCCTCACCTGGGCCTGGCTGTTCAACCCCATCGTCGGGCCGCTGCCGCACTGGCTGTATGCGATGGGCATCATGGCCGAGCCGAGCAACATCCTGGCCGATCCCAAGATCGCCATGTGGGGCCCGATCATCGCCAATGTCTGGTTCGGCATCCCCTTCTTCGCCATCACGCTGCTGGCCGCCCTGAAGTCGATCCCATCCGAACTGCACGAGGCTGCGGCCATCGACGGCGCTTCGCCGTGGCAACGCTTCTCCAAGGTGACGCTGCCATTCCTGGCGCCCACCATCGCCATCACCGTCATGCTGCGCACGATCTGGATCGCTACCTTCGCCGACCTGATCTTCGTCATGACCTCGGGCGGGCCGGCAGGCTCGACCAATACGGTCGCGACCTACATCTATGTCAGCGCCTTCAAGTCGCTCGACAAGGGTTATGCCTCCGCAGTCGCCGTGCTGCTTCTGGTGCTGCTCATCCTTTATGCGGTCGTGCTCATCGGCATCCGCCGCTCGTTGGCGAGGTATTCGTGATGATTGCCGGACGCTCCACTTCTTCGCGCCTGCTTGGTGGTATCGGCCTCTACGGCGCCATCGGCGCCTACGTCGTCTTCGCGCTGTTCCCGATCTACTGGACGCTGAAGATCTCGGTCACGCCGCAGTCGCTGCTCTATTCCGAGGGCATCACCCTGTGGCCGTCTGCCACGACCTTCGAGAACTACGCAACCGTGCTCAGGGCGAGCGACTTCCCCCTCTATTTCCTCAACAGCGTCATCGTGTCGGTGACCACGGCGCTCGTCGTCACGGTCATTGCCTCGGCGGCCGGCTACGCCATGTCGCGCTTCTCGTTTCGTGGCAAGACGACCGTGGCGATCGCGCTGTTGCTGACGCAGACCTTTCCGCTGGTGATGGTCATTCCGCCGATCTACCGCATCATGGGCGAGATCGGTCTGACCAACAGCCTGACCGGCCTCATCATCATCTACACCGCCTTCAACACCGCCTTCGCCACCTTCCTGATGCAGTCCTTCTTTGATGGCATCCCGAAGGACCTGGAAGAGGCGGCGATGATCGATGGCTGCACCCGCCTGCAGGCGCTGCGCCGCGTCATCATCCCGTTGACGCTGCCCGGCATGGGGGCGACGCTGGGCTTCGTCTTCACCGCCGCGTGGAGCGAGCTCTTGTTCGCGCTGATGCTGATCTCAAGCGAGGGCCAGAAGACCTTTGCCGTCGGCCTGCTCACCTTCATCGGCAAGTTCGCCGTCGACTGGGGGCAGATGATGGCCGCCTCGATCCTGGCGCTCATCCCGGTCTGCATCTTCTTCGCATTCCTGCAACGCTATCTCGTGACCGGCCTGACCGCCGGCGCCGTCAAAGGGTAAGCCGATGGCCTCCGTTTCACTTGACAAGGTTCAGAAGAACTACGGCGCGCTCAACGTGCTGGAAGCTGTCGACCTGGAGATTTCGGACGGCGAGTTCGTGGTGCTGGTCGGTCCGTCAGGCTGCGGCAAGTCCACGCTGCTGCGCATGATCGCCGGCCTTGAGGAAGTCTCGGCCGGCGAGATCCGGATAGGCGAGCGCGTCGTCAACGATGTCGCGCCCAAGGACCGCGACATCGCCATGGTGTTCCAGTCCTACGCGCTCTATCCGCACATGGATGTGTCGGCCAATATGGGCTTCAGCCTAGCGCTGAGGAAGACCGACAAGGGCGCCATAGACAATCGCGTTGCAGGCGCTGCCGACCGGCTCGGCCTCAACAAGCTGCTGCAGCGACTGCCGCGCCAGCTGTCGGGCGGCCAGCGCCAGCGTGTGGCCATGGGCCGCGCCATCGTGCGCGACCCCAAGGTGTTCCTGTTCGACGAGCCGCTGTCCAACCTCGATGCCAAGCTGCGCGTGCATATGCGCACCGAGATCAAGGCGCTGCATCAGCAGCTCAAGACCACCTCTGTCTATGTCACCCATGACCAGGTCGAGGCGATGACCATGGCCGACCGCATCGTCGTGATGCATGACGGTGTCGTCCAGCAGGTGGGTGCGCCGCTCGATCTCTACGATCGCCCGGCCAACGCGTTTGTCGCCGGCTTCATCGGCTCGCCGGGCATGAACTTCCTGCCCGCGAGGGTGGAGCGCCTGGGTACGCAGGCCATCGCCGTGCTTGCCGACGGCCAGAAGCTTGCTGTGCCCGTCGAGCTGCCACTGACAGATGGCGAAAAGATTTCCGTGGGCGTCCGCCCTGAGCACCTGCGTGTCCAGTCGGACGGGCCGCTTGAGGCCGAGGTCGAGGTGGTCGAACCCTTGGGCATGTCGACGCAGTTCTACGCGCGTATGGCCGGCCAGCAGATCTGCGTCTTTGCCATGGGGCGTGTTTCGGTCAAGCCGGGGGATATGGTGCGGCTCGGGGCGAGCCCGGAAAGCCTGCACCTGTTTGCACCCGGCAGCGGCAGGCGTATCGGCTGATCTCAGTCGGCGAGCCGTGCCGCCATCGTCGTGAAGACATGGCGCTTGGCCCTGGCGATGCTGTGCTCAAGCGTCTCGCCAAGCGCCAGATGAGCTGCGATGGCGCTGGCCAACATGCAGCCGGTACCGCGCATCGTGCCGGCAAGGCGAGGGGCGTCGAACGCGTGTTCTGTGCCGTCGGCCGTGACCAGCAGGTCGGTCGAACGGTCGCCCTCGGCGTGGCCGCCCTTGGCCAGCACGGCCTGCACGCCTGTGGCCAGCAGCATCTCGGCCTGCCGGACTGTTTCCCGATCGGACACCGCGACCGGCCGCCCTGTAAGAAGGGCAAGTTCCGGCAGGTTCGGCGTCACCAACCGGCAAAGTGGCAGCAGCTTGCGCTTGAGCGCGTGGACCGCACTATCGGCCAGCAACGCCCGGCCGGACGTCGAGGCGAGCACGGGGTCGAGCACCACGGACACCGGCAGACTGCTCGCAAGCACCGAGGCGACGGTATCGATTGTCGCCGCCGTTCCCAGCATGCCGATCTTGACCGCTGCCACAGGGTTGGCGGCAAACGCCGTCCGCATCTGCTCGGCAACCAGTTCGGGCGGCATCTGCTCGATCCGCTCGACCGCCTGATGCGTCTGCACCGTCACCGCGGTGACGGCGATGCTGCTGCGTAGCCCGAACGACGACACGGTCTCGACGTCGCGGACGATGCCGGCGCCGCCGCTCGAATCCGAGCCGGCGACGATGAGCACATACGGGGTCATCGCCATTGAGCCGTCGCTGCCAGCCACTCGCGCGTGCGCGCTTCGGGATCGGCGTTGAGCGTGATGTCGGTGACGACGGCAGCGCTATCCGCACCTTGCGCAAAGACGCCGGCGATGCGCTCGACATTGAGCCCGCCAATGGCGACCAGCGGCGTCGCGCCGACAAGCTGTTTCCAGATGGCGATGCGGTCGAGCCCTTGCGGCGCCCACTTCATCGCCTTGAGGATGGTCGGATAGACGGGCCCGAGCGCGACATAATCGGGCTCGGCGGCGAGGGCGGTGTCGAGCTCGGCAACGTCATGGGTGCTGAGACCTAGCCTCATGCCGGCGCGGCGGATCGCTGCCACATCGGCTTCGACCAAATCCTCCTGGCCGAGATGGACGAAGTCGCACCCCTCGTCGATGGCGAGGCGCCAGTAGTCGTTGACGATAAGCCGGCAGCCGTGGCGTTCGCAGATGGCCTTCGCGGAGCGGATTTCGCGGCGCAGGGTGGCGTCGTTCATATCCTTGATGCGCAGCTGCACCAGCTTCACGCCGAGCGGCACGAGGCGTTCGATCCACGCTGCTGAATCGACGATGAGGTAGAATGGGTCGAGCTTCATGAAAATGCTGCCATGCCGATAAGGGGGGTGGAGGGGACGGCCATGTCGCGCGGTTCGAGCGGGCCGGCGCGGAATGCCTGCCGCCCCGCATCGACCGCCTTGCCGAAAGCAGCGCCCATGGCGACGGGATCGCCTGCCTTGGCAACGGCGGTGTTGAGCAGCACGGCGTCGTAGCCGAGCTCCATGACTGTTGCCGCATGCGACGGGCGGCCGATGCCGGCGTCGACGATCAGTGGCACATCAGGGAAATGGCCGCGCAGGCTGCGCAGGGCATCGAGGTTCTGCGGGCCCCTCGCAGATCCGATCGGTGCACACCATGGCATCAGCACCTTGCAGCCGGCATCGAGCAGCCGTCCGGCGACGACCAGATCGTCGGTCGTATAGGGAAAAACCTCGAAGCCTTCGGCCGACAGTATCTTGGCCGCCTCGACCAGGCCGAACACGTCGGGCTGCAGCGTGTCGTGGTTGCCGATGACTTCAAGCTTGATCCAGTTCGTGCCAAAGACCTCGCGCGCCATACGCGCCGTCGTCACCGCCTCCTTGACCGAATGGCAGCCGGCGGTGTTGGGCAACACCCGCATGTCGAGCGACTGGATGAGCGACCAGAATTTTCCGCCCGTCTTGCCGCCCGAGGTCTCCCGGCGCAGCGAGACGGTGACGATGTCGGCGCCCGACGCCTTGATCGCCTCGGCCATGATGGCGGGCGAGGGGTAGAGCGCGGTGCCCAGCAGCAAGCGGGACGCGACCTTTTGACCGTAGAGTTCGAGCATGGCCTCACCCTCCCTTCATCGGCGCGAGGATTTCGATGCGGTCGCCTTCTGCCAAGGTGCAGCCGTCGCGTTCCCTTGCCGGCACGATTTCGCCGTTCAGCGCAGTGGCGAGCCAGCTGCCTTCGTAGTCGAGCTCGGCAAGAAGCGCCGCCAGCGTGCCGGCCGCGACCTCCTGGCTTTCACCGTTGACGGTGAGCTTCATGGGCGCGCTCCTTCTTCGTCTTCTGGCCCAGGATCATGTCGGCGGCCTGTTGCGCCATGGCTGGCGCGAGCAGGAAGCCGTGGCGGTAGAGGCCGTTGATGCGGACCGTGTTTCCCGATCGCTCGACGCGCGGCAGGTTGTCGGCAAAGGCGGGCCGCACGCCGACCCCCGTTTCGACCAGCTCGGCTTCGCCGAAGGCCGGATGCAGCGCATAGGCAGCGTTGAGCAGTTCCATCACTGAGCGCGCTGACATCGGCCCCGCCGCATCGCTCTCGATCATCGTCGCGCCGACCATGAACAGGTTGTCGGAGCGCGGCACGACATAGACGGGAAAACGCGGATGCAGCAGCCGCACCGGCCGCGCCAGCGAGACCTCAGACATTCTGAGGATCAGCATCTCGCCGCGCACGCCGCGCAGGTCTGGCCTGATATCGGCCATGCCGGTGCAGTCGGCTTCGATATCAGGCACGCTGGGCGCCTGCACGGCGCCGTAGCCGAACTCGAAGCGTACGCCCATCTGCACCAGCTTTTCGTGCAGCCCGAGCAACGCCTTGCGCGGATCAAGATGCGCCTCCCCGGCGAAGAGCAGGGCACGCCCGAAACGGCCTTCAAGGTCTGGCTCGAGTGCGGCAATCGCCTCGGCGTCCACCTCGCGGTAGCCTGACGTGCGACGCGCGAAGCGCTGGAGCTCGCCCGTGTCGCGGGCCGGCGCCACGACCAGCGTGCCGTTGCGCATGATCTGGCCGGGCAGGGCAGTCGACCACCAGTCTCCGGCGCACCGTCCGAGCGACAGCACCGTCTGTTCGGCGCTCTCGCGCTCGCACCATGGCGCCAGCATGCCGCCGGCCTGCCAGGAGGCATTGCCGGCGATTTGCCTTCTGATGTCGACCACAGTCACCTCAGCGCCGCGCGCCGCCAACTCGTGTGCGAGCGTCAATCCGGCGACGCCCGCACCGCGGATCAGCACTTTCATGGCTGGCTCGCTGTCTCCGCCGGCTCGGCGTTGTCGACCGGCATGTAGAGGTCGCCGCCGTCGCGGTATTTCGCCGCCATCGCCGCCAGTCCTTCCTTCTGCGCCTCGGCGCGGATGTCGTGGGAGATCCGCATCGAGCAGAATTTCGGGCCGCACATCGAGCAGAAATGCGCCACCTTGTGCGCTTCCTTAGGCAAGGTCTGGTCGTGGTAGGAGCGCGCCGTCTCCGGGTCGAGCGAGAGGTTGAACTGGTCCTCCCAGCGGAACTCGAAGCGCGCCCGCGACAGGGCATCGTCCCTGACCTTGGCCGCCGGATGGCCCTTGGCGAGGTCGGCCGCATGGGCCGCGATCTTGTAGGTGATGACGCCAACCTTGACGTCGTCGCGGTCGGGCAAACCAAGGTGCTCCTTGGGCGTGACGTAGCAGAGCATCGCCGTGCCGAACCAGCCGATCATCGCCGCACCAATGCCCGATGTGATGTGGTCGTAGCCGGGTGCGATGTCGGTGGTCAGCGGCCCGAGCGTGTAGAAAGGCGCTTCGCCGCACACCGCCAACTGCTTGTCCATGTTCTCCTTGATCTTGTGCATCGGCACGTGGCCAGGGCCCTCGATCATCACCTGGCAGTCCTTGGCCCAGGCGATCTTGGTGAGCTCGCCCAGCGTCTCCAGTTCGGCGAACTGGGCGGCGTCATTGGCGTCCGCGATCGAGCCGGGGCGCAGGCCGTCACCGAGCGAGAAGGCGACGTCATAGGTCCGGCAGATGTCGCAGATTTCCTCGAAATGCTCGTAGAGGAAGCTCTCCTTGTGATGATGCAGGCACCACTCCGCCATGATCGAGCCGCCGCGCGAGACGATGCCGGTGACGCGGTCGACGGTCAGGTGGATGTAGGCGAGCCGCACGCCGGCATGGATGGTGAAGTAGTCGACGCCCTGTTCTGCCTGCTCGATGAGCGTGTCGCGGAACACCTCCCAGGTCAGGTTTTCGGCAATGCCGCCGACTTTTTCGAGCGCCTGGTAGAGTGGCACCGTGCCGATTGGCACCGGCGAATTGCGGATGATCCAGTCGCGGATGTTGTGGATATTGCGCCCCGTCGACAGGTCCATCACCGTGTCGCCGCCCCAGCGTGTCGCCCACACCATCTTCTCGACCTCCTCTGCCATCGACGAGGTGACGGCGGAATTGCCGATGTTGGCGTTGATCTTCACCAGGAAATTGCGACCGATGATCATCGGCTCGCTCTCGGGGTGGTTGATGTTGGAGGGGATGATGGCGCGGCCGCGGGCGACCTCGTCGCGAACGAATTCGGGCGTGACGAAATCGGGAATGGCTGCACCGAAGCTCTCGCCGTCACGCTGGAGTTTCGCCTTGATCTGCTCGCGGCCGAGGTTTTCGCGGATGGCGACGAACTCCATCTCGGGTGTGACGATGCCGGCGCGGGCATAAGCGAGCTGGGTGACGGCACGGCCGCCGGTGGCTCGCAGCGGCGCGTTGCGGACGGGGAATTCCGGCGTCAGTCGGTCGGCCGAGACAAAGCCGTTGTCCTCGTCCTTGACCTTGCGGCCATCGTAACGCTCGACGTCTCCACGGGAGACGATCCAGTCCTCGCGCAGGCGGGGCAGGCCGCGCTCGATGTCGGTCTTCACCGACGCATCGGTGTAGGGCCCGGATGAATCATAGACGGTGACAGGAGGCTCGCCGGCGCTCGGATGCACCGAAATCTCGCGCATCGGCACGCGGATGCCGGGGTGGATCAGGCCTTGCTTGTGGACTTTCCGCGAGGCGGGAAGTTCGCCTGTCGTGACTGTCGGGGTGTGGGCATTCATGAGTGAGTCTCCGTTACGATGGAGACCCAGTTCGTGCGAGGAGGAGGAGGTGAGGTTTGCCTGGGGGACTTCGGGCGTATGCCCGAATGCCAAACCGGATTGACCGGCCGCTGCGCCTCGCACCGTCCCTACGCCAGTGTGAACTGGATCAGGTTCAACGGGTCACTGCGCTGCGCGAGCCAGCAGTATCTCAGCCCCTTGTCGGGACCCCCCTGGTGAACCCTAAGCATGGGCGCGGAATGGGCGTGCTGTCAACGGCCTTTCGCAGACGGCGAGAGAATGCCAAAGTCCCGACGTCGGGACCCCATTGCAGTTCCCGTCGCGATCGGATAATAGGTCAGCGTTACTGACATAAATTGTCTGCCGCGCAGGGAGGACCGTTTGGCCTGCGCGCGAGACAGGAGGAGCATCCGTGACGGACAATCCCGCGCCGCTCAAGTTCCATGTGCCCGAGCCCGAAGTGCGCCCGGGCGGCACGCCCGACTTCTCCAACGTGCCGATCCCCAAGGCCGGTTCGGTCGACAGGCCGCCTGTCGACGTCGATCCCCGGACGATCCGCGACCTCGCCTATTCGATCATTCGCGTGCTCAACCGCGAGGGCGATGCCGTTGGCCCCTGGGCCGGCACGCTGACCGACGAGGAGCAACTCGAGGGCCTGCGCCACATGATGACGCTGCGCACCTTCGACGCGCGCATGCAGATGGCCCAGCGCCAGGGCAAGACCTCGTTCTACATGCAGCATATGGGCGAGGAGGCGGTCAGCTGCGCCTTCCGCAAGGCGCTCATCCAGGGCGACATGAATTTCCCGACCTATCGCCAGGCCGGCCTGCTGATCGCGGGTGGCTATCCGATGGTCGAGATGATGAACCAGATCTATTCCAACGAGAAAGATCCGCTGAAGGGCCGCCAGTTGCCGATCATGTATTCGGCAAAGGATCACGGCTTCTTCTCGATCTCGGGCAATTTGACGACCCAATACATCCAGGCCGTCGGCTGGGCGATGGCGTCCGCCATCAAGGGCGACACCAAGATCGCGGTCGGCTGGGTCGGCGACGGTGCCACCGCCGAGAGCGATTTCCATGCCGCCCTCGTCTTCGCCTCGACCTACCGGGCGCCCGTGGTGCTCAACGTCGTCAACAACCAGTGGGCGATCTCAACATTCCAGGGCATCGCCCGCGGCGGCTCCGGCACCTTCGCCGCCCGCGGCCTCGGCTTCGGCATTCCGGCGCTGCGCGTCGACGGCAACGACTATCTCGCCGTTCATGCGGTGGCGAAATGGGCGACCGAGCGTGCCCGCAGCAATCTCGGGCCGACGCTGGTCGAATACGTCACCTACCGTGTCGGCGCGCATTCGACATCGGACGATCCGTCCGCCTATCGGCCGAAGACCGAGTCGGACGCATGGCCGCTGGGCGACCCGGTGATCAGGCTCAAGAACCATCTCATTCGCCGCGGCCTGTGGTCGGACGAGCGCCACAAGCAGACCGAGGCGGAAATCCTCGAGGCGGTGATTTCGGCGCAGAAGGAAGCCGAGAGCCACGGCACGCTGCATGCCGGCGGCAAGCCGTCGACGCGCGACATGTTCGAGGGCGTCTATGCCGAGATGCCGCCGCATCTCCGTCGCCAGCGCCAGAAGGCGGGAGTGTAGCCCATGCCGCGCATGACAATGATCGAGGCTATCCGCAGCGCCATGGATGTCGCCATGGGCCGTGACGACAACGTCGTGGTGTTCGGTGAGGACGTCGGCTATTTCGGCGGCGTCTTCCGCTGCACCCAGGGGCTCCAGCAGAAATACGGCCGCTCGCGCTGCTTCGACGCGCCGATCAGCGAGCTGGGCATCGTCGGTGCCGCCATAGGCATGGCCGCCTACGGCCTCAGGCCCTGCATCGAAGTGCAGTTCGCCGACTATGTCTATCCAGCATATGACCAGATCGTTTCGGAAGCGGCACGGTTGCGTTATCGCTCGAACGGCGAGTTCACCTGTCCGATCGTCATCCGCATGCCCACGGGCGGCGGCATCTTCGGCGGCCAGACCCACAGCCAGAGCCCCGAGGCCCTGTTTACCCATGTTTCCGGTCTCAAGGTGGTGGTTCCGTCCAATCCGATCGATGCCAAGGGCCTGCTGATCGCCTCGATCGAAGACCCGGATCCGGTGATCTTTCTGGAGCCGAAACGATTGTACAACGGCCCCTTCGACGGCCATCACGACAGGCCCGTGACGGCCTGGTCGAAGCATGAGCTGGGCGAGGTGCCGGAGGGGCATTTCACCGTGCCGCTCGGCAAGGCGGAAATCCGCCGGCCGGGTTCGGCGGTCACCGTTCTCGCCTATGGCACCATGGTCTATGTCGCCCAGGCCGCAGCCGAGGAGACCGGCATCGACGCCGAGGTCATCGACCTCAGGACGCTGTTGCCGCTCGATCTTGAAACCATCGTCGCCTCGGTCAAGAAGACCCGCCGCTGCGTGGTGGTGCATGAAGCGACGCTGACCTCCGGCTTCGGCGCCGAGCTCGCAGCCCTTGTGCAGGAGCACTGCTTCTACCACCTCGAAGCGCCCGTTGCCCGCGTCACCGGCTGGGACACGCCCTATCCGCATGCGCAGGAGTGGGACTACTTCCCGGGCCCGAAACGCGTCGGCGAAGCCCTGATCGAAACGATGGAGGCCTGAGCATGGGCGAACATGTCATCAAGCTTCCCGACGTCGGAGAAGGCGTGGCCGAGGCCGAGCTGGTCGAATGGCACGTCAAGATCGGCGACCTCGTGCGCGAGGACGCGGTGCTGGCAGCCGTCATGACCGACAAGGCGACGGTCGAGATTCCGTCCCCCGTCGACGGCGAAATCCTCTGGCTCGGAGCCGAGATCGGCGACACGGTTCCGGTCGGTTCGCCCATCGTCAGGATCAAGGTCGCGGGCGATGCGCCAGTCGCGGCCGAGCCGGCAGCCGCGGAGGCGAAGCCGGAAGCAAAGGCAGCGGAGCCTGCCAAGTTAGCTCCTGCGCCGGCTAAGAAAGATGAGCCAGGTTCGGCGGCGGCGAAGCCCGCGGTCAATTCCGCAGCGCTCAAACCTGTACCGCGCGCCACGACCGTTGGCCTGCCGCGCCCCGAAGGCGAGCGTCCGCTGGCGTCGCCAGCCGTCAGGATGCGCGCCAAGGAAGCCGGTATCGACCTGCGCCAGGTGCCAGGCACCGGGCCTGCCGGCCGCATCACGCATGAGGACCTCGACGGCTTTGCCGCGCGCGGTGCGGCGGTTCCTGTCGCCGGCTTTCAGGAAAAGACCGGGGTCGAGGAGATCAAGGTCATCGGTCTGCGTCGGCGTATCGCCGAGAAGATGGCGCTGGCCAAGTCGCGCATCCCGCACATCACCTATATCGAGGAGGTCGACGTCACCTCGCTGGAGGAGCTGCGCGCCAAGCTCAACGCCTCGAAGAAGCCGGACAGGCCGAAGCTGACATTGCTGCCTTTCCTCATGCGGGCGCTGGTGAAGGCGGTCGGCGAGCAGCCGCAGCTCAACGCGATCTATGACGACGATGCTGGCGTCATCCAGCGCCATGCCGGTGTCCATATCGGCATGGCGGCGCAGACGCCGGGCGGCCTGATGGTGCCTGTCGTCAGGCATGCAGAGGCGCGCGACCTGTGGGACTGCGCCTCGGAGGTCAACCGCCTGGCCGACGCGGCCAAGGCAGGAACGGCAACGCGCGAGGAGCTGACCGGCTCGACCATCACCATCACCTCGCTCGGGGCGATGGGCGGTGTGGCCACCACGCCCGTCATCAATTACCCGGAAGTGGCGATCGTCGGCGTCAACAAGATCATGATCCGGCCGATGTGGGACGGTACCCAGTTCGTGCCGCGCAAGATGATGAACCTGTCGTCCAGCTTCGACCATCGCGTCATCGACGGCTGGGATGCGGCTGTTTTCGTCCAGCGTCTCAAGGCGCTGCTCGAGGCGCCGGCAATGATCTTCGTGGAGGGCTGAGGCTGTGAAGGAAATCTCCTGCAAGCTTCTCGTCATCGGCGCCGGCCCTGGCGGCTACATCTGCGCCATCCGCGCCGGCCAGCTCGGCATCGACACGGTCATCGTCGAGGCGGTGAAGGCCGGCGGCACCTGCCTCAATGTTGGCTGCATCCCGTCCAAGGCGATGATCCACGCGGCGGACGAATATCTGATGGCGAGCGAGATGGCGGCGGGCAAGAGCCCGTTCGGCATCACAGTCGCCACGCCGGCCATCGACCTCGCCAAGACTGTCGCCTGGAAGGACCGCATCGTCGGTCGGCTCAACACCGGCGTTGCCGGCCTGCTCAAGAAGGCACACGTCAAGGCGGTGATCGGCTGGGCGCGGTTCCGCGACGGCAAGACCGTCGAGGTCGAAACCGAGACCGGCCTGCAGGTGATCCGCGCCGAGACCATCGTCATCGCCACCGGTTCCGCGCCGGTCGAGCTGCCGTTCCTGCCCTTCGGCGGACCGGTGATCTCGTCGACCGAGGCGCTGTCGCTTAAGCAGGTGCCGCAGACCCTCGCCGTCGTCGGCGGAGGCTATATCGGGCTTGAACTCGGCACCGCCTTTGCCAAGCTCGGATCGAAGGTGACCGTTGTCGAGGCGCTGCCGCGCATCCTGCCGCAATACGATGCCGAGTTGACGCGGCCCGTCGCCAAGCGGCTCGAGGCGCTGGGCGTCAAGGTGCTGACTGGCGCCAAGGCCAAGGGGCTCTCCTCCAAGGGCGACGCATTGCTGGTCGAAGCCGCCGATGGCAGCGAGCAGAAGATTTCGGCCGACAAGGTGCTGGTCACCGTCGGCCGCAAGCCGGTCACCGAGGGCTGGGGGCTGGAAGAGATCGACCTCGACCGCGATGGCCGTTTCATCCGCATCGACGAGCAGTGCCGCACCTCGATGCGCGGCATCTACGCCATCGGCGACGTCACCGGCGAGCCGATGCTGGCGCACCGGGCGATGGCGCAGGGCGAAATGGTTGCCGAGATCGTCGCCGGCCACAAGCGCAGCTGGGACAAGCGTTCGATCCCCGCCGTCTGCTTCACCGACCCGGAAGTCGTGACCACGGGCCTGTCGCCCGATGAAGCCAAGGCTCTGGGCATCGAGATCAAGACGGCGCAGTTCCCGTTCTCGGCCAATGGCCGGGCGATGACCTTGTCCAGCGAGGATGGTTTCGTCCGCATCGTCGCCCGCGCGGACAACCATCTGGTGCTTGGCATCCAGGCGGTCGGCGCGGGTACGGCCGAGCTGTCGTCAGCCTTCAGCCTGGCGCTGGAAATGGGCGCTCGGCTGGAGGATATCGCCGGCACAATCCACGCCCATCCGACCCAGGGCGAGGCGTTCCTCGAAGCCGCACTGCGCACGCTCGGTCACGCGTTGCACATCTGAATCATGTGATTCATGGGCGCGGCCTTCGGGCCGCGTCACCTTATCGTCTTGCCCGCGCCGCAGGCTTGGGCTAGGAAGCCCGCGCACTGGACGACCAGTGCCTAGAACGTTCGGGGACGGCCCCATCCAAGAGATGGCGCCGATCAATTGTTTTCCCGACCCCAATCCATCCGGATCAATCGCAAGACCGCTGCGTGCCCAGGCACCGCAGGCCGTCGCCATGTGTCCTTGTCCGCTGCCATCGGACTTGGGCTGCCGGCCGCACGCGTCTTCGCACAAGCAATCGCACCATCAGGAGAGGCGCCGTGGCAGGACCGTTAGAACAATTTGAAATCAAGCCGATCGTCACGCTGTTTGAGCTGGGCGGCCAGCAGATCGCCTTCACCAACTCCTCGGCCTACATGGTGGGCGCCGCTGTGCTCGGCGGGTTGCTGATGCTGGTTTCGTCGAGCCGACGTGCGCTTGTGCCGACGCGGCTGCAGTCGATTACCGAACTGGTCTACGAGTTCGTCGCCAAGACCCTGCGCGACAATGCCGGCGAGGGCGGGATGAAGTTCTTCCCGCTGGTGTTCTCGCTGTTCACCTTCATCCTGATCGCCAACCTGATCGGCATGTTCCCCTATGCCTTCACGGTGACCAGCCACATCATCGTCACCTTCGGCTTCGCCATGCTGGTGTTCGGCACGGTCACGCTCTACGGCATCTGGAAGAACGGCTTCGGCTTCTTTCGCCTGTTCCTGCCGTCGGGTGTGCCGTTGATCCTGGCGCCCATCATCGTGCCGATCGAGATCGTGTCCTACATCTCGAGGCCGATCAGCCATTCGGTGCGTCTGTTCGCGGTCATGCTGGCCGGCCACATCACACTCAAGGTGTTTGCCGGCTTCGTCGTCAGCATGTCCGATCTCGGAACGCTCGGCATCGTGGGGGCGGTGCTGCCACTGCTGATGACGGTGGCGCTGACGGCGCTTGAACTGCTGATGGCAATGATACAGGCCTATATCTTCACGATGCTGACCTGCATGTATCTCAACGACGCCCTGCATCCTGGGCACTGAGAAACAGGGGCGGCCGGCATTGCGGGCCGCCCGGTTCTCCTGGCGTTAGTTCGCTGCCTTCAGCTGGTCGAGCATCTTCTGGCCCAGCGCTTCGTAGTCGCCGTCGAAATGATGCCCGCCGGTCGTCTTGATCTTGGCGAGGTTGGCGAGCGAGGGGCTGAGGCAGGCGCTGTCGTCTTCTTCTTCGCCATAGATGCACAGCACCTGCTTGGCCGGCAGCTTGGCAATTGCAGCAGGGATGTCATAGCCGCTGTCGTCGATGCCGAGCCAGCCGGAGATGGTGACCTGGAACGACGTCGTCTGTCCCGGCGCCATCAGGCCGATGACCTTGGTGCGCTTCTGCAGGTCCGGCGGCAGCAACGGATAAGCGAAAGGCAGCGTGTCGGCGCCGAAGGAATAGCCGATCAGCATGACCGGCAGCTTCTTCGTCGGGTCGGCGCGCTCCAGCATCTTCGTCACATCGCGCGCCAGTTCTTCCGGCGTGCGCTTGGCCCAGAAATAATGCAGGGCGTCGAGACCGACGACATGGACACCCTTGCCCGACAGCCACTCGCCGATGGTCTTGTCGAGGTCGCGCCAGCCGCCATCGCCCGATACCAGCACTGCGACCGCCTCGGGCGACTTGCCCGCCGGCAGGTCGACGGCCGGAAGATCGCCGAAGGGCTTGTTGGTGGTGGCGAGTTCACCGAGCGCATCGACAATCTGCTGGGCCGTATCCGTGCTGTCGAGCGCTGCGAACGAGATGCCCTGCGCACCCTTTGCTTCGCCCTGGACGGCGTCCAGCGACGTCTCCTCGACGAACAGATAGGCAGGGTCGGGCAGGGGGCTGTCGAAGCCGTAGCTGAACGCGGAGCCGTCGGCCGTCTTCGTGGCGGTCGCACCGGGACAGAACGGCTCTTTCAGCGTCAACCGGTTGGCAAAGCCCGAAGCAATGGCGCCGCCGAGCGTGTTGACCGGCGCGTCGGCCAGCGCGGCATAAGCGAAGGTTGCCCCTTCGCCAGAGCCGGCAATGACAGGCGGCAGATACGTCTGGATGCCGAGCTGGCGCTGGGCTGTCTGGGCGAGGTCGGTCAGTTCACCCACGACATAGAGGCACTGACCGGTGTCGGCATCAAGCTGCGCTGCGTATTTGGCGAAGTCGACTGATAGCACGACATTGCCCTGGTCGCGCATGGCCTTGACGATGACATCGTCCGCTGGCCTCCAGCCTTTGCGGTCCGAGAGGTAGATCACCAGGCCCTTGGCGTCGCCGTCAGGTGCTGTGACAGGCACGTCGACGAGGCGGCTCGCCGTGACTGTCTGCGCCTTAGGCTGACTGTCCTGGGCCGATGCCAAAGCCGGCGAAAGGCACGAAATCATGGTCGTGAGCAAAACCAGCCGCTTCATCTTTTGAGGATCCTTATGGGGCTTCCCGAAATCAGATTGGTCACGTCGATCAGCACCTGCGGAATGGCAAGTCCGTTGGGGCAGGCGAGATATTGCGGTGTCCACACCGGCTCGAACTTCTGCTTGAAGGCGCGCAGCCCTTCGAAGTTATAGAATTCGTCGGCCCGCCGGTAGACGAAGGTGCCGAGCCTGTTCCAGGTCGAGGCGAGCGGGTGGTCGGCGAGGCCCGCCAGCGGGGCGGCACCCAGGTTGAACCAGCTGTAGCCCTCCGATTTTCCGTAAAGCAGCAGCCTTGCAAACAGCGCGTCCATCAGGATCTTGGAGACGCCATGGCGGTAGCGCATCAGGTCGATCGACAATTCGTTCTTGTCGCCGCTGCGCCAGAGATTGGCGAAGGCGACGATGGCGCCGTCCTTCTTGAGCACAGCGCAGTCGAATTCGGCGAGATATTCCGGATCGAAGCGGCCGAGCGAAAAGCCCTTTTCGCGGCCGGCCTTGGTGCCCAGCCAGGCGTCGGACACTGCTTGCAATTCGTCCATCACGCCGGGGACTTCAGCCTTTGGGATGATCGAGAATTCCAGCCCCTCGCGGGTGGCGCGCTTGTCGGCATACCGGAAGTCCTGCCGCGAGGCGCCTTCGAGCGAGAAGGTCGTGAGGTCGACGCGCGCGACCTCGCCGATCTTCAGGATGGCCAGGCCGAGGTCGAGGCAGGTGGTCAGATAGGTCGGCGAGATCGAATAGAAGACGGGGCGGGCGCCGGTGCGGTCGGCGCGTTCGGCAAACTGCCATATCAGGCCCTTGGCGGCTTCCGCGTCGCCGACAGGATCGCCCATGGTGATCCAGCTCCGGCCGGCGACACCATACATCAGGAAGGCGTCGTCATCGGGAGCGACCAGGAACTTCTTGTCGCCCAAAAGTGCGACATTGCCAGTGGTGTGCGAGGTGGTCTCGAGCACGTCGCGCACGGCATCGGGAATATCGGTTGTTCCTTGAACCGCGACATGCGGCCGGTTGACCAGCGCGTCGACGGCGATAGCGGCCGCCACGATCGTCAGCGCCAGCGTGGCGCGCAGGAAGCGCGAGGCGTCGCCATTCCAGGCGAAGTCCCACCACAGGCTGGCGGCGTAGTCGACATGGCGATAGGCAAGCATGCCGACCAGCGTCAGCGAGCCCAAGACGATGACGATCAGCGCCAGCCAGGTCGGCGTCGGCCGGAAGGAGCGCCAGTCGCCCTTGCGGTAGAAAACTTTTGGATAAGCGAGCAGGATGCCGGCGACGAACAGCAGGATCGAGGCTTCTTCCCAGTCGATGCCCTTGAGCAGGGAGAAGACAGCACCTGCAACCAGAAGCGCGATCGATGCGACGCGGGCCAGCGCTATGCGGCGATAGAGGCCGCGCGCCAGGATGATGAGCAGCAGGCCGACAAGGCTTGCGGCAAGGTGCGAGGCTTCGGCAAAGGGCAGCGGCACGACGTCGCTCAGCGAGTCGATGCGGTTGTCGACGGCAGGCAGGTTGCCGGAGAGCAGCAGCACGACGCCGCCGAGGAAGACGAGTGCCGCCGCTACCGGTGCAACGATGCGCCTGCTCAGCGCCACCGCCCCACCCGACAGCGCCTTGACGCCATGGCGGGCGCGATAGACCTCGAGGCCGACAAGGGCCACGCCGGCGCAGGCGAGCGGGATCACGTAATAGATGAGCCGGAACGCGACGAGCGCGGCAATGACATCGGGCCTTGTGCCGGCGCCGAGCCCGACGAGCATGGTCGCCTCGATGATGCCGATG
Organism: Hoeflea sp. 108; assembly: GCF_000372965.1. Lineage (NCBI taxonomy): Bacteria > Pseudomonadati > Pseudomonadota > Alphaproteobacteria > Hyphomicrobiales > Rhizobiaceae > Hoeflea > Hoeflea sp. 108. The sequence goes on along the minus strand of NZ_KB890024.1, from coordinate 4,286,821 downwards.
CCGCCGGGGGCATGGCTGATGATGCCGGCAGTGATCGCCGCCACGAACAAAAGCAAGAAGACCGCAAATCCCGGCGCGATATCGGGCGGCAGCAGCACGTAGAGCACTGCTGCCGCGGCGCCGATGTCGACGACGCCGATCAAAATCTGGGCCGCGGCGCTCCTGGCCGACGGCAAAGGCAGGCGCCAGCTTAGAAGCGTGACCTGCCTGGGGGCCATGGCGAGCCAGGCGAGGGTTCCGGCAAGGGCCAGCAGTATGGCGAGGCCGATGAGGCGGTCCGTCGCCGGTGAAATGGCCTTGAGGAAGGGCAGGCCGACAGGGTCGATCAGAAGGGCAATGCCAAGAACGGCAATGATGCCCGACGTGAAGGTCAGGAAGGAGACGCCGACGATACGGCCGACATCGGCGGCGTCGAGGCCGGCACTTTGGTAGATTCGGTAGCGTACTGGGCCGCCGACAAAGACATGGAAGCCGATCGCGTTGGAAATGCTGTAACCGACCAGGCCGGCAAAGGCCGCCAGCGACAGCGGTACGCGCCCGGGTGCGACGCGATGGACGGCCATGACGTCATAGAGCGACATGGCGACGAAGCTGATCAGGGTCAGGCCGACGGCCTGGGCGATTGTCGTGGGATCGCTGGCCCGCAGCGCCTGCCTGATTTCGCTGAGATGGACAGCGCCGCTGATCTGGTGCACGACCACAAGGGCGAGCACGACCAGTGCCGCGCCGATCACCGGCCCCAGCACCCGGGGCTCGAGAAGCTTCGCGATCAGCTCCTCGGCCCTGCCTTTGCGGAGCGGGGCTTCGCTTGCTGCAGCTGCCTCCGACATCTTCGGCGACTCCATTCGCATATTCGATCACGCCTGGGGTCGCTGCGCGGCGGCGCCTAAGCTTTTGTTTTTTCGAAGGTCGTGAACCTCGGCGTCGCTCGACGCGTCCGGACGCCCCGATTTCGCGGTCACTCATGACGCCAGATTCCGGCAATGCTGCGGCAGCGAAGGCGCCGAAACCGCCTCAACGCAAATTTTGGTTAGCGGTGTTTTGACGCGGCAGGAACACTGGTGTGGTCATCTGGATTTCAGGCCGAAATGCAGTTTCGGCGGCGCCGGCTTTCGCTGACGCCGCCGTTGATACGAGCTGGAAGGATATGCCCGATACGTCAGCCGGCGCCGTCGGGCGCAAGGTTGTTGCTCGCCTTGACCATGATCTTGTGGTCGGACGGGCCGCTGCCGACCGAGATCGGCAGATCGACCTGCTTTCCGCCCCGCAGCAATACGATGTGCGTTGCGGTGCCCGGACGCGTGTCGGCCACCAGACGCGTCAGATCGCGTGGTGACTGCACCGGCGATCCGCCGAAACTGACCACGACATCGCCTGGCTTGACCCCGGCATGCGCCGCCGGTGCCCCTGCCGTCACCTTGGCGACGAGCGCGCCTGTGGGGGCGTCTGTGCCCGCCGGTGCTGTGTTGTCGCTGGCGTCGCCGATCGTCAGCCCGACATAGCCGTGCTGGATCGAGCCGTCGTGGATCAGTCTGTCGACGACGCTCTGCGCCTCGCTCGACGGAATGGCGAAGCCGACGCCGACACTGCCGCCATTGGGTGAGTAGATGGCCGTGTTGATGCCGACGACCTTACCTGAGACATCGACCAGCGGGCCGCCCGAATTGCCGTGATTGATCGGCGCATCGATCTGGATGAAGTCGTCATAAGGACCGCTGTGCAGGTCGCGGCCCCGCGCCGAGACGATGCCGGCGGTCACGGTCGTGCCGATGCCGAAGGGGTTGCCCATCGCCAGGATGCTGTCGCCGGCCCTGAGCGTGGACGAATCGCCCCAGTTCACCGTGGGCAGGTTGCTGCCGGCGTCGATCTTGAGCACGGCGAGATCCGTCTTGGTGTCGCTGCCGAGCAGCTTCGCCTTGAAGGAGCGGCCGTCGTCGAGCGTCACCTTGATCGCGCTTGCGCCGTCGATGACGTGATTGTTGGTGACGACTATACCGTTGGCGGCAACCACGAAACCGGAGCCGAGCGAGGCCTTGACCACCTCGCGGCCCCTGCTGGGCGCTGCTCCGCCCTGAGGCGCGCCTTCGCCAAAGAACTGCCGGAAGAATTCGTCGTCCGGCGATCCGGGCGCGAGCTTCGAAGACGGAGCCTTGACCCGTTGCAGGGTGGCTGTGGTCACGGTGACCACGGCCGGCTTGTCGGCAGCCACGATGTCGGCATAGGAGCGCAGCGATGGTGTGCTCGTCGGGAACTGTCCGTTCTGGGCAAAGCCGCCGTAGATGGCTGTAGTCGCGGCGATGGTGGCGCCGGCCAATGCGACAAGGCCGGTCTTCTTGAGGTTTGATGCGTTTGGCATGGCTATGCCTCGCTTTTCGTGCAGGCTGCCTTCGTCGAACCGCCCGGCGCCGTCAGGCCGCCGCGCAAGCTTTCGCCGGTTGGCCGCTGTTCAGGGCGACATCAGGATGACGCGCTTCGCGACGACGACGCCGTTCTCTACCGCCCAGGACAGCCTGACCCATTGCCCGACCTTGAGGCCCGGATCCCTGAAAGCCGGCGGCAGCGCATAGGCCACGCCATTGTCGAGGACGAGCAGGTGGGATCTGGCATCGAAGGTCCTGACTTCGCCGGTGGTGTCCTGCGCGGCAAAGGCGCAAGGTACCGCGACGAATGTGGCTGCGGAGGCGATACCCATGGCAAGGATCCGCATCGTCTCGTCTCTCGAATGCGTCGGTCTGACGCTGCCAAAAGCTGTCCGGAGACGTCGTGTCACGACCGACTTGCAGCCGCCGGCGCTTCCCAGCTCCTGAACCAATTTTTACCGGAGCGTCGACCAAGGCTCAAATTAAGGAAAAATAATTGTTACGGCGCTTGAACAAGCCGCATTTGCGACGGGTACGGGCCGAATTGTGGCGAAAGCCGCAAATCTCGCCACGATCCGGCATTTCGGTCGGTTGACGGGAATCCTGAAAGTGGTGATCCCGACAGGAATCGAACCTGTGACCTACAGATTAGGAATCTGCCGCTCGTTCTAGGACGAGGTGATTCTTACCGCATATTACCGCCTCAGGTCTAATCCGCATCAACGAGCAGGAATCATTCGCCGATAAACGAATTACTTTTTATGAATAGAGGCTGGCCTGGCGTTGCAACCGAACTAAAGCCAAGGCCCAGCCTCTATCCAAAGGAAGGCGGCCGAAGGCCGTCATTATCGGCGTTAGCCGCCATGGACCCCGACCGTCAGGGAGGGGCTTGGAGGGCAGTAGCCGAGCAGGCTCATCCGCCAACTTATAGCTTCACTGCGCCGTAGTTTGGTTTGTTTGGTATTAGCGACCAGGTAATGCGCCAAGCTATAAGGTCCATATTGACTCCTGGTGAGCAAAGAATCGACCTCTGATTGTTTCGGATTAAATGAAGCTTTCCTGAAAGCAGACGGCTGGAGATGACATTGGGCTGCCCTGGCTCGGTAGGCACGCTCTGTCTATTCATCGAGTTGCTTTCGGGCTCAGAAGGCTAAGCGCGTGCGTCCGAGATGGAACAAATAGGCGACTAAAGCTGCTCCCGATTTCTATCCGGAGTGAACGAGATCCTAATATTTCTTTGCCGCAAAATTGATCAGTGTTATCCGAACCAGAGGACACAATGAAAAAGCGACTGAGCGAAAAAGTACTGGAACGCGGGGATGTAATCCTGACGACTAGTGACACCGGGATCAGTAAATTCATCCGCGCTACCACCATCAGCCCTATTTCACACGCCATGCTGTATGTCGATCACTGTTCGGTCATCGATGCGACGGGAGACGGAGTGCATTCGGCGAACACACAGCGACTGTTCTTCGAGCAGCATAACGCCGTATTTGCCCTACGTCTTGAGGGCGGACTTGACGCCTCCACCGCAATCAAAATCTGTAACTATGTCCGAGAACGCGTAGGCAGCGAATACGCGATATGGGAAGCTGGTAGGGCGTGGCAGGAGCTGGGCAAGAAAGGCACGGCCAAACAGTTCTGCAGCCGTCTCGTCGCGCAAGCTTACGCGGCCAATGGCCTCGATCTCGTCAAGAACTCCGATTTTTGCACGCCAAAGAAACTCCTGAAGAGCGCGAAGCTTGTCGAAGTCGCCGATGCCACCGTGGATGTCACCGACGAGGAATATCAGGCGTGGCAAACGCATCCCACCGGCCTAGACCTGATGCGGCAGTCTACAAACCATATCCTGAGCGGCGCTCGGAAGATTGATAAATCTATCCAGCATCTTAGCGACGTCGACAAACTTGTGCTGGAACATTCCGTGCATGACGAGACCATCATGCAGCTTTATGTCGAGTCCGGATTCCTTCACGTCTGGAAAATTGACCACGAGATCAACCCGTGGCACTACGATGCGACGCTCATGGAGGACGTAGGCAGTCGGCATCCTGACGGTGTTCGGTGGTATTGTGAGAGCACACTGTCCGAGGGATTTCGCACAGATAATCGATACGTGGCGAATGCACGGGTCTATCAATACTATCAATCTATGAGACCTAGAAAAACCATTGTGATGCTCATGGCCTTCTATCGGATGTTGGCGGAGCAACATGCCAATCGTCTCGATATTGCAGAGGATTGGCTCAAGCATCATCCGTAGGTGCGACCGCTTAGAAACGGACTATTCACTCTCGGGCCTTGCAGAATTATCGGTTCCAGTGAAGGCCGTCTGTACGTTTTGCGGGAGACTGAGCTGCGATGCAGGCGTAGCGGCGGCGGCCCGCACGAATTCCTCTTCCAGACTGCTGCAGCTGCGCTGCCGTCAGTTGGTTTCCTGTCCTTGCCGGGTGCTCAATCACCGTTCGCGAATGGCCGCTTTCCTAACTCCACCGCGTAGAAGCGGTAGGACAGATTCACCCCCCCCGGTCGCTGACTGCCCCAAACGACCCCAGTGCTGCTGTTAAGAGGCCTTCTATCGTCAACTGAAACCTGCCACTCGTTCGATCCCCCAAGAAAGCCAGATCACCTACTGCAGGGCATGCTTAGCCAAGATCATCGCCCACACTTCGTGTCTGCTGGTGTCTTGGACGAGAGTGATTCCGCGCTAAACCTTCGAATTATCACTGATTCCGCACCCGGTAGTTGACTCAATTACTCTGCTGAGATTCATCTAAGCTGGGCGGGAGATATAAATTTGATTCATCTGGAAATTGAGCGAAATATCGCCGAACTGCACAAAAGTGGCCGCTTGGACGAAGCCGTCTTCAAAGCGCTCGTTCCCAGTGGCGCACCTCACGACTTTGAAGGTTTCCAGTTCGATTATAAATTTTTCCTCCGGCCAGATCAGCCAAACGATGACGAGGACCATATCGCCGATCTTGTCCGCGATTTCGTCGCATTCTACAATTCGATGGGTGGTTACATCCTTTTGCTCTTCCCGTTAGCCACACAGTCCAACGTCGAGAAATTCGTTACCGACAACGATAAAATCAATCAACTCACCGGGACTTACGTCGGAAATCCCATCGGCATCAAAACATATAGCGGAGCTGCTGCTGTAGAGGGATTGGATCGAAAATTCGTTCTTCTTTATATACCAAAGCGACGCGGAAGCGAAAAACCTCGACCATTTATCCGCAATAGTCGCAACATTGGTACCGCTGACAAGCAGAAATTCATTATAAAAAAAGGTGATATTTACTGTAGGTATGAACATGAATGTCGTGCGGCAAACAACGATGTGGAACTACTAACTTTTCTTTTTTCCGAGCGTGAACCCTCCGTCGCTTCGCTGTTTTCGACGAAGATTGAGAATAACCTTCCACCTCGAGATCCAAACCTTATTCAGTTCGTCGGCCGGAAGGCCTACCTCGAGTCACTTTGGCAGTGGATAAGTGAACCAAGACGGCCGATTAAGGTCCTGACTGCCGCCGGCGGCTTGGGAAAGACCACAGTCGCCTACGAATTTGCCACCCAAATCCTAGACAGACCAGGCTCTGGAGTTGAGAAAATCGTCTGGCTTTCGGGCAAGAAGGTTACCTTTGCGTCCTTGCTTGGAAGGATGGTATCAACGACGCGTTGCGACTTTGAGAATGTGGCTCAGCTCTTGGATAACCTACTTTTACAGGTAGGCTCTCCGACGGAGGTTATTCAGCAAGCCTCGGATGTAGAGGATAAAATTTCTCTCTGTATCGAGGCATTCTCCACGCTCTCAGTCCTACTCATTGTTGATGATGTCGATTCCCTTCCACGGGATGAGCAGAACGATCTCTACTCAACGATCTCGCAGATTATCATTGCCGCAAATGTCCATAACGATAACAGCAGGGTTCTGTTCACATCGCGCCTTGAACTCCTAACTGGTCGAGAACAACGCATTGCAATGCAGGGGTTCGAAGGCGGCGATTTTGACGACTACATTTCCGTCAACGTCGAATATCTCATAGCAGACGAAAAACAGGCAAAGCGGATTCTCGAAAACCGAACCAAGATTTTGAGCGCTTCGGCTGGTTCACCAATCTTCATTACCTCAATAATTCGATTGGTATCATTGGGACACGAACTCAGCCAGGCAGTATCTGACTGGCGAGGAAAAAACGGCGAACAAATTAGAGCATTCGCGTTCGAGCGGGAAATAGACCAGCTTTCCGTAACGCAGAGAGAAATACTCTACGCGATGCAATTGCTGTCACGCGCTCGCGTCGATGAAATCAAAGAAATCTGCGAACTTTCTTCTGTCGAACTAGAGACAGACTTGGCAGCATTGAAAGACTATCATCTGTATGCAACCAAAGGCGATACAGCCTCAGGCACCGTTCTAGAGGTACCTGAGCCTATCCGTCTCATGCATGACGTTACGAGAGGAAAAGTTCCTGACGACCGCCGCAAACTGATCGAACGGGCATGCCTATCTGCAAAATCCAACAGTGAGGACCCGGCCAGATATATCGCTCTGACTATCTCGCAAACTGTTCGCCATTGGAAAAATGGAGATTATGACGTAGCAGAATCGTACCTGACAGGCGAGATACAGAAGAACGGTAAAATCGGAGAATTTTACTGCCTCCGAGCTCGCACGCGTCTATTCATCATATCTCGCAAGCCGGAACAGATCGAAAGTGATTTTGAACAAGCCGAGAAATATGGCTGCAATCCATTCGATCTACTGAAATATTGGTTTATTTCCAAACTTAAGAACGGCGATTGGCGTGGTCTTTATCGTCTACACAAAAGAAAAGCCTCTATCGCTGAATCTTTCCCAGTGTTCAATTGCTGCAGGGTGATGGCGGCGATACGCATTGCTGATAAGATTATTGACCGTACTCCAGCGGAGGCACGAGAATACTATTCCGAAGCTCTCAAGGCGGCCGCAGAGTACATCTCATCCGGCAAAAGTATGGGATATTTCCATCAACTTAGAGCTTTGATGAACGAGGCTGCCGTTGGACACGTTAACAGCCTCCGGAAGGATCGGAAGTTCAATGAACCGGAGCTGCAAATTTTCAGGTTTGTGGCCTCATGTCTCGATTTTCACTTGGCACCGACTTTCCTCGTACGAATCGGTCTAACAAGCTTGGATAAATGGATCGCCGACGGAGCGCACGGTAGAGAGATTCAGCGTCATCGGAGCACAATTATCGATGACATTGACAAGGTATCTCGATACCTCAGCGCTCAAAGTAAGGTGCGCGTGGCTTTGACCGCAGAATGTGAGCGGATACGAGCAAGGGTCTAGCGCTCATTCGCCAACGCAAAAGCTTTCGTCGATGCGCGGCGGCACCCGAAAGACCGCTTTTCCAGCTTGGTCGGCCAGAAGCGGCTAGACAGTAATGCACCCCATATCAGGCGTTCGCGACCTAGCAATCCGCGTTCGTTCGCAAGACGACATGACTTATGGCAGACGCTTACGGCTCTGAAAGCTGGCGCAAGCCTTCGTAGTGAAGTGGAGCGACAGACTTGATCATTTCAAGGAGATAGTTGGTGTTTTTCTGCGCCTCGGCGACAAGCGCTGGATCAAAGCTCTTTCCTGTATGGTGCGAAAGGTCGTTCGCAAACTTATAGATAGCCGTTTTTTTAAGGGGGTCGAAATCGACTTCATCCAGCTTTTGATAGAGACTCTTACTTGAGGGGACGTGAAAGTCCAGGGAGGTTTCAAGCACCTTACGAGCTATGTTTGGAACGTGATAGGAACCCAAAATTGTGCCGTCTGACTTGAACGTATGGAGCACTTTGAATAGATAGTGATACTCGGTAGCATGATCGATCAGGAGCTTGTCGAGGGGGGCGAGCCGCGCAAATCGGCCCGCCGTTGTCTCGTTGCAAAGGACCATCGAGTAAGATTTCGTCATCCCTTGGCCGCGTACATTCTTAAGCCAGTTCATCACTAACTTCAGGAACTCGAAATTGTGGGTAAGAATGAATAGCTGCTTCGCGCCTTGGGCTTCGTTCTTGAGGAACGCGAAGGCTTGATAGATAGCGGAAGCGTCAAGACTGGAGATCGGATCGTCTATAACTACGACGCCTTCACTAAGGTCAAAATCCTGATCTTTGAGCTGCACGAGGAAGTAGATGAATGCGATGGCAGTTTTTTCGCCTTCGCTAAGGCGCTTGGCGGGTTTTTCGCGCCGGAGAACGCGGTATCCCTCATCGCCGGATTCAAAGCGTAGCTCCGTCCTACCGAGAAACTGCTTTAAAAGGTCAGTCAGGTTCGCTCCACCTGCATGAGCGTTCGAGATTTTGGCTTGATTGTTAGTAATCGATTGCGACAGGGCATCTATCCCACGCTTGTCCGCAAGGCCGTCACCGCCGTTCTGCCACAGTTCGCTTTCGGCGTTCAGCTTTGCCGCCTTGGCAGTCAGCTCTTCGACGTCATGCTTGATCGACAGGAGATGATGCGCCTCGATGGCATCCCGAGCGGCGCGTTTTGCTTCGTCGAAGCCCGTCGTTTTATTGTTATGACGCGTGATGAGCGTTTTGACTACGCTAAGTGCGACCGTCAGTGGGGCAGTGTCGCAATCGACTTCCGACTCATAGGCCTTGGTCCGAAAGAGGAGCTTTTCGGTGAGAACCGCATCGACCTTCTCAAGTTGAAGCTTGAGAGTCGTAAGCTCGGCTTCAACCGCCTTCAAAGCGAAATCGTAGTCGCCTCGAAGCTCGGAATAGAATGCCAGCTGTTCTGGCATGCCCAGCCGATTAAGCGCATCGACAATCGCACTAAGTTCGAGGCGCTCTGCTTCGATTTCCTCCTTCAGCGTTTGATCTTCGACGCTGAAATGGTCGGCGAGGGACATGAGACGTTCGTGGGGAATTAGCTGGTCACAGAATTCACAGCGGCCAGTCGCATGTGTGGCATGGATGCCAACGCCTTCCTCTACCCAACGAGCTATGTCGGCGTTCTCGGCAAGGCGGGCAATCACGGCAGATTGCGCCGAACGAATCGTCAGCATTTTGGCGCGATCAGCTGCTCCCGAGATAGCCTGCAGAACGTTGATAGGTTTCTCGGCCGAACCTTCCGGCCCACGAGGGACGGTAAGCGGACTGATTTCGGGCATTTGTTCCTGACGAACAGTGCCACGGTGAGCCTCGTATTCGTCGTCGGATAGAACCTTGGCATCGCTGACTTTGGCAAAAGCGGCCTCAGCGTCGGGCTTGCGATAACTTCGAAGGGTAGAGCCGCTCGTCGCCTCGCCGATGGTCTTGGCGATGGAGGAAAACAGCTTGCCTTTGTCATTCAAAAGTTTGGTAACAGCTATGTTATTGGCCTGGATACGCCTCACCCTATCATCACGAGTGATGATCTCCGCCTTCAGCTCCTCGGCGATGGCCTTGTTCTCTTCGCCGAGAATGAGAATGTGTCGGATCGGCCCGTCGAAACGGCCGATGTTTCCCTCGATGAAGTCGCTGTTGAAGACGCGTATCCGCCGTCCGTACCTAGTACCCTTAGTGAGCTGACCAGAGTGGGATTCGACGGTAAACTCAAGGTCAGGATGATCGGAACTCTCACCCTGCTCCAAGCAGCCAAGAAGCCGCGAGAGTGTTGTCTTACCGGAGCCGTTCTCGCCATAAACCACATTGTAGCGGCCAAAGGCAGGAAAATCGGCGGCAGCTGCGTAGTCACCAAATACGCCGAAATTCTTCAGTTTCCTGATGTGAGTAAGCATTTCTCCCCCCGCTCGATATTTATCTCACTCGAATAAGGAAGAAATCCTTAATACAGAAAGTAAAAAGGCAGATAGCGACGAAGCTGCTTGGCAAGTAAGCGATTTCGACCTGCAGACCATTTTTTAGGTTGCCCCGACCATTGCGCCCATAGATCTGCTTCTCAAAAGGGACCGCATCTACAGGAGGTCGAACTCATCATGTTAGGTCACGTGCGTGTCACGCACGGGAATTTTTAGGCCAATCAAGTGGCATCCTAATGCCGAGGCCATTATTTTCGTCGCGATCCACAAACCTTACGCCCTTCATCTCAAGCGTCTTCTGAATTTTGCGGAGCGTTTCCAGTCGGACAATGCCATTAGTTTCCATTTTCGCAACGGTCCTTACCGCCACCCCGACTTCACGGGCTAGCTCTGCCTGACTCAAGCCAAGCGCAGTCCTTGCGACACGTAACAATTCGGCAGGTACATCCATTTTTCCATATTTATTCGAACACGAATTTATTTTACGAAAATTTTCTCAAATGCACTTGAAATGATCTTTTATGCACTTTAAATGCACGCCAATGCATTTTTAATGCGCGATGCTTTGGGACTTTTGATATCAATCTTTTAATTCGAGCGAATCAGTGAGGAGGGACCATGCTTCTGTTTGGCAAGGAGAGCGATGAGCGGCATAGAGCTTTGATGAAATATGAAGCGGAACGACTGTCCGCTTTGGCTACAGATTTGGGAGAGATTGCCAAGCGAGAAACCCTCGCATCCTCAGACGCACTTTTTCCCAACGAGGCACCAGTTCTTGAATTCTGGAGCATTGGTTATCGGCGAGTACCTTGTCTGGCGGGCCTCTCATCTGGCCATCCGGTTCTGTATGGCGACCAACGTGAAATCATAACTTCCGATTTGGTTGCCTTCAGCGAAGTACTCGGCTGGGCGCGTACGCGGTCGAGATGGTATCGGCTGGGTCAACGAGAGCTTACACGGTCCTCCAATTGAGGCTCCGCCATGACATCCGTACTTTCAAGGTTCCTTATCCGACAGGCGAAACGCGCCGCGCGGGATGCCGTTATTCAAAAAGCCATCTTGGTCGGCTTCTTCGAAGTGTCCGGGACGGCCATTAATGGTCGAGATTTACAACTTCTTGCTCGGCGGGGTGACCAGACGCTCACCGTCAGAAAAATGAGGAACCTGCTTCGTGAAACCGAGCTGGACCACTCAGGTAAATACCGTATCGATGAATTTGATGATGCCCCGACCACAGATCAGTCGCTATATCTGGAAAGGTCTGAGATCGAGCGGCGAAAAATCTGGTCGGCCACAAATTCGAAAACACGTCGCCTTCTTCTCAGGCTGACCGAAGCTCTCAGTCCAGCCCATTTGGCGGTGATATTTCTACTGGAGCGCGCTCTGCAGCGACCCGATTTCTCGGCAAGGCAATTGCTCGAAATCTTTAAAAAGGACCAGCCGATCATCGCGATAGCCTGCAAGGCACTGGAGTTTAACAGGATTCTCCAGCAGCTGTTTGAAGAAGGTCTGCTGTTCGGGAAAATGGCGAAGTTCGCCGATGGCTATGCACTTAACGGCCCGAAGGAGCAGCCCACCTTCGCCAGGTTCCCGATCACCGACTGGAAGATCATCCTGTTTTGCCGTCACCAAAGGCGTTCCGAAACATCGTCTGAGATCGGGTATGCCCTGATGACAGGATATCCGGTTTTTGCATTGTCTGAGACGCGAGACCAACTTCCGGAAGAACTGGGCGCTGCGGCGCATTTGATATTGGACTGCGGTCAATTGGATTATGACATCATCAGGCGGGTAGCCCGGATCGCGACCAACGTTGAACTGCCTGACCTCGACGAGCCTCTCGATCTCTCGGCTCTGCCCTTGTCGGACATGGCGATAGCGATCAGGCCCGATCTGTCCGCAAGACAGATGAGCGACACCATCTTGGATATCATCTTCTTCAAGAAGCAGCGACAGGCCGAACGGGACAGTTCAAGCGACAAACAGAGAGATGCGGCTCGGGAACAAAAAGCGAAGAAAGGCAAGGCCACTGGGAGCGACATAATCATGCCCGCCAAGTCGGAAGATCGGCCGCTATTGGGGATCTTTGCAGACGATTTGTCGATGCTGAGCGGTTATGGCAAAGCAAAAGAATGGGGTCTTGATCTGAAGATCGACCTCGAACACTACACGGAACGTCGAATCTCGTGGCGTGATGTGCTGAGTAAGGTCCTGCTCGTTGGCCCGCCCGGGACGGGCAAAACAATGTTCGCCAGGGCTTTGTCGAACACTTTGCAAATCCCGTTAGTGGCCACTTCTGCAGCCACATGGCTCCAGCGCGGTCATCTGGGTGATGTGCTCGAAAGGATGTCCGGCGCTTTCGAAGAAGCTCGCGATCTTGCACCCTGCATACTTTTCATAGACGAGATTGACGGGCTCGGACATCGGCACACGCGCGGTGAATACAGCGATTATTGGAACAACGTGATCAATAGGGCTTTGGAGCTTCTGGACGGCATCGCCAAAACAGAAGGTGTCATCGTGCTGGGGGCAACAAATCGCCTAGACAGTATTGATGCGGCTTTGCTGCGCTCAGGCCGATTGGAGAAGCGGTTCGATATCCCACTTCCAGATATTGAAGCCCTTGCTGGCATTTTCCGAACCCACCTCGGCCTGGATATTGTAAACGTTGTCATGTCAGCCCTTCCAGTCCTGTCGGCAAATGGGAGGAAAGGCGGTGATGTGCTCGACGATTTAAACTCATCGCTGCAGCCTTCCCATTCATGGCTGAATTGACCGGATGGACTATGAATACTCCGCCACATGCAGACAAGGTTCTCCGCGAACTCGGCCGCCGCGCGGCGGGGCTAAATCCTGCGGATATAGAACGCATTGTTCGCGAAAGTCGGCAAGCGGCCCGGCGCTCTGATCGCGCACTTCAGTTCAATGACCTGGTTCTGGCATTGGAGCAAACCAAGCCACCTCTCCCAACTCATGTTCGCCGACGATTGGCTATTCACGAAGCGGGTCATTTCGTTGCGCACCTGACTTTGGGAGTGGGGCGCATTTCTGCGATCTCCATCGATACGGCTGAGGGAGGAGGCGGGATCAGAATGGAGCAGCTTCTGGACCAGGAGGCCACGGAAGATCACCTCGAAAAAATGCTTGTGCTTTATCTCGCTGGTCGCGTGGCAGAGGAGCAGATCCTGGGTAACGCAGTCGCTGGTTCAGGCGGAGATGCACAGAGCGATCTGGCTATGGCCACACGGCTGGCGCTCGATATGGAAACTAAGCTGGGCTTTGGCGAAGAGCTGCCGCTGCTGTATTACGAACTCCAAGAGTACTCTTGGGCGCTGCTCACACATAAGGATCTAGCCCGTAGGGTTCATGCTAGACTCTATGACGCGGAGGTGGAAGCTCGCGGACTGCTTTCGCGCAACAAAAGAGTGATAGATGTGATCGTCGACGCGCTGCTAGCCTACGGCATGCTGGAAGGGGAGTCGTTGAAATCGGTCACTCAGCAAATCAGACCATGATTGTGAGAACGCGACTGTGAACATAGGGCGATTAGTTGTAAATGCTGCTGATAGCCATGGGCCCTGGTCTGCACGTCCATCCTATGCAAATAAGCCGTGCAATGGTCAGCCGCTTGGCCGGTCGTCCCGACGATTTGCTACGCTGGATTGGCGGCGTCATCGACGCGGCAGTCAAAGGCAAATCGAAATCGGGTTGACCGATACTGTTGGCGGCTATCGCGGCAGAAAGTATCGCCGCTGACCCTCATGCTCACCGGTGCGGGCAAGACCGGTGGCGACCAGCGTCTCTAGAACCTCGGCGATGCGAACCCGCCGCTTGGCGGTGTTGCGACCGTCGAACACGCCCGCGATAGCATCGGGTTGTGTCGGAGCCGGGGCCTTGGCGAGCAGGTCGCGGACCAGCCTGATCTGCTCCAGACCATCAGACGGCCATTTCGTACGCTCGGCGGTCGCGGGCAGTTCAATGTCGAGTGTGCCGACATGCTCGCCCTCGGCCTTCGGTGCCTTCACGCCCAGTTTCGGTATCTGGTAGTCGGGCCGCAGCCACTGCACGACGCCCTTCTTCTCCTCTGCCGCCCGCTCCTGATTAAGCGCGACCAGCCGCGACAGAAGGTCTTCCTCGGCTCTCTCCTGGGCTTCTGTCTTGTGCGCCGACGGCAGCGTCGCGCCGGGCTTACCGACCAGTTCGGGGATCAGATCGTCCCAGCCATAGGCGATGAGCACGGCACGGTCGATGTCGTCATGGATTTCCTTGAGGACGGAGACCAGCCCGGCCTGATGCACGTCGCGCTCGGCGTCGGTGAGCGGCAGCACGTCGCAGCCGTTCTCCAGTTCCCTGAGCCGCTCCAGCGCGTTGTAGAGACCGGTCATAGTCAGGAAGATATGCTCGGCCAGCCGATCTTTGCGGAAGGTATTGAGCCGCTCGCCTAGCGCGCGCAGACGTTCTTGTTGTGCATACATTGGATCGCTCTCAGCGAGTTTCGAATCGAGAGCCAGAGGAAATGGGAACGGGCTGAACGTTTGAGTATGTTGATAAACGGGATCGTCGCCGACACCCTGCCTCCCGCCCTTGGCAATCGCGAAACCCACGTGAACACGAGAGCTTAGCACAGCTAGTATTTCTGTTCGGTCCGAGGAAATGACCCTTATCTTCTGATCAGCTAGCATGTCAGCCGCGACAAACGAAAACGTTCGATGCCTTGCTGTTTCCGTTGTCGCGATAAACTTTGGGAGGGTGCTAACTGCATCGCGGAGGTCCAGCGCAGGCTCGGCAAACAACCACCATTTCTCGCGGCGAGCTTTTCGATTGTTCGTTAACCGCTCGGGCCGAACGTGCTCGTAGAGATGCGAGTATGCGCGCGGAAACCAACTCCGAGCTTGGTCTACAGAGAGACCTAGGAAGTCGATGGCAAACACGCCACGCGCTCGACGTGTCAGGTCTGATCCATTGAGATAGGGTCGGATGCGATGGGGATGCGTTTCACTACCTTCTTGTCGAAGTTCCTCTGCAAGCCTTGGTTTGATCCAAAAGCCCTTGCCGTAAGGCATCATTCCCTTATGGCCCATATAGGAGTTAGAGACCAGCGACCGGGCAGCGGACAAGTCGGCACCGATCGTAAGATTCCCGCGGACCTTACCCTCACGCGCTTCCAGCACGATCTGGGGTGTGTCAGTGTTCAGCCCAGCCTCGGAGACGACCTCGGCCAGAACACCCTCGTGCTCCCCCTTCTGTGCCACCGTCATGGCAATGCGCACGGCAGCCTTGTCGGATGCCTTGAGCCATGGATGGTTGGGGACGGCGAACACGAGCGACAGCGGCTCCTTGGCAGCCATGTGACGCTCGATGACACGCCGGGAGAAGGTCTGCGTTATCGAATTGGTGGTGATGAACCCGAAGCGCCTCAGCGGGTTCGTTTGCCCCTCCCCCGGCTTCCGCAGCAGTCTGGTCGCGGCCTCATCCCAGAAGTGCATGACGAAGTCGGCTCCACCCGGAAGGTTGGGACGCGCTGCCCAGCACGCTTCCGCATAGCCGTTTCCCAACTCGGCCCGCATGTCCTTGCCACCGATGAACGGTGGATTGCCGACGATGAACTCGACCTCGGGCCACGGCGCACGCTTGGGGTTCACATAGGAGTAGAGGGGCATCTGCGCGTCGGGATCAGGCACTTCCTCCCCGGTGATCGAGTGGAGCTTCTTCGTTACCCCATCCCAGCGCGACAACGGTCGTCCCTGAGCATCCAGTAACAACTCCTGTCGGTCATATTCGATTACCGCGTCCTGCTGCCTGATCGTGCCGTAGGCGTGCAGGATCGGCTCCGTAATCGAGGCGAGGCCCGCGGTCTTGAGCTGCCACTTGAGATAGCCGATCCACAGCACGAGGTCGGCGATGGGAACGGCGCGCGGGTTCAACTCTAGTCCGTAGAACTGTCGGGGGCTGACGGTCTCGCCTTCCATCGCGAACCGGGCCTGATCCTCGCCAAGATCGTCCAGAGCCTCCAGGACCTCGCCCTCAAGACGCTTCATCAATTCGAGGCTGACATAGAGGAAGTTGCCGGTGCCGCAGGCGGGGTCTAGCACCCGCGTGGTGCAGAGTTTGTGATGGTATGCCTTAACGGCGGCGAGCGCTCCGGCATTATCGTCCCTGTCGCGCAACTCCTTGACCTGTCCCTGAACAAGCTCCCAATCGGCGCGGAGAGGCTCGATGATCGTCGGCACAACCAGCCGCTCAACATAGGCACGAGGCGTATAGTGCGCACCGAGCTTCGAGCGTTCGCGAGGGTTCAGCGCCCGCTCCAGCAAGGTTCCGAAGATAGCCGGCTCAACATCGGACCAATCCTTGCCCGCCGCGATCCACAGCTCGTTGATGTCGTCGCGGTCGAGGGGGAGGGCCGCCCGCTTCTTGAACAGGGAGCCGTTGAACTTCTTCAAGGTCGCGTTCAGGTGCGGCGCGTAACCGCCACCGTCCATGACGCTCCAAAGGCTTTCCAGCGCGGCGACAAAATGTTCGGGCGTGTCTTTCATCTGCCCGAGCAATTTGTGAAAACCCTTCTCCGGGATGAGCTTCACGTCTTCGGCGAACATCGTGAACAGGCACCGCATCAGGAACTCGGCCACGTCCTTAGCGTCGTGCTTGCCTTCAAGTCGTTTCGCGATCTTGGCCAGCCGCTCGGCGATGTCGCGCGTGACCTCGGCTGAAATGCGCGTTGGGTCGAGCGACAGCGGATCGGTCCAGATGGCACGCAGGCGCGCCTGCACCTTCTCGTCACGAAGATCGTCCATGTCGACGCGATAGGATTGACGGTCGGGAAAATGCGCGTAGTTCTTTCCCTGCCCGGAGAAGTCGGCATAGACCTCGATCACATGACCGACATCGACCACGAGCAGGAACGGCGGATAGCCATGCTCGACCGGAAGGGCGCGGGCATAGTCTTCTGCCTGCTTGCGAGCGGCCAGCATGACCTGATCCCAGCCTCGCGTGCTGCGCTTCGCCTGCCCCTGCTTGCGCTGCGTCGCATCCTCGGGGATCAGGGCAAGCTGGTCGGGATCGAACTTGACGGCCTGCCGTTTGCCGGACTGCTTGGCTTCGAGGATGAAGCAGCCACGACGATAGCAGTCGATGCGGCCCGCTGACCGGGAACCGTCAGGGTGCTTGAAGTCCACCCGCCTCTCGAACACGTAATCGTTGCGGTCATTCTGCTCCTGCGCCATCGCAGGACGGTCCAGCCCCAGCGCCTCGCACAGCCCGAGGATGAACAACTGATAGTTGGCCAGTTCCGATCCACCGGACGCCTTTGCCTCGGCGATCAGTGTTTCAAGCTTCTCTGAATTTATCAGACTTTCCCCCATCGACGCAAACTACTCAGAATGACAATCGGCGACAATAGCAACCGCCCGAAACTAAACCTGATTTCCCTGCTCTAACCTTGTGTCAGAACGACGTTAACGAGATAGGCAGTTTATCCCAGTATGTCGGGGGTAGCGGAAACTCGGGGGAGGATTATGGAAGCACGCACCAAGACAATCGAAGGCTGGCTGTCGATGATCGGACAAGGCCAGCTTGCTCTACCCCGGTTTCAACGGCATGAGGCGTGGAAGGCGGACCAGATCGAAGGCGTGCTGGAGAACATCTTGCGCGTGCCGTCACTGCCCATCGGGGCTCTGCTGACGCTTGAGATCGGCGACGAGGAACTGTTTCATTCCCGGCCAATCGTCGGCGCTCCTGCACTCAGCGGAAGACCCCAGATGCATCTGCTCGACGGCCAGCAGCGAATGACCGCGATCTGGCGCTCCCTGAATGACAGCTACGATGAACTGTCGATCTTTGTCGAGTTAGGTGACGACGACAACGAACCGGAAGTCGAGATCAAAAAACGCTGGGAGCGAAACGGGGTCCGCTATCCGGTTTGGCTCGACAGCGCGGAACAGGTGCTGGCCGCTAAGCTCGTCCCGATTCACATTCTTTGCCCCGGATCAGCGGGTGAGAAGCGAATGCTCGATTGGTGCGAAGCAGCCAAAGCAGACCGCGCGACCGAGCGGCGTATAACCAATCTCCGCGCCCGCGTTGCTGCCTATCCGACACCGTTTCTATCGCTGCCTGTCGAGACGGCGCAAGAAACCGCGCTGGACGTGTTTATTCGCATGAACACATCGGCCTCGCCGCTCAAGGATTTCGACATCGTGGTGGCGCAGCTCGAAGGGGCTGTCGGCAATTCACTGCACACGATGGTCGACGAACTTCGGCAATCGGTGCCCGCGACACAGGATTTCGGGCGCATAGAGGATTTGGCGCTGGCCGTCGGCGCACTGCTGCTCGGCAAGCCGCCGCTCAAGAAGACGTATCTGGAAAAGGATTTTGGCGAGGGGCTGGCGAGCGTATGGCCGGAGGTCTGTTTCGGCATCGAGCGGGGCATCGGCTTCCTTCGCGACGAAGCCATTTTCGCGGAAAAGCTGCTGCCGACCGAGGTCGCCGTCTATCTAGTTTCGGCGCTATGGGCGCGAGTGCCGCAGCATGGGCACGATGTCGAAGGACGGGCGCGGACCCTGATCCGCAAGGCGCTGTGGCGAGCTAGCTTCACAGATCGGTATCTGAAAACCGCGGCGACCCGTGGCTATTCAGACCATATCCGGCTGGCGGCGTTGATCGCCAATCGTGATGCAACCGAACAGCCCGAACTGTTCGATGAAGTCGCTAACCCCTTGCCGTCGCCGGAAGAGCTCGCCCGTGCGGGCTGGCCTGGTCGGCGTGATCGACTGTCGCGTGCGATCCTTGCGGTGTCGCTGCACCGAGGCGGCTACGATTTCGCCGATGGCGCGAAGGCGAATGCCGACAACATCGGGCGGCGCGAATACCACCACCTGTTCCCGGTCGGCGTGCTGGGCGTCGAGCGAGACAGTCCCTATGCGAGCCGCGCCCTGAACTGTGCATTGATCACTTGGCGAACCAACCGCAAGATCGCAGCAAAGACGCCGAAAAACTATCTCGAAGCACGCGCCGCCGATGCGCATCTTGGCGAGGCGGAGGTTAGAAGTCGGCTCGAAAGCCATATGGTGCCTTACGACGCGCTGATCGCTGGCGACTATGACGCCTTCATCGGAGCACGAGCGCAGCGCGTTCATGGCGCGATGATGCGCCTGTGCCGTGGAGAAACGTTGGATCAAGCACAGCCGACAATAGGTGCTATCGGCGCGAGCGGTAGCCGCTGACGTTGCCGGGACAGAAATTCACAAAATCCCCGCAGCTACCCGCCGCTGCTTTGGGTGGCGGCTCGGCCCGGTGAAGTCTGCCAGGTCACGCTCTTCCGGCGCTATCCATGGCTTTGGCAGGGATGCTGTCACGGTGCCAATTCTTGGGGAAACCGTTGTGCCGCCATTGCGAACAAAACGAGAATAACCTAGTTGTACCATATGGGCTATGATGTTAGGGCGATTGCTAACTACGTGCTTGATGTTGCGGATGGCGAAGAGCGGGGGATTTCCAACCTTCACATCAACAAGATCGTCTACTTTCTGCATGCAGATTTTCTGGCTACCTTCGAGCGCCCACTCGTAACTGCGAAAATCGAGGCTTGGACCCATGGCCCTGTCTTTCGCGAGTTGTATCATCAGTTCAAGACGTTCGGAGAAGCCTGCATTACTTCTCGGGCGACATACATCGATCCACAAACAGGACGACGCATGATCGCATCATGCGACCTCGCTAACGAAGAAGCGGCTTTTCTCAAAACTATCATCTCCAAGTATATTGCGATGTCTCCTGGCGCGCTCGTGGCACAGTCACATGTGAAAAATGGGCCGTGGGATACGACTTGGAATCATGACAATCGATCCAATCCCACGATGAAAATCTCTGATGGTCTCATTCGGGAGTGGTATCAGAAGACGGCGAAACACTAATGGCAAAAGACTACGCAAAGATCATTGCCAAGCTCGACCGCCCGCCGGCCGGACCCAATTGGGTTCGCTTTATAGGCGTAGATGTACCCACCACTACGAAATCTATCTTGTCTTTCGCCAAGAGTATTCCGCCGTTCACTTACCAGACCGGGTATGCGGCTATCAAAGACCGTATCCAGCTGGGCATCGATCTGGAAACGGCACTGGGGATCGTAAAGCGTGGGGGTGCTCCGGCGGGCAAGAATCAGAACGAAGAACTGGTCAGAGCTTTTTTTGCTCATGACAATGAACGGGGCTACGCGGCAAGGAATCCAATCGAGTTCGACCGGGGCCACTTCTTGGTTTCAAGGGAGGTTCAGGTTCCCGTCGCTCCGCTGTCGGTTATTCGTGAGGGAGGTCAGTTTCTTCCAATCTTCGTGTGCGGCTGGAGCACGCTGTCTCTAACTCTCTCGCAGCGTCGTCTTTTGGCGACGATATGCGAAGATGCTTTCCTCTCACTCACTGACTATCAGGACAGCCCAGCCGAGTTTTTGTTTTTTCCGAAGGATGGCGAGAATCGACAGCGCTCGCCAGAGATTTGGCATCGGGGCGACTACGAACAACTTTCTGGCGGTCAGCTTGCCGACTGTATTGAAATGTTCCTAGAAGCCCGCGATGAAGCGCGACGTATCTTGATGGAAGAGTGGCATCGAGAGCGTGAGCAAGAGCGCGGCGAGACTGCTTCTACAGCGGTCTTTACCGAAATGGACGATCTCTTCACTCCAAAGAAATAGAACACTTTCAGTAGCCACATTTCGCCAGAAGCTTCTAAGATCCGCTGAAAATTCACGCGCCGTTGAAGTGCTTGTCATAACCATCCGGCGAGGGCCGCAGGTTAGGCAGATTGATCTCGTAGGGACTTCCACCGCTGGCGAATCCACGGAACCGATTGTCCAGCTCGGTGATCGGCGTATTGGCCTATAGCGATCACCTGTCCACCTGCAAGTACGGTCGAAATGTCTTGAGAGGTGGTCGTGGGGTTGTTGTTGCCTTTACTGTAGCATCGTCGCCCCGCCATTTACTCACACCGCGATGACAACGGTAGCGTTTTCCCGTTGCCGTGAGTGCTTCCTAGTCCGCACCTTGGCGGACAGGTCACCCTAAACGGGCGCAGCCTCGTTGAGGTCTTTAGCGTTTCAAACAGACTAACAAACAAACAGACAAACAATTTTGTCGTCTTTCAAACGACCAGCCTGCGAGTGACGCTGACGATCAGCCTGCGCCCCAGTTAAAGTAATAATCGACAACGATATTAGCTTAACAAGTATAAAATCTGGTATACAAATATTAATGATTTGCAATTTCTATTAGTTAGTGTTGTATATAAACAAATTCGCATTAATTATTATCGCGACGTCATGGATTTTTTCCGAAAAGATAAATACGTTGCGTATTGTTGGCAGCAGAAAGGAAGATGGCTTGCCTTATAACAAAAAACATCTTGAGCGTGGGCTCAATTTCACTGTTGTTAGGCAGCAGGTCTGGCGAGAAGGTCGGGTACGTCGGTGGCCCGTCTTATATGTAATCGTCAGTGGGTCAGACGGCAGTATCCAGTCGCACAGATACAATCACCTAGAGGACTATTTTTTTGAAAACGATTCTCGCTGTGAAAAATGGCAATCAACGACGGCACAGGCGATTGGCCTCCTGATCGATTTTTCAGTAGCGGCAATTCAGGCTATGCCGTTGTCGTTTATCCAAACAGACTGCGAACCTTTAGAGAGACGTCTGCTAAGGGGGTTTGCCTTGGCGCTACTTCACGGCACATCCCTGGTGCGCGACGGTGGGCGCGCAGATCCTTTCGGCCTGTTCTGGAACGCTAAAGGGCGAGATCGAACTGGTAGGCTTTTGGGCGCACTAACGCGTCATCTCGAATGGCTAGGCGACAAAAAGGAGGAGTCAAGATGGGCCTGGGCGGCATGTGTTAAAGCTCCCGGGGTTAATCCTACGCATTCATTTCGTGTCGCTGCTGAGCTGGCGATACGAACTAGATACAGCTTCCTAAAACACCTGAGGGAGCGCCCCCACGCTTCGTCGGCCTACGGCCAACCCTCGCCAAATGAAAATAAAAACAAATCTCACCGGTTTACGGGAGTTGTGGGTCCTGCCAGAGCGCCCAGCGGCCCGGTACACTTTTTCCCACCGAAGTATTTAGCACCCCTCTTATTCGAAGGGTTTAGTCACGGGCGTGACCATTCTGAGCATGATGAGGCGGCAGAAATCATCGCCCTAATTTTGGCAGTCGGTGGGCTGAGAACTAGCGAGCCGTTTCATTCATACGTGTCGGATGTCCAGTTTATCCAGGACAGGGTTCTGATGTTTTTTCAGAACCCTGACGACGGCAGCGTCATAAATAATCAGGACCAAGTCATAAGTCGAGCCAGCTATCTGGAATCGTTTAATCTTCTTCCGCGGAATTTAGATAAGCATAGAAATCATGTAGGTTGGAAAGGGATGGGGATCTCTGCGGGCGATACAACCCAAGCTTATTGGCTTCCTCTTGAACCCGCCATTATTCACCTGACGCACCGTTTGCGAAAGTATTTGTTCGTCACCCGGCCGTCGATTATGGCCCGACGGCCCAAAATACTCGGCGATCACCCATTTCTGTTCGTAAGCAGCGGACGATCAGCAGGTGACGGCCAAGGGAATGTAGGTGATCCTTACACCATCACTGCATTCAGGGCTGCTTGGACACGAGCAATTCGCAGGCTGGCTAGAAATTACCAAGACCCCTCACTGATCAGATCTAAAGAAATGGGTACAACTCCGCATGGTCTTCGTCACCTGTATGGACGCATTTTAAAATCATTAGGTGTCGACGGTGTCATTATCCAAAAATGCATGCATCACACAAGTATTTACAGCCACTTAATATATACGAGGCTACTACCCTCGGAAGTTAGCGATATACTTGATAATCATGCCAGTCTATTCAAAGATAAACTATCATCTGACCTAACCCACATGTGGTCAGATCTAGCGGCTCGCGTAAAATTGCAGGCAGATGGTGCATTTGAAATGCACAGCTTTAGTCATCGCGGATACTAAGATAAAATAAGTAGAATTCAATGATAATTTCGTACGAAGAGAGCGGATATGTACTAAACCTCAGTGAATCTCATTATCATTATAATAATGATTATGATACTTCTGAAGTTGAGGGTCTTCTAGATGTTCTTTTTAATGTTCCTATTAATAGGAAGGTAAAAGATAATGAAAAGAAAATACTGTACGATGTTGCAAGCACTGATATTTGTATCTCACCTTATAGTTTTTTTAAAAAGGGGAGTAAAAAATTAAACTGGGAGTTGGCCCTGGAGTTTTTGAATACCTCCGCGTCGGTCTGCAATCTCCACGAAGATTTGATGGCAGCAGGAGCTTTTGCATGTTTGGACAAGCTGGCAGATGGGAGTCGTCGCTCAGTCGAGGCGTTTATGTATCGAGTTCTTTGTATATTTGCGGTGAGTTGTCTTGGACCGGAAGATGCGAAGCAAATTCCGCTCAAACTTGTACACGATGTTGTCGATTGGTTTAGGACTTCGGATGGGTTGACTTGGCGGCGTGAAATCGTGGGCAAGAACAGTACCTTTAATGTCCAAGGTCTCCGGAACCTAATCCTTGGTTTCGCAAGGATCTATGATGATCCTTCTTTGACGAAAAAAGCCAGCAGTCATCGTCAAGTATGGGGGAAATCTATTACGGTGCGGGCTTTGGAAGCCTCTCGGTCGCCTCTCCAACAAGATCTGACGGCGATGTTTCGTGACTTTAAGGAAACGTCTCGCATCCGGCCCTCAGACATAGATCAGGTTCTTCTCCACACAAATGCCTGGCTAGAGAAGAATTTTCCAAACAAGAGATTGATAGATATCCTGAAACAAAAGGACCGAAAAGTATCAGTTTCAGAGTATTTAAGAGAAAGTACCGAAGGAAAGCCTGATTATATCCATTCCTTGGCCAGGACCCTGAGAAAGGTTTCTGATCATTATGTCGACAAAGTTGCAGCCGAAAACCCTGATACTGTTCTGTATTCACTGATTTCGGATTTGGAGCTTGCCAAGCTCCAAAAATCAATTCCGGCACGAAAACCAAATTCAACAAGGTCTCGTCCACTACCTGCCAAACTCCATACGTTGATCAAGGAAATTCTGGATGAAGGTGAGGTAGGTTGGCCAGGCAGATGCGGCCACTTCGACGTGAAGGTCGTGGAAGATGGAATTCCAGCATCCGTATATTGCCCTGTGATACCAACGCTCATTTCAAACGCGTTTGATATACCGTTGCGGATCGGTCAATGGCGTCGCTTTGATAGTGGCGAAGGTGATGTGCTTCGGTTTGATGCCAACGTAATGAAGTGGGTGCCTAATCCAAGCGTGCATGCCGGATATTGGGCAAATCTGGAGCGTGCGCCTTGGGAAGGATTCCCAACGAAAGGATATGCCCATCAATTTAATGATCCTGTAAAGCCGATTACCGGATTTTGGATCAACACAAATAAAACGGGCTCTCCTTACGCTCTCCCGTGGCAACATCCAGTTGTCCACAAGCGCCTTGGCGATTTATTAAATTGGCAAGAAAAGTATAATCCAATTGAGGAGCCTATCGGACCTGAAAAATATCTGGACGATCCTGGTCGTGCGCCAATAGTAACGATGTCTTCATATCCAACTATATTTCCGATCTATCGACTTTTCCCGACCAATCCGCAGCCTTGGCAAGGTAGGATTGTAACACGAAGCGAAGTTGACAAGGCTTGGAACATGCTTCTGGCGGAGGGCGAGGCTAGGTGGAATGCCTTAAACCCAGAAAAGGCGATACAGATCGTATCTCGCCAAAAGAGTACAGGGCAGCCCCAGAGTTCAATTTACAACCTTCACGGAATTCGCGTCCGTGGATTGAGTGTGCTGTATCAATCGGGCATGCCGATTGAACTGATCAGCAAGATGGTGGCAGGGCATGCCACTCTGAGAATGACGGTTTATTATCTCAGGTACGACCCTTCGGAGATCGATGACCTTTTACAACGTTCGGTTGCCAATTCTGGACTGGCGCAAGATCTTATCGATGACCTTAAGGCAATGAACTTCGACCAAGCCCAGAAGCGAGCAGTGTCTTTGAATGAACCTGCGTTCCGCGACGCCATCGGTTCTGTATCCAAGATCGAATATTGCAACGTCGACATTGGGATGTGTCCTTATGAAGGGTCACGGTGCAGTGACGGTGGCCCTGTTGTTCACAAAAGTAAGCTTAAAGGAGAGAAGCACGGCCCAGTGCCGGGTGGTAGCCGAAATTGCATTCAGTGCCGTCATTTCATCAGTGGTCCGCCTTGGATAGTGCAGTTGTCGCTGTTCGGCAGCAAATTATGTGAGCAGAGAGCGGAATTAGGCCGAGAGGAAGAAGATCTGAACCGTAGAGTTGCTGGTCTGGAAGATCGGCGCAAATCCGGTCAAATTGATAAGCAGCGTTTCAATCAGGCCTACGAAGCCTGCGAAGTTGAAATGCAGCGTCTAAAAGATTGCCAAGAGCTGCTTGAGAAATCCATATTCAATGTGGAGCTGTTTCTGAAAGCCAGCCTGGCATTGATGGAGGAAGCGAAGCGGGGCGACAATCCCGGCGTGAAATTAGTCGCAGCTGGTGCGGAGGCTGTGGCTCGATATGAAGAGATATCGAAATTTGAACATTCGCTGACCAATACCGAAGCAAGCAGGCATTTCTTGATACTCAGGGATGATCGCGTGGAAGAGATTCGAAACAAGTATCTCGATACTGCCCTAGTGAACGCGGGAATTTTGCCGCCCAGGTTAATAACCAGGATATCTCCCGAGGTGGCTCGGGATGCCATGGATCAGTTTGCGAAATTCTTGTTGGCTCGCGCGTCGAGAGAAGAAATAAAAGCACTGGAAGATGGCTCGCTAACACTCAAGAATCTGAACGTTGTGCGGGAAGTTCGAGAAATCATCTCAAAGTCGCTGACTGAAACGATAGGTCATGCGAATAGCGTTTCGGTCCTGATTCAGAATCTTGATGCGGAGGTTGTTTAGCGTGACCTCTCGAATTCAAGCAGTCATTGCGAATGCTGACAGTAAATCGAATTCACTGGTTGATGCACTGCCGTCTAATCAGGAGACCACTAGGTCAAACTTTCTGGCAGTTTGGGCGGTTTGCCGCGCCCTTGTGTCACGAAGTACTCCCATCTCGCCTACGGCAGCGACCGTGGCTAATGAAGGGAAGATAAAGAACGCAAAGTTCCCTGAGAAGCAGACGCTCTACAACATCTACAGGCCTATGCTGAGAATATGGCGTGCTGCTTATAACGCCATATTAGACATCAACTCTCCCGATCCGACTACAATTGATGCGTCACTTAAGATAGATGTCACCGAAATGGATGCCGGGACGAGAGCAAACGTTCAGGCATTACAGCGAATAGTGATGGAGCAAAATCAACGCTGCAACGCGTTGAAGCAGCTCATTGGTGCAATGTCGCCAATCCCAAGCGCCGCTTTGTCTCCAGAAAGTCAAAAAGTGATTACTGAGCTAGCTGAATGGCTTCATCGAATGAAGAACGGTACATTCTTGCTTGACGATGTAGCGCTCAAGGTAGGGCGCAAGTCTCCTGTAGGTACGAGGATCATGAGCGCAGAGCTCTTTTACGGCCTGGAAACGTTCGTGGAAGAAAATCGCCCTGCTATGTTGGAGATCAAGCGAGAGCCTTTATCGCGCCAGAAGTGATTGAAGGTTCGGCCGCTAAGGCGGTGCTCCGGCTGCCGTAAGTGGTTCGTCGCGTTGCTCCGCGCTCAGTCCTAGCGCGAGCAAAAGTGTGGTGTCCACGACAGGAATCGAACCTGTGACCCCAGGATTCATACCACTTCGGCTTTCGCCGCAGCTTTCGCCTTCGTGGTCTGGACTGTCCCTTCACCATAGGCTGTCTGCCCTTAGGTGCTGCCCTTCCAGTCTCTACACCTTCAGCGGATTTCTCCGCCGCTTGGCTCGGGATTGGCATGCTGAAGTACAGCGAAGCGTTCCCCGACTTTGAGCAGATCGATTGCAGTGTTTCCGGCTGCAACCCCCAATTTTTCAGGAATCCTGTGCTCTATCCTACTGAGCTACGTGGACTTTCTAACTCGCACCATCCGGATAACCCATTGCGCGAGGGGATTCAACGCCAATTTCCCGACCGGTAAATTTACCGATGGTTTGAATCCAATCCCATCCGAGGCGACAAACTAGATCGGTAAGTTTCTGATCCTAGAACGGTACTCTATCCTACTGAGCTACGGGACCACTCGGCTGCACACATAACGGCTTCCGGCGGATTCGCCAACGGTTTTTGCGGGGGTGGCCATGTTCGGCGCGATCCCGCAACGATGCGGCTGGCGGTTGTCGCCAGCCGTGGCCTGGCTGCCGGGAGATCAGGCGGCCAAGGCCGCCTTTCTCCGGTCGCCTGATCAGGCCGCCAAGGCGGTTTCGGCCAGGCGCACCCAATAGCTCACGCCATGCGGAATGACCTCGTCGTTGAAGTCGTAGGCAGGGTGGTGGAGGTTGGCGCTGTCGCCATTGCCGATGAAGATGAAGGCGCCGGGGCGCGCTTCCAGCATGTAGGAGAAGTCCTCGCCGCCCATCAGCGGCTGGATCTCGCGATGCACCTGCGGCTCGCCTGCGATGGTGGCGGCGACGTCGCCGGCAAACACCGTCTCTGCCAGATGATTGAAGGTCACGGGGTAGTTGGCGTCGTAGTCGAGCTCGACCTCGGTACCTGTGGCCTCGGCCACACCTCGGCAGATGGCCGCCATGCGTTCCTGGGCGAGCTTTGCGACTTCCTTCTTCAGCGTGCGCACCGTGCCGGCCAGCACCGCATGTTCGGGAATGACGTTGTAGGCCGAGCCCGCGTTAAACTTGGTCACTGAAACGACGATGGCCTCGGCCGGGTCGGTCGAGCGCGAGGCAATCGTCTGCAGCGCCGTCACCAGCTGGCTGCCGGCGACGATCGGATCGATGGCGCGGTGCGGCAGCGCGGCATGGCCGCCCTTGCCCTTGACGGTGATGGTGAATTCGGCGGTCGCGGCCATGATCGCGCCCGGACGGATGGCGAACTGGCCGACCGGCAGGCTCGGCATGTTGTGCATGCCGAATACCTTGTCGATGGCAAAGCGTTCCATCATGCCGTCCTTGACCATCTCGTTGCCACCGCCGCCGCCTTCTTCGGCCGGCTGGAAGATGACGGCCACGGAGCCCGCGAAATTGCGCGTCTCGGCGAGGTATTTGGCAGCACCCAGAAGCATTGCCGTGTGGCCGTCATGGCCGCAGGCGTGCATCTTGCCAGGCACGGTGGAGGCGTAGGGCTTGCCGGTGATCTCCTCGATCGGCAGCGCGTCCATGTCGGCGCGCAGGCCGATGGTGCCGCCGGCGCCGAGATTGCCCTTGATGACGCCGACCACGCCGGTCTTGCCGAGGCCGGTGACGATCTCGTCGCAGCCGAACTCCTTGAGCTTGTTCTTGACGAAGTCGGCCGTCTCGAAGACGTCGAAATTCAGTTCCGGCTTCTGGTGCAGGTGACGGCGCCAGCCGGCGATTTCTTCCTGCATTTCGGCGGCTCGGTTCAGGATCGGCATGGTAACTCTCGACTTCCTGTTGGGGACCGCGATGTCCCGGATTCGCAATTGTGATCGCGCAAGCTCTGCCATCTTGGCGTCACATAGGTTATCTAGCAGCGGCGGCGATGCCGTGGCCATGTGTTTTGAACCGGCCAGCGCGTCGCCATCCCGGTTTACGGAAATCTTATGGACGGCCGGCTATGATCGGCAAGAGGCGATTTCGGATTTGATGATGAAGAACAGGTTCGTCAGAAGCACGCTCATCGGTTTTGCGGCGGTGGCCGCACTGGGCACTGCCCCTGCCTTTGCCAATCCGGAGATGCTTTTCGACGTCAATTCCGGCGCCGTCATCGAGCACAAGGATGCCTTCATGCGCTGGCATCCGGCGTCGCTGACCAAGCTGATGACTGCCTACACCACATTCCGCGCGATCCAGGCGGGCGAACTCGCGCTCAACTCGCCGATCAAGATCAGCAAGCGGGCAGCTGCCTTCCCGCCGGCGAAGATGGGTTACAAGCCCGGCTCGGTGCTGACCCTCGAC
Organism: Hoeflea sp. 108; assembly: GCF_000372965.1. Taxonomy (NCBI): domain Bacteria; kingdom Pseudomonadati; phylum Pseudomonadota; class Alphaproteobacteria; order Hyphomicrobiales; family Rhizobiaceae; genus Hoeflea; species Hoeflea sp. 108. The sequence goes on along the minus strand of NZ_KB890024.1, from coordinate 4,257,592 downwards.
AACGCACTCAAGATCATCATGGTCAAGTCGGCCAACGACGTCGCCGCCGCCATCGGCGAAAATGTCGGTGGCACGACGGAGGCCTTTGCGGCACGCATGAATGTCGAGGCCCAGCGCCTGGGCATGAGCGGCAGCCACTGGGTCAACGCCAACGGGCTGCACGATCCGGACCAGTACACCACCGCCCGCGACCTCGCGATCCTGGTCAGGGCGATCCGTCTCGAATATCCGCAATATGCCTCCTATTTCGATATCGAGGGCATCATCGCCGGCAAGGCCAAGCTCAAGAACTTCAACCCGCTGGTCGGCCGCTTCCCCGGTACCGACGGCATGAAGACGGGTTTTGTCTGCGAGTCGGGCTTCAATCTGATCGCGTCGGCCACCCGCGACGGCAGGACGCTTGCAGCCGTCGTGCTCGGTGCGACGTCGCCCAACGACCGCGCCGAAGAGGCGGCCAAGCTCTTGCAAAGCGGTTTTGGCCGCACCGGCAGCTCGGTCAGCGTGACCGGGCTCGCGCCCTATGGCGACATGCGCGACATGCCGACCAGCATGCGCGACGAGGTGTGCTCGCCCAAGGCCAAGCACGCTGCCTCCGATGGTCCGGCTCCGACCGAAGCCGGGGCAGGCGAAGAGAAGTCCGAAGAGAAGGTCTCGATCATTCCCGAGATGACGCGTCCGCGCAGCTGGGTGACCGTCAGCCTCGGCGGCGCCAACGGCCCGGTGCCGCGCGCCATGATGGGCCGCGACGAGGTCGAATATGCCGACGTGCCGCTGCCGACCTGGCGGCCGGACATGCCGGCTCCCGCCGGTGCCGTGCCCGTCGCCCAGGGATCGAAGGCGCGCTCGTGAGCCCCCAAGCCTCATTCCCGATCCCGGTGTCGGTGCTGACCGGCTTCCTCGGTGCCGGCAAGACGACACTGCTCAACCGACTGCTCAAGGATCCGGCGCTTACCGACACGGCCGTGATCATCAACGAGTTCGGCGACGTCGCCATCGACCACCTGCTGGTCGAGAAGGCATCCGATGGCGTCATCGAGCTGTCCGACGGCTGCCTGTGCTGCACGGTGCGCGGCGAACTGGTGGATACGCTGGCCGATCTGGTCGACCGACTGCAGACCGGCCGCATCCAGCGGCTGGCGCGGGTCGTCATCGAGACCACCGGTCTTGCCGACCCGGTGCCGGTGTTGCAGTCGATCATGGGCCATCCGGCACTGGTGCATGCCTTCAGGCTCGATGGTGTCGTTACCGTCGTAGACGCGGTCAATGGTCGTGCCACGCTCGACGCCCATGTCGAGGCGGTGAAGCAGGTGGCGGTCGCCGACCGTATCGTGCTGACCAAATCCGACCTGGTCGACGATCCGGCCTGGACGGAGACGCTTCTGGGCCGGCTGCGCCATATCAATCCCGGCGCCGAGATCAGGGCGGCGGGCGAGGGCGCGGTGGCGCAGCTCATCCAATGCGGGCTTTACGATCCCGCGACCAAGACCGCCGATGTCAGGCGCTGGCTGGGCGAAGCGGCCGCGCACGATCATCATCACCATCATGGCGGCAATCACGACCTCCACGATCACGATCATGGGCACAACCACGCGCATGACTGCGGTCACGGACATGACCATGGTCATGGACATCACGACGCCCGCATCGGCTCGTTCACGTTGGTGCATGGCGGCGCACTGCCGTTCTCGACGGTCGAGATGTTCCTCGACCTGCTGTTGTCGACACAGGGCGACAAGCTCCTGCGTATCAAGGGCATCGTCGAACTGGCCGAGGATCCATCGCGGCCGCTGGTGATCCATGGCGTCCAGAAGATGCTCCACCCGCCGGCGCGACTGCCATCATGGCCGGATGCGGTGCGCGGAACACGGCTGGTGCTGATCGGCATCGACCTGCCGCGCGACTATGTCGAGCGCCTGTTCGCCGCCTTCGTCAACAAGCCGGCGATCGACACGCCTGATCGCGAGGCGATGGAAAACAACCCGCTGGCGATTGCCGGGCGGTAGCGTCCAGAAAGTCAGTTGATATCAGCCGGTGCGTTCCACCAGGAAGCGGTGGCCGCCGTCGACAGCCATGGTCTCGACCAGCCTGTGGCCGGCATCCTGACAAAAGGCCGGAATGTCGATGACCGCGAGCGGATCGGTGGTCTCGAGCCACAGCCTGCTGCCGGCCGCCATGTCTGCCAGGCGCCGCTTGGCCTTCAGCACTGGCAGGGGGCAATTGAGCCCCCTGAGGTCGTAGATTTCGGTGGTTTCGCTCACGCGGATCAGCTGCCGAACAGGTTGAGCAGCTTCTTCTTCAGCTTGGCCGTCGTGCCCGGCTCTTCGACCGGGGCCGCCTGCGCTGCCTGGGCAGGGGCTTCGGTAACAGGGGCCGGTGCGGGTGCCGCGGCGGCTGCGATCGCCTGCTGCTGGGCGGCGATCTTGGCTGCTTTGGCGGCGGCCGCGGCAGCAAGCTTTTCTTCTGCGGCCTTCTTCTTTGCGGCTTCTTCAGCCTCGAGTGCCGCCATGCGGCGACCCTCGGCCGAATCGATGCGGCCCATGCGCGTTGTCGTCTGCACGACAGTACCGTCCTGGGCCATGGCAGGCGGATCCATGGTCACACGCTCGCCGCGGGCGCGGCGCTTGGTCCAGTCGGACACCAGATTGGCTTCCTTGATGCCGGCAATCGTCGGCTTCGGCGCTTCGCCGCCAGTGGCGCTGGCAAAAGCGCTGTCATACTGGCTCTTGTAGGACTGGTAGGCCGTCATCAGCGGTTGCGGCTGGGTCGTGGCCGGGCAGGCGCCGGTCGGGTTGAAGCTCGCACCAGCCTCCGCAACACGGTTGAAAACGTAGCGCTTTTCGCAGACGTCGACCTTCGGCGGCACCTTGGTGATTTCGAAGTGGTCGTAACCTTCCTTCAGCATGGTCCAGAACTGGTAGTTCGGGTCGTTGCGATAACGCGCCATGTTGGCGGCGTTCATGCGGAACGGATACGACTGCACCTGGAACTCGGTCTGGCCACCCTTGAACGCGTCGCGGGCGAAAGCATAGATCTCCTCGATCTGGGCATCGGTCATCGAGAAGCAGCCCGATGACGAACAGGCGCCGTGAACCATCAGGTTCGAGCCGGTGCGGCCGTTGGCGCGATCATATGTGTTGGGATAGCCGATGTTGAAGGCGAGGTGATAGCTGGAGTTCGGGTTCATCTGCCCCGGACGAACGGTGTAGAACCCCTCCGGCGACTGGCGGTCACCCTCGGTATATTTCGGGCCGAGCTTGCCGGACATCTTGCAGATGTCGTAGCTGGCGATGATGTCGTAGCGGCCGTTGGTCTTCTGCTTCCAGACCTCGAGCTTGCCTTCTTCCTTGAACACGCGCGCCAGCACGGGCGAGCTCTTGTCCATGCCCTTGGCCTTCATTTCGGCAAGGATCTTGGGCGACAGCTGCCGGTTGGCGTGCTGCGGCACGAAGTCGTTGACAGAAGATTCCGAGCAGCCGGCGACTGCGAAGGCGGCAATCAGCAATCCGGCGCGTGCGATATTGGCGATCATCGGTACTAAAGTCGTCTCTTTGCGGCCGTGGCGCATCGCTGCCCAGGCCGGGCCCGTCCTGATACTGCTTCGACCTTAAGGTCGTTAACCTTGAGAATTCCTTACCGCAAGATTGCTTGCGATCCCACGCGCGCAAAATCACGGCAAGTTCATTGAACTTGGCGAGGCGGCGATTTTGTGGCGAAAAGGTGCCCGGCTGCAAAGACTGCAGCCGCGCAATCAGAGGCTGCGGCCGATCGACAGGTATTTTTCGCGGCGCTGCTCGCGGAAGTCGATGCCGGAGCCGGCGAAATCCTTGAGGGTCTTGGCGATCAGGTCGCCGGTCGCCGAAATCACCGCATCGGCATTGCGATGGGCGCCGCCCAGCGGCTCGTCGATGATCTGGTCGATGATTTTGAGACTCAGGAGATCCTGCGCGGTGATCTTCATGTTGGTGGCAGCATCCTTGGAGCGCGTCGTGTCGCGCCACAGGATCGAGGCTGCACCTTCCGGCGAAATCACCGAGTAGATCGCATGCTCCAGCATGAACACCCGGTTGGCGGTGGCAATGGCGATCGCGCCGCCCGAACCGCCTTCGCCGATGACGATCGCAATCGACGGGACTTTGAGGCCAAGGCAGGCGGAGGTGGAACGGGCAATGGCTTCGGCCTGGCCACGCTCCTCGGCGCCGACGCCCGGATAGGCGCCCGCAGTGTCGACAAGCATGACGACGGGGATTTTGAAGCGGTCGGCCATTTCCATCAGGCGCACGGCCTTGCGGTAGCCTTCGGGGCGGACCGAGCCGAAATTATGCTTGAGGCGGCTCTTGGTATCGGAGCCCTTCTCCTGGCCGAGCACCAGCACCGGCTCGCCACGGAAGCGGGCGAAGCCGCCGACCATGGCTGCGTCCTCGCCGAAATTGCGGTCGCCGGCAAGCGTGGTGAAATCGGTGAACAGGCCTTTGACATAGTCGAGGCAGTGTGGGCGATCAGGGTGGCGCGCCACCTGGACCTTCTGCCACGGCGTCAGCGCTTTGTAGGCATCGCGCAGCGCGTCGCGGGAGCGCTTCTCGAGCCGCTTGATCTCTTCGCCGACATCGACCGCCTCGCCGCTCTCGGAGAGCTTCTTGAGCTCGAGGATCTTGCCTTCGAGGTCGGCGACCGGTTTTTCGAAATCGAGGTAATTGTACATTGGCGAGCGGACTACCACGCTTGAAAAATTGAGGCACCGGGGGCCGAAGAAAGTGGCACCGCGCCAGTGGAACGTGGCACTCACATAGCGATATGGGCACTAATCGGCAAGCGGGTGATGCTCGTTGACCAGTTTCAGCAGCCGTTCTTCCAGAACATGCGTGTAGATCTGGGTGGTCGAAATGTCGGAATGTCCGAGCAATTGCTGCACCGCCCGGAGGTCCGCCCCGTTCTGCAGGAGGTGGCTGGCAAAGGCGTGCCGCAGCACGTGCGGCGATATCTTGGCAGCCGAAATCCCGGCGCGGGCGGCAAGGCCCTTGAGGTCGCGGGCAAAGACCTGGCGGGGCAGATGGCCGCTCTCCGACGAGGCCGGAAACAGGAAGGGGCTGTCGACCAGTCTTGGGTTGGCATTGCGCTGGTGCAGCCAACGCCGCATCGCCTCACGCGCCTTGGCCGAAAGCGGCACCATGCGTTCCTTGTCGCCCTTGCCGCGCACGACGAAAAAGCGCTCGTCGCGCAATGCCACCGTCAGCGGCAGGCTGACCAGTTCGGAAACACGCAAACCCGTGGCGTAGAGCACTTCGACAAGCGCATGCAGGCGCGCAGCCGCCATGCCATCGGTGCCGTTGGCCTCGGGATTGCCGGCTTCGCTGGCAGCGCGGTCGAGCAGCCGGCCGGTCTCGTCTTCGCTCATGGTCTTCGGCAGCGCCCGTTCCTTCCGGGGGCTGTCGACGATGCCGGTGGGGTCGTCGCCGCGCAGGCCCTCGGCATAGAGGAAGCGGAAGAACTGGCGCAGCGCCGAAAGCTTGCGCGCCTGCGAGGTGGTGGCGAAGCCTCGGCCTGCCAGATTGTCGAGATAGTCGCGGATCCCCGAAGCGTCGGCGTTGGCCAGCCTGCCGCCCAGATGCGCGGAGGCATCTTCCAGATCACGCCGATAGCTGGCCAGCGTGTTGTCGGCGGCGCCGCGCTCGGCGGCCATCATTTCGAGGAAGGCCTCGATGCGCGCGCCCGATTTCATTTCTTCGGATTGAGCTTCTCGGGCGGGATGCGGACCGAGATTTCCGACTTCTTCGGCTCCACGAACATCACCAGCGCAAACATGGCGCCGTAGACGATGCCCGCCAGGACTGCGAGCGTTACAAGGAACCGGAAAAGTGTCGGCATCGATGTGTTCGCCCGTCTTACCCAGTCAAGGTCTTAATGAGTCGTGTGCCCTTATGGGACGCCGTTCGTGCCATTTCAAGGGCAGGGGCGGCGCATGCGCTTGACGCAACGGGGCTTTTCATGTCGAAACGCCGACGAAAGGGAACCCATGACACCCGACGCGCCAAATACATCGCCCGAGTGCTCCAGCGCTGCGCTGCTCGACCGGCTCGGTACCCGCTCGATCGTCTTTGTCGGGCTGATGGGGGCAGGCAAGACGGCCATCGGCCGCAAGGTCGCCCAGGTGCTCGGCCTCGGTTTCATCGACAGCGACCACGAGATCGAGGCCGTGTCGCGGATGACCATCCCCGAACTGTTCGAGCGCTACGGCGAGGCTGAATTCCGGGCGCTCGAGCAGCGCGTCATCGGGCGTGTGCTGGAGGGCGGGCCGCAGGTTCTGTCGACAGGTGGCGGCGCCTTCATGAACGCACAGACGAGGGGCGCAATCGCTGCCAACGGCGTCTCGGTCTGGCTCAAGGCCGAACTCGACCTGTTGATGGAGCGCGTCTCCAAGAAGCAGAACCGGCCGCTGTTGCAGAATGCCGACCCGCGCGCCGTGCTCGCCAAGCTGATGGACGAACGCTACCCGGTCTATGCGCTGGCCGACCTCACAGTGCCGACGCGCGACGATCGCAAGGAGGCGATTGCCAGCGAGGTGATCGAGGCGCTGTGCAACCATCTTGGTGTGCCCGGCCGCATACACGTTTCGGAAGGCTCGGAGGATCACGAATGACAGACATCGTCACAGTCGAAGTCGGGCTTGGCGACCGCGCCTATGACATCCTGATCGGTCCGGGGCTGATCGCGCGCGGCGCGGACCTGATCCAGCAACGCCTGCCAAAGGCGCGCTGCGCCATTGTCACCGACGAGAACGTCGCTGCCGCCCACCTCGCGCCCTTGGTCGAAAGCCTCACCGCTGCCGGCAACCCGCCTGCAGTCATCAAGCTTCCGGCCGGTGAAAAGACCAAAAGCTTCGATTCGCTCGAGAAAGTGGTCGACGACATCATCGCCGCCCGTCTTGAACGCGGCGACGCGGTGATAGCACTCGGCGGCGGCGTCATCGGCGATCTGACCGGCTTCGCCGCCGGCATCGTGCGCCGCGGCATGAATTTCGTGCAGATGCCGACCTCGCTGCTCGCCCAGGTCGATTCTTCCGTCGGCGGCAAGACAGGCATCAACAGCCCGCGCGGCAAGAACCTGATCGGCGTGTTCCACCAGCCCAAGCTGGTGCTGGCCGACACCTCTGCCCTCGACACGCTGCCTGTGCGCGAGTTCCGCGCCGGCTATGCCGAAGTTGCCAAATACGGTCTCATCGACCGCCCCGATTTCTTCGCCTGGCTGGAAAAGAACTGGCAGGACGTGTTTGCTGGCGGCCCCGCCCGCACCGAGGCTATCGCCCAGTCCTGCCGCGCCAAGGCCGATGTGGTTGCCCGCGACGAGTTCGAGACCGGTGACCGCGCACTGCTCAATCTCGGCCATACCTTCGGCCATGCGCTCGAGGCCGCCACCGCCTATGACGGCGCTCGCCTGGTGCATGGCGAGGGAGTCGCCATCGGCATGGCGCTGGCGCACCGCTTCTCGGCCCGGCTCAATCTCGCCAGCCCCGACGATGCGGCGCGTCTCGAAGCGCATCTGCGTGAGGTCGGCCTGCCGTGGCGCATGTCGGACATTCCCGGCGACCTGCCCGACGCCGAGGCGCTGTTCAACTACATCACCCAGGACAAGAAGGTGTCGCGCGGCGCGCTGACCTTCATCCTGACGCGCGGCATCGGCCAGTCCTTCATCGCCAAGGACGTGCCGGCTTCCGAAGTGCTGTCTTTCCTCAAGGAGAACCGTCAGGGATGATTGCGGCCGGCTGGATCGTCGCGGCGGTTTTGGCAGGGATCATCCTTGCCTTCCTGGCGTTTCGCGACCAGTTGCTTGCCGCACTCGGCTTCGAACTGACGGCGGTCGTGCCGCAGCGCTCGGCGCATGACGAGCTGCGCGGCACGATGAACGAACTTCATCGCGAGGGGCAGGTGGTGAAGCAGGATCGCGACCAGGTCGGCGGTCTGCTCGACCTGCACGAACTCGAAGTCTCCGACGTCATGGTCCATCGCACCAACATGCGGCTGATCAACGCCGACATGGCGCCGGAGGCGCTGCTGCGCGAAATGCTGCAGAGCCCCTACACGCGCTTGCCGCTGTGGCGCGGCACCACCGACAACATCGTCGGCGTCATCCATGCGAAGGACCTGCTGCGCGCCCTCAACGAGGTCGAGGGCGACTATGCCCGGGTCGACCTGGTCAAGGTGGCGTCCAAGCCGTGGTTCGTGCCCGACACCACGACGCTGCAGGACCAGCTCAACGCCTTTCTGCGCCGCAAGCAGCACTTTGCCATCGTTGTCGACGAGTATGGCGAGGTCGAGGGGCTGGTGACGCTCGAAGACATCATCGAGGAGATCGTCGGCGAGATCGCCGACGAACACGACATCGACATCCAGGGCGTCAAGCAGGAAGCCGATGGCTCGGTGGTGGTCGACGGCTCGGTGCCGATCCGCGACCTCAATCGTGCGCTCGACTGGAGCCTGCCCGATGACGAGGCCACCACCATCGCCGGCCTCGTCATCCACGAAGCCCAGTCGATCCCCGAGGAAAAGCAGGCCTTCACCTTTCACGGCAAGCGCTTCATCGTCATGAAGCGCGACAAGAACCGCCTGACGCGAATCAGGATCCGGCCGGTTTTGGCGGTGGAGCCGGTCGCGCAGCGCAAGCAGGGCTGACCCCCGGCCACAGTGCTTTCCCGGTCAGCACTGCCGCAAAGGCGCCAACCATTTGCGCTACAATGAACGTTGGTACGTCGGTGGGCGCGATGCCGGCAAAGGTATCGGTCAGACTGCGTGCGATGGTCACCGCCGGATTGGCAAAAGACGTCGACGAAGTGAACCAGTAGGCTGCCAGAACGTACAAACCAACGGCAAGGGGCGTCGATTTCGGGGCTCGCGCTATGCAGCCGAAAATGGTGAGCAGGAGACCGAAGGTGGCTATGGCTTCTCCGAGCCACTGGCCGGGACCTGTCCGGCCAGTTGTCGACAGCTGCAGCATGGGCTGTTCGAACATCATATGAGCGGCGACCACTCCGAGGACCGCGCCGACAAGTTGTGCTGCGACGTACGGGCCGAGCGCCGTCCATGCGAGGCGCCGCTCCAGCGCCATTGTCAGGCTGACCGCCGGGTTGAGATGGGCGCCCGACACCGGCCCCAGCACGGTGATCAGGACGACGAGAATGGCTCCGGTGGCGACTGCGTTGCAGAGCAATGCAAGCGCTGCGCTCCCGCCTGACAATTGCACTGCCGCGATCCCCGATCCGACGACGGTCGCAAGCAGGAATGCCATTCCAAGCGTCTCGGCCAGGAGCCGGCGCAGCATTGGCCCGCTTTTCACCTTGCCGTGCCGCCGGCCTTGCCGGTCGCGCCGTCCATTCTTCCTATCTCTTCGAGATGGGAAGCCAGTGCCATGCGGTCGAGGCTTGCGATCGGCAGGGCAATGAAGGCCTGGATGCGGTTGCGCATGTATTTGAAGGCAGTGACGAAGGCTGCCTCCTTTTCGATGTCAGTGCCTTCGACATGGCTCGGGTCCTCGATACCCCAGTGGGCATTGGCCGGGTGGCCGAGCCACACAGGGCAGGCTTCACCGGCTGCGTCGTCGCAGACTGTGAAGATGAAATCCATCTGCGTCGCGCCTTCGGCGGCGAACTCGTCCCAGGTCTTCGACCTGAAGCCGTCGGATGGGTAGCCGTAGCTTGCGAGCACCTTCAGGGCGAACGGATTGACCGCGCCCTTGGGCTGGCTGCCGGCGGAGAAGGCGTTGAAGCCGGGAGCACCGTCCTTGCGCAGGATACCCTCGGCAAGGATCGAACGGGCGCTGTTGCCCGTGCACAGGAAGAGCACGTTGAAAGGCCTGTGGGTCATGGGGTCTCACTTCGACGGAATGCAGCAGGGGGTTGGTTCGGCAAGCAGGGGCGCGCAGGCTTCCGGCCTGCCGCCGCAACAATCATCGAGCAGGAAGGCGAGCACGCCACGCAATGCCGGCAGGTCGGGGCGATAGACGATGGAGCGGCCGTTGCGCTCGCTTCTGGCAAGGCCGGCTCGGGCCAGTACGGCGAGGTGGGCTGACAGCGTGTTCTGCGGAACGGCAAGCCGGCGCGCCAGTTCGCCGGCGGCGATGCCCCCGGGCTCGGCCGCCGCCAGTTGGCGGAAGGCCTCGAGCCGCGTCGGCTGGGCCAGCGCGGCCAGCGCGTCTATCGTCGTGTTTGCATCCATATATCCAGATTGATGGATATATGTGACGGGCGGATGACAGGTGCCTGTCGGCCCGTCAGAAGCCTACCAGCGGGTTGCTTCGCCCGGGGCCGCCGGCTCGATGGCCAGCGCATGCAGGCCGGCCTTCAGCTCCGCCGAGAGCGCGTCGTTGACGGCGCGGTGGCGGTCGATGCGGCTCATGCCGGCGAATGCAGGTGAAACGATGCGGATGCGGAAATGGGTCTCGCCGGAGCCGTCGAAGGTAGCATGATGGCCGCCGTCGACATGGTGATGGCCGGCATGCAGGTGGCTCTCATTGATGACCGCAAGGCGCTCGGGCGAAAACGCCTTGTTGAGCTTGTCTTCGATGGACGTCTGTATGGACATCGGGCTCACCTTTCACCACATGTGTCTTTGCCGCCACCAATCACAGCCTTCGGGCACAATTGGGCCGCAAATCAGGGGTTAGGGCGATCATCCTGGAAATGTCAATTCTTGTTTCGCCGCTCGATACGGCGGTAAATGTCATCAGATGAAGACGAACTCGAAATATTTCGACAAGATCCGCGTCCGTCCCGATCCGGAAGCGGAGGTGAAGTCGCGCGCGCCGATCTGCCAGTGGGATGGCTGCAAGGAGGCGGGCACCCACCGCGCGCCCGTGGGCCGCATGAGGGAGGGCGAGTATTTCCAGTTCTGCTTCGACCATGTGCGCGAGTACAACAAGGGCTTCAATTATTTCTCCGGGCTCGCCGACGGCGACATCGCGCGCTTCCAGAAGGAAGCGTTGACCGGGCATCGCCCGACCTGGACCATCGGTTCCAACGGCTCTGCCACAGCCCGCTCGGCACCGGACTTTGCCCAGCAGCGCTCGGGCCGCGCCGGCTACTACAATCGCATGCGCGACCCCCACAACGTGTTCGGCACAGGGGCCGGGACGCCGCGCCAGCGCAAGGCAAAGCCGCTGGAGGCCAAGGCGCTGGATACGCTGGGGCTCGATTCCAGGGCCACCGGAGCCGACATCAAGGCGCGCTACAAGGAACTGGTGAAACGCCACCACCCCGACGCCAATGGCGGTGATCGCGGGTCGGAGGACCGCTTCAGGGACGTGCTCCAGGCCTATCGCGTGCTCAAGCAAGCGGGATTGTGTTGAGCCAGCCGCGGTCGCGGCCTTTTTCCAACTTTCCTCTGGCTGGAAAAGGCTTTAAGACCGCCCCCGAAGAAAAATTCGATTGCCAGCGTAGCTGAGGCTTCGCGCGTGGAGACGTCATGAACAAGGTCGATCGCGACATTGCCAACCTGCCTGACACGACGGTGTCGGTGAAAGAAGCCTTCGGGTTCGATTCGAAGATGGTCGTACCGGCCTATTCGACCGCCGGCGAGCATGTGCCAGACGTCGATCCCGACTATCTGTTCGACAAGGCCACCACGATGGCCATCCTCGCGGGCTTTGCCTACAACCGCCGCGTCATGGTGTCGGGCTACCACGGCACCGGCAAGTCGACCCACATCGAACAGGTCGCTGCCCGCCTTAACTGGCCCTGCGTTCGCGTCAACCTCGACAGCCATGTCAGCCGTATCGACCTCGTCGGCAAGGACGCCATCGTCGTCAAGGAAGGCATGCAGGTCACCGAATTCCGCGACGGCATCCTGCCCTGGGCCTATCAGCACAATGTCGCGCTGGTGTTCGACGAATACGACGCCGGCCGCCCCGACGTGATGTTCGTCATTCAGCGCGTGCTCGAATCGTCGGGGCGACTGACCCTGCTCGACCAGAGCCGCGTCATCCGTCCGCACCCGGCCTTCCGCCTGTTCGCCACCGCCAACACGGTCGGCCTCGGTGACACCACCGGTCTCTATCACGGCACCCAGCAGATCAACCAGGCGCAGATGGACCGCTGGTCGATCGTGACGACGCTGAACTATCTGCCGCACGACAACGAAGTGAACATCGTCGTCGCCAAGGCCAAGCACTATCGCGACGCCAAGGGCAAGGAGATCGTCAACAAGATGGTCCGCGTTGCCGATATGACGCGTTCGGCCTTCGTCAATGGCGATCTGTCGACGGTCATGAGCCCGCGTACCGTCATTACCTGGGCCGAAAACGCCGAGATATTCGGCGACGTCGGTATGGCCTTCCGCCTGACCTTCCTCAACAAGTGCGACGAGCTCGAACGCTCGGTCGTGGCGGAATTCTATCAGCGTGCCTTCGGCGAGGACCTGCCGGAGTCCTCCGCCAACGTCGTGCTGGGATAAGAACGGGCTCAAATGGCGGGGCCGGGCGACAACACGCGCAACAAATCCAAGACGGGCTCTGAGGCGGACAGCTTCAAGCGCGCGATGACAGTGTGCATGCGCGCGATCTCAGGCGACAACGAGTTCGAGGTGGCGTTCGCCAAGGAGCGGCCGGCACTCGCCGGCAACCGTGCCCGCCTGCCCGAACTGCCGAAGAAGGCCACCGCCTTCGACATCGCCGTCACCCGCGGCCTCGGCGATTCCATGGCGCTGAAGCGCGCCTGCCACGACAATCGCATCCACGCCAAGCTGGCGCCCGAGGGCAAGCAGGCTCGCGCCGTCTATGACGCGGTCGAGCAGGCTCGCGTCGAGGCGATTGGCAGCCGCGCCATGGCCGGCGTTGCCGAAAACATCTCGACGATGCTCGAGGACAAATACGCCAAGGCCAATCTCGCCGAGGTGACCGAGCAGTCGGAAGCGCCGCTCGAAGAAGCGCTGGCACTGATCGTACGCGAGAAGCTGACCGGCCGCCCGGTGCCCAAGAGCGGCCAGCGCATGGTCGAGCTCTGGCGCAAGTGGGTCGAAGACAAGGCCGGCGCCGATCTCGACCATCTGGCCGGCAATCTGAGCGACCAGCAAGCCTTTGCCCGCGTCGTGCGTGAGATGCTGGCATCGCTCGAAATGGCCGAGGAACTGGGCGACGACCAGGAAACCGAGGACAACGAGGACCAGGACGACGACCAGCCCGAGGGCGAGGAGCAGAGCGAGGAGGGCGGCGAGGACGATTCCGGCTCCGACCAGTCGCAGTCCGACGAGGCCGAGGCTTCCGCCGACGAGGATCCTTCCGGCGAGATGGAGGCGTCCGACGCCACCGCCGAGGACATGGCCGACGATGACGATACGGATTCCGAGACGCCGGGCGAAGCCCGCCGCCAGGACAATCCCTTCGCCAACCTGCCCAAGGAAATCGACTACAAGGTCTTCACCACCGCCTTCGACGAGACGGTTGGTGCGGAAGAGCTGTGCGACGAAGACGAGCTCGACCGTCTGCGCGCCTTCCTCGACAAGCAGCTCGCCAATCTGCAGGGTGTGGTCGGCCGTCTGGCCAACCGCCTGCAGCGCCGCCTGATGGCGCAGCAGAACCGCTCCTGGGACTTCGACCTGGAAGAGGGCTATCTCGATCCGGCCCGCCTCGTGCGCGTCGTCATCGATCCGATGCAGCCGCTGTCGTTCAAGCAGGAGCGCGACACCAAGTTCCGCGACACGGTCGTCACGCTGGTGCTCGACAATTCCGGCTCGATGCGCGGTCGCCCGATCACGGTTGCCGCCACCTGCGCCGACATCCTGGCGCGGACGCTGGAGCGCTGCGGCGTCTCGGTCGAGATCCTCGGCTTCACCACGCGTGCGTGGAAGGGCGGGCAGGCACGCGAGAAGTGGCTGAAGGACGGCAAGCCGCCAAACCCCGGCCGCCTCAATGACCTGCGCCACATCATCTACAAGAGCGCCGATGCGCCATGGCGGCGTTCGCGGCGCAATCTCGGCCTGATGATGCGCGAAGGCCTGCTCAAGGAAAACATCGACGGCGAGGCACTGTTGTGGGCGCACCAGCGCCTGATCGCCCGGCCCGAGCAGCGCAAGATCCTGATGATGATCTCGGATGGTGCGCCGGTCGACGATTCGACACTGTCGGTGAACCCGGGCAACTATCTGGAGCGCCATCTGCGCGCCGTCATCGACTTGATCGAGACGCGCTCGCCGGTCGAGCTGCTTGCCATCGGCATCGGCCACGACGTGACGCGCTATTATCGCCGCGCCGTCACCATCGTCGACGCCGAGGAACTGGCCGGTGCTATGACCGAACAGCTTGCCTCGCTGTTCGACGAGGTCAGCGCGCGCGACACGCGCCGTGGCGGCTTCCGGCGCGCCGGATGATCCTTGCGGTCACCCGGCTGCGACAACTGGCATTGGCTGCGGTGGCAGCACTTGCGCTGTCGGCGTCGCTGACGGCATCTTCCGTTGCCGAAAGCCCGCCCGTCGAGCAGATCGAGATATCCGCCCGGCCTATCACCAAATTCCACATCGGCCGTGATGAGACGATGTTCGGCCCACTCGAATTCGTCGGCGGGCTCGAACTCACCTCTTCATCGCGCAATCTTGGCGCCTTGTCCGCCTTTCGCTTCCTCAAGCCGGGCAGTGATTTCATCGGCGTCGCCGACACCGGCTTCTGGTTCTTCGGCACGGTCGAGCGTGATGCTGCGATGCGACCCACGGCTATCGCGAATTTCCGCATGGAGCAGATGGTCGACGCCTCGGGCAATTTCATCCAGAAGAAATGGCTGGCCGACGCCGAGAGCCTCGCCGTCAGGGATGGCATAGCCACTGTCGGCTTCGAAGGTGCCCATCGCGTCGCCCAGTTCCGCATCGAGCCGGGCAACATGAAGGCGGCGTTCCGCGAACTCGACTTCCTCGTGCCGCGCAATGAGCTGCGCATGAACCGCGGCTTCGAGACGGTGGCTTATTCTCCCCAGAAGGGCAGCCTCGTCGTGGTTTCCGAAAAGAGCCTCGACAAGGCGGGCAACATCTTCGCAGCCGTGCTCGAAGGGCCCGACAAGGGCGTCTTCACCGTCCGCCGCGCCGGCGACTTCGACATCACCGACGGCGCCTTCCTGCCCGATGGCGACCTGTTGCTGCTCGAACGCAGCTTCTCCATGGCCTCCGGCGTGAAGATGCGGCTCCGGCGCATCGGCTCGGAAACCATCGCCAAGGGCAAGGTCGCCGACGGCCCCGTGCTGTTCGAGGCCAACATGGCTTACCAGATCGACAACATGGAAGGTCTCGACGTCTGGCAGCGCCCTGACGGGGCCCAGATGGTGTCGATCATCTCCGACGACAACCACTCGATCCTGCAGCGCAATCTCTACCTGGAATTCATCCTGCACGGGGATTGAGTTTTTCCGATTACAGCCCCGGTGCGGGACGCTACCTATACCCAAGTCTTGACCTCTCCCACAAATGGGAAGGGGGGCAATCCCGGCCGCACAGGCCGTCGAAAATCAGCGCCGACCACGGTGCGGAGCGTCGGCCGCACACAGCGCAAAAAAAAGCGAGGGGTCCCCCAACCCCTCGTTGCCCAACTTTTGGCCTCGGAGCATTCTCTCCGGAAGGCTATCGGGCGATCAGGCCGCCAGATGGTTCGCTGCGGCCTGCGCGTAGTTGCGGCCGAAACGGTTGGCGAGGAAGGCGTCGAGCGCGATGTCCTCTTGACGGATGAAGCCTTTCTGCGGCAGAGCGCCGTTGGCCAGCATGTCGAGCACGGCGCAGATGCCTGAAGCCGTGGTGATCTGGATGGCGCTGCGCGTCAGCTTGCCGAGCTGGCGGCTGTAGATTTTGTTGGCGTAGCTCTCCTGCAGCAGGCGTCCGCCCTTGCGGCCGCTGACGGTAACGAAAATCACCACCACGTCCTGCAGCGTCGCCGGCAGGGCGTTTTCCAGGATGTCCTTCAGCACTTCGCGGCGATGACGCAGGCCGAGATCGTTGAGCAGCGCCTTCATGATCGCGGCGTGGCCGGGATAGCGGATGGTGCGGTAGTTGAGCGTGCGCACCTTGCCTTCATAGGTCTCGCACAGCGTGCCGAGGCCACCTGAGGTGTTGAAGGCTTCGTAGGTGATGCCGTCGAGAGAGAATTCCTCGCGCTCCTCGAGCGGCGGAACCTCGATCAGCTGGCCCTCGACGATCGCCTCGCAAGGCTCACAATATTCGTTGATGACGCCGTCGGTGCTCCAGGTCAGATTGTAGTTGAGCGCGTTCGACGGGTACTGCGGTAGGGCGCCGACGCGCATGCGCACGCTCTCCAGCGAATCGAAACGCTTGGCGAGGTCGTTGGCGACGATCGAGATGAAGCCCGGGGCGAGGCCGCACTGCGGGATGAAGGCGCTGTTGGCCTTGCCCGCCAGTTCCTTGACGATGCGGGTCGAAGCGACGTCCTCGGTCAGGTCGAGATAGTGCACGCCGGCCTTGGCGGCGGCTTCGGCGATTTTGGTGGTCAGGTGGAAGGGGGCTGCCGACATCACGGCGAACTTGCCGGCCAGAACGCCGTCGAGCGCGCCGGCCTCCGAGATCTCGACCTGCTTGGTCGCGACATTGCCGCTGACTTCCAGCGCGTCGAGCGCTGCCTGCGAGCGGTCGACCACGGTCACCTGAAAGTCGCCGGTTTCCGCCAGCATGTCGGCGATGGTCGAGCCGATCTTGCCTGCGCCTACGACAACGATTTGCTTCATGGTCTGTCCCCTTGGAATGGAATTTCGTGCGCGATTCTATGGTCATGTCTCGTCGAAAGGCAGTATCGAGAACGACGAAAAGACGTTATGTTTTGAGCATATCGACGACAAGCAAGTGCGAAATGACGACCGATCCAGACGCTGCCCTGCTGAACCTTTTGCGCGAGAACGCGCGCGCCTCGACGGCAGACCTGGCCCGCAAGCTGGGTGTGTCCAGGACAACCGTGCAGAGCCGGCTGGAGCGTCTGGAAAAGCGCGGGGTGATCGCCGGCTACAGCGTCAGACTGTCGGCCGATTATGAGAAGAACCTCGTCCGCGCCCATATCCTGGTCACGGCGCTGCCCAAGGTCTCCGCTGCGGTGGAGGCCGTGCTGCGCCGCATCCCCGAGGTGCGCACCCTGCATTCGGTGAGCGGCAATTTCGACATGATCGTCGTGGTCGAGGCGCCGTCGGTGCGTGACCTCGACGTGCTGATCGACAGGATCGGTGCGCTCGAAGGCGTCGAGCGCACGTTGTCGTCGATCATCCTCTCGACGCGGATAGACCGGTAGTCACTCGATGTCGTGCATGCTGCGGCGAAAGACGATCTCGCCGCCGATGATCTCGCCCGATTCGCGGAAGCCCATCTGGCGGTAGAGCTCCATTGCCACATCGTTTCCGGGCGCCACGCTGAGCGTCACCTGGCTGCAGCCCGGCAGCCTGGACATCAGCTTCAGCAACTCGTCGAGCGCCTTGCGGCCATAACCGAGTCGCTGGTAGCGCTGGTCCACCATCAGCCGATAAATCCAGTAATTGCCGTCGTCGGGGTCGAGCGCATACATGGCGAAACCGACGGCGACATCGGCGTCGTAGATTGCCAGCGGCACGCAATGGTCGCCGTCCTCCGCCTCGTCGATCGAATCGGCGTTGGTGGCCACGAACCCCTGTTGCGAGCGGCGTACCTGGAGCTGAAGAACCTTTTCGCGCTCGGCAGGGCCCAACGGCCTCAACGTGACTTGCATCTGCGGACCTCGGTATGAGGTCGCAGCGTCTAGCGTCGCAGGATTACGGGAACATGGCGCCGGCTTCAGGCCAGCGCCGGCTGGCTCCAGCGCGTGGCGATCAGCCGGTAGGGCACTAGGGCGAACAGGCCGATCAGCAGCTTCACCGTGAGGTCGCCCAGCGCCCACGACACCCAGCGCGCCGCCTCGATCGACATGACGCCGAACAAGGGAGCGGCCTCAAGCGCGAAACCGTCCTCCGGACCGAGGAAGACGAAGACGGCGGAGAAGGCGATGCCGAAGAAGATGATAGTGTCGAAGACCGAGCCGACGAGGGTGCCGATGATCGGAGCGCGCCACCAGCTCTGGCGGCGCAGCCAGTTGAACACGGTCACGTCGAGCAGCTGGCCGACCAGGAACGCGGTACCCGACGCCAGCGCGATACGCGCCAGACGGCCGGGTGCGGTCTCGAAAGGAATCAGCCCGAACCTGAACAGCAGCGGCGGAAGCACGATCGAGCAGACCACTGCCGTCATGAAGCCGACGAAAACGATTCGTCGGGCCATCTTCGGCCCATAGCGCCGGTTGGCGAGGTCGGTGACCAGGAAGGAGAAGGGGTAGGTGAAGGCGCCCCAGGTCAGGATATCGGCAAGGGCCAGCGATCCGACCTGTCCCTGCATCGGGAACTGGACGAGGATGTTGGAGGCGACGACGACAAGCGCCATGGCCACCACAAAGGGTAGATAACGAGAACCGGAGTTCATTTTTTTATCCTGGGTAATGGAACCAGTTTGTCCGGGCGATGCCCAGCCGTTGGTCGGAGCCTCGTCATCCTTGCGGCGTCAGAGGCTCCAGGCGGTCGTCCCCCGCCTTAAGATCGATCAGGCAGCAGCCTGTTCGGCAGTCTTCTTGGCGATCTGCTTCTTGAGCAGACGGGCGCGCTGCGACAGTTCTTCAGCGTCGGCCTTGGCCAGGAAGGCGTCGAGACCACCGCGGTGCTCGACCGAGCGGAGCGCGTTGGCCGAAATGCGCAGGCGGACGTTCTGGTTCAGAACTTCCGAGATGAGCGTGACATTGACCAGGTTCGGCAGGAAGCGACGACGGGTCTTGTTGTTGGCGTGGCTCACATTGTTGCCGGTCATGACGGCCTTACCGGTGAGTTCGCAAGCGCGGGACATGTTACATACCTTCAGTTCTGGCGGACCAAGCGGCTGTGACGCACCTAATGGCGCGCGGTCTCAGTCAGGCGGCCTCATGGAAAAAGTTGGCGTTCCATAGTTGCATTTCACAGCCTCGTCAAGCGCTCCGTGGTCTCGGACAGGTTGTCCCCAGTTCCACAGAAAGGCCGGATTTGCCTTTATAACCAGCTGCGAGGGACATCACCAGCCGGAAGCCAGCTTCCGCTGACGATGAGGTATCGCCTTAGATGCTCCGCCTGTTGCCCGCCCTGATCGCCGTTGCGCTTGCCGTCCTGCCCATGGAGGCGAGGGCGGCGGAAAAAACCTTCAGCGGCGACTATTCATTGTCCTTCCTGGGCATTCCCGTCGCCAAGGCGACCTTCGACAGCAGTTACGACGGCAACGCCTACAAGGTGAACGGCAAGGTCTCGAGCGCCGGGCTTGCGGCATTCTTCGACGACACGCGCGGCACCATCTCGTCGCGCGGCAGCTTCGGCGACGGCGGCACGCGTCCAAGCGCATTCCGGGCCGACTATGTCTCCGGCAAGAAGGCATCGCTGGTCGATGTGCGCTTTTCCGGCGATCGCGTCGCCAGCACCGAAGTCGTGCCGCCGCCCAAGAAGCGCGGCTCGACCTGGATACCGCTCGGCGCCGACGATCTCCGCGCCGTGTCCGACCCGATCGCGGCGACTGTCATCAAGGCGTCCAGCCTCGACCGCGTATGTGGCCGCACCGTCAAGATGTATGATGGCGAGCTGCGCGCCGATCTCAGGCTGACCGAAGTGTCGCGCAAGAAGATGTCGGTCAAGGGGTTCTCCGGCGACACGGTCACCTGCCGCATGGGTTTCCAGCCGGTCTCGGGCTATCGAACCGACAAGAAGGCGCTGACCTTTCTGCGCGACCGCAGCCGCATCATGGTGACATTTGCGCCGCTCGGCGAAACCGGCGTATATGCCCCGATCTACGCCACCGTGAGCACCGAGATCGGAACGATCACGGTCAAGGCACGGCGGTTCGAAGCCACCAATTGAGCATGCGCCGAAAACCGGGAGTGGTCTTCGGACACGGTCATGCTCCAGGACAAAAGGCGCCGGCGCGCCGGGAGGGGTAAGTGGGGCGCGCGACTTTGATCGGATTCTCGGCAGTGGCCATGTGGGCGCTGCTGGCCCTGCTCACCGATGCGTCAGGCACCGTGCCGCCGTTCCTGATGTCGGCGATCACTTTTGCCATCGGTACCTGCGTCGGCCTCGTCGCGCGGCTGTTCATGTCCAAGCCCGAGACGACGGAAAAGATCCCGCCTCAGGTCTGGGTCATCGGCATTGCCGGCCTGTTCGGCTACCATTTCTTCTACTTCACCGCGCTGCGCAACGCGCCGGCGGTCGAGGCCAGCCTGATCGCCTATCTCTGGCCGCTGTTCATCGTTCTGGGCTCGGCGCTGATGCCGGGCGAACGCCTGCGCTGGAACCACATCGCCGGCGCGCTGATGGGCCTTGCCGGCACCTTCCTGATCATCACCAAGGGCGGCGGGCTCGCCTTCGATGCACGCTACAGCTTCGGCTATGCCATGGCCTTCGTCTGCGCCTTCCTGTGGTCGGGCTATTCGCTCCTGTCGCGGCGTTTCCCCTCGGTGCCGACATCTGTCGTCACCTGGTTCTGCCTGGCGACCTCGATACTGTCCTTCGCCTGCCATCTGGCGCTTGAAGAGACCGTCTTGCCGGCCAATGCCGGCCAGTGGCTCGCCGTACTCGGCCTTGGCCTGATGCCGGTGGGTGCTGCCTTCTACGCCTGGGACATCGGCGTCAAGCGCGGCAACATCCAGGTCCTGGGCGCGGCAAGCTACGCCGCGCCGCTGCTGTCGACCCTGGTGCTCATCGCTGCGGGTTTCGCCGAGCCATCCTTGCGCATTCTCGCTGCGTGCGTACTCATCACCGGCGGCGCCGTACTTGCAGCAAAGTCGCTCATTTTCCGCGACCGCTCGTCACCGGCG
This sequence comes from Hoeflea sp. 108, assembly GCF_000372965.1. Taxonomy (NCBI): domain Bacteria; kingdom Pseudomonadati; phylum Pseudomonadota; class Alphaproteobacteria; order Hyphomicrobiales; family Rhizobiaceae; genus Hoeflea; species Hoeflea sp. 108. Next base: position 4,236,757 of record NZ_KB890024.1, on the reverse strand, counting down.
ACCAATGGGGCAGGGGCCTAGACTAACCCCGGCTCCCAGCCCGGTTCAGCCAGCTCGAACTGGGCGAATTCGAAGCCTGGCGAGACGGTGCAGCCGACCAGCGTCCAATCGCCGAGGCTGCGGGCCGTCTGCCACCAGCCCGGCGGAACCACCAGCTGCGGTCGCTCGCCGGCAGCCAAATTGACGCCCAGGACGTCCGCGCTCACTTCGCCGCTAGGCGGGCATATCTTCAACTCGATCGGCGCCCCGGCATGATAGTGCCAGAGTTCGGCGGCGTCCCTGACCCGATGCCAGGCCGAGACATCGCCGTGCTCGAGCAGGAAGTAGATCGCCGTCTGGTTGCCGCGCGCGCCGTGCGGTCCGCCCTCGGGATTGTCGCGAAAGGTCTCGACATACCAGCCGCCCTCGGGATGGCGCCGCATGCCCAAGGTGGCGATGATCTCGGCTGCCTGCATGATCAGAAATTGTCCTTGCGCCTGCGGATTTCGGCGAAAACGTCGACGTCCGTTGCCTTCTCCATGCCGAGATGCTTGCGGATGGCGGGATCGGACCAGCGCAGGAACGGGTTGGTGGCGAGTTCCTCGCCGATGGTCGTCGGCAGCGTCGGCTTGCCCTCGGCCCGCAGCTTCTCGATCTTGTCGGCGCGGGCACGAAGCGCTGGGTTGTCGGGGTCGATCGTCAGGGCAAAGCGCGCATTGGACAGCGTGTATTCGTGCCCGCAATAGATCACGGTGTCGGTTGGCAAAGCGGCGAGCTTCTTCAGCGATTCGAACATCACCGGTGCCGGACGCTCGAACAGTCGCCCGCAGCCCAGCGCAAACAGCGTGTCGGCGGTGAAGGCCACCTTCGACTTCGGCAAGTAGTAGCAGACATGGCCGGCGGTGTGGCCCGGCGTCTCGATGACCTCGATGGTCTCGTTGCCGAAGGGGACCACCGAGCCTTGCTCTACCGTGTCGTCGATTCCGGGAATCTTGTCGCGTTCCGCCTCCGGCCCAATGATACGCAGCTTGTAGCGCCGCTTGAGCGCAAGGTTTGCCTCGACATGGTCGCCATGGTGATGGGTTGTCAGGATTGTCGACGGTGTCCAGCCGCTATGGGCTATGGCATCGATGATCGGCGCCTCCTCGGGCGCGTCGATGATGGCGGTCTCGCCGGTTTCGCTGTCGTGCAGCAGTGCCCCGAAGTTGTCGGTGCGGCACATGAAAAGCTTGATCTCGACGGCCATGGCAGAACTCCCTTTCGAAGAGGACGATAGGGCGGGCGGTTTGCCCTGTCATCCAAATAGCGCGTCGCAGCGCGGGTGAAACGGATGCGGTCGTTGAAGTCCTGGGCGAGCCCGGTTACCGTCCGGCGATGAACTCCGACATCGTCGACCTCCGCTCCTTTTATTCCACGCCGCTCGGGCGTCTGGCCGAGCACTCCATCACCATGGCGCTGTCATCGGTGTGGGCGGGCGTGCCCAACGAGCGGCTGGTCGGGCTCGGCTACACGCTGCCCTGGCTCGACCGCTTCGGGGCCGATGCCGAGCGTGTCTTCGCCTTCATGCCGGCGACGCAAGGCGCGGTCGTCTGGCCGGCGCAGGGCCCGTCGTCGACGGCGCTGGTGTTCGATGAGGAACTGCCGCTGGTCGATTCGTCCATCGACAGGATGCTGCTGGTTCATTCGCTGGAACATGCCGAAAGCCCGCGCGAGACGCTGAAGGAGATCTGGCGGGTGCTGTCGCCCGCCGGCCGCGTCGTCATCGTGGTGCCCAACCGCCGCGGCGTCTGGGCGCGTTTCGAGCACACACCCTTCGGCACCGGCCGTCCATTCTCGCCGGGCCAGCTCAACGAACTTCTGCGTGACGCCAATTTCACCGTCGCCTCGTGGTCGGATGCGCTGCATTTCCCGCCCTCGCAGCGCAAGTGGATGATGCGCTTCGACCATCTGTTCGAAAGCCTCGGTCGCCGCTTCTGGCCGATCTTCTCCGGCGTCATCGTGGTCGAGGCGCAGAAGCGCGTCTATCAGGGCATACCTGTCGCGCAGCGTGCATCGCGTCGCGTTTTCGTGCCTGTCTTGTCGCCGTCAGGCGCGACGCGTGGCTTCCCGGCGCTGAGGCGGTCGCGCGAGGATGACGAAAAGGACAAGCCGCTTTCGGTTTCGTGAATTGTCGAAGCCTTAAAATGGCGCGCCCTGCTCCCTAAATTGCGTAAACGGGGGCAACGCGCCGAAAACGGCGACAACAGCAGGAAATTCCACCCTGACCGACGTCATCATCCGCGAAAAACGCACTGAGCTGCATGCGGCCGGCAAGCGTGCCATGCTCATCGTCAATCCGCGCGCGCGGCGTGGCGGCGGGTCGATCGCAGAGGCGCGCAAGGTGCTGGAGGCTGCCGGCATCATCATCGAGGAGATGGCGACCAGCAAGGACGAAAACGCCTCCGAGCTGATCTCTCGCAATGCCGATCATTTCGACATGGCGATCGTCGGTGGCGGCGACGGCACACTCAACAATGCCGCTGCAGGACTTGCCTATACGGGGCTGACGCTCGGCGTGCTCCCGCTCGGCACCGCCAATGATTTCGCCCGAACCATGGGCATCCCGCCGGATCCGATCAAGGCGGCCGAGATCATCGCCGAAGGCCGCCAGACGCTTGTCGATCTGGGCGAGGTCAACGGCCACCTGTTCTTCAATGTTGCCAGCATCGGCTTCAGCGCCGAATTGGCGGCGGAGCTCACGGAGCACGCCAAGAAGCGCTGGGGCACTCTGGGCTACGGCATTGTCGCTGCGCGCCTTTTGATGCGCTCCAGGCTGTTCACCGCCTATGTCGACCATGACGACGTGACCGAGAAGATCCGCACCATGCAGGTCTCGGTCGGCAACGGACGTCACTATGGCGGCGGCATGACGGTGGAGGAAACGGCGACGGCCGACGATGGCTGGCTCGACCTCTACAGCCTCGAGGTCGACCACTGGTGGCGGCTGCTGCGCCTGCTGCCCAGCCTGCGCCGGGGCACTCAAGGGCAGTGGGACGATGTCCGCGCGTTCAAGACGACGGGGGTGACGATCCGCACCAAGCAGCCGCGGCCGGTCAACACCGACGGCGAGCTGGTGACCTGGACGCCGGCGCATTTCCGCATCCGGCCGAAATCCGTGCGGGTGTTCGCGCCGAAGGGCTGAAGCAATTCCGGGAAAAGCGGGAAGCGGGTTTCCCGGAACTGGGTAAGAACGAAGAGGCCAGGGGCGGCAGGTCCGGCGTTCACAATCATGTTCCGGACAGGTGCGATACGCGTCCGGCAGACAGTGGCAGAATAGCCCTTGGGTCTCGATTCGGGCAGTGTGGGCCAGCGGAAGGAACGCATCCATGCCAAGCCAATCGTTCGACAGGGCCAATCGCGAACCGCTGGTTCCCGAGTTTGACGGCGGCGGCTTCCTCGGCCATCTCAAGATGGCGCGACAGGCCCTGGCCGGGTCGCCGGTGCGGCGGACACTGACCTGGCTCAGTCTTTCCATCGTTGTCATCATCATCGGCACATCGATCGGCCAGATCCTGCTCAATCGCTGGAACAAGCCCTTCTACGACGCGCTCGAACGCCGCGATTTTCCCGCCTTCATGGACCAGCTCCTGGTCTTTGCAGCGATTGCCGCCGGATTGCTCGTGCTCAACGTCGCCCAGCAGTGGCTTAACCAGATGATCCGGCTCAAGCTGCGCGAGGGGCTGACACTCGACCTGATCGGCGAGTGGCTGCGACCTGGCCGTGCTTTTCGCCTCGCCAATGCGGGTGCTGTGGGCGTCAATCCCGACCAGCGCATGCAGCAGGACGCCGGCCATCTCGCCGACCTCACCACCGATCTGGGCATCGGTCTGCTGCAGGCCTCCATCCTGCTTGCTTCTTTCGTCGGCGTGTTGTGGAGCCTGTCGTCCGGCTTCGTCTTCCATGTTGGCGGCAGCTCCTTTGCCATTCCCGGTTACATGGTCTGGGCGGCCTTCATCTATGCCGGTTCGGCCTCATGGCTAAGCTGGCTGGTGGGCCGGCCGTTGATCACCGAAAACAGCGAACGTTATTCGCGGGAGGCCGAACTGCGCTTCTCGATGGTGCGCATCAACCAGAACATCGACGCCATCGCGCTCGCCCGCGGCGAGGCGGACGAGGTTCGGCGGCTCGAGACCGACCTCGGCAGCGTGCTCAACGCCATGCGCCGCATCTTCGCCACCCAGATCAACCTCGCCTGGGTCACCGACGGTTATGGCTGGTTCACCGTGGTCGCGCCTATCCTGGTCGCCGCGCCCGTCTATTTCGCTGGCGACATCAGCTTCGGGGGGCTGATGATGGCGGTTGGCGCATTCAACCAGGTCCACGCCTCGCTGCGCTGGTTCATCAACAATGTCGGCGCCATCGCCGACTGGCGCGCCACGCTGATGCGCGTCGGCGTCATCCGCAGCGTGCTGGTCGCGGCGGATGTGCTGCATGACAAGGAAGACCGCATCGGCTTCACCGAAAGCAGCGATGGCAGCCTGGCCTTCGACCAGCTGGAGATTGCCTCGCCCAGCGGCTGCACCAAGCTGTCGGAACCGCATGTGCGGGTGAAGCCGGGTGAAAGGGTGCTGATCGTCGGCGAGGCTGGTGCCGGTAAGACGCTGCTGTTTCGGGCGCTCGCCGGTCTCTGGCCGTGGGGGCGCGGGCGCATAGAGCTCCCCGCAGGCAATCAGATCACCTTCCTTCCGCGCCAGTCCTACCTGCCGCCGGGCTCGCTGCGCGACGTGCTGGCCTATCCCACGGCGGACCGGACCTTCGAGGATGCGGAGTTCGTGGCATCGCTCGGCGCGGTCGGCCTCGACCGGCTGGTGCCGTCGCTCGACCGGACCGCGCCCTGGGCCGAGGAGCTGAACAGCGACGAGCTGCGGCTGCTCGCCTTTGCCCGGCTCCGGCTGCACCGGCCCGACTGGGTGATCGTCGACGAGGCTTTCGACACGCTCGATGTCGCTGCCCATGAACGGGTGAGTGCGATGTTCGAGGGCGAGCTGGCCGGTACCGGTATCATCTATTTCAGTCCGACCCGCCACAATGGCGGGCTGTTCGACCGCACCGTCCACCTTGCCAGGGACAAGCGCGGACCGGCGCTGAGGCGGATACACATCAAGGAGATGGCCCAGGCATCCGCCACGATCTGACGCGGTTCCCGCAGGCCCGCCGGAGCGGCGGGCCTGCAGCTGTCGCCTCAGTGCGCTGCGACGCGATTTTCCGGGCGGGGCTCCGGCAGGCCGGATGATTTTCCGGCGCCAAAAAGCGCAAAGCTGATCGCGGCCAGGACCCACACGCCGATGCCGCCATAGAGCATCACCCAGTGGAAGCCATTGACCAGTGCGGCGTGGGCGACGTCAGCAGGGACGTCGAGCGCGCTCTGCGTGCCGTCGATCGCGCCACCAGCGGCAATACGCTCGGCCAGCGCCCGCAACTGGCCGGCGTCGGCAATTTCGGGCAGGGCGTCGCGCAGGCCGGCAAGAATACCCTCGACCAGGACGAAGCCCATCACCGCGATGTTGACGGCGAGCGCGATCAGCCTGGCGCTGGCGTCGATGCCCGAGGCCATGCCGGCGCGGCTGGCCGGCACCGAGCCCGTGGTCATGTTGGTGGCGGGGGTGGTCGTCAGGCCGAGGCCGATGCCGGCAATCAGCGCGCCGGGCAGCACGGTCAGCCCGCTTGCCCCTTCGACCGGGCTGCCCAACCACATGGCGATGAAGCCGAGGCCGATGGTGAACAAGCCGAGCGGGATGACGACGCGGGGGCTGGTGCGCAGCAAAAGGTACTGCGCCACCGGCGACATCACCAGGAACGGCACCGTATAGGCAAGCACGGCCAGGCCGGTTTCGGTGCTGTCATAGCCGAGGCCTGCGGTGAAGTAGATCGGCATATAGACCATGAAAGGCCAGTAGCTGAAGTTCATGCCGACGCAGCCGACGATGGCGCCGGAGAAATCGCGGATCCTGAACACCGAGAAGTCGAACATCGGATGCGGATGCAGCCGCTCGACCGCAACGAAGGCGATCAGGCCAATGAGTGTTGCTGTGGCGATGGCAAGGGCTGTCGGGCTGAGAAAGCCGAGATCGGCGCCCTGGGTGATGTAGTAGGTCAGCCCGAAGACCGAAGCACTCAGGATGACGATGCCGGGCAGGTCCAGCTTCTTGGCCTGCGGGTCACGCGATTCTCCGACGCTGATGAAAGTCAGCGCCAGGCACAGCAGCGCCAGGGGCGCGTGCACGAGGAATACCCACTGCCATGTCGACAGGGCCACGATCGTGCCGCCGATGATCGGCCCGAAGCCCAGGCCGATGCCCGATATGACGCCCCAGACGGCGAAGGCGCTGCCGCGTGCCTTGGCGTCCTGGAACTGGTGCGAGAGAATGGCGATCGAGCAGATGAACATGGCGCCGCCAGCCATTCCCTGCAGGAAACGGCTGACGATCAGCACCGTCGTGCTGGGGGCAAGGCCGCACATCAGGGATGTCACACCGAAGGCTGCAACTGTGATGGCAAACACCAGACGGCGCCCGAAGCGGTCGGCCAGCGTGCCGGTCGCCATAAGCACCGTCGTGCAGGCGATGGTGTAGGCGTTCATGATCCACTGCATGTCCTTGAAGTCGGCCTGCAGCACATGTTCGAGCGTCGGCAGGATCACCGGTATGCTCGATATCTCAAGGCCGAACATCAGCGCGGACAGGCAGATCGCCCCAAGCGCCAGATTGTCTCTACTCGTCAGCTTCATCCCGTGTCTCCGGCTGGCGGCGTCGGGAGGAGGAGGCCCAGTGCCGCTGGTTATCTGGAAACAGCTGAGATAGGCGAAGCTTGAACATGCATAAATGCTATGCAAACCTATATCAGTGATAACAAATCAGGATGGATGAGATGCTGTGGCTCGACGCCGAGGCCGTGCGCAACTTCGTTTTGGTCGCGGATCTCCAGAGCTTTACGCGGGCCGCCGACGCCATGGGCTCGACCCAGGCGGCGGTCAGCGTCAAGCTCAAGCGGCTGGAGGAGCGCATCGGCCGCAAGCTGATCGAACGCACCCCGCGCCGTGTCAGGCTGTCGGCAGACGGTGCGTTGTTCATCGAATCGGCGCGTGCCTTCCTCGCCGCGCATGACTATGCCGTCGCAGGCCTGTCGTGCTCGGCGCGGCGCTTCACGCTCGGCATTGCCGGCCATGTCGCCGGACCGGAGGTGACGACGCTGCTCGCGCGCCTCAGCCAGCACGATCCGGCGCTGACCATCGAGGTCCAGGTCGACAATTCAACGCTGCTGCTCGACGCCTTCGACCGTGGCAAGCTCGACGCCGCGATCGTCAGGCGCGAGGACGACCGCCGCGACGGCGAGGTGTTGGGACCTGAGCATTTCGGCTGGTTCGCGACGCCCGAGTTCGATCATCGCCCGGGTGAGCCGATCCGGTTGGCGACGCTGTCGCGGCTGTGTGGCGTTCGCGACCTGGCGACACGCACGCTCGACGACGCCGGCATTCCCTGGGTCGAGGTGTTCGTCGGCGGCGGCTCTTCGATGGTCACGGCGGCGGTTTCGGCGGGGCTCGCCACGGCAGTCTTCCCCAGCCGCCTGGCGCCCCCCGGAACCGTCGAGGTCAGCCGCAAGTTCGGCCTGCCTGAGGTGCCGGCGACCGAGATCGTGCTGCACTCGACACTGACCGACCGCCGCTCGCGCGAAGCGCTGCGCATCCTCGCCTGCGCCTTTCACGAGCACCGTGCAAAGGCCGGGTAGGGCGCTTTGGGACCGCGCCCGGATGCCGGGCGCGGGGCCGTGAGGCGGTCGGCTAGCGATCCTTGCCGATGTTCTCCAGATCGTAGGCCGTGGTCTGGTAGACCCGGTTGATCCAGTTACCGAACAGCAGGTGGGCATGCGAGCGCCAGCGGTTTAGCGGCCGGCGCTGCGGATCGTTGTCGGGGTAATATTCGTGCGGCACGGCGATGGTCACGCCGGCGGCCACGTCGCGGTCGTACTCTTCCTTGAGCGAGGTCGAATCGTATTCGATGTGGTTGAACATGTAGAGCCGGTTGCCGGCTTCCTCGGCCAAGAGGCTCGGGCCGGTGTCTTCCGATTCCATCAAAAGCTCGAGGCCGGAGCCCTCCGGGATGTCGGCTGCTCGGACTTCGGTCCAGCGCGACACGGGAATGGCGAAATCGTCCGAGAAGCCGGCGAGATAAGGCGAGGCAGGCGCGTTGTTGTTGTGCCGGAACACGCCGAACGCCTTTTCTTCCAGCGTGTGCTTGGGAAGACGGTGGAAATGCCATGCGGCCGCCATCGCTCCCCAGCAGATGAAGAACGGCGAATGCACGTTGGTCGTGGTCCAGTCCATGATCTGCTTGAGCTCGTCCCAGTAGGTCACTTCCTCGAACGGCAGCAGCTCAACCGGCGCACCGGTGATGATGAAGCCGTCGAACTTGCGGTCCTTCACCTCTTCCCAGGTCTGGTAGAAGGCGATGAGGTGGTCCTCTGAGGTGTTTTTGGCCTTGTGGGTGCCGATACGCACCAGCGTCAGTTCGACCTGCAGGGGGCTTGCGCCGATCAGGCGCGCGATCTGGGTCTCTGTCCTGACCTTGTTGGGCATGAGGTTGAGCAGGCCGATCTGCAGTGGGCGGATATCCTGGCGGAGAGCAGTCTGCTCATCCATGATGGACACGCCCTCTTTCACCAGCACTTCGCGGGCGGGGAGTTGATCCGGGATCTTGATCGGCATTGCGCGACCTCCAAAAAACAAAACCGGCATTGCTGTCGCAAAGCCGGTTTACGGATCGCAAACGGCCCTTTAGCGACTTGTTTAACGTGGCTGCAAGCCGACCGGCCAAATCACCACGGGTCTATGCGCTGCTATTACGCCCGGTGGCCGATTGCGTCAACAGCGGCCCAATGGTCCAGCCAGACGGGCCAGTTTCGCCGGTTTTCCTCGACATTGGCTGTTACGGGGGGTATTTCCGCTGCGGCCTCCATCCGGAGGCGCCAATCCAGGATTTTCGACATGACCAAGGCACCTGAGCAGATTCGCCCCGAACCCCGCGCCGGCATCATGGACATCGCAGCTTATGTCCCCGGCAAGAGCGCGGCTCCCGCAGGCGTTACCAAGGTCCATAAGCTCTCGTCGAACGAAAATCCGCTGGGTGCGTCGCCTCATGCCATCGAGGCGGTACAGAAGCTCGCCGGCAAGATGGAGTATTATCCCGACGGGTCGGCGTCACGCCTGAGACAGGCGATTGCGGCGACCCATGGGCTCAACCCTGCCAACATCCTGTGCACGAACGGCTCCGACGAGGTGCTGGGCCTGCTGGCGCAGAGCTATCTCTCGCCAGGCGACGAAGCCGTCTACACCGAGCATGGCTTCATGGTCTACAAGATCTACACCCAGGCAGCGGGCGCCATTCCCGTCGTTGCCAAGGAAGATGGCGAGAAGGCCAGCGTCGACAACATCATCGCGGCGCTGACGCCCAACACCAGGATCGTCTTCCTCGCCAACCCCAACAACCCGACCGGCACCTACCTGCCGTTCGAGGAGGTGCGTCGCCTGCATGCGGCGCTGCCGAAGAATGTGCTGCTCGTGCTCGATGCCGCCTATGCCGAATATGTTCGCCGCAACGACTACGAGGCGGGCGTGGAACTGGTCGCGGCCAACGAGAATGTCGTCATGACGCGCACGTTCTCGAAGATCCACGGCCTCGGCGGCATGCGCATCGGCTGGATCTATGCGCCGTCGCACGTCATCGACGTGCTTGAGCGCATGCGTGGCCCGTTCAACGTCAATGCGGCGGCCATCGAGGCCGGCGTGGCGGCGATCCAGGACCGCGGCCATGTCGAGCGCACCGTCGCCCACAACACCCACTGGGCAGAGTGGCTGGTCACGGAGTTCGAGAAGCTCGGCCTGCGCGTCACGCCTTCGGTCGGCAACTTCCTGCTGGTTCACTTCCCCGAGGACGGCAAGCATTCGGCCGCTGCAGCCGACGATTATCTTCTGGCGCGCGGTTATATTCTGCGCAGGGTCTCCGGCTACGGTTTCCCCAATGCGCTGCGCATGACCGTCGGCACCGAAGAGGCAAATCGCGGTGTCGTTGTTGCCCTCACCGAATTTCTGAGAAGTTGAAAAATGTCCGAACCTCTCTTTGACAAGATTGCCCTGCTGGGCATCGGCCTGATCGGCTCGTCGCTGGCCCGCGTCATTCGCCGCGAAGGGCTTGCCCGCCATATTGCCATCTCCACCCGCAGTGCGTCGACGCTTGCCCGCGCCGAGGAACTCGGGCTTGGCGACAGCTATTCGACCGACGCCAAGGCGGCGGTGAAGGATGCAGACCTCGTCATCGTCTCGGTGCCGGTGGGCTCGTCCGGCGCCGTGGCTGCCGATATTGCGACAGCCCTGAAGCCGGGTGCCATCCTCACCGATGTCGGCTCGACCAAGGCCTCCGTCATCGCCCAGATGGCCCCGCATGTGCCCGCGGGCGTGCACTTCATCCCCGGCCACCCGCTGGCCGGTACCGAGAAGTCCGGCCCCGACGCCGGCTTTGCCGAACTGTTCGAGAACCGCTGGTGCATCTTTACGCCGCTTCCGGATACCGATCCGGTGGCGCTTGAGAAGCTGTCGGAGTTCTGGCGCCGCTGCGGCTCCAACATCGACACCATGGACCCCGAGCATCACGACATGACGCTCGCCATCGTCTCGCACCTGCCGCACATCATCGCGTACAACATCGTCGGCACCGCCGATGATCTCGAGGCGGTGACCAAGTCGGAAGTCATCAAATATTCGGCTTCGGGCTTCCGCGACTTCACCCGTCTCGCGGCTTCCGACCCGACCATGTGGCGCGACGTCTGCCTGCACAACAAGGACGCGATCCTCGAAATGCTGGCGCGCTTTTCGGAAGACCTCGCCTCGCTGCAGCGGGCGATCCGCTGGGGCGACGGCGACAAGCTGTTCGAGATGTTCACCCGCACCCGCGCCATCCGTCGTTCGATCATCGACGCCGGTCAGGAAGTCGACGTGCCGAACTTCGGCCGCGAGGCCATCGAGCACCCGGCTAAGAGCTAGCGAATAGGGAATGCAAAGTGGCGAGTAGCGACTTGCCCTGGCCGTCCAGGCTGGGTTTCCTCGCTACTCGCTGGAATGCTCGACAGGAGCTATTGAACCGCGGGCAGCATCCCGAGCGGAATGAACCCCAGCATTGCCCGGCCCTTGGTCACTCTGAGCGGCAGGGTCGGCGCGTCGCCCAGAAGCGCCAGGCCTGCGAACGCGGTCTCGATCTGCTTCTTCTGTTCAGGGATCACCTCGGCGAGGATGCGCGACAGCTCGCGCGGGTTCTGGATGGTGACGCGCAGGTTGGCGTCGAGCAGGCCGTCGTCGCCGATCGACCATGGACCCGTGACCGCTGCCCCGGTGTTGCCGCCAGAGGTAATCGTCATCGACCGGATCGTGCCGGCCTGGCCGCGCAGGCTCTTCTGGCCTCCGCCGAGCAGGCTGATGCCATTGGTAAGCGAGGTGTCGGCGCTGCCGTCAAGCAACGGCAGCTTGCGGCCGTGCAGGGCCTCCGGGTCGATCAGCAGGCCGGTGAAAGTGCCGGCGAGATCGATATCCATGCCGTTGGGGCGCAGGTGGAATTGCGTTTCGTCGGCGGTGAACAGCGGCATGTCGGGGCCGTCGATGAACGAAGCCTGGCCGGACAGCTTGCGCGTCTCGACCGACAGGCGCTCCGGCAAGGGATTTGCCACGCGCACGCTGGCATGAAGCAGGTCCCAGTTGAACTGGAGCTGCGGCAGGTCGGGCGCGGTCACGCGCAGCGGGCCGTCGAGTTCGAGCACCGAATGCATCGGCTGGTAGACTTGGGCTGCGGTGCGGAAGGCACCGGCGCTGGCCGAGACGCGCAGCCCTGAATTCTCATACTCCACCCGGTCGCAGAACAGGCCGATGCGGAAGGGGAAGCCCCGGACCGTGGGGTTGGCGCAATCGGCCGACACCCCGTTCCGGTTCAACTCGGCGATGCGCTGCTGCACCTCGCGTTCGGCCTTGCCGGCGAGCCAGAACCAGCCGGCGCTGTAGCCGCCAAACAGCACGACGATGAACAGCGTCAGCCACAGGAAGCGGCGGCTGGAGTTCGGTTTCCGGTCTTGGCTTGACGTCATACTCACGCTCTCGTTAGTGCATGGTTCCTGAAATCGGACCGATTTCCGAGGGTCTCATGCGCGTGTTCAGATTGTTACAGCGTCTTTTGCGTGTCCGGTAGGAGGCGCGTCGCTGTAACGCGGGAGACCCGCGAACCACCAACAGGCTTGGCGATATGGGCGATTTTTGGGTTTTTGGCTATGGCTCGCTGATGTGGCGTCCGGGCTTCGCCCATGTCGAGACGCGCCGGGCTCGGCTGATGGGCTTTCGCCGGGCGCTGTGCATCCGCTCCTGGGTGCATCGCGGTACAGAGCAACGGCCCGGACTGGTGCTCGGTCTAGACCGTGGCGGCTCCTGCGTCGGCATGGCGTTCCGCGTGCCCGGTGACCTGCGCGACGAGGTGATTGCCTATCTCAGGGCGCGCGAGCTGGTGACCAGCGTCTATCTCGAGCGCGAGTTCACCATCCAGCTCGACCGCGACGGCGCGCGCGTGCCTGCCGTCTGCTACATCGCCGATCGCAAGCACCGTCAATATGCGGGCAACCTCGACGCCGCCCATGCTGCCGAAATCGTCTCAGGGGCCGTCGGCCAGTCCGGCCGCAACGAAGACTATGTGTCGAGCGCCGTCGAGCATCTCAAGGCACTTGGCATCCGCGACCATTGGCTTGAAGAGGTGGCGCGCCGCGTCGGCTCATGACGGCCTCTTGTCAGGAGGCAAGATCAACGCCTGTTTTTCGGCGGCACATCGTTGCGGACTCGCGCTAAGCATTGGCCATGCTTTTCCAACGACCTTCCGACGACACGCTCTACGACGCGCTGATCGCACGCGATCCCGGCTATGACGGCCTCGCTTTTGTCGGGGTGACGTCGACCGGCATCTTCTGCCGGCTCACCTGTGCCGCCCGCAAACCCAAGCGCGAGAACGTTCGCTTCTTCGACACTACGGCCGAATGCCTGCATGCGGGCTTCCGGCCGTGCCAGCGCTGCCGGCCGATGATGGGCACGGGCGCGCCCGAGCCGCTGGTTGCCACGCTTCTCGACGCGCTCGACCGCGAACCGGAGCGGCGCTGGCTCGAAACCGACATTCTGGCCATGGGTTTCGATGCATCGACCGTGCGCCGCGCCTTCAAACGCCGCTTCGGCATGAGCTTCCTTGAGATGGCCAGGCTGCGCCGGTTGGGTCAGGCGGCGGAACGGCTGACCGCGGGCGACAGCGTCATCGATGCGCAGGTCGAGGCTGGTTTCGGATCCGGCAGCGGTTTTCGCGCGGCAGTGACCCGCCTGCTCGGCGAGGCGCCGGCCAAGCTGCGCGGCAAGACCATGCTCAAGGCAGACTGGGTCGAAACCCCCATCGGCCCGATGATCGCCATTGCCGACCAGCATGCGCTGCACATTCTCGAATTCCTCGAGCGCAAGGCGCTGGCGACTGAAGTGCGCAAGCTGCAGGCCGCGACCGGCTCGGCCATCGCCTTCGGGCGGGCAGGGCCGATCGACCAGATCGAAGCCGAACTTGGTGCTTTCTTCGCCGGTAACTCGGCAGAATTCGCCACGCGGCTGGCGCCGCAGGGCACCGCCTTCGAGCGCCAGGTCTGGGATGGCTTGCGCCGCATTCCGGCGGGCGCCTCGGCGACCTATTCCGGCCTTGCCGCGGAGATCGGCAACCCGGCTGCCGTGCGTGCCGTCGGTCGTGCCAACGGCGCCAACCCGATCGCGGTCGTCATTCCCTGCCATCGCGTGGTTGGCGTCAGCGGCGACCTGACAGGTTATGGCGGCGGCCTGTGGCGCAAGCGCTGGCTGCTGGAGCATGAGCGACGGATGGCCGCTGGCCAGCCCTGTGTCGCAGCATCAGGATCGGTGGTATCAAGGAAGTAACGTCGGTTGGAAAGACATCGATGCTGCTGCCTGCAGGTACTGACAAGGTTACGATCCAGCGCATCCTCAAGGTCAACCACGCCGGTGAGCGCGGGGCGATCAACATCTATGGCGCGCAGATTGCCATGGCTCGGCGGTTCTTTCCCGAGCTCTTGCCGGAACTTGAGAAGATGCGTGCCGACGAAATCCTTCACGAAAGGATATTCAGCGACGCCATGCCGGCACGCGGCGCGCAAGCGTGCCGCGTCATGAAATTCTGGTCGCTTGGCGGCTATGTGCTGGGGTTGGTGACCGCGGCGCTTGGGCCGCAGATGGTCTGGCTCTGCACGGAAGCTGTCGAGGCCACCGTGCATCGGCATCTCGAAGAGCAGCTTCGTTTCCTGCGAGACCGCGACGAAGGCCTGCACGTGGCGATCCTGTCCATCCAGCAGGAAGAGCTTGCGCATCTGGACCTCGCGCGCGAGCGCAGGTCGTCAAAGGGACCGCCCTACGCCCTGGCCTATGGTGCGATTGCGGCGGCGACCAGTTTGATGATCTGGCTGTCGACCTGGGGCGATACCAGCTGGATGAAGCGCGAGCTTGAGGCCAGCAGCTAGCTTTTGACCTCTACGCCCAGCTCCTTGAGCCGCTTGACGGCGGTGGGCGGCATTGGCGGCGGATTGTCCGAGGTTGCCGCTTCGATCAGGAATGCGTCGCAGGCGGCTTCCGTGTCTTCGACAAGCCGCTTCATGAATTCTTCCCTGCTCAGGCCCGCCGGGATCGGCGGCAGGAAGCGTGCCTTGATGGTGCCGGGAAAGCGCAGGAACTTGCGCCGCGGCCAGTACAGGCCGGCGACATGGGCAACCGGAACCACAGGCATGTTCAGGGCGGCGTAAAGCTCGGCGATGCCCCATTTGTAGGCCGGCTCGTCGCCCGGCGCGCGGCGCGTGCCCTCGGGATAGATGATCAGCTGGCGGTCGTTCTGCATCTCCCTGCGGGTCGCAACGACCACAGCCTTGAGGGCCGCCGAACGCTTGCCGCGATTGACCGGGATCATGTTCATCTTGGCGATGTACCAGCCGAAGAGCGGGATCCACATCAGCTCGCGCTTGAGGATGTAGAGCGGGTCGCGCAGGTAGGGGAAGAAGGCGATGGCGTCCCAGAAGGACTGGTGCTTGGGCGCCAGGATGAACGAGCCTTCCGGCAGGTTCTCGACGCCCGTGACCTCACTCCTGGTGCCGGCGATCTTCTCCTGCAGCCACAGGCTCGAGCGCGCCCAGAATTTGGGGACGAGCCAGGCGCGATGACGCGGCGACAGGAAGTAGTAGGGCGTCCAGAGGATCATCTGGAGCACCAGGCTGACATAGAAGACGAAATTGAATGCCAGCGAACGGATATAGAGCATTGTCTGGGAGCGCCTGAGGACGGAATTTGCCCGTTGGTTACACCAAGCCGTCCAAAAAGGAAAACGGCTGCTGGCCGGCTGCCTGCTTAAACCGTTGCGTTGGGCGGCGGTCAATCGGCGGTGGCGACGTCAATGCCATCGGCCGTCGGCTTCACCGGCAGGATGCCGCGGGCGAGCGCAAGCAGGTATTTGTTGTATTCGGTGAACAGCACGCGGAAGGCTTTCGGCTTGGTCAGCCAGCTGCCGTCGTCGAGCTTGGAATTGACAACAGGGTAGGGCTGCAGCGTGGCATGGCGCAGCAGGCGCCCCATTTCCAGCAGGCTGCGGGGCATGTGGTAGTTGTTGGTGACCAGGATCACGCGGCCGTAGTCGTGACTTTCCACCCACTTGGCGCTTTCCTCGGCATTGCCGATGGTGTCGAGCGCGGCCCTGTCGATGTCGACGCGGCTGAACAGGGCCTTGTCGCTTCCGGTGGCGAGCTGCAGCTGGCGGCGCGTTGCGGCGGGATGGACGCCGCTGATCAGCAGGCGTTCGCCCTTGCCGGTCTTGAGAAGGTTGAGTGCCGCGTCAATGCGCGACTGGCCGCCGGTCAGCACGATGATGGCGTCGGCCTTGGCCGGGTTGGCTGGCGTGGTCAGGCCGCTGACATGGGTGGCAAAGAGTGCAAAGCCGGCGATGAAGACAAAAGCCGCAAGCAAAAGGACGAACAATGTGCGGCGCAAAAAAATCACTCTCCGGCGCGAGCTGCGCCCGGCTGGGTAGAATCTCGTTCCTGAAACCGTCCCCGATGCGGCGAGCGCGTTCTGTCCCATCACGTCACCATGGTTAAGCAGGAAATACGGCTTTTGCAGCGCTGTATCATACACATTAGGTAACGATTGGACATGTTGTGTGACGCAAGCATTGCCTAAAGCCCGTCCGGCTGATGCTTGTCTATCTCGTCGAGATAGGTGACGACGGTGACATGTGACGTTGCGGCCGTCAGCGCGCCGATCAGGGCGACGATCAGCACGACGCCGAGATAGCCGTTGGCGCCGATGGCGAAATTGCCGAACAGCGCTGTCGCCTGGTCGGCCTGGGGCGTCGCCAGGTTGCGCGACGACCACCATGAAAAGACGATGAAGACAATGACGGCGGCCAGGCCGCCTGCTGCCGCGCCTTTCATGCCGGTCAGCAGGAAGTGGCGGCGGAACTCGCTGGCGATGAACCGTGCTTCTGCGCCGACGAAATGCAGCACCTCGATGATATGGCCGTTGCCTGCCATGGCGCCGCGGGTGGCAAAGACTACCGAAAGCACGGTTGCCGCCAGCATCAGCACCAGCACGCCGGTGCCGATGGTCACGGTGGTGCGCGCCATCGCCACCAGCCGGTCGACCCAGGTGCGGTGGTCGTCCAGCGTCGCCGTCGCCACCTTGGGCGTGATCGCGTCGCGCATCGCCTGGAAGTCGGGCGGGCTGTTCTCGTCGATGGTGACGATCACCAGCCGCGGCACGGGCAGTTCGTCGATGTTCAGCCCCTTGCCCAGCCACGGCTCGAGCAGGCGTGCGGTGGCATCGCGGTCGACGATCTTGGTGCCGCGCACGCCGGGGAATTCGCTGGCGATGCGCGCGGCGGTCTCGAGTGCCGCCTCCATGTCGAGGCCGTCAACCGGCTTGATCTGGATCGTCGCTTCGCGGGAGATCTGGTTTTCCCACACAGATGCGGTGTCACGCACCAGCGTGACCGCGCCCAGCGTCAGGCAGGACAGGAAGGTCATGATGGCGATGACCAGAACCAGCGCGCGCCCGGCAATGTTCTGCGACGGCACGATGGGGGCGGTCTTGCGCCGCAAGCGCGGCTGCGGTTGCCCTTCGAACTCGTCTTCGAAGTCTTCCTCTGGCTCCCGATCGTGTTCGAGATCGGCGGCGTGCTGCTCAGTCATAGATGTCGAGCCTTCCACCCGCGAGGATCATGCGCCGGGCATCGACCTGGTCCATCAGGGCCAGGTCGTGGGTGGCGATCACGACGGCCGTGCCGAGCCGGTTGAGCTCGATGAACAGCCTGAGCAGGCGGCGCGCCAGCGGCGGATCGACATTGCCGGTGGGTTCGTCGGCAAGCAGGACTTCGGGCTGCTCGATCAGCGCCCGGGCGATGGCCGCGCGCTGCTTCTCGCCGCCCGAAAGCACCGGCGGCAGCACATGCATGCGCTCGCCGAGCCCGACCCATTTGAGCAGTTCGACCACGTCGGTGCGGTAACTGGCTTCCTCGCGCCCGCGCACGCGCAAAGGCAGCGCCACATTCTCGTAGGTGGTCATGTGGTCGAGCAGACGGAAATCCTGGAACACCACGCCGATGCGCCGCCGCAGCAGCGGCAGTTCGGTGCGGGTGATGCGCGAACGATCCTTGCCGAAGACGTTGATCAGCCCGCGCGTCGGCTTGAGCGACAAAAACAGCAGCCTGAGCAGCGTCGTCTTGCCGGCGCCTGATGGCCCGCTGAGGAACTGGAACGAGCGCTCGGGAATGTGGAAGGAGACATCACGCAGGATCTCCGGTCCCATTCCATATCTGAGGCCGACATTTTCGAAGCGGATCACGTGCTGCAGACCTTGCTCGATCCCGTTGAATTTGCGGGACCCTCGCTGCCCGTTTCTACGAAACGAGCATGGGTCCGCATGGTTAACGAATGGTTAAAATCTCCAGCCGTTTCGAGGCGCGAAGCACCCTGGTGGCGAAGCACCCTGGTGGCGAAGCATTAACCATTTCCGTTTACCCCCTCAGGGCGAAATGTCTAAGGGGTCCGATGGCTGACGCGCGGAAAGCACGCCCGGTTTCCGGCGAAATCATGGCCGCCGAGGGCCGCGACACATCCGCCCAGCCGACAAGGCCTGCTGCGGCCGATATCGTCGACGCCGATTTCGAGACCATCGTGCCGGGCCAGCTATTGGGCGAATCATCCGCAACCCATGCCGACTTCGTGCACACGACGCCATCTTCGACCGGCATGGACATGCTGCGCGCGTCGCCTGGCCAGGGCCGCGTCCGTGCCGGACATGCCGGTCCGGCGTTCTGGCTCGCCGGCATCTCATTGGCGGCAATGGCTTTTTGGGTGTCGGGCGGCCATGCCACTCTGCGCGCCATGGCCTTTCCTGCTGCGGGGCAGGCCAGTTTGCTGCGCATAGTCGAGATCAGTTCGCGGGTCGATTCGTCCGGCCGTAAGCCGTTGCTGCTTGTTGACGGCGCTGCCATCAACGATGGAGCCAGCTCCGCTGAACTGCCGCCGATCGACATTTCGGTCGCCACCAATGACGGCAAGATCCTACGCTACAGGCTGGGGACAGCCGCCGCCCGCGTCGCATCGGGGGCAAGATGGGACTTTTCCAGCCGGCTCGACGTGCCTATTAACGGGATAAAGACCGTCACGGTCGCTTTCTCGGAATAGGATGACGTCATGCCGGTTGTGCGCGACAAGGAAATCGAAGTGCTGTTCTCCGCCTCGGCGATTGCACGGCGCAATCTGGAGCTGGCCAAGGACATTGCGGCGCACGACTACACCGACCTGCTCGTTATCTCGGTGCTCAAGGGCTCGTTCATCTTCGCCGCCGACCTGATCCGCGCCATGCACGACGTCGGCCTGTCACCCGAGGTCGAGTTCATCTTCATCTCCAGCTACGGCGCCGGCACCACCAGCGGCGAAGTCCGCGTGCTGCGCGACATCGACAACGAGGTCGCCGGTCGCGACGTGCTGCTCATCGACGACATCCTCGAATCGGGCAAGACGCTGAAGTTCGCCCGCGAGCTGATGATGTCGCGCGGCGCCAAGAGCTGCTCGATCGCCGTGCTGCTGGACAAGCGCATGCGCCGCAAGACCGACCTCGACGCCGATTATGTCGGCTTCGATTGCCCCGACTATTTTGTCGTCGGTTACGGCATGGATGTCGCGCACGCCTTCCGCGAATTGCCCTTCGTCGGCGTCGTCAAGGGCGAGGACTGATCCAGAGTCTGCAGACAAAAAACGCCCGGCCTTCAGAAATCGTCAACCTGTCGCGGCAAATATCGCCGCCATGGCAAAGCTTTTGATCGTTGAGGACGATGAGTCCGTTCGCACCCTTGCAGCCCGCGCGCTTGAGCGCGCCGGCCACACAGTCGATGTCGCCTGCGACGGTGCGCAGGGGCTCGAATGCATCCATGCCGAACAGGGCGCTTTCGATCTTGTCGTCTCCGACATCCGCATGCCGGAGATGGACGGCATCGAGATGGCGCAGGCCGCGGCCAACGCATTCCCCGGCCTGCCGATCCTGCTGATGACCGGCTATGCCGACCAGCGCGAGCGGGCAGAGGAACTCGACGCCATCATCATCGACGTCGTGCAGAAGCCATTCACGCTCGCCGATATCCGCGACCGTGTCTCGCTGGCGCTCACGCGCACGAATCAGTCGGTGGCGTTCGCCGGCGCTGCCTGAGACGCCTTTCCGCCGACATTGAGCGCAAAGATGCCGGCGCCGACGATCAGCAGCGCGCCGACAAGCGTGCCCGTGCCGGGAATCTCGGCAAAGAACAGGAAGCCCCACAGCGGCGCCCACAGCAACCCGCTGTATTCGAAGGTCGCGGCCTTGTTGGCTGGGGCCAGCCGATAGGCCTGCCCGAGCAGCACCATGCCGACGGCGGCGATGACCCCGCAGGCGCCCATCATCATGAGGTCGCGCAGGGTCGGCCACAGCCATGGCCGCATCAGGAAATCGAGGCTCGGGTGGCCGTTGCCCTGGAGGCCGGTGACGGCGAAAATCGCGCTGATCGCAACGCCGCCGATCAGGTAGGCGGCATTCTGGTAGAAGGCCATGGTTGTGGCGCTTTCGACCACGCCGATCTTGCGCGCCATCAGCTGCGAGAAGCTGTAGAGCCAGGCCGAAGCCAGCGACAGCAGCGCTGCCCACTCGAAGATGCCGGCGCCGGGATTGACCATGACTATGACGCCGACGAGGCCGACGGCGCCGGCCGCCAGGCTTTGCCACGGCACGCGCTCGCCGAGATAGGGACCGGCCATGGTCATGATCAGCAGCGGCGCCATGAAGAACAGTGCAGCGGCTGCGGCGATCGGCAGGGCAGGGATCGCCAGGTAGTAGGCCAGATAGGACACGAACAGGATTGTCGAGCGCGTCGCGAGGAAGCGCCAGTTGGGCGAGGCAAGGGCTGCAAGGCCGACATCGCGATGGACGATCACCAGCAGGATCGGCAGCGCCACGATGGCGCGGATGAACAGCGCCTCGCCGACCGGATAGGTGCCGGCGACAGCTTTGATCAGGGCATCCTGGATCGAAAACACCAGCACGCCGAGACAGAGGCAGAGGATGCCGACGAGCGTTCTGTTCTGCATGTTCTGTGGAGCCTAATGAAACGGCCGGCCGGAATTCGCTGTCGCGTGCCACCGGCCTCCGCCTCCATCAGGCCGGTACGCGCACCCAAGAAAAAACCCGCCGTGAAAGTCGCGGCGGGTTGAAAGTGAGGACGGTACTTACCAGTCCGTAGCCGCATCTGACGGCCACCTTCCAATGGGTGATCCGACTATCCGCCTCCGTTTGACACGATGCAAACGAATTGGGATGATGGCAGTCATTCGAAATTCTGATGGCTGATGGGTGCGGGGGCATGACAGTTCGTCTCGACAGCGACCTTCTGCGCACCTTCCTTGCGGTGGCCGAGACCGGCAATTTCACCCGCGCGGCGGAAGCCGTCGGGCGCACCCAGTCGGCAATCAGCATGCAGATCAAGCGGCTCGAGGAGATGGTCGGCGAGGTGCTGTTCGAGCGCGGCGCGCGCGGTGTCAGGCTCACACCCAGGGGCATGGACCTGGTCGGCAATGCCCGCCGCATCGTCTCGCTGCTCGACGAGACGGCGCTATCGATGCGTGCCGTGCCGCTCGGTGGACCGGTCAGGATCGGCATTCCCGAGGAGTATGGCCAGCCGGTTCTGTCGCGCGCACTGGGGGCCTTTGCCAAGCGGCATGCCCAGGTCGAGGTCACGGTCCGGTTCGGCTATTCGGCCCTGCAGCTCGCTGCACTTTCTGCAGGAGAGCTTGATTTGGCTGTGGTTTTCGAATGGCAGGACCCCTCGGGTGCGGAGGTGCTGATGCACGATCCCACCGTGTGGGTGACGTCCCATCACCATTACATCCATCTCGAACGGCCGCTGCCGATCGCTGTCTACAGCCGGCAGGGATGGTCGCGGGAATATGTGCTGGCCTCGCTCGAGCGACGCGGCATCGACTACCGCTTCGCCTACACCAGCGACACCACCAACGGGCTGGCGCTCGCAGTCACCGCCGGGCTTGCGGTGGCGCCCATGTCGCGCAGCAGCATCACATCAGATTGTCGCGAACTGACCGAGGTCGACGGCTTCGGCCAGATCGACAATGCCAGGGTGGTGATGCATCGCAATCCGCGCGCCAACAGCGAGGCGGTGGATGTGATGGCCGATGCCATACGCGAGGCTTTCCATCAGCGACACTGATTCCTGGCCCAATGGAATCCTCCGCCGTTGATCCTGACAAAATGATGTCAGGAGCCGCGTGCTAGTATGCCCTTCTTACCCACGAGGAGGGCTTCATGCTCACTTTCTACCACGCACCCTGGTCGCGTTCGTCCAACATGCTTTGGCTGCTCGAAGAACTCGGCGTGCCCTACCAGGTCGAGAGGATCGATATTCGGGCGCCTGGCGGGGTGCCGGAGGATTATCGCGCCATCCAACCGAACAAGAAGGTGCCGGCCATCGTTCATGACGACGTCGTGGTCACCGAGCGCGCCGCGATTTGCACCTATCTATGCGATGCTTTCCCTGACGCGGGCCTCGCACCTGCGATCGGCGACAAGATGCGCGCGCCCTATCTCACCTGGCTGGTCTACGCCGACGCGGTGTTCGACCCTGTCCTGGCGGCCAAGGCTCATGGTCACGAATTCATGGGCGGCGGTTACTCCTATGGTTCGTTCAGCGAGATGATCGCCAATCTCGAAAAGACGCTGTCGTCCCGGCCCTATATCGCCGGCGACCGCTTCACCGCTGCCGACACGCAGATCGGCGGTGGCATCAATTACGGCATTCGCGTGCTGAAGACGCTGCCTGAAAAGCCGGTGTTCCTGGAATATGTCGAAAGGCTTTTGGCCCGGCCGGCCTTCCAGCGTGCCAGCCAGAAGGATTTTGCCATGGCGCAAGAGGCAGGCATGCCCGGCGCGGTCTGAGCGCAGAGCCGCTTGGACTTTCAGCTTCGCGATCCGCTGTGCGGACCGCCTCTCCCCCGGCAAGGGGAGAGATTAGTCTCGTCATGGGCCACTGCAACGACGTGAGGATGAGCCTTGTTAGCAACTGGCTGCAGCGCCGATGAAGGCATGATCTCCCGCCCCATGCGGGAGAGGTGGCCGGGCAGGCCAGTGGGGGACGGAAGAAGCGAGCGAAGCACGGACGCTGCCAGCTCCTGCCGCCGCTACTTCATCTCCAGAAGCCGCTCGAGATAGCTACGCTCCAGTTCGGGGCTCAGCGCATTGCCGAGCCGCTTGCGGATCGCCTCGAGAATCTGGCGTGCGCGCTGCACGTCGATCTCGTCGGGTAGCGGCGTCGAGTCGCCGGTGTCGGGTCCGCTGGTCGCCTGCGGCCGGCCGAGTGGGTCGCGGCCGGCATTCTGCTGGCGGCCGCCTTGCTGGCTGCCGCCCTCGTCGCCCTGCATGGCCTGCAGCTGCTGCATCATGTCCTGTGCGCCCTGGCGCAAGGCTTCGAGCGCCCGGCCCTGATGGCCGACGGCGCGGTCGCCTTCGCCCTTGCCGAGCGAGTTT
Organism: Hoeflea sp. 108; assembly: GCF_000372965.1. Taxonomy (NCBI): domain Bacteria; kingdom Pseudomonadati; phylum Pseudomonadota; class Alphaproteobacteria; order Hyphomicrobiales; family Rhizobiaceae; genus Hoeflea; species Hoeflea sp. 108. The sequence goes on along the minus strand of NZ_KB890024.1, from coordinate 4,213,587 downwards.
TCGGCCTGCTTCATCGACTTGCCGGCCTCGCCGAAGCCTTCGCCTGGCTTGATGCCAAGGCCTTCCAGCCCCTTCATCAGCGCTTCGAGATCTTTCTCCAGCTGGCTCTGGCCTTCCTGCAGCTGCTTGAGCGCATCGGCGAATTCCTGCGGAGTCATCGGCTTGCCGTCATCACCCTGGCCGGGCTTGCCTTTCTGGCCGGGCTGCTGGTCCTGGCCTTGCTGATCGCCGAACGGATCTTCCTGGCCCTGCTGCGGGCCGCGCTGCATCTGATCCATGCGGAAGGTCTCGTTCATCATCTCCTGCTGGCGGCGCATGAGCTGGCCGAGCTTGTCCATCTGCTGGCGCATCTCGGAGTTCTGCTGGCCCTGCTGGCCGCGCTGCTGCCGGCCGGCCTGCAGGTTGTTCATCATGTCCTGCAGCTGCGACAAAAGCTCCTTGGCCTGGTCGCGGTTGCCCGACTTGGCCAGGTTCTCGATCTGGTCGAGCATGCGCTGCAGATCGCCCTGGCGCAGTTCCTGGCCCGGGGTGGGGCCCTGGGCTGTCTGGTTCTTCTGGGCCTTCTCGGCGAATTCGCGCAGGAAATTGTTCATCGCCTGGCGCAATTCGGCCATCAGCTTGTCGATTTCCTCGTCGCTGGCGCCACGGTCGAGCGCGTCCTGCAATGCCTGCTGAGCTTGGCGCAGCTGCTTTTCGGCAGCCGAAAGATCACCGTCCTCGATGCCAAGCGCCACCTGCCAGAGATAGGAGACGACCTCGCGCAACTGATCGTCGGAACCGGCCATCTTGAGCCGGGTGCGAGCGCTCATCAGCGCCAGATAGTGCGAGACGTTGGCAATCGTGTCCTCGGGCCGCAGGGTGATTGCGTCCATCAACTCCAGCACGCGCGGCTTGGCGTTGGCGTCGAGCGCCAGCAGCCGACGCTGCTCGATCACGGCACGCGCCAGCGGATTGGAGAACGGGCGCTCCGGCATCAGGAAGGTCTTGGTTTCGCTTTTCGCCTTCTGGCCGGCGTCGTCGACGGCTTCGAGGGTCAGCTTCACCAGCGCGCCCGACCAGACATGCTCGGTCAGGTCGCGGCTGGCCTTCACAGGCTTTTTGGCAGCGCCGCGCCGGGGCAGGGCGAGCTGCATTTCAGGGGCGCCATAAAGCGGCCGCGCGCCCGCCGGCTGCTGGTCGGCGAGGGCAAACTCGGCCTTGGCGGACGCCGCGCCATAGTCGTCCTCAATGTCATAGCTGAGTTCCAGCGTGCCGTTGACGGCGCGCTTGGGCTCGCCGACGAAACGGATGGTCGGCGGATTGTCGGGGATAACAGTGAAGGCCCAGCTGTCGAGCTCGGCGTCGCCCGATTTCAGCGTCAGACGTCCTTCGGTGGCGAGTTTGTCGGAGAAATGGCGGACGACCGCGACCGGGCTGGACGCGGCCGGCGTTGCCTCGGCGGCATTGGCCTTGGGCGCCACATCTCGGATCGTTCCTTCGGTATCGGTGAAGCTCAGCGTCTCGTCGCCGGGGCCGCCTGTCACGCGCAGCGACAGTTCGCTGCCCTGGGGCACGCTGATGGCGGGCGCATCCTTGCCGGCGTTGGCGGTTAGGAAGATCGGCGGCTTGCCGGTATACGCCGGCGGCGCCACCCAGGCGTCGATGCGCGGCGGGATGGCGTCCCTGGCCGCATGGGCGCGGAAGGCGTCGCCGATCCTGCCGCCATGCGGCCCGAAGGACAGGCCATAGGCGCAGACGAACAGCAACGCCACAGCGGCACGCAACGCCCACGGGTCGCGCTCGGGCAGCTGTGTCCGCGGCAGGTCGCCGCCAAGCCTGCCCAGGCTTTCGGCCATGCGCTTCTGGTGCTCTCGCCAAAGCGCGTCGGCAAAGTTGTCAGGCCGGCCCGAGGGGCGATCTGTCTGCACCTGCACGGGCGTGTGTTCGAGATCGTTGGCCTGCTCGACGCGGTTGTCGATCTCGGGCCATGTCGGCAAGCGGAAGAAGCGCAGCGGATAGAGCGCGGCCAGACCGGCGATGCCAAAGGCAGCGGCCGTCGCCAGCCGCGCCATGTCGGGCAGCAGGCGGAAGATGCCGAGCCAGGACAGGCTCAGGAAAAGTCCGGCGACAATGAGGATCGGCAGCAGCAGCGGCCAGCCGCGCTCAACCACCATTACCGTGGCGACGGCAAGACGTGTCCTGCCGAGGCTGGCGTTGATGTTCCTGTGCAGCGCCGATCTGTCCCGTTCCGTCATCAGCCCATCCGCTTGGGCGGCGCGGGATGCCGCCGCCTTGCCTTCATGCAGAATACCATCAATCGCGGCGAAGGCGAGGCGACCAACGCAATCGTGAAAGGAACTGTCGCGAAGATTACTTTGGCTGCGCCGATCGTTCGGTTTGCCGGTTGTGCATTCTTCGACAAGCTCAGAGTGAGGATTGTTGGCGCCGACGTTGCCTTATTGGACGTTTTCGGACTGCCGGTGCCATGGCTGTCTTGTCGAAATTCCAGATCGACTTCGCTCGACATGAGGCGCCGCCAGCCAGACGATCCTCGTCCTGAGCCTGTTGAAGAGCTCGATCAACAAGCCTGGCGAGCGCCCGGTCCTCAGAGCCAGCCGGGCAGCGAGTCCAGCCCGATCAGTTCCTCATAGGTCTGGCGCTTGCGCACGACATGGAAACGGTCGCCGTCAACCAGCACTTCGGGGATCAGCGGCCGCGTGTTGTAGGTGCCTGCCTGGACAGCGCCATAGGCGCCGGCGGTGCTGACCGCGATCAGGTCGCCCGACTTCAGTCTGGGCAGGTCGCGGTCAAGGCCGAGATAGTCGCCGGTTTCGCAGACGGGTCCCACAATGTCGACCATCATGCGGGCGTCATCGGCGCTCGCCTGCACCACTGGGCGGATCTCGTGATAGGCGTCGTAGAGTGTCGGCCTGATCAGGTCGTTCATCGCCGCATCGACGATCAGGAAGTTCTTGGCGTCGCCTTCCTTCACGAAGATCACTTCCGAGACCAGGATGCCGGCATTGCCGACGATCAGGCGGCCCGGCTCGAACATCACCTTGAGGCCGAGCTTGCCGACATGCTTGTGGACGATCGCGGCGTAGGCATCTGGCAGAGGCGGCGGGTTGTTGTCGGTCTTGTAGGGAATACCGAGACCGCCGCCGAGATCGACGTGGTCGATGTCGTGGCCGTCGGCCTTCAGCGTCGCCACCAGCTCGACCAGAAGCGCGAACGCGTCGTCGAAAGGCTGCAGCTCGGTGATCTGGCTGCCGATATGCATGTCGATGCCGGTCACCTTGAGACCGGGCAGGGCGGCGGCGCGGGCATAGACCTCGCGGGCGCGCTGGCGTGGAATGCCGAACTTGTTTTCAGCGAGGCCGGTCGAGATCTTCTTATGCGTCTTGGCGTCGACGTCGGGGTTGATACGCAGCGATACCGGTGCCGTCTTGCCGTTGGCCACCGCACGGGCCGACAGCAGTTCCAGCTCCGGCTCGGATTCGACGTTGAAGCACAGGATGCCGGCCTGCAGCGCGAAGTCCATCTCGCGTGCCGTCTTGCCGACGCCCGAAAACACGATCTTCTCAGCCGGGATGCCTGCGGCCAGCGCCCGCCGCATCTCGCCTTCGGAGACGGTGTCGGCGCCGGCGCCGAGTTTTGCCAGCGTCTTCAGCACCGCCTGGTTCGAATTGGCCTTGAGTGCGTAGCAGACCAGCGCGTCGAGGTCGGCGAATGCCTTGGAAAACACCTGGAAGTGTCGCGTCAGCGTCGCGGTCGAGTAGCAGTAGAAAGGCGTGCCGACGGCTGCGGCAATATCGGTCAGGGCCACGTCTTCGGCATGGAGGACGCCGTCGCGGTATTCGAAGTGGTTCACGGCAATAGGCTTTCGAAAGAAGAAGTGCCGCTCAGAGCAGCGGATCGAGGATGAAAGGCTTGTCCGCCACCGGTTTCTTCGGCGCTTCGCCGACGGGCTGGCCAGCCTTCTTCGCATCCTTCTGCGCCTGCACGGCCGCATCGTAAGGCGTGTCGAGCGCACCCTTGCGGCCGCAGGCCGAAACCACACCGACCGCAGCAATCAGCCCGAGCGTCACCAAAATCCTGCCAGCGGTCATGACCCATCCATCCGCGAAAATTTTCCCGCTGCTTGTAGCGGAGATTCTCGGGCTTTGCACCCCGGCTCGATCACGCTTTCGTAAGGCGCTTCTTCCAGTAGCGGACCTGTTTCTTGACCTCGGCAGGGGCGGTACCGCCGAACGAGGTGCGGCTCTTCACCGAGTTCTGTACCGACAGCACCGAGAAGATGTCCTGGGTGATGCCGTCATGGATCGATTTGAGGTCGTCGAGCGTGAGCTTTTCCAACCCGACCTTCTTGCTTTCGGCAAGGGCCACGGCCCTTCCGGTGACGTGGTGCGCCTCGCGGAACGGCATGCCGATCTCGCGCACCAGCCAGTCGGCAAGGTCGGTGGCGGTGGAGTAGCCCGAGCCCGCAGCCTTCTTCATCGCCTGGTCGTTGATGGTCATGTCGCCGACCATGCCGGTCATGGCGGCAAGCATCAGGTCGAGCGTCTCGGCGGCGTCGAACACGGCTTCCTTGTCTTCCTGCATGTCCTTGGAATAGGTCAGCGGCAGACCCTTCATGACGGTCAGAAGGCCGATCAGGTGGCCGTTGACGCGGCCGGTCTTGGCACGCACCAGTTCGGCCGCATCGGGGTTCTTCTTCTGCGGCATGATCGACGAGCCGGTGGAGAAACTGTCCGACAGGCGCACGAAGCCGAACTGCGGCGTCGACCAGATGACGATCTCTTCGGCGAGACGCGACATGTGTGTGGCGCAGATGGCGGCAATCGACAGGAACTCGAGTGCGTAGTCGCGGTCCGACACGCTGTCGAGCGAGTTGCGGGTCGGCTCACGGAAGCCGAGCGCCTTCGCCGTCTGGAAGCGATCGATGGGGAAGCCGGTGCCGGCAAGCGCTGCCGCGCCCAGCGGGCTTTCGTTCATGCGCTCGATGGCATCGCGGACGCGGCTCAAATCGCGGGCGAACATCTCGACATAGGCCATGCAATGGTGGCCGAAGGTCACCGGCTGCGCCGTCTGGAGATGGGTGAAGCCGGGCATGACGGTCGAGGCATGCTGCTCGGCGCGTTCGAGGAAGGCGGCGATCAGGCCCTTCAGCGCTTCGGCGACGCGATGGAACTCATCCTTGACCCAGAGGCGGAAGTCGACCGCCACCTGGTCGTTGCGCGAGCGCGCGGTGTGCAGGCGGCCGGCCGACGGGCCGATCAGTTCGGCGAGGCGCGCCTCGACATTCATGTGAATGTCTTCGAGCCGGGTCGAGAAGGTGAACTTGCCGTCCTCGATTTCTCGCAGGATCGTGTTCAGCCCGTGAGCGATTTTCTGTTGATCCTCGGCTGAAATAATGCCCGTTTCCGCCAACATCTCGGAATGGGCGACGGAGCCTCGGATGTCCTGGGCATAAAGCTTCTTGTCGAAGCCGATCGAGGCGTTGATCGCCTCCATGATCGCGGCCGGGCCCGAGGCAAAACGTCCGCCCCACATCTGGTTGCTGGCCTTCTTGTCGCTCATCGTGATAACCGGGCTCCGGAGAAAAACTGAATAGATGTCGGATCGCAGAAAGATGTTTCCCGCGCCACGCCATATTGCTCTAGCCGCCGTTGCAGGCGTAATCGCCGGCGCGGTTGCGGTATATGTCACGAGCCGCCATTCTGGCAACAATCCGCAGCCGGTGCCTGTCGCGGCCGACACCAGCGCCGAACTGACCGCCGCCGACAAGCAGTGCGCCGCCAAGGCGGATGCGGCCAAGGCGGTGGGGGCTGCAGCCACCGGGCATGTCGCGGCGATGATGCCGGCCGATCCGCCGCGCTCGCTCAAGTCGCTCGCCTTCAACGGCCCCGACGGCAAGCCGATGACGGTGGCCGATCATTCGGGCCGCACGCTGCTCATCAATCTCTGGGCTACCTGGTGTGCGCCCTGCCGCGCCGAGATGCCGGCGCTCGATGCGCTGGAGCGCGAAATGGGCGGTGACGAGTTCGAGGTTGTGGCGGTCAATGTCGACACCGGCGACGACACCAAGCCGAAGAAGTTCCTCGAAGAGACCGGCGTCGCCTCGCTCGGCTACTACCGCGAAAACACGCTGACGCTGTTCAACGATCTCAAGAAAAAGGGGCTGGCGCTCGGCCTGCCGGTGACACTTTTGGTCGACGGCGAAGGCTGCCTTCTCGCCAACATGAACGGCCCCGCCGAATGGGCGAGCCCCGACGCGAAGAAGCTGATCGAGGCGGCGCTGGCAAAATAAGCCGGCGCCAGAGCAAAATTATCCCCAGAGAAGCTGGCAATCATCGGTTGCATCGACGGTTCGATTCTGGTTCGCGCCGTCGCCGCGCGAAACGGTTTTCGCACGCGGCAGGCCATCCCGCAGCGTGGTTGTTAGCTGGCTCTGGCGTTGCCTTAAGCTTGCTTGAATATGACGTTTTGCTTTCGCTTTTATGAAAATCGAAAGCCAGTCGGCCGGTTGCAGGCCAGCCGAAAGCGAAGCGCGCCGAACCCGCCGTTCATACCTTTGCTACAAAACTGTTGTCGGGCTGTCATAATCCGACAATACTGCTCCCTGCGAAACTAAACCTTTCGCCAACCAGAACGGGAGCGAGACATGAAGACCCTAGGCTTCGCGGCGGGTGTAGCCGCGACAATGACGCTGTTGTCCAGCACCTCCGCATTCGCCGTCACCGAGATTTCCTGGTGGCACGCCATGACCGGCGCGAACAACGAGGTCGTCAACCAGCTGTCCGACGAATTCAACAAGAGCCAGAGCGAGTACAAGATCGTTCCGGTGTTCAAGGGCACCTATCCGGAAACGCTGAATGCCGGCATCGCCGCCTTCCGCGCCAAGCAGCCGCCGGCGATCATGCAGGTCTTCGATGCAGGCACGGGCACGATGATGGGCGCCGAGGGCGCCATCAAGCCGGTGGCCGAGATCCTGTCGATGGGCGGTCAGGCCTTCGACAAGAGCCAGTACCTGCCGGGCATCGTCTCCTACTACTCGAAGCCCGACGGCACGATGCTGTCGTTCCCCTACAACTCGTCCTCGCCGATCCTCTACTACAACAAGGACATCTTCCAGAAAGCCGGCCTCGACGTCGACAATCCGCCCAAGACCTGGGGCGAGGTCTGGGATGCCGCCAAGAAGATCAAGTCGAGCGGTGCAGCACCGTGCGGCTTCACTTCGACCTGGCTGACCTGGATCCACACCGAGAATTTCGCGGCCTGGAACAACGTCTCCTACGGCACCAATGAAAACGGCATCGGCGGCACCGACGTCGAGCTGAAGATCAACGCGCCGGCCTTCGTCAAGCACTTCCAGGAGCTCGCCGACCTCGCCAAGGACGGCACCTTCAAGTATGGCGGCCGCACATCGGAAGCCAAGCAGATCTTCCTTGCCGGCGAATGCGGCATCTTCACCGAATCCTCTGGCGGTCTCGGCGACATCGTCAAGTCGGGCATGAACTACGGCACGGGCCAGCTGCCCTACGAGGCGGACGCCGCGGGTGCGCCGCAGAACACCATCCCTGGCGGCGCGTCGCTGTGGGTCTTCGCCGGCCTGCCGGATGAGCAGTACAAGGGCGTTGCCGCTTTCTTCAACTTCCTGTCGCAGACGCCGATCCAGGCGCGCCTGCACCAGGTGTCCGGCTACCTGCCGGTTACGCTTGCGGCTTATGAAGAGACCAAGAAGTCTGGCTTCTACGACAAGAACCCGGCCCGCGAGATCCCGATCAAGCAGATGATGGGCAAGGCCCCGACCGAGAATTCGAAGGGCGTCCGCCTCGTCAACCTGCCGCAGGTCCGCGACATCGAGAACGAAGAGCTCGAAAAGATGCTCGCGGGACAGCAGACCGCTCAGCAGGCGCTCGATAACACTGTCGCGCGCGGCAACAAGGCGATCCAGGAAGCCATCGGCAACTGACAGCCGGGCCAGGGAGCGTGATCCTCTTCACCCCCTCTGGCCTGCCGGCCATCTCCCCCTCAAAAGGGGAGATCGGCCGGCATCGTCCCGTTCGCCAATCGTATCCGCTGCAAATACTGCACTGCTGCAGGAGCCGCTGATCTCCCTCCACTTTTGAAGGGGAGATGGCCGGCAGGCCAGAGAGGGGTGTCGCCATGCATTCGTCTCCGCAATCCTTCCCCACTGGAACGGCCACATGAGTCCACGCGTCGTCTTCCCCAACCGCATCCTGCCTTATCTGCTGGTTGCGCCGCAGCTGGCGATCACGCTGGTGTTCTTCTACTGGCCGGCCAGCCAGGCGCTGCGCCAGTCGATGCTGAAGGAAGATCCCTTCGGGCTGTCGTCCAAATTCGTCTGGTTCGCCAATTTCAAGAAGGTGCTGTCGGACCCGAACTATCTCAATTCGGTCCACGTCACGATCGTCTTTTCGGTCGCCACCGCGGCCGTCGCCATGGCCACCGCACTGCTGCTCGCCGTCATGGCCGACAAGGTGGTGCGCAGCCGCGGCCTCTACCGCACGCTGCTGATCTGGCCCTATGCGGTGGCGCCCGCCATTGCCGGCATGCTGTGGCTGTTCCTGTTCAACCCGTCGATCGGCTCGCTCGCCTATGGCCTGCGCTGGCTCGGCATCCACTGGGACCCGCTTCTCGACGGGTCGCAGGCCATGACGCTGGTCGTGGCCGCCGCGTCCTGGAAGCAGATCAGCTACAATTTCCTGTTCTTCGTCGCCGGCCTGCAGGCGATCCCCAAGTCGCTGATCGAAGCTGCGGCCATCGACGGTGCCGGCGAGAACAAGCGCTTCTGGACGATCGTCTTCCCGTTGCTCGCACCGACCACCTTCTTCCTTTTGGTAGTCAACACCGTCTATGCCTTCTTCGACACCTTCGGCATCATTCATGCTGTGACGGGCGGCGGGCCGGGCAAGGCCACCGAGACTCTGGTCTACAAGGTCTACAATGACGGCTTCGTCAATCTCATCCTCGGCGACTCGGCGGCGCAGTCGGTGATCCTGATGGTCATCGTCATCGCGCTTACCGCCATCCAGTTCCGCTATGTCGAGAAGAAGGTGCATTATGGCTGAGCCGAAGCCGCTTCCACCTGCCAGCGGGCACGACAAGCTGATGATCGGCCAGTCGATGGCCGGCGTCTACATGGCGCACGCGATCCTGATCCTCGGCATCGTGATCGTCGCGTTCCCGATCTACTACACCTTCGTTGCCTCCACCCATTCGCTGCAGACGATCCTGCGTCCGCCACTGCCGCTGCTGCCGGGGCCGGAGTTCTTCAAGAACTATTCGGAGGCGCTGTTCGGCGGTGTCGGCCGCATCGGCGGGGTCAGCGTTGCGACGCTGCTCATCAACACCACCATCGTTGCCTTCGGCATTGCCATCGGCAAGATCATCATCTCGATCCTGTCGGCCTACGCCATCGTCTTCTTCCGCTTCCCCGGCCGGATGTTCTTCTTCTGGCTGATCTTCATCACACTGATGCTGCCGGTCGAGGTGCGCATCCTGCCGACCTACAAGGTGATGGTCGATCTCGGCCTGATCGACACCTATACCGGGCTGATCGTGCCGCTGATCGCGTCGGCTACCGCTACGCTGCTGTTCCGCCAGTTCTTCCTCACCATCCCGGGCGAACTGGTCGAGGCGGCGCGCGTCGACGGCGCCGGTCCGTGGCGCTTCTTCAAGGATATCCTGCTGCCACTGTCGCGCACCAACATCGCGGCATTGTTCGTCATCCTCTTCATCTATGGCTGGACGCAATATCTCTGGCCGCTTCTCGTCACCAATCGCAACGACATGAACACCATCGTCATTGCGCTCAGGAAGATGATCTCGTTTGCCGATGCCGACACCGAATGGCATCTGGTGATGGTCACCTCCATGCTCGCCATCGTGCCGCCCATCCTGGTGGTCGTATTCATGCAGCGCTGGTTCGTCCGCGGCCTCGTCGAAACGGAGAAATAATGGCAACCGTCGATCTCAAGGACGTCCGCAAGGTCTATGCCGGCGGCGTCGAAGCGGTGAAGGGCGTGTCCATCGCCATTCCAGACAAGGCGCTGTGCGTGCTTGTCGGCCCGTCGGGTTGCGGCAAGTCCACGCTTTTGCGCATGATCGCGGGCCTGGAGACCATCTCGGCCGGCAGCTGCGCCATCGACGGCAAGACGGTGAATGCGATCGGCCCCACCGAGCGCGACATTGCCATGGTCTTCCAGAACTATGCGCTCTACCCGCATATGAAGGTCTATGACAACATGGCCTACGGCCTGCGCAACCGAGGCACGCCGAAGGACGAAGTCGACAGGCGTGTGCGGGCGACCGCCAAGACGCTGGAGCTGGAGCACCTGCTCGAACGCCGTCCACGCGAACTGTCAGGCGGCCAGCGCCAGCGCGTCGCCATGGGTCGCGCCATCGTGCGCAATCCCAAGGTCTTCCTGTTCGACGAGCCGTTGTCCAACCTCGACGCCAAGCTGCGCGGCCAGATGCGCGTCGAGATCAAGAACCTGCAGCGCAATCTCGGCGTCACCTCGGTCTATGTCACCCACGATCAGCTTGAGGCGATGACGCTGGCCGACGTGCTGGTGGTCATGAATGCCGGTCTGGTCGAGCAGCTCGGCGCGCCGCTCGACATTTACGAGAAGCCGGCCTCGACCTTCGTGGCTTCCTTCATCGGCGCGCCGCCGATGAACCTCCTGCCGCTGCGCAGCGGCCAGCTCGAGGGGGCGGTGACGTTGCCGGCCGTGCCAACCAACGCAGCGACGCTCGGCTTCCGTCCGGAGGATTGCGAGGTCCGCACCGAGGCCAATGGTGTGTCCTCCGACGGGGCACTGCGACTGATGGCCAAGGTCGAGGGCGTCGAGCCTGTCGGTGCCGAAAGCTTCCTCCATTGCCAGGTGCCGGGCGGTCGCATCGTCGTGCGCGTGGCCGGCCGCTCCGATGCCATGCCTGGCGACCAGCTGCCGGTCTTTGCCCGCCGCGAGAAGCTGCATTTCTTCGGCAGCGACGGCAAGAGAGTGTAGGGCCTTGGGATGCGCGCCTTGGGCGCAGGACCGGCCAACCGCAACCGGTGCACCGCAGATAACGCAATCGTTCCAATTTGAGCTGTTGCGATAACCTCTTGTTCATGCCGCCCGACCGAAGATCGATGCAAGATCAAGGAGGTGGCTGGATTGCGGGCATCTTTGAAGAAACTCTCGCCGCGTGCCTGGCTTCAGCTCGCCGGCTGGACGGTTTTCGGAACGCTGGGCTGCGTCGTCGTCTCGCTCATCGTCACCTGGCTGATGTTCGGCAACGCCAGCAGCGAGGTGTTCCGCCTCGTCTTGCTGGAAGCCACCATCGTACCGGTCCTGCTGGCCGCGCCGCTGTTCTTCTACCTGACGCTCAAGCTGCGCGAACTCGCCATCGTCAATCATAAGCTTGCCGTGGTCGCCTCGACCGATGCGTTGACGGCGGTGCTCAATCGCGGTGCCTTTTCGGCCCGGGTCGACGAGGCACTGGGCAGGAACAGGACCAGGCTTGTCGGTCGGCCGATGGGGGCTCTGCTGGTCGTCGATGCCGATCATTTCAAGGCGGTCAATGACCGCTTCGGACACGCCGAGGGCGACGAGGCGCTGCGGGTGATCGTCGAGGCCATCCGCCCCTGCCTGCGGTCCACAGACATGCTGGGCAGGCTCGGCGGCGAGGAGTTCGCGGTCTTCTTGCCCGATGCCACGCCGGTCAATGCCGTCGACATCGCCGAGCGCATCAGGCGCGCCGTGGCCGAGGCGGAGTTCCTTCCGGGCGGCAGCCGCCATGCGCTGACGGTCAGCGTGGGCGGGGCGGTGTTCGACCGGCCGGTCGGCTTTGCCGAACTGTTCCGCATAGCCGATTCCTACCTCTACGAGGCCAAGGATGCCGGGCGCAATCGCGTCGAGCTGGCGCCCATGCCACCCGAGCGGACACCTGGCTGGTATTCCGGTCTGGTTAACTGATCATCAGGCAGCGGCTGCCAGCTCGGCGTGCGCAAGTGCTCGTTCGAGCGCCTTGATACATGTCGGGTCGTGCGAGGTGCCGGCGCCCTCCCACAGGATCGCCATGGCCTTGGAGATCGGCATTGCCGCGCGGTAGGGCCGTTCGGCGGTCAGCGCGTCGAACACGTCGGCCGTCGAGATGATGCGGGTGTCGAGGTCGATCTGGTGGGCGACGAGACCCCTGGGATAACCCTTGCCATCGAGCCTTTCGTGATGGGCGCCGGCGATCTTCGACAAATCGGCAAAAGCGCCGATCCGTGACAGGATCACCTCGGACATTTCCGCATGCCGCCGCATCGACACCCATTCGAGGTCGTCGAGCTTGCCGTTCTTGTCGAGCACGCTGTTGGAGACGCCGAGCTTGCCGATGTCGTGCAGCAGCGCTGCGCGCTTCAGCCAGCGACGATGGCTTGTGGTGAAGCCCATTTCCTCGGCGATCAGATCGGTGAAGATGGCGACGCGCTCGCTGTGGCCCGAGGTGTATGGGCTCTTGGCGTCGATGACGCGGGCAAAAGCCTGGGCGATGTCGTCGAGATAGTCGTCGTCGGCAAGCATCGCCTCTTGCCCCGGTTCCATTGTCAGCACCACCTCTTCAAGGTCGTCGCGGGCAAGCGTCTGCCAGAAGGCGTCGCTTGCCGCGACCTTCTGGAATGCGCCGACAACTGCCGGATCGAACCAGGCCCCTGAGCGGTGGCTTATTTCGGCGAGCGCCGCCGCGCGGCCGCTCGCGGCATGGAAGACGTCGACCACCTGCGCCAGCAGCGCCACGCGGGCAAACATCGCGATGTCCCGGCCGGAGCGTCCGAGCGGCTTGCCGCCGCCGTCCCAATGCTCGTCGAGATCGAGGATGGCCTCGGCCACGGCTTCGGAAAAATGCATCTGGCGGGCGATCTGCGCGCCGCGCTGGCAGCGCGTCTCGATCAGCTCGCGAGCAATCTGGCCGCCATTTTGCAGGATGTTGATGATGCTGCGGAAGCGCTGGGCCAGGTCGGCATTGGGGCCGGTGTGGGAAAGCGCGAAACGGAGCACCTGGGGCAGGCTGCTGTTCAGCAGCTTGAAGTCCTTCTTGAAGTTCAGGTCATCGGCCAGGTAGAGGCTGCAGATGCGCGCCGCATTGCTCGAACAGCCGAGGTCCTTGAGCAGCAGCGCGTAATAGAGGTCCTTGAGCGCTTCTTCCGGCAGGCCGAGTTCACGCCCGATGCTCACGCCGATCCAGCAGCAGCGCACGCAGTGGCCGGGCGGCTGGCCCTCGGTCAGGTCGAGCGCATGGCTCAACGCTCCGAGTATTTCCGCGACACGGATTTTGTTGCCCATGACCCGCCAACGCTTCCGCTGCGCGCGGAGCGCTGTCAGGCGGCAGCGCGCGGGAAAGCCCCAAATTCGAGGACTTACGGGCGATCGTCCTCCGAAGGAGGACGCGCACGCCCTTCAGCTGCATGTCATCCAAACTGGAAAGGCCGGGTTAATACCGGAGGCTGGCCGGCAGCTATTTCAGGCTGTCGGCATGGTGAGCCTCTTGTCCGCCGAAATGCGGTTCAGCGCGTCGGAACCGGATGCTCGCCGCGATAGTCGTAGAAGCCGCGGCCGGTCTTGCGGCCGAGCCAGCCGGCCTCGACATATTTCACCAGAAGCGGGCAGGGACGGTACTTCGAGTCCGACAGGCCGTCGTGCAGCACCTGCATGATCGACAGGCAGGTGTCTAGGCCGATGAAGTCGGCGAGCTGCAGTGGCCCCATCGGATGGTTGGCGCCGAGCTTCATCGCCGTGTCGATGGCTTCGACGGTGCCGACACCCTCATAGAGGGTATAGATCGCCTCGTTGATCATCGGCAGCAGGATGCGGTTGACGATGAAGGCAGGGAAATCCTCCGAGACGGTGACCGTCTTGTCGAGGTGGCGGACATATTCCTTCGAGGCCTCGAAGGTCTTGTCTTCGGTGGCGATGCCGCGCACCAGCTCGACCAGCTTCATGACCGGAACCGGGTTCATGAAGTGGATGCCGATGAAACGCTCAGGACGATCGGTCTGCGCGGCAAGGCGCGTGATCGAAATCGACGAGGTGTTGGTGGCGAGGATCGCCTCGGGGTTCAACTGCGGGCAGAGCTGCGCATAGATCTTGCGCTTGACCGTCTCGTCCTCGGTTGCCGCCTCGATCACGAGGTCCGCGCTGGCGAGATCGGCCATTGCTGGAGCCGCAGAGATGCGGGCCATCGCATCCTTGCGCGACTGCTCGTCGAGCTTGCCCGACGCGACTTGGCGGGCCAGGTTGCCATTGATGGTGGCGATGCCTTTTTCGATGCGCTCGGGCGAGAGGTCGTAGATCAGCACGCTGTAGCCGGCGAGGGCCGAAACATGTGCAATTCCGCCACCCATCTGGCCCGCACCGACAATGCCGACCGTCTCGATCTTACCCGTCATCACACCAATCCCGTCGAAGTTTTTATTAGTTTTGTGCAATGCAAACTAAATGGCCGGGGTAGCGTTCGTCTACCCCGGCCACAACATTTTAATACTTTGGGCGAAGAGGCGTCAAAGCGCCTTTTCGAGCTCCGGCAGGACGGTGAAGAGGTCGCCGACGATGCCGTAGTCGGCCACCTGGAAGATCGGGGCTTCTTCGTCCTTGTTGATGGCGACGATGACCTTCGAGTCCTTCATGCCGGCGAGATGCTGGATTGCACCCGAGATGCCGCAGGCGATGTAGAGATCGGGGGCGACCACCTTGCCGGTCTGGCCGACCTGCCAGTCGTTGGGGGCGTAGCCGGCGTCGACGGCAGCGCGGCTGGCGCCGACGGCGGCACCGAGCTTGTCGGCCACCGGCAGAATGACTTCCTGGAACTTCTCGGCCGAGCCGAGCGCGCGACCACCCGAGATGATGATCTTGGCCGAGGTCAGCTCCGGACGATCGCTTTCCGACAGCTTGTTCTCAACGAACGAGGACAGGCCCGGATTGGCGGCTGCCGAAACGGTCTCGACAGCGGCCGAACCGCCCTCGGCGGCAGCCTGGAAGGAAGCCGTGCGCACGGTGATCACCTTCTTGGCGTCGGTTGCCTGAACCGTCTGGATGGCGTTGCCGGCATAGATCGGACGCTTGAAGGTGTCCGGCGAGACGACCTCGATGATTTCCGAGACCTGGCCGACGTCGAGCAGGGCAGCGACGCGCGGGGCGACGTTCTTGCCGGTCGAGGTGGCAGCGGCGACGATGGCGTCATAGTTGCCGGCGAGGCCGACGACCAGTGCCGCGGTCGGCTCGGCCAGGCGCTCGGCCAGCTCGTCGGCTTCGGCCAGCAGCACCTTGCGCACGCCCTTGAGCTTGGCGGCTGCTTCAGCAGCAGCCTTGGCGCCCTTGCCTGCGACCAGCACGTCGACTTCGGAACCGATCTTCTGAGCGGCCGACAGCGCCTTCGCGGTCTGATCGGAGAGCGAAGCGTTGTCGTGTTCGGCGATGAGGAGAATTGCCATGTTTTTGATCCCTTTCCGCTTCGCTTAAAGCACGCCGGCTTCGTTCTTGAGCTTGTCGACGAGCTCGGCGACGGACTTGACCTTGACGCCAGCCTTGCGGCCGCCCGGCTCCTCGGTCTTGATGACCTTGAGGCGCGGGGTGATGTCGGCGCCGAAGTCGGCTGCCGACTTCTCGTCCAGCGGCTTCTTCTTGGCCTTCATGATGTTGGGCAGCGAGGCATAGCGCGGCTGGTTGAGGCGCAGGTCCACCGTCACGATCGCCGGCATCTTGAGCTCGACCGTCTGCAGGCCGCCATCGACTTCACGCGTCACCTTGGCCTTGTCGCCACCAAGCTCGATCTTCGAGGCAAACGTGCCCTGGGCCCAGCCCAGCAGCGCCGCCAACATCTGGCCGGTCTGGTTCGAATCGTCGTCGATGGCCTGCTTGCCGAGCAGCACGAGGCCGGGAGCCTCGGCAGCGACCACGCCCTTCAGCACCTTGGCGACGCCCAGCGGCTCGACCGCATCTTCGGTCTTGACCAGGATGGCGCGGTCGGCGCCCATGGCCAGCGCGGTGCGCAGGGTTTCCTGAGCCTGCGCAGGTCCGATCGAGACCACGACGATCTCCTCGACCTTGCCGGCTTCCTTGAGGCGGATCGCCTCTTCGACCGCGAT
Source organism: Hoeflea sp. 108 (assembly GCF_000372965.1). Taxonomy (NCBI): domain Bacteria; kingdom Pseudomonadati; phylum Pseudomonadota; class Alphaproteobacteria; order Hyphomicrobiales; family Rhizobiaceae; genus Hoeflea; species Hoeflea sp. 108. Next base: position 4,197,470 of record NZ_KB890024.1, on the reverse strand, counting down.
CTCGTCGAACGGGTTCATCGCCATCTTCACATTGGCCAGCTCAACGCCAGAACCGTCGGCCTTCACCCGAACCTTCACGTTCGCATCGACAACCCGCTTGACCGGGACGAGAACTTTCATCGGCTTGGTACCTCTCTGAACAGCATTATTGAGCGCGCTATAGCAGCGCCTGACCCGCTGCAATTGTCGATTGCCGACATATTGGGCGGAAAAACAGACCTGATCTCGTGCTTTCGGTGGCAGGAGGGCTGCCGGAAGCGGGCGGACCGTAGTTGTGGGCGAAGTGGCCTGTCAATATCCGTATGGACGTCAAATCGGTTGAAAATCTGGGCCAGCCTAGCGCTGGCGGCCCCATCGCGACGCTGGCTGGGCGGGCGGTTGGGGCGCGGGCGGCTCAGGTGTATCGGGGGCTTCCGCTCTCGGGGCTGGCGGCGACGTATCCTCGGCCTCGGCAAACAGCGGCACGTCGCGTCGGCGTAGGATCAGCACCAGCACGGCGCCGGCGACAATGCCGCCGACATGGGCGGCCCAGCTCACCTCGTCGTCGCCGCCGATGGCGATCATGGCGAACTGGAAGATCACCCACAGCACCAGCGGGATCCAGGCCGGAATGCGCAGTGGAATTCGGGCAAAGGCCAGCACCCAGACTTTCACCCGCGGGTAGAGCATCAGGTAGGCGACGACCACGCCGGCGATCGCACCCGATGCGCCGATCAGCGGCGTTTGCGAGTCCGGGATCATGAAACCGTGCAGCCAGGCGCCGGCAAAGGCGCAGAGCAGGTAGAAGACGAGGAAGCGGAAGTGGCCGAGCGCATCCTCGACATTGTCGCCGAACACCCAGAGGAACAGCATGTTGCCGCCGAGATGCAGCAGATCGCCATGCAGGAACGAGTAGGTGATGTAGCTCATCTGCTCGGGAATGATGACGAGGTCGGGCGATAGCTCCGCCGTGTCGTGCACGACGGACGGAATGTAGCCCAGGCCCAGCACCGCAGCCGTCATGAACTCCTCACTGCCCAGATAGGTGATGCAGTAGGCGATGACGTTGAGGGCGATCAGGGCGAAGGTGACATATTGCAGCCGGATGTGGCGCAAGTGGTTCGAATCATAGAGCGGAATGAACATGCGGCTCGCTTCCGCTCCCCCGGAACCAGCAATCCGCTCACATCAGCGGTTCTTGCCCGGCACCCATAACACATCGGCTTTTCCGTTGTCATTGGCGACGCGGGCAGCGACGAACAGCAGGTCCGACACACGGTTGATGTAGCGGATGCCTTCGCGGTTGACGTGCTCGTCCGGGTTCTGGGCCAGCGCCACCATGACTCGCTCGGCGCGGCGCGCTACGGTGCGAGCAAGGTGCAGAGCTGCCGCTGCCGGCGAGCCGCCATTCAGCACGAACGACCGCAGCGGTTCGAGCCTGGCGTTGAGCAGGTCGATGTCGGCTTCGACCCGTGCCGTCTGGCTGGCGACAATGCGCAGCGGCTCGTAACCGAGGTCCTTGCCGGTGTCGGGCGTGGACAGATCGGCGCCGAGGTCGAACATGTCGTTCTGGATGCGGACCAGCATGGCGTCGAGCTCGGGATGGTCGGCGGCGGTGTGCACGCGCGCCATGCCGATGCAGGCATTAGCCTCGTCGACCGCGCCGTAGGCCTCGACGCGGAGATCCGATTTCAGGCGGCGCTGGCCGGTGCCGAGTCCGGTCGTGCCGTCATCGCCGGTGCGGGTGTAGATCTTGTTGAGCTTGACCATGCCCGTACCCCGTCAGCGGCGGGTGAAATAGAGGGTCAGCACGATGAAGATCAGCGCGATCGCCTGCAAAAGCACGCGCGCCTGCATCAGCTTGTTGGAGGTGGTGCCCGAGCCGCCGCGCAGCATGTTGATCAGCCCACGGCCGAGCACGATCACCACGGCGACCATGAAGACGACGGCAAGGATGTTGAACGCGGTTGCCATGGTGGTTTCCTGTGTTTGGCGCCGGTCGGCTCAGGCCTGTCGCGCCAGTATTCTGTAGAGCAGCGAGGCAGGCAGGAGCCGCTTGAGCACGACACCGATTCTCGCCGGGATCGTCACAGCATAATGTGGACGCGGGCGCGGCGACAGCAGGGCGTGTCGCAATACCGCATGCACCGCCTCGGGGCCTTCCTTCAGCCGCGACTTGGAGCCGCCGCTCGACAGCCTTTCGAGCTGGGTGCGATAGGCTTCGTGATGCACCGAATGCTCGGCATCAATGTAACGCTTGAACCAAGGCAGGCCGTTGGTGGCGATCTTCGATTTCACCGGGCCGGGCTCGATCATCGACACATGCACGCCCGAACCGTCGAGTTCCTGGCGCATGCACAGCATCAGGCCTTCCAGCGCATGTTTGGAGGCGGCATAGGCGCCACGGAAGCGCACCGGCGTCAGGCCGAGGATCGACGAGCAATTGACGATGCGCCCACGTCCTTGCGCCCGCATGACGGGCACGATGCGCCGCGTCAGGTCGTGCCAGCCGAAGAAATTGGCCTCGAACTGGTCGCGCAGCGCGGCCACCGGCAGGTCCTCCACAGCGCCGGCCTGCGCATGGGCGCCGTTGTTGAAGAGCGCGTCCAGCCGTCCCCCGGTCCGTTCGAGCACGGTCGCCACCAGCGCCTCGATGGAGGTGGATTCGGTGTAGTCGAGATAGAGCGCCTCGATGCCGTCGGCCTCAAGCGCTGCGATGTCCTCGGGTTTGCGTGCGGTGGCGAAGACTCGCCAGCCTTCGGCCTTCAGCGCGCGGGCGCAGTGGGCGCCGATGCCCGACGATGCGCCGGTCACGATTATCGTGCGTAACTCGTTGATCGGGCTCACTTCGTTTTCGCCTGGCCTTGTAAATGAGGGCAAAGCCTTCCCATATTCGCCGCCACGAAACAATTGGCCAATGTATGATTGGCCGTGTCACTATCGGCCGCCAGGTAGTTGGCCAGGGCCTATCAGGACGGAGCGGAAAACTGGAGCTGATGCGCAAGATCGTCGCCGTGCGGCGCGTGCTCTTCGACGCAGTCGGCCATTTCTATGACGATGACGGCTGGGCGATGGCCAGTCATCTCGCCATCTCGGCGCTGATGGCGCTGTTTCCGTTCCTGATCTTCGCCACCACGCTCGCCAGCTTCCTCGGCGCCGACGCCTTCGCCGAAACCGCCGTGCATCTGGTCTTCGACACCTGGCCCGACCAGATCGCCGAGCCGATCGCCCGCGAAGTGGTCAACGTGCTCACTGTCCAGCGCACCGACCTTCTGACCTATGGCGTGCTGCTCGCCGCCTTCTTTGCGTCCAACGGCGTCGAGGCGCTGCGCACCTCGCTCAACCGCGCCTACCGCGTCACTGAAACCCGCACCATCTGGTTTCGACGCACCCAGAGCATCTTCTTCGTGCTCATCGCCACGATCAGCTTCGTCGCCATTTCGGTACTGCTGGTGTTTGCGCCGATCATCGCGCGCATCCTCGAGGCCAAGTTCGAATGGATCAAACCCTATATGGGCACGATCACCGTGTGGCGGTTCTCGATTGCATCGGCGGTCATCGTCTTCGGCCTGTTTGCCGTGCATCTGTGGCTGCCGGACGGGCGCCGGCGTTTTCTCAGCGTCATCCCGGGCATCATCTTCACGCTGGTCGCTTGGCTCATCGGCTCGACGATCTTCGCCGCCTATCTCGACACCTTTGCGGCCTACGTCACCACCTATGCCGGTCTTGCCTCGATCATGATCGCCATCGTCTTCCTCTACATCATCTCGGCGATCTTCATCCTCGGCGGCGAACTCAACGCCGCCATCAGCCGCTATCTGGAAGCCCGCGCCCGCGTGCCGGGCTGAGCCGTCGCCAGGCCGACGCCGAGCGTGGCGATCGCCATGCCCACGAGCTGCACCGCAGACAACTGTTCGTCGAACAGCAGCCATGCAATGACCGCCGTCACCGACGGCACGAGGTAGAACAGCGAGGCGACCTTCGACATGGCCCCGTCGCGGATCATCACCATCAACAGGAAGATCGCGCCGATGGAGAGCACGAAGACCAGCCAGGCCATGGCGAAGACCAGTTCACCATTGACGGTCACCTGCTGGTGCTCGAAGGCGAAGGAGGCGACCGTCATCAATATGCCGGCGCCGACATATTGCCAGAAGGTGCCGGTCACGAGGTCGCTGGCGCTGCCCACGCGCTTCTGCCAGATGGTGCCGGCGCTGATGCCGCCCATGGCGATCACCGATGCCGTCAGCGTCTGCCAGGTCACGCCGCCGCCGAGTGCGCCGAGCTTGGGCGACAGCACTATGACCACCCCGACGAAGCCGACGGCCAGCCCCAACCAGTGACGCGGGCGGATTTCCTCGCCCAGAAGCGCACCCGCGAGTACCGCCGTCACCAGAGGCTGCAGGCCGGCAATCAGCGCCGAGAGGCCAGCCGGCAGGCCCTGGTGGATCGCCCAGAACACGCCGCCGAGATAGACGCCGTGCAGCAGCATGCCGATGGCCACCGCATGCAGCGCGGCTCGGTTTGTCAGGCGCTTGGAGCCGATGGCGAGCATGATGCCGCCGAGGATGACGGCCGCAATCACGAAGCGGACCGCCAGGAAGGTGAATGGCTCCGCCCATGGCATGGCGTAGCGCGCGCCGATGAAGCCGGTCGCCCAGAGCAGCACGAAGGTGGCCGGTATCAGACGTTTGGGAGAGGATGTCATCGGTACCGCTGGGCTGGCCGGGCGAGGCGCCCTGGCAGGGAGTTCATCAGATCGCTCTAATGCCGAATATTCGGGCAAGCAAAACGAAACGATTGATCCATAGATTCACCGGACCTGATCCGACCATCCGATCCGGGAGACGCATGCCCGGGATGCGGCCCGGTAGAAACCCCACTGTCGGCCTTTGAAAGGACCGCGGATGTTGTGGAATCTCGACCCGGGCTGGTTGATGATGGCCGTCGCCTTCGTTGCCGTCATGGCGTTCTTCTTTGGCGCAGCCCTCGACGCCATCATGAAGGAAGACGGCTTCGGCCCCACCGGCAACATGCTCCTGTTCACCGCGGGCTTCTTCGGCGCCGTGATCGTCGCCAACAGCTATGGCATCTCGCTGCGCGACCTCAAGCTCGCGGTCGCCTGGGGGCTGGGCGGCGCCTTCGTCTTCATCAGCCTGCTTGCCCTGCTCAAGGCCGCTGCCGCGCGTTTTTGATCACGCGGTTGGGGACGGCCCCCGGGTGGGGAGCAGGCTCAGGATGATTGTCGCCGTTGTCGTTGCGCCGTCTAACATCCCGACGCAACGCCGGCAGCATGAACGGTCCTCATCCGGAGCTTGTCGAAGGGCGCTTGACCGACCGCCCGCCAGCGGCACGACCAACTGGATCAGGCTAGACCATGTTCCGTCCCGACTACTTCGCCGGTAACGGCATGGATCCTCGACACTCTCCGCTCGCTTTGTTCGCTCACGAGGTCAAGGATGACAACCTCGGCGAAACCCGTGTCGGCTCCATACTGGTGCATCAGGACGAGATCATCCCGAACTAAAGCCCCAGCATCGCCCTTATCGTTTCGGGCGTCTCCCCGGCGTCCCGCAGCGCTGCAAGACCGGTGTCGCGTTGGCTTTTGGACAGCTTGCGGCCATCCGGCCCGGGCACCAGCCTGTGGTGGAAATAGCTCGGCGCGGGCAGTCCCAGCGCCTCCTGCAGGAGACGCTGTACCGAGGTGGCGAAATAGAGATCCTTGCCACGCACGACGTGGCTGATGCCCTGCAGCGCGTCGTCGACCACCACCGACAGGTGATAGCTGGTGGGGATCTCCTTGCGGGCAATGATCACGTCGCCCCATTGCGCGGGCTCGGCCGCAATGTCCGCCGCTGCGGTCATCGCCTCGCTCGACCATTCGCGCCATGCCAGCTGATGTCCCAGTCGCTCGACTGCAGCCGTCGTGTCGAGCCGCCAGGCGAAGGGCACGTCGGCATCGATGCGTCGCTGGCGCTCGCGCTGCGACAGCGTCTTGTCCGTTCCGGGGTAGAGCGGCGCGCCGTCAGGGTCGCGCGGCCAGCTTTTTCCCTTTGCCTCATGCTCGACGATCACTGCCCGGATATCGCCGCGGCTCATGAAGGCGGGATAGACGAGTTCATCCTTTTTGAGGCGCTCGAGCGCTGCTTCATAGTCGCCGAAATGCTCCGACTGCCGGCGCACCGGCTCTTCCCAGCCAAACCCCAGCCAGGCCAGGTCGCGGAAAATGCCGGTTTCGTATTCGGGCGAGCAGCGGGTGACGTCGATGTCCTCGATGCGCAGCAGCAACAGACCCCCGCTGCTTGCCGCCATAGACTGATTGGTCAGCGCGGAAAGCGCGTGGCCGAGATGCAGCTCGCCATTGGGGCTGGGCGCGAAACGAAAGACAGGAGCCGTCATGAGCGTTGCGGTTTCGGATTGAACGTTTGCTTTTCCGATTGCTACGTTGCCTGCCCGAAGCTCACAAGACATGCCATGCTCCGCATCTCCAACATCGACGACATCAACAGCGGTCTCGACGCACTTGTCGCCCTCGATCCCCGGCTCGAGGCGGTGCGGGCCATCGCCGGCGAGGTGCCGCTCCGGCTGACCGAACCAGGCTTCGCCAGCCTCGCCTCGATCATCGTTTCGCAGCAGGTGTCGACGGCGAGTGCAAAGGCGATCTTCGGCCGGTTCTCGACCCTGGTCGATCCGCTGACGCCGCAAGGCCTGCTTGCCGCAGGCGAGGGTGTATTCCGCGAGGCCGGCCTGTCGCGCCCCAAGCAGAAGACCCTGCTTGCCGTCGCCAGGGCCGCCGCCGACGGGCTCGACCTCGACGACCTTTGCCGGCTCGACGCACGGGAGGCTATGGCAACCATGGTCGCCATATCAGGTATCGGGCCATGGACGGCCGAGGTCTATCTGCTGTTCGCCGCCGGCCACCCCGACATTTTCCCGGCTCGCGACGTGGCGCTGCAAAGCGCCGTCGGTCATGCGCTGGGCATCGATCCGCGCCCCGGCGAGAAGGCACTGATTCGGCTTGCCGAATCATGGGCGCCATGGCGGGGGGTCGCTTCGAGGCTGTTCTGGGCGTATTATCGGGAAACCCGGGGCCGGGATGCCGCGCCGCCGGCCGGAAATCCCGCCTGATTGCGCGAAATCGCGCATTTTTGACGGGCTTTGTGACCGACAAGCCGCTTCACATTCCTGTCACCTCGGGCTTACAGTATTCGTACCGTTAGGTTCGAGGACCAAGGAGGTAAACGAAGTGACGGTTGCCGTGTCTCCGGATGGGCTTCCAGCGCTGGTGCTGAACGCGGATTATCGCCCGCTCAGCTACTATCCCTTGTCGCTGTGGTCCTGGCAGGATGCGATCAAGGCGGTGTTCCTCGATCGGGTCAATATCGTTGCCGAATACGAGCACGCCGTTTCCTCGCCGACCTTCTCGATGAAGCTGCCCAGCGTGGTCAGCCTCAAGACCTATGTGAAGCCGTCGCGTTATCCGGCCTTCACCCGCTTCAACGTTTTCCTGCGCGACCGCTTTCAATGCCAATATTGCGGCACGCCAGAAGACCTGACTTTCGACCACGTCATCCCGCGCCACAGCGGCGGCGCTACGACGTGGGAAAATGTCGTCGCCGCCTGCTCTCCCTGCAATCTCAGGAAGGGCGGTATGATGCCGGCGCAGGCCAAGATGTGGCCGCTGCAGAAGCCGTTCCAGCCGACGGTGCACGACCTGCACAACAACGGCCGGCTGTTCCCGCCCAACCATCTGCACGAAAGCTGGATGGATTATCTCTACTGGGATGTCGAGCTGGAGCCGTAGAGTTCACCGACTATTCGCCGGATTGGCCGACTGACGCGGTTTTCTGCGCTTCCGGTGCTCAAGGACTTTATGTCCGCTGTGCTTCGGTTCTCGAAAACCATGCCATTCGACTCACCCTGTCGAATTCCTGGCGAACGCTGCGTCAGGTTTGTCTTGATCAAGCCTTCTTGAAAGCCGCACGTAGGGCCACCACCGCCAGAAACGCGCTGGCGAGCACGTTCCAGCCGGCGAAGGACAGGCCGAGCACGCGCAGGGCGGCGTCCTCGCAGCGAGGCGGCACGACTGTGTTGAGCACGTCAAGCAGGCCCTTGCCGCCGGTGTCGACGGTGCCCGAAACGGCCTGGCAGTCGGTCGGGCCGGCCCACCAGCGCCATTCGACACCGGCGTGGTAGCCGCCAAGATAGAGGCCATAGAGCATCAGCAAGCCGCCCAGCGCCAGCAGCGCGCGGGTCAGCCATGACGGCCAGTGCATCGCCGAGGACAGGGCCGCCAGCGCCATCAGCGGCACGCCGACATAGTAGGGCGTGCGCTGCTCGAGGCACAGCTTGCAGGGCATGTAGCCGCCGATGTGCTGGAAGCCGAGTGCGGTGCCGACGACGACTGCCATGGCGACGGCAAGGAAAAGCGCTGTCAGCGTCTGGCTGCGGCCGGTCGTTGAAGTGAGGGAGGTCATTCTTTGGTGCCCAGCTGTTGTTACAGGCAATTGCCGTTCAGTGGAGGTATCTGACGAGAAGATAGAGCAAAATGAGGGCAGCGGCAGCGATGCCGGCCAGCAGTCCCAGTCGCTTCTCGATGAACTCGCGGATCGGCTCGCCATAGGTCCTGAGCAGCCAGGCGAGGAACAGGAAGCGGGCGCCGCGGGCAATGATCGCCGAGACGATGAACCAGCCGAGCGGGAAGCTGACGACGCCGGCGAGAATGGTCACCACCTTGATCGGCGGCAGATGCGACAGCCCCGACGTGACGAGCATCAACAGGATGATGCCGGCGCCCGATGACACCTTGAGCGCTTCGAATTCGTCATACTTGCCGTAGAATTCGAGCACGGGCTTGGCGACGGCCTCGAAGGCGTAGTGGCCGATGTACCAGCCGGCAATGCCGCCCAGCACCGAGGCGACCGTGGCGATAATGGCATAGCGGTATGCCTTGTCGGGGCGCGACAGCGCCATCGGCAGGTAAAGCACATCGGCTGGGACGAGGAAGACCGAGCTTTCGACGAAGGCGATGAAGGCCAGCCACCATTCGGCGGATTTCCTTGCCGCGAGCGACAAGGTCCAGTCGTAGAGTCGGCGAAGCATCTGGCCCCCTTGGATTACGCGCTGCCTGTTTAGGAAGAATTGCTGTAGCGCACAATGCGTGAGGCCTTCACGAATGCGAAACCGGCACAGCACGCACAATCTGTCGCACATTCACGCGTCGGAGCAGTTGACGGCAGGGTGCCTGACCGTATAGTCCGCCACCGTTCTGTCCATTTAGGGCAGGCCCCTATGGCGGAATTGGTAGACGCGCTCGACTCAAAAAGTGGTTTGTCTACCAATCCACAGAAAAATAAGACCGACCGTTTCCCATTTAGTATCAGCGGCTTATGGTCCGCGTGGCCAGATGGCTCTCACGTGTCAAATATGCCTAGGTGCAGAATAGGTGCAAAGCGAGAGCGGAAGGTCGGCGGTAATCGGCGCCGTCCGGTGGTCTGACAAATTCAATCTGTGCTCAGTACGTGTCCGCGTCTTTGGCGAGCGGCAAAGCAGGTTCGTGAACTTGCCATCTCTGCAGACGATCTCGGGAGCCATTTCACCGTAAGCGTTCGAGTCCTCCCATCCGTCGAAGGCCCATTTGGGCGCAGTCTGAGCTACCGATCGCTGGGATTGGCGAATGACAACCGGTGGAGCTGACAGAGGGGGAAAACAACTTTCGTTCGCCAGATTGAGGTTTACATGCGCTAACTTCACTGCATGGGTGTTGATTCATCTTGGGGGCTAAGGGTGAACACTAAAGCAAACAAGACAGTGCTTGAAGCCATACTTGACTGGTCGGGTGAACGTCCTCTCTGGCAAAGGGATGCGCTGCGCCGGATCGTGATCGGTGGGACTCCCGATGACGCGGCTGTCACCGACGTACTGGCCTTGTGCAAAAAAGAGCATGGGGCCGCTGGCATCACGTTGGAAGCGGCGATGCTCGAAGCGGCACATCTGCCGGCAGCCCCCGTGGGCGGTGAAGCGATAGCTCTCGTGAGCGTCGGCGACATTGCCGGTGTGAACCAGCTTGCCCCGAGCCAGACTTTGCCGTTTGAACCGGCCGGGCTCACTATCGTCTACGGGCCGAACGGGTCCGGCAAATCCGGTTATGGGCGCGTGCTCAAGCGAGCCTGCCGCGCCCGCAAAGCCGGCGAGATCATGCCCGACGCCTACAACCCGCCGGCGGCGGGCAAGGCAACAGGCACCTTCACAATCCTCAAGGACGGAACAGCCGAACCGCCTGTCAGCTGGACGGATGACGGCAAGCCGGACGCGGTGCTGTCGGCAGTCAGCGTCTTTGACCGGGACTGCGGATCGGTGCATGTGCAGGAAAAGAACGAAGTAGCTTTCAGGCCCTTCGGGCTGGACATTCCCGACGACCTCGCGGGCGTTTGCCAGGCGCTCAAGCAAAAACTGGGCGCTGAAGAAACGCAGCTCCAGGCTGTCCGTGACCCGGTGTTTGAAAAGCCGACATGGAATATCGCCACGCCGGTGGGTGCGATCATGTCGGCCCTGAGCCATAACACCAACCTGGCGGCCTTCGAGAAGCTCGGCGAGATGACCGCCGATGAACGCGCAAGGCTGGCGCGCCTTGATGAGGACCTTCTGAAGAACCCCGCGGACGCCGCCGCCGAACAGCGGCTCTTTGCCGGAAACGTGCGGCAACTGATAGCGACCCTGAACAGGATCGCCACCACCTATAACGACGAACCGCTGGTCAGGCTGAAGGCACTGGCCGACGCGGCAAGAAGTAAGCGGGCAGCGGCCAATCTCGCCGCGCGTGATATGTTCGACGGCCTTGCTATTCCCGGCGTCGGCGCGGAAACGTGGCGCACCTTGTGGGAGGCGGCGCGCCGCTACTCTGAACAAACGGCATATGCCGGTTCAGCCTTCCCGCCTGCGGGCGACGAAGCCTGCGTTCTTTGCCATCAGCCGCTCAGCCCTGAAGCCAAGAGCCGCATGGGAGGTTTCGAGGCGTTCATCCGAGCCGATGCCGAGTCACAGGCGTCAAGCGCCGAGCAGGAATTCACCGATGCGCTTGCCGCGTTCAGGACGCGCAAACTGGATGTGCGCGTAATGGCGCAGGCGCGGCGGCGCATAGCCCTCCAACATGGCAGCCTCGCCCGCCGCGTTCTGCGCTTCGTCGCCAGTGCGGATTTGCGGCGCCTTAAATGCCTCCGCGCGCTTTCGTCTGCTGATGCGCTTGTGCTGCCGCCGCTCGCGCCTTCGCCAAAAGCTGAACTGGAGACGCTGGCGGGCACGCTTGAAGCCTATGCTGTAGAGCTTGATGAAGCTGCCGACATAGAAGGTCGCAACAAACTGATCCTGGAACGCGACGCCCTGAAGGACCGGGGGGCGGTTCCTGACCTGCTCGAAACCGCAAAGAAGGAAATAAAGCGCCTGGACGATCTGCGGATACTCCGCGCCTGCATCGCGGACACGGCGACGAACGCCATTACCAAGCTCGGGAATGACATCGCCGATAACGTCATCACCCCGAAGATGCGCGATCAGTTCCAGTCGGAAATTGTCCGTCTCGCTGCGGAAAAAGTGCGCGTGGAAATCGTGCGGTCAGGCGGGCAATACGGCTCTCCCAACTATCAGGTGCGCCTTTTTGCCAACCCGAAAGCCAAGGTCCACATGGTCCTGAGCGAGGGCGAGCAAACATGCGTGGCCTTGGCTGCGTTCCTCACCGAACTGGCAACGGCGTCTCACAAATCCGCGCTCGTGTTTGATGACCCGGTGACATCGCTCGATCATCGCTGGCGCGAAAAAGTGGCGGAACGGTTGGTCGAGGAATCAAGGGCGCGCCAGATCATCGTCTTCACCCACGATATGGTGTTTGTGAACGACTTGCATGACAAGGGTGCCCGCGAGGGCCTTCCTATGAAGCTCGTCAGCCTGTCGCGCGGTCCTGCCGGTACAGGCATGGTCAGCGAGGGACTGCCCTGGCAGCATGCCGGCATCCGCGACCGGATCGATAAGCTGGAAAAAGCGGCAAGGGAGGCACGCAAGCTCTACGATGCGAACGATGAAGAAGGATATCGCGACACCGCAGTGAAGATTTATGACCGGCTTCGGGCAACATGGGAGCGCGGGCTCGAAGACGTGGCTTTTGCCGGGGTCATCCACCGGCACCGGGACTATATCGACACCAAGAATCTCAAAAGGGTGACGGTCATCGAAGGCGCGGACGTCGAAACTTTCCGCAAGAACTTCAAGAAATGCAGCGACCTAGTGGAGGCGCATGACCCGTCGCGCGCGCGAGACGGTGCCGTTCCTCCCCCGGACGATATCCTCGCCGACATCAAAATCCTCGCCGACTGGGCGGAATCGATCAGGGCAAGGCAGAATGCTCTGACATGATAGCGTGCGAAAAACAGGCGTTCGCCGTTAGGGCGGAGGCGAACAGAAAGAGGGACCGGGCATCTTCGACGAATACGGAGACACGCCCGGCGCTCCCCCTATTCCTACAACAGTCCTACAACCCGGCTCGTCGCGACTGTGCCGAGGCGAAATAGGGCTTGCCGCTGTGCCGAAGCCTGCCGCCACGAACGTGCCAGGTCTGAATCCCACGGCGTGACAATCAACTCGAATGAGCCGTCCGCCAGACGGCGAAACATGACAGCCGTGTCGGCATATTCGAATCCGCCCTGTGTAGCGGTCGGCAAATTCATTCGTTCCATACGGTTATTGCCGTGCCATGTCAGACGGCGGTCGTTCCATGCGCGCGCACCGCTGCGAAGAACCGGCTCCCCGATCGTCAAATTGTGGGGATAGTCGTATTGCGTGAACACGAAACCAAAAAACCTGTGACCGCCGCGAGGAAGTTCAAGCTGGTTGCGTGACCCGCCTTGCAGGGCTTCGCCGTGGATCCACATGGCGCTGTAGTTCGCGGGATTAACAGCGCCCGTGTCGATGGCGACCCTGAACAAGGGCAGCGCACCAACATTAATCGGTGCTGGCTGCGCTACGGGCTGCGCTTCCTGTTCTATTTCTGCTGGCGGCGGTTGCGCCTGCCGCAGCGCCGCATACGCCTGTAGCAATTCCTCGGTAAGAGGCGTTGTATCAAAACACGCGCTCGCCAGAGCGGCATCGATTGACGCGCGCGGAACGTCCTGCTGAAGCCACGCGGCCTCCGTGTTCACGCTGAACCCGCGACTGGTGAGGTTGGCGGAACCGATCAGCGCGCTACAGCTCTGCGCGTTCCTGCCGAACGTGTAGAGTTTGGGGTGAAATGCCCGCAGCGGCATCAGTGAGCCCTGGGCAAGCCTTTGTGCCCCCGAGACATGCACTGTCGCATTTCCCGATTCTTGCCAATGCCGCAAGGCTTGCGGCTCCGTGAGGCCGAAGTCGAATGATGTTACTAGCGTCTTCGGCATGGCGGCAAACGCCGCAGGGGTGACAGAATCGGCGAGTGCGTTGAGCAGGATGCTGGCGCCGCCGCGCGTGACATAGGCGGATGCTACGCGCACGTCGGTCGCGCCCCCCGCGATCATATCGACAACGGCGTTGCGAATATTCGCAGGCGTTGCGGCATTCTGTACGATTAGCACGCGTCACCCTTCCTCGATCACATCGGAATCGAGCGTTGCCACCGGTGTCGCGTCCAATACAAGCGCAGCAAGGGTCTCAAGCTGCGGCAACAGCGGCGATGCTTCGAGCAGCGCGCGCAATTTCCGCCGGCGTGCCGGCAAAGCCTTTGCGGGGTCGCCCAAATAAGCGTCTGTCGTGCAATGACCGGCGGCAAGGGCAGCAAGATCCTTTGCCAGACCGGCGATCTTCTTATGATCGTCATTGCCGGGGTCGTAAGCGGGCATCATTCGGTATGGCAGTGTATGGAGATGCCGTTCGCCGAAATCGCCTTTCGGGTTGAACGCGAGGGTGGCGTTGGTCAAGGCCACGCTGTTGAGCATGCCCACCTGGAACCACGCTTCCCGCTCATCCGCGACAACCTTCCAGTAGAGGGTCTGGTCAACGACAACATCCTGCGCCTGCGCGAGCGGAACGCACGCAGCGCATATGATCTTGCCGCCGGCACCGGCCAGTATGAGATAGCCATCGGCACCGAAGACCTGCTTCGACAGCTTGCCCCTCTCATCGACGCGCTCTTGCAGTGATTTCCCTTTTCCGACCCCCTTGAGTTTCTGGTTTATCGCCGCGAAGCGCCGCGCCGTCTGGGTAAATCCCTGACGACGGATTTCAGACTCGTCGAGAATGCTCCACGTACCATCTGGTGCGCGCAGCGCCGGCAGGGCCAGGGGCGCACGATGGACGCCGAGAACAAACGGAAGCAAGTTTTCCGACTGCGCCATACGGAAGATGAAGCGGGGCGCGACATGGCCGGGAAAGCGTTCGGTGGCCATTTCCTTGGCCGACTTGATCGTAAAGCCCCAGGGGGACGTACGCGTCGGCGTATCGACGCGGTATTCCGCACCTGAATCTTGGATGATGTTGACGCACACGGCTGTGCGCGGCATGAGATCGGCCCCTTGCTGCGGCAGCCGTCCTCCGCCACCGGTCGCCGCCGGACTGCCGCCCTTTTCGAGCACCCATGCGCTCCGCGCCGTGCCGATATTGCGGATAGAAAAATCGGCGGTATCCAGTCCCGCGTCTGTCGCGACGAGACCGGCAAAGGCAGATCGTGGAAGCCCGGTCCTGTCCGTCCTCTTATGGCCGATCAGCGCCGCGCCGGGATATTTAAAGGTTCCGGGTGCGACCTGCCACACCTCGGCAATGTCGAACGGCACGGGACGTTCGCTGTTCAGGAATTCATGCTGCCGCAGCCTCTCGTGATGGTTCCCGTTCAGCACCGTACCCGGCACAAGGCAGGCGACGGAGGCATCCGGCGCGAGATAACGGTCGATGGCATGAAGCAGGTGCATCGTTCCCAGCTCAAGATGGAGAAATGACTGCCCCGCTGGCTGGATGCCGTAGAGCTTTGCTCTGCCTTTGAGCAGGTCCCTGTATGGATTATCGGCCAGCCCGCTCATCGCCAGCCACGGCGGATTGGAAACAAGCCCGTTAAAGTGGCCAGTCAAAAGCCCCGGCCTGTATGTGTTCCGCAGGATGAAGGCCCAAATGCCGTTGCGTCCCGCCACGGCCAGTTCGGCCATGCGATGCGCCAGCGGGTAAAGCGCGGCAGAGAGCTGTTTGTGGAGCTCCGGCGACAGGCTGACGCTGAACGCCGCGATGGCGCCGTCGAGAAAGCCGTCCGCGTCCGCCTTGCTGAAACCCGCAACCGTGCCGCGCCGCTGCGCTTCGCGCGCTTCGTCATAGGCCCAGTCAACGATACGGTCGAAAAAGTCGCGATATGCCGGCTGTACCAGCGCCGTCGGCAGCAGAATCGTCGTACCGTCAAGCGATACGGGAATCGTATCGCTCTCGCCAACCAGCGGCACTGAGGCTGAAACCGGCGTGACGGCGAACAGCGAATCCGCATGATAGACGGGGATCACAATCGGTTTCGTCGCCGCCTTGATCTCGACCGACAGGCTGACAACCCATGTGGTCTTGGCCAGGCTGACGGCCAGCGGGTCAATGTCAAAGCCGGTCGCGACATCTTCCAGCTTGTCGATGGTGGAAAAGCCGAAACGCGCCTTTGTGGCCTTGATGATTTCGGCGAGCATCGTGCCGGACCCGCAGCACATATCGACGATGCGCGGGCTCTCGCCCTCAGGAAGGCCATCGAGGCAGCGATCGGCAAGCAGCCGGGCGAGCCAATGCGGCGTCCATTCCTGACCTAGCAGCTTGCGTTGGCTGCGGCGCGCGAGTTGCGCCATAAGGCGGCCAAACAAATCTTCTTCGGGATACCAGCTGAAATCATAGGCGTAGAGGTCACGCTGGAGATCGCGGGCCACAGTCACAAGCCGGTCCATGTAGGCAGGCCCCAAAAGCCAGCCGAAATAATCTTGCTCGACGACATTCTCGAGCTGGAAATTGTGACGGAAGAAGTCGCCGTTGAGAATCGCGCGCAGCTCGTCGTCCGTGCTCAGCAGTGCTTTTCCTGTCAAGACGTTGGCGCTCAGAAGCCGCGCCAGAATGGTCATGTAGGCTTCATCAACATACGCGGTCGTGCGGAAGGCGCTTGTCGGCCTTTCAAGATGATCGACAAACCGGGACCAGAGTTCGGTTGCCAAGCTGGCTGAGGGCTCGGCCTTCCTCCCCTCGTCCACCAGCGCCGACAAAGGCGCGGCACTGCTTTTGTACGCGACCGAGTCCATGCCTAGATCGGAAGCGAGGAATTCAGCGCGCAAAGGCCGAGACTGTTCGCGCGCCAGATGTTTTCGGATGAATGCGCTGAGCCGTTCGGCGGAGACCGCGCCGTCGTCGGCCAGCTTCAGCTCATCAATAACGACCAGCGAAATATCGGCAGCCGTGCAGGCAGACGGATCGACGCCGGGCGTCAGCACGGCATCATAGGCGTACCATTCGACTGTATCGGACAGCACGCCCCGCACCGTCGAGACCGGCATACCGGCGCGTACGAGTCCTGCGGCCTGCTCCTGCACCTGCGCGTATCCGGTATCGCGTTTCACGTTGTTGCGCAGGTCGGATTCATATTCGATCGTGGTTGAACCCACGAGGTTATCGATGAATCGGGAGGCCGCCTTGCCGGAGGCCATGCCGACCTTGGTGTGCGCTTCCGCGCCTTCTGTATAATTGTTGATCCAGTTTTCATGAGCGGTGTCTGGAAACATCAGCCGCAGCCGGCCCTGGAATTCCGCGCGCAGCACCGCCTCGACATGACCCGCGTCGCGCAGCATGCGGCAACGTCCGATGGTTTCACTTATGCGGGCTATATCAGCGGTCATGAAGCGATCCTTTGACGGGCAGCACACACGGCCTGGAGGCGGGTTTCGATATGCTGCGCCGCCGTTTTCAGGTCTTTTTCATTGAGGCGGGGCAGCACCGCGCCCAGCATGAACATGTCGATCTGGTGCTGGGCTGACGGCGCGGATGCCGCCAACTGCTGCCCGAGCGCGTCAAGCGTCTGGCAGTCGCTGTCAGACAATACCGGAACCGGGACCTGACGGATGTGCGTCGCTTCCAGTTTGAGCGCGCCGCCGCCAAGCGGCGTTCCGGCTGATTCCATGGCCGCGCGGCACCAGCTGCTGTTGAACAAGGCGTAGAGCGCGTGACGCGTCCACCGCTTCTGCTCCGGCCACATCGTCGAGAAATTGGCGTCAATCAAGATCGGCGGCTGCGTATTGAGCGCGACCACCGGCGTCCCGTGATTGATCCGCGGCGTAAAGATCGCGGGCAGATGGCGGGGGGTGAAAGCCGGCAGCATGTACCAGAAACGGGGGATATCGCGTCCGTTGGCTGGCTGACGGATATTGGTGCGAACGGCGGATAGATCGGGGATGAAACGCGCGGGTTCTTTCGGGTCCGGTGCAAGGCGGGCTGCCCGCGTGACGAATGCCGCCAATTCGGCGGGCATGACACGGGGAGCGGATTTACCACGCTTGCGGTATGTCTCTGCCGCACGCGTCACCGCGGCCTGGTCTTCCGGCAGAACCCACTGCGACAGATCAAGCGCACGGGTCGGAGGCAAGTGACCGCGCATAAAGGCGGGCATATCGGCTTGCCGATGGAGAACGGGCCGTAACGCTTCCGCAGGAACCTGAAACCGCACATCCTGGAAGCTGTCCGATGCTTCAACGGCAACGGTCTTGCCATCATCGTCGCTGGCAAGCGTCACATAGAAAAATCGGTTGCATCCTGTGCGCAGCCCTTGACTGACACGGATACCTGCCTGTTCGAGCGTCTGGAGATGTGCCGGGGCAGCGCCGGTGGGCAGCATGTCCCGTAACCCTTCCGGCACTGCCGCCGGTCTCGCAGCGCCAGATGAAAAAAGCGGCAGCGTGTCGCGCCGGTCCTCTGCTTTTTGAAACCAGCCCTTGCGCGCCAGCCGCTGTTCCAATGTGCGCCATTCCTCTTGCAGCGCAAACGGACGGCTCTCTACGCCCTGCACCTGTCGGGTCATCGCGATCGCCCAGTCTGCGAAGTGCCGCTCTGGTTCCGGTCCGGGAAAAGCGCCGCCGACAAGAGACGCCCCGTTGGCCGCCTCCGGTGCAACTTGCAGCCAGCAGGCGGATAGCCATGATGTGCGGCCAGCCAGCGGCGCTGCCGCTTCATCCCACGGCAGCCGCCGCGCGACTACAAGGTGCGTGCGTACCAGCGCATCGGAAAACCAGCCGGGCTGCGTATCGGCGACGATGAACTCAAGGCGAAAGAGGCGCAGCAGCAGGTAGCGCACGACATCGGCGTAGTCTCGCGAACGCCATGTGGCGGGAACGACCAATGCCAGGCGGCCCCCCGGCCGCGTCAGCAGGGCGGACAGGAGCCAGGACGGCACCGAGAGATCGGCAAGGCCGGAATACCCTTCAACGAGCGTCTGCCAGAGCGCCCGCTCGTCGCCTGATACGCACGCGTCCACGACAGCGGAAAGGCCCCGGCGCACGTCATCAACGCCCGCGCCATCGCCGTTTTGCGACTGATAGCGCACGTAGGGAGGATTGGTGATGACGAGATCGTAGCCGGGAGTATTCAACGCGGCGACATTTGAAGGATTGAAAGCACTGCCGGTGACGATGCGGGAGCCGGTGACAGCGCCATCTTCCTCCAATGTCGTCGTTCTACGGCCGCAGAAGGTGGCCGTATTCGGATCGAGCTCTATGCCGTCCAACCGGTCGATCTGAAATCCCCGCGTCCGCGCCGTCATCGCGGCAGCGTCGAGCAAGTCGCCGTGACCGGCCATCGGGTCGATCACGGCGCGGCAATCCTGATCGAGCGCAAGATGCGCCAGAAGCGTCCCCAGCGGCAGGCCGGTGAAAAACTGCCCCAGACGTTTCCGCTGGGCCGGAGGCAGGCTTTCCTCAAAGGACCGGGCTGAGGCCCTGATCGCGCCGACAGCGTCAGTCGCCGGCACTACATAAAACTCCCGGCATCGATTGTTCCGCGTACCAGCGGTAGAAGACATCAGCGTCAAGCGGCACTTGCTTGTGACGGCTGAGGAAGTGCGTCACGAGCCGCGAGTAAAGCCTCTGTGCGGTGACTTCGTCCGCGTCATGCGCGGCGGAAGCGGCCCGATGCAGGGCTGTGGCAACCGTCCAGACACAATCGTCCCCTTCGGCTTTCTTGACGGCCTTGCGGCGCGGTCCCAGCAGAAGCACGGGATCACCACGCACGGCCCCCTGCGTCGTGACTTGCTTGAAGCTGCCCTGCTTCTTGTCGAGAACCCCCGCATATTCGACATCAAACCCGGCATCCTGATAAGCGCGTTGCAACGCATTCCACACGTCGGCGGAAGCAGAATGGAATACCATTGTGGCCTTGCCGGATGGCTTTAATATCCGGCGTGCCTCGCTGAATGACCGGGCAAGCAACTCCTGGTATTCGGTGATAGATTTGTCCTGATCGGGACTGACAATGGCCTCGTCCGTCCGGTCAGTGAATCTCTTTAGCCACGCTTCGTTTATGAAGCTGAGTTCCGCGTACGGTATGTTGGCTCCAAAGGGCGGGTCAGTGAACACATAGTCGATGCTTCCGGAAGGCAGTCCGACTTTGCAGCTTGAGCCCTGAACGACTTCGACTTTTCCGCTGCTGCCGTGAATGATCTCAAACGCCTGCGAAATCGTTGTCAGCTTACGCCGCAATCCGGCAAAGAAATTCTTCTCAACCGGCAGGCCGCTAACATAGAGAACGCCGGGCTGCGCGCTGGTGACGACCAAGTCTTTCTGATCGGATTTTGCCACGACGCGCGTCATGATCGTGCCATGTGCCGCGTTGTAGCTCAGCAGCCAGAACCGCAACCCTTCACGGAGTGCCCCGCGATAGGATTCCACGCGGTCCCACATGCGGGCGAAAACGATGAGATTGCGCCGCGTGTAGAAATGATGAACGTGCGTAATCCCCTGATGGTAACCCTTCCGATAGAGGTCGCCCCACGGAATGAGCGCCTGCGGCACGGAAGACGGGATCGGTTCGGCATCTATCCTTTTCAGAAGGGCCAGGTCAGCTGCTGTGGCCGGACGAGACCAGCGCTTTTTCCCGGTTGCACCATACACACGGGCCATCGTTCGTCCGCGCAACGCACGCTTCTCGCCCAGAACGTCGTCGCGCTCCTGAACAGTGACCCGCTGCACCTGATCCATCGGACTCTCATGGCGGCATTTCGGACAAGAGAAGGTCGAAGAAATTTCCGCCGGGTCGAGTGAAACGCATGCGTCCCACAACGCGACGACGCTGTTGCAGCCGGGGCAGCGCAGATCGTCGCTCCAGATCAGATGCCGGATAGAGCCCTTCGCACCAGACGGGTCGCGCGCCTCGTACATCCAGCCGTCTTCGCTCTCAGCGGCGGCCAACACATCTTCGGCGGCCTTCCTGAAGGCAACGGGATTCGGCGGATTGGTCAACGTCCGCCCCACAAACGCGCCGAGCGCGCCCAGTTCGTACAATACGGCATTGCGGGCACCCCACTGTACATTCAAGCCCAACCGGACCGCTTCGGCGCGCAGTTCGTCTGTCGGCCTCTCGCAAAGCAATGCGGCGAGGCCGGTGGTCCCGCTACCCCCAAATCCGTCGAACACGGTGTCGCCGGGTTTTGTGTGGGCGGCGATATAGAGGGCAATGGCTTCCGGCGAGATTTTTGTCGGGTACGGAAAGGCCCCATAAAGGGCCCCGGTGCGCTTTGCGGCCAGCGGTCGCCGATACAGCGCGTCCAGGGACTTTTCCGGCATCGACGGCACGGATCTGCGTGGCCTGGGCTGAATGAATGTCATGCGATCGGACTCCCCCGGCATTTTCATTTGTGTCATGCGCGCTCCGGTGCCGCCGGTCGCCTTTCGGAGGCCGGCCGCCGCAGCGCCCGCGCCGGCTGATGGTGCCGCTGCAGATATTCGTGGATTGCGCGCCGTATGACCCACGAAACGGACACATCATCCTTGTTCGCGAGCGTGTTAAGCGTGTCGTAGTCTCCGGGCGTGACGCTGACGGTGACGCGGGGGCCGAGCTTTTTTGATCGATCACTCATGGCAGACCTGCTAATGTTCCCTTATTGTTCACCCTAGCGGATTGTGAGTCGAATTGCAACAGAGTGCATCACTTTGACTCACCAGAAAAGAGAGCTTTCTGTGTTCTTCCATAAACGTCGAGCTCTTGCCGCAACAAGGTACTGAGAGCTCCAATGCCGCCCGGCGCCCGCTTCGCCGCTTATCGCCGTCATCGAGGCGCTCCGATTCGCTCTGGTCTCGTGCCTCGCGCAGAACAGCTTTCGGGAACGGCAACTCCCGAACGGTTGCCGGCGGTCCACGCGGTGAGCCAGCGGCGTATTTGTCGCTAGGGGTCGCTTGATGGGATTTCCGCTCCGGTGCAGCATAGGTGCGCCGCGACATGCGCAAGACGGTGGTTATGCGAGCGAGGATGCCCGCTACAGGGCTGAAATTGCATTCTTTGTAAAAGGTGCAGCTTCCATATGGAAATTCTTTGGCAGGTGCTGTATAGGAGCGCTCGGCTACCCTCAGGCGCACTGCACGCAGGGGATCAGCACCGTGCGGGTGTGGTGGAACTGGTAGACGCGCCGGATTCAAAATCCGGTTCCGAGAGGAGTGTCGGTTCGATTCCGACCACCCGCACCACCTTTAATCTCAAGGTAAACCGACGGCCAAAAAGTTCGAATCTCACCCGCCTCGCCGGGGTCGACGAAGATGCGAACTATCTCTTTCAGATTCCCGCCGCGACCCCGAAAAACCCGCCCCAGCAGAGGAAGCGCGATCGTGACCGTGCTGAGCGCATGCGTCTGGCGGGCGGTCCGATGCCGTCGCTGCGGGAGAAAGCCTACGCATTCGCCCGCCAGCGTACGATCGTGAGGACATGCGATTTTACCGCCATCGGTATCCCGCGGCACTATCTCGCCTGGATGTGCGAGGAGGGCTGGCTGGTGAGGGAAGGCTACGGCCTCTATCGCGCAGCCGAGCGAGAAGCTGCCTGATGGAAGCTTCGTCCGCGGAAATGTCAGGCCGCGCCGTGTTCGCCGTAGGCCCGAGCGGCTTTGACGACATCGACAATCCGGCCTTCGCGCAACGCATCGATCGGGCGCTGGCCGCCGAGGCGGGCGTCGTCGGTCAGCATGAAGTTGACCCGCATCCAGGGCTCCTCGATCGTGAACGCCTCGACCACGGCGCTCATACCGGGAAGCAGTCCGGTGCCGGTGATCTGGAAGGCGGGATAGGCGCGCTCGCCATCGACATCGAGCCAAAGGAGGGGCTGGGCCTCAAGTTCCTCGGGCGTCAGGCCGATCCGACCTGCGAACTCATCGCGGGACAGAACCCCGCCTTCCATGACGAGCATGCCGCGCTTCATAGCCGAACCGCGGGTGAAGGCCTCAGCCAAGACGGCGGTGTCAGCTATGGTTCCTGCTTGCATAGATGATCCTCCTGACCTCATCGGCCTTTGATCCCGACGAAGCCTACGAAAGAAACGGAGCCAGAGCCAGGATCGTTCATGGGCACGCCGTCGATGTCGCGCAGGTGAGCTTCATCGCGCCTATCATCGTGGATACGGCGCTCGGCGCGATCGACCGTCACATCGGCGAGTTCAAAGTGCTGGTTCACTGCAACCAGGGCCTCTCGCGGTCGCCCTCGATTGCGTTGCTTTATCTACTGAAACACACGGACGCGCTGGGGTCGCAAGATCCCGCTGCCGCACTGTTGGCGTTTCGGAGGCTCTACCCGCCGTACGCACCTGCTCAGGGCATGGCGGACTATGTGCGGCTGAATTGGGCGAAGTATTTGCAGGATGGCTAGCTCACTTTCGGAGCTGTTCCAAAGATGACCTTTCGGGAGCGGGAGCCGCGAGCCTACTTGTGACCGACTCGCGTGGAGTGTCCGCTTCCGGCACTGAACCCAAGTTCCGCTAGTGACTGAGGCCGTGTAAAAACGCTGAGCTACGGCGGGGCGGGTGTGGCGACGAGGCGCAGAGCGCCATCGTCTCAGGCCCTGATCGCTTCCATCAACGGCCTCGTTCCGAGCACCGCCATCACCCGCTTCATGTTGTAGGCCAGGATGTGGAGGCTGATCTCGGTCTTCACGTTAGGCAGGCGCTTCATCAGGAAGTGGGTGTGGCCCATCCAGGCCTTGATGGTGCCGAACGGGTGTTCGACCAGGCTTCGCCGTTCACGCATGGCGCGGGGCCTCAAGTCCATTCGGGTCTGGAGGGCATCGATCACCGCTTCATGCTCCCAGCGGGTGACGCGCCGCTCGATGCTCGGCGTGCACTGGGCCTTCAGGGAGCAGCCGGTGCAACTGGCGCGATCCCAGTACCGATGCAGCGTCATACCCTTCTCAACGGTCGTCATGTGATGCGGCAGCAGCGCCCCGGATGGGCAACGGTAGACGTCCTGGTCGGGCAGATAGACGAAGTCCTGCTTGCCGAAGCGCCCATTCGCCTTTGCGCCTGACGTCAGCGTCTTTGGCACGAAGGGCGTCGCGCCCAGAGCCTCACAGGCCAGGATTTCCTCGCCGGAGAAGTAGCCCCGGTCCGCCAGCACATCGAGCCTCTCCACGCCCATGGCCTCCTTGGCCTGACCCGCCATGTTCGCCAGCTGTTGCTTGTCCGAGCCGGTCATCACCACCTCATGGGCGACGATCAGGTGATGCTCGCCCTCGACGGCGGACTGGACGTTGTAGCCGACGATGCCGCTCCCCCGGCCTGACGTCGCCATGGCGCGGGCGTCGGGATCGGTCAGGGACACCTGGCCGTCGGGTGACGCTTCGACCTCTGCCTCCATGACCTTCAACATTACCATCTGGGCGCGTAGCCGCTCGACCTTCTCGACCAGCCTCACTGACCGTGCCTCCACGCCATCTCCCTCGTGCCGATCGGCCGTATCGAGGTCCTGCAGATAGCTGGCGATGTGCTCGGCGACCTGTTCGATCCGCCGCTTCACCTTGTAGACGGTGAAGTTCTTGTCGCGCGTGTTCACCGCCTTGAACTTGGAGCCGTCGATGGCGACTAGGGCCGCGCCGAACAGGCCAAGCTGGCGGCACAGAACCACGAACTGCGCGCACGCCGCCTGGATCGCAGGGCCATTCTCGCGGCGGAAGTCGGCGATGGTCTTGTGATCCGGCGCCAGCCGCCCCGTCAGCCACATCAGCTCGACGTTGCGCTGCGCCTCACGCTCCAGCCGCCGGCTGGACTGCACCTTGTTCAGGTAGCCGTAGACATAGAGCTTCAGCAGCATTGCCGGGTGATAGGCCGGACGGCCCGTCGCCGCAGGCGTCATGCCCTCGAAGCCCAGGCCCTTCAGATCCAGCTCGTCGACGAAGACATCGACCACCCGGACCGGATTGTCCTCGGCCACATAGTCGTCGAGACACTCGGGAAGCAGCGTCTGCTGCCGGCGGTCTGCACCCTGAATGAAGCGGCTCATACCCACCTCCTAAAGACCTCAGGAGACTACTCTAATTCGCTCGAGCTGGAGGCGTTTTCACACAGCCTCGACTCGTTTCGGACCTTCAGCATGTCAGCTTCGCGTCCGCACGATAAGCTGACATGCCCGGGAGCTTCAGTCTTTTCTGGCGGAGTGCGCATTGCCCATCGGCCATATCCAGGTGTCCAACTCCGATGGCACGCAAACGCTGAAGCGGCAGCGCGACGCGGTGTTCGCGACCAACCTTTCCGGTCGATAACGTCCTGGTCATTTTGCCGAGCTTGCGGATTAGCCGCGAACCACCTGCTCAAGACCAGCCCCGGCGAGCCGGGCGGCGGCGAGCAGGCGATCGAGATCGTGCCCGTTGCGAGCGCTGGCGGACAGGCCGGCCATGACGGTGCTCATATAGTCGGTCACGCGCTCGGCCTGTTCGGGATGGCGCGCGGCGACGAAGCGATGGATCGCCTCCTCCGCCGCCGCAAGGAACGTTCCGGCCGCCTCGCGTGCCTCGCGGTCGGTGCAGCGCACACCCTCGATAACGAGGCACCCCGCCGCGTCCGGATCGGCGGCATAGCGCCGCGCCGCCGCTTCCAGCACCGCGACGAGGCATTCCGCGACCGGGCGATCGGCGTTCAGCAGATCGAACAGCGGGATCGCGCCGGTACCGGCATAGCGATCGAGAATGCGGCTGTAGAGCTCGGCCTTGCTGCCGAAGGCCGCATAGAAGCTGGGCGGGTTTATCCCGATCGCCTGAGTCAGGTGCGCGATGCTGACGGCATCATAGCCACGCGAATGGAACAGCCGCTGGGCGGTCGCGACCGCTTCGTCCGGGTCGAACAGGCGCGGTCTGCCGCGTGCGCGGGATAATTTTGTATGAACCACTACAAATACCTTGACGGGTGTTTCAAGTCGTTTATGTAGCGAGTCGTAAGTTATTGATCAAGGAAAGTCCGATGGGTGTGTTTGAGGCGAAATCCGTTCTCGTGCTGGGTGGCAGTCGGGGGATCGGCGCGGCGATCGTTCGGCGTTTTGTGGCAGATGGCGCGAAGGTGACCTTTACCTATTCCGGTTCGCCTGACGCGGCCCACGCGCTGGCGGCCGAAACGGGCAGCACCGCTGTCGAGACGGACAGCGCGGATCGCGACGCGGTGATCGCGCGCGTGAAGGACAGTGGCGCGCTCGACGTGCTGGTCGTCAATGCCGGAATCGGTGTTTTCGGCGATTCTCTGGAGCAGGATCCGGACGCAATCGACCGGCTGTTCCGGATCAATATCCACGCGCCCTATCATGCCTCGGTCGAGGCCGCGCGCCAGATGCCCCAGGGTGGCCGGATCATCGTCATCGGATCGGTGAACGGCGACCGGATGCCCGTTCCAGGCATGTCCTCCTACGCGCTCAGCAAGTCTGCGCTGCAAGGGATGGCGCGCGGGCTGGCACGCGACTTCGGGTCCCGCGGGATCACGATTAATGTGGTGCAGCCCGGCCCGATCGACACCGACGCCAATCCGGCGGACGGACCGATGAAGGAGCTGCTGCACAGCTTCATGGCGATCAAGCGCCACGGCCGGCCAGAGGAAGTCGCGGGCATGGTGGCGTACCTCGCCGGCCCGGAGGCGGGGTTCGTTACGGGCGCCATGCACACCATCGACGGCGCGTTCGGTGCCTGATCCGACCTCGCCCGCGCCGATGACCACCATCGGCATCATCGGCGCGGGCGAGGTCGGCAGCCAGATTGCCCGCGCCGCCATCGCCAACGGCTATCGGGTTGTCATCGCCAACTCGCGGGGGCCCGAAACCCTGGCCGGGCTGGTCGCGGAGCTCGGGCCGCCTGCCCGCGCCGCGACCGCTGCCGGTGCGGCGGAGGCGGGAGAATTCGTCGTGATCGCGGTCCCGCTCAAGCTGGTCAACGACATGCCCGTGGCGCAACTGGCGAACAAGATCGTGCTCGACACCAACAACTATATGCCGTGGCGCGACGGGCGCTATGCCCTCGTCGATACCGGCGCGAAGACCGAACACGAACTGCGGCAGGACCAGCTGCCAACGTCCAAGGTCGCGAAGGCGTTCACGCATATCCAGGCACCGCGCCTGTTGCTGTCGGCGCGGCCCGCTGGCACGCCGGGGCGGCACGCGCTGTCGGTGTCGAGCGACTATCCCGAAGCGGTGGCGCTGGTCACGCGACTGTACGACCAGTTCGGCTTCGACACGGCGGACAACAGCCCGCTTAGCGAGTCCTGGCGGAGCGCTCCGGGTCAGCCCGCATGGCACGCGCACGACCATCAAACGCGTCCCGCGCTGATTGCGAACCTTGCCAAGGCGACACCGCTCCCACCGAGATAGGGCAGACTGCCTCTGCCCGACCACACCGCCCATGCCTACGAGGTCTTCGCCGTTCTCGCCCGCGCCGGCATCACGTTCATGTCGGCCTGCGCCTGCCGCGGTCGGTATCGCTGAGAGGGCAGCAGCGATCCGCGATCCCGCCGACAAGGCCTACGGTGTTCGACTGAAAGCGGGAGTCTGTGTGAAGAGCGGAATGTCGCCTTTCAGCCAAGTCGGTAATGACCGCTGCTGGCGCGAAGCCGAAATGCGCCGCCGATCGCCTGTCTTTCCACGCCATGGCCACCGATTATGCGACGGGCGCGCTGAAGGGGTGGGCGAGCTCGGTACGTAACGCTATTCTACGCCTGCCTTTGATCGCTCTTGCGGCCCTGCGCTGGCCAAGCCAACAGGATCGCACCGGATCGTAGCGTAGGGAAACATCGCACGCCAGCGCACAGTATCGCGCCATGGCGTAGGAAAAAGCGTGGCTCGCCGGAGTCGGTGAAAATGCGAACTTCGATCTACCGATTCCCCTCAATCATATCCAAAGGCCCGCCGTCAAGATGCGCAAGCGTGATCGACTGAGAGCAGAAAGGATTGTCGCTGCCGGCGGGCCGATGCCGAATCTCCGAGAGCGCGCAGTGATGTTGGCGGAGAAGCTAGGCGAAGTCCGCACCCGTGATTTGACGGAGGTCGGCATTCCTCGGTGCTACTTAACAAGGATGTGCGAGGAAGGACTGTTGATCAAGGTTGGCTACGGGCGTTACCGCGCTGTTCCGCGGCGAGCCGCTTAACCGGAACGCTGCCGACCGTCAGTCCGAAGATGGGCCGAATAGGCGCACCGCGCTGTCGATGATCAGTTGGGGTCGCGGTTGGTGTAGTTGAGAGCAACCCAGGCGTATCCGACAGGGTTGCGGCGGACATGGCCGATTCCGGGGAACGCCGTATGGAGCATGGCAATCAAGGTCTCATTGCGCGCGAACTCGTCGAATGCTTCAGCGCGGAGCCGCATTAGAACTACGAACCATCACCGCTATCGATGACTTGCCGGACAGTCGGGTTCGCTTCAGGGAGCGCCAGTTCCGAAAAGTGCCGTCGGATATGATCCAGCTTGGGATCGATGTAGCGGCGGCAGAAGGGCCTGCTCGGGTCGGTTCGATAGTAGTTTTGGTAACGCTCGTCCGACGCTCTGAAACCTTTAAACGGGAGGACCAGGGTGTGCACCGCCTTGGCAGACGCGCCGGCGAAGCGGACGATCGCCTGTTCGGCCTCCGGCCGCTGGCTCTCTTCAAAGATGTAGATCGCGCTGCGGTACTTGCTGCGAGGCGAGCGGGCCCTGGCAGCGGAATGCGTTCTGAGATGCACCTCGGACAGCGTCGCCAACGGAATAACCGATGGATCGAAGGTGACGATCACCCCTTCTGACCAGGTATCTGCCGGCGCGTCCGACTGGACAAAGCCCTGGTCGACCTGGGCGACGCCGCGCAACGCCTGGAACACGCCTTCTGTGCACCAATGGCATCCCCCTCCAAAGCCGGCCTTCGCCATCATCACCTCCACGCCCAGGCGTCATTCCTGACGTAGGTTTGCCCGGCGAAGCGCTAGCGGCTGATTTCGAAGAGGAACCACGCACGGCGCTCAGCCTCGTCCGTCCAGGCATCGATCAGGCCGGACGTCGCATTATCCTTCGCCTTGTCCGCGACATCCTTTGCGCGGCGAAACGACTCGACCATGTGGAGATTGTCGGCGCGGAGTTCGCCCAGCATGTCCTGCGGCGTCACGAACTCAGCATCATTGTCCTTGATGGTCTGGTGGCGCGCGATATCGCCGATCGACCGAATGGTGGTGTTGCCCGTCTTTCGGGCGCGCTCGGCGATCGCATCGGTGACGGCGAGGATCTCTGCGGCCTGCTCATCAAGAAGCAGGTGATAGTCCCTGAAGTAGGGTCCGGAGACGTGCCAGTGGAAATTTTTTGTCTTCAGGTAAATCGCGTAGCTGTTCGCCAGAATGATCTTCAGAGCGTCGGCGACAGTCATCGCCGCGCATTCGTCAAGATCAGAAGGTGTCGGAAGGGCGGAGGCATTGTTGTTCGTCATCGCTTAGACTTTCTCAATCTGGCTACACGGGATCCAGCACCGATTCCCCCACGGATGGCGATGTATAGAAGATGAATTCATTGCCAGACGAAGTCCAATGGCCGGTGGCTATAGTTTCGATACCTTTGAGCGACATGCGCAGTCTTGGGGGGCCGGGCGTCGCAGGCGGACCGGTCGGCCGGGACCTCCACCTGCCCGTCAGGGGGCCGGTCGGAAATCCAGCACGAACGCGACGACCTTTTCGGCGGACATCTCGCACGGCTTCAGCAATGTTCTATCTGATGTAACGCGATAGAGGTTGAAGCTGACAATGTCGGTCCCGGCCAACTCCCTGGCGAACAGGCTGTTGCGACGTCCGTCACCGGATCGCCGGACAGTCACGCCGAAACGCCGGCCTTCGTAGGCGCCTTCGCTGTATCCCTCGGGAAGCTGCGCGAAGGCGGCATCGAACTCGGCATGCTCCATCTCAATCCAGTCGTCTTGATTCGACAGAAGCCCAAGGGTCCGAGGCCCTCGGCGCCAGTCCGCGGAGAAGGTCCGGGGCGGAGCCCTGTAGCTGACGCGGCCTGGGATGGGCGGAAAAGCCGTCCCGCGGGCGCTTGCACATGGCGCTGAGGCCGCCACCTGTCCGCCTGCTACGCAACCTCCACGCCTTTCCAGAAGGCGATATGATCCCGGATGCCCTCGGCGCCTGGCGTCGGATCTGGATAGGTCCAGGCTGCGTTCACGTTGAGCGCGTCTCCCACACGCACATGGAAGTAGCGCGCGGCGCCCTTGATCGGACAGACAGACGTGTGGGGGCTCATCTCGAGCAGGCCGAAATCGACTGCCGAAGGTGGGAAGTAGTGGTTTCCCTCGACGACGACTGTCTCGTCGCTTGTGGCGATGGTGGTGTCTTTCCAGATAGCTGAGACCAACTGACTCTCCTTTCGTATTCATCAACCGGCACGGGGTTCGTGGGCTGTCTGGCCAAAGCCGCACCCCCTCAGGTGGCAGGCGGCGTGCGCCCGAGAAGTTTGTCGAGCTCGCCTCTGACATCGAGCGCGAAAAGCTCATCGGAGCCACCGACATGCGTGCCGTTGATGAAGATCTGCGGCACGGAGCTTCGACCCGCGACGCTTCCGTCATGGCCTGCCGGTGAACCGGATTTGCCTCTATATCGAGTTCCTTCCATTGCACGCCCTTCTCCTTGAGGAGCGTCTTCGCCCGGCGGCAGAACGGCACCAGTTCGTGGTGTACAGCAGCACATCAGTTGTCATATCGCGTCTCCGACAGTTGGAAGCGGATCGCTGTCATGGCGAACGTCGCGGTCAGCCGCGTTCGAGGAGGGCGACTGTGCCTTGACCGCCGTCGGCGCAGATGCTGACGATTGCCCGCGATCCGGGCGGCATGGCCCAAAGTTCCTTCACCGCCTGGCTGAGGTCGCGCGCGCCTGTAGCGCCGAACGGATGACCTAGGGCGACCGAGCCTCCATTGGGATTGACGCGGTCCCAGTTGAAATCGCCCATAGCCGCCTGGACACCGGCTGTCGCGCGCACCCACTCCCGATCGGTGATGGCCGCGACGTTCGCCAGGACCTGGGCTGCGAAGGCTTCGTGGATTTCCCAGAGTGCGATGTCGGAGAAGCTGAGTTGATGCCGCGCGAGCAGGCGCGGAATGCCATAGGAGGGCGCCATCAGCAGGCCCTCAGTGTGGAGATCGACGGCAGAGATCTCGTAATCGACGAGCCGCGCGTAGGGGGTGCCCGCCGGGAGTCTCGCCACACCGGCTTCGGTAGCGACCCAACACCCGGCGGCTCCATCCGTAATCGGTGAGCTGTTGCCGGCGGTCAGGGTTCCCCTCCCGCTGTCGCGATCGAAGGCGGGCTTGAGTGCGGCCAGCCGTTCGGGCGACGTATCGGCGCGCGGGTTCGCATCGCGCGCCAGCTCAGGCAGCGAAATCACCAGATCGTCGAAGAAGCCACGTTCCCAACCAGCGACTGCCCGCTGGTGGCTCTTGAGCGCCCAATCATCCTGCGCGACGCGCGAGACCCGCCAAGCCTTGGCGGTCTCCTCCATATGATCACCCATCGTCCTTCCGGTGATCCGGTTGGCCCAGCCCTTTGTGGGGAGCACGTAGTCTCGTGGCGTCAGAGACTGGAGGGCGGCAAGCGCGGCGGTCGCATCCTGCGCAAAGAGGTCGGTGAGCCGCTTCGATGCATCGGCCGTCAGGGCGATTGACGGCCGGCTCATGACTTCGGACCCGCCGACCATGGTGAGGTGGGTTCCTCCGCCCAGCATCCCTGCCGCAGCGAAGGTCGCCGTCATGCTGGTCGAGCATGCCAGGACGACGGAGAACGCCGGAACAGCCGGATTGAGCTTGGCATCAAGCCAGGTTTCGCGAGCAATATTGCTCCAGCCCAAATTCGGGATCACGGTTCCCCAGACGAGGAGATCGGGCTCCGCCTGCGCCGCCATCGCCTGTACGACAGGCACGGACAGAGAGATGGCGTCGTACGCCGCCAACGCGCCTCCACCGCGGCCGAAAGGGGTCCGAAGGCCGGCTGCAACGAAGACGGGTTCGGCAAAGCGGCTCATTATGATCTCCAAACTATTTCTGGGCTGCACTTCCGCGACGGCGGAACGCGCAGTCGCTTGGGCCGCTAACCACCGTAGCGCTCGGTTTTGATAATGGTGGGGTCCAGGCCGGCCAGCAGCGCGCCCTCGGTCGCGATGTTGACGAAACCGTTGGACCCGCAAACGAATACTTGTGTGGGCTTTCGGTGAAGCCGGGCCAGAACTTCTTGGACCATCACGCCGTCGATCCGTCGCGCAAAGTCCGATGCGCGGATCGGGTTCTCGCGCGTAATTGCCAGCGCCAAGGCGAATGCCGGATCGCTGCATTCGATGGAATGAAGCTCTTTTGAGAAGAGAACGTCTTCAGCGGTTCGTGCGGACAGGAGCAGCGCTGTCGGCACGACCTGGGCTAGTGCGCGGCGCTGCCGGATCATTGCCATCAACGGCACGAGGCCCGAGCCTGCCCCGATCAACAGCACTGGGTCTATGGCAGGTTCAGGCCATAGGAAATGGCCACCGAGTGGACCACGAAGTTCGATTTCGTCGCCGATCGCTGCGACATCGTGAAAGAACGGCGAAACTTCGCCATCCGGTAGGCGCTCGATAGCGAGCTCGACGATCGGAGACGAGATTGCCGAAGACGCGATCGAGTAACTCCGCATCGCACTGTAGCCACCGGGCGCGGTCAGCCGGACATCGACATGCTGCCCTGCGATGTGCGCGAACGGTTTGCTCAACCGAAGGAAGAAGCTCTTGATACTCGGGGTCTGTTGGACGATTTCGTCGATTACGCATGGCTGCCACGCGATTTGCGCGCCGTTTTCAGTCATTGGTGTATCGTTGCTCGCGCCACGGATCGCCGTAGATGTGATAGCCGCGCAGCTCCCAAAATCCGGCCTCGTCACGCGTTGTGAATTGCAGCGCGTTCACCCATTTGGCGGACTTCCAGAAGTAAAGGTGCGGAACCAGAAGACGCGCCGGCCCTCCATGATCGCGGGGAAGCGGCTTGCCCGCATAGTTGAGGGCGACCATCGCTTTCCCGGAGAGAAGATCCGCCAGCGGGATGTTTGTCGAGTAGTTATCGTAGCAGTGCGCCAAGACGAAATCGGTGGGCCGATCGAGCCCTGCATCTGCAAGGATGTCTTCTACGAGTACGCCCTCCCACGCGGTATCCAGCTTGGACCAGGACGTGACGCAGTGAATGTCTCGGGTCACCTTGGTCTTCGGTAGAGCGTTGAACTCGCTCCAATTCCACACTTTGACCGGCTTCGGACCGATCTTGACGGTGAATTTCCAATCGGAGGGCTCCACGTTCGGCGTTGGCCCGGCCGTCAGAACAGGGAAATTCTCCACGAGATGCTGACCCGGCGGAATCCGATCGGACTGGTCGCCGCCTGGACCGCGGCCTGTGAAACCTCTGGTGACCATAGCGAAACCCCCTTGCTTGTCACGACAGACCAGAACCGGATTCAGTTCAGAATTCTGTAAAAGATCTTTGCGCGCACAACCGCCGAACGAGCCAATTCACTGAAAATCAGAATACCGGATTCTCTATTAGCGTAGAGAAAAGTGTTGGACCATTTTGAGTCGTGGTTATGCGTGAAGACTATAGCGTCAGTCCAGTATGATTTCCCAATACCCTGTAGCTATAGTTTCGATAGCTTCGAATCGGCATCGCAGGCGTATCCCCGTCAGCGGATTTCGAGCGGACGCCGTCGCTTGCCAACGTTGGTGTGAGACCGGCGGGCGAGATCGCCCCTGCCAACGCGACCGCTGAGAGGTCGACTCCTCAACCGCTTGGGCGCTTATCGCCTCCATCCGGATGCTCACCCGCCGAACAGCAATAAACTGCTATCCTCGCTAAACTTTCGAATCCGGCTCGGAGGTATGGAAACTATGTCGCACCGCTATTGGTAATGCTGCGCGCATACCTTCATAGTCTGACACGCGAAATCTTTAAATCCTGAGTATAGTTCGGAAGAAATTTCAATCTGATCGATCAGACTTCAGGATACAGCAAGCTGGAGACACTGATGAAAGCCGTTGGTTATAAGGTTCCGGCACCCATCGCCGAGGACGCCGCGCTGGTCGACATCGATCTGCCTAGGCCTGTCGCTGAAGGAGGCGATATCCTGGTTGAGGTGAAGGCTGTCTCGGTCAACCCGGTCGACTATAAAATCCGCAGCAGCACGCCGCCCGCTGATGGCGATTGGAAAGTGCTGGGATGGGATGCGGCCGGGATCGTGCGCGAGGTCGGCCCCGACGTGACGCAATTCGCCCCAGGCGACGAGGTCTATTATGCCGGATCGCTCATAAGGCCCGGCACCAATGCGGAGTTCCATCTCGTCGACGCCCGGATCGTCGGTCGTAAACCCGTGTCGCTCGACTGGGCGGAAGCGGCGGCGCTGCCACTCACGACGTTGACGGCCTGGGAAGCCATGTTCGATCGCCTGGACGTGACGAAGCCCGTCCCCGGGGCGGCGCCGGCGATCCTCATCATCGGTGGTGCGGGTGGGGTCGGGTCGATCGCCATCCAGATCGCGCGACAGCGCACGGATCTCATCGTCATCTCCACCGCCTCTCGGCCGGAAACCCGGGAGTGGGTTAAAGGGCTTGGGGCTCATCATGTCATCGACCACTCTCGGCCGCTCGCGCCACAGATTGCCGAGCTCAACATCGGCGCTCCCGCTTTCGTGTTCTCGACCACGCATACCGAGCAGCATGCATCCGACATCGCCGAACTGATCGCCCCGCAAGGACGGTTCGGATTCATCGACGATCCCAAGGCACTCGACGTCATGCTGTTCAAGCGCAAGGCAGTGTCGATCCACCACGAGCTGATGTTCACACGGTCGCTCTACGGCACGCCCGACATGGATGAGCAGGGCAAGATCCTCAATTCGCTGGCGGTGCTGGTGGACGACGGCAAAATTCGCACGACGCTAACGGAAAAATTGTCGCCAATTAATGCCGCCAATCTGAAGACGGTGCACGCACTGATCGAAAGTGGCGCGGCAAGAGGGAAGATTGTCCTCGAAGGCTTCTGATGACTGCCACCGCCGAACGTCTTTTCTAACCTCAAGAACGCCGGACGGATTATGCCACGGCGAAGGAAATTCCATGACGAAATCCATTGCCACCGCCTCGATCAACCGCGAAACCGCCGTCGCCCTCATCGATGCTGCGATCGCCGCGGCACGTACAATCGGCATCCCGGCTGCGGTCGCCGTCGTCGACGCCACCGGTAACCTGCGCGCGTTCGAGCGCACTGATGACGCGCCGTTTCTCACCGTCGATGTTGCCATCGACAAGGCTTGGAGTTCCGCCTCGTTTGGGTACCCGACCCATGTCTGGAACGACTATGTTTCGAACGATCCAAAAGTGGCGCCGCTGGCCTATCGCCCCCGGATGGTCGCTGTCGGCGGAGGCTATCCGATCCTGGAAGACGGGAAGTTGATCGGCGGGATCGGCATCTCCGGAGGCAACTATCAGCAGGATCAGGATGCGTGCGTCGAGGCACTCATGAAAATCGGGTTCGAGCTGCCAGCCTGACGACTTTAAGGCCATCGCCAGCGGCGGTGGCCTGCAGATCCGACCTTACGAAAGACTTTAAGATGGAAGCGTTCGTCGTCTTCACCCGCGAAGAAACCACCGATCCGGAAGAACTCGCAACCTATTCTGCAGGCGTCGGCCCATCGTTCGATGGCCACGACGTAACCTTTCTCGCCGCTTATGGCGCGATGGAGCATTTGGAGGGGCCACCCGTCGAAGGGGCCGTAATTTTGCGGTTCCCGACGATGCAGGCCGCCCGTGATTGGTATCATAGCCCCGCCTACCAAACCATCGCTGCGCACCGTTTTGCCGGTTCCCGCTATCGCGCCTTTATCATCGAGGGGCGGCGGTGACGCACCGACGGAAGAACGGCGGCGCTGGCCACGAGTATCGGTCGGCGAACTCGCATCCTACAACCTGTAGGGGATCAAGGCGGTGAGGTTCGCGTGCCATCGCCACACGCGACCACTCATCGGACTTCTGCATCGGAATTGGAGGATCAGATGAGCGTCGACGAACGACAAGCCCCCGAGCTGCGGGTGCAGAGATGGATTGGCGTGGATGGAGAAAGCATCGCGCCGCTCAAGCTGTCGGATCTCGGCACCGGCCCGAAAGTTCTCTTCGCCTTCCAGCACTGGTGCCGTGGCTGCCATTTGCATGGATTTCCGACGCTACAAAGGTTGCATGGTGCATTGAGCGCCAAGGGCGTGGGCTTCGCGGTGATCCAGACCGTCTTCGAAGGAGCGGATGAGAACACCTTCGAGAAGCTGCGCGTGAACCAGCTCAAGTATGCGCTTCCTGTCGCGTTCGGTCACGACGAGCCACCTGCCGGCGCGACGCTTCCCACCTTCATGGAGGACTACCGCACGCGGGGAACGCCCTGGTTCTCCGTGATGGACGCTGGCGGCCGCATCGTATTCTCGGACTTCCATCTCGACGCCGATCAGCTCGTGAAGGGACTGGAGCTGGTGTAACCGATGCGGCGCTGGGTCATCCTGATTGCCACCCATCTCGCGATGCTCGCCATGGGCTTCGCGGGCGGTGTCTACACGCTGCCGATCCTGACCGCCCCCCAGGCCCCGGACGCGGCGGACTTGCGGACCATCTCAGCCGAGACGCTCTACGCAGGGCGTCTGGCCCGCGATCTCAAAGGCAGCGACCTGCTTCACTGGGGGGAAGGCGAGATCCGGGTCTCGCGCGACCGTATCGCCCATATCGGGCGCCTCGCCCCTGGTCCTGACTACAAGCTCTACCTCGCACCACGTTTCGTCGACACGAAGGAGGCCTTTCTCCTGATCAAGGACAGATCAGTCCGCGTGGGCGACGTGAAGACGTTCAACGGCTTCATCGTCGAGGTGCCTGCCGGCATCGATGTCCGTGCCTACAACACGGTCGTCATCTGGTGTGAAGCATTCGACCAGTTCATCAGTGCGGCAGAGTATCAACCCTCAAGTCAGGCCCGAGAATGAGCCCGGCGATGGATACCATGAGGTCGGCGGGCAAGCGCGGCCTCGTTCTCGCGCCGGTGGCGGCGCTGCTGCTGAGCGTCGCCGCTCTGCTGCTGGGCAATGGCCTGCTGAGCACGCTCCTGATCGTGAGAGCCGGCCATGAGGGGTTCTCGACCGGCGCGATCAGCGCGATGATGTCCTTCTACTTCGCGGGTTTCACGATCGGCGCGGTCGTGTTGCCACCGATCATCGTCTCCGTGGGACATGTCAGAACCTTCGCCGGCTTCGCGGCCATTGCCTCGATGACCGCCCTTCTCCATGTGGCGTTCGTGGAGCCGGTCGCCTGGATGCCGCTTCGCCTGATTACCGGCTTCGCCTACGCGGGCATGATCCTCGCAACGGAGAGTTGGCTCAACGCCCACGCATTGCCATCCACGCGCGGGCAGCTCCTGTCGATATTCGGAGTTGTCTCTATGGGCTCATGGGCAATCGGGCAGGCGTTACTCAACATCGCACCGCCCGCCGACGTGACATTGTTCCTCATCGTGTCGCTGCTGATATCAGCGGCGGTGGTTCCGATCACCTTGCTGCCCAGTCATCCGCCGGCCCAGGTGGAACAGGAATGGGTCGCGTTCAGGGACCTCGTCCTCGTATCACCTCTCGCTGCGGCTGGCGCTTTCCTGGCCGGCCTGGCTATCGGTGGTTTCTGGGGCATGGGCGCGAACTTCGCCCAGAGCATCGGCCTCGATGTGGGCGGTATCTCCGCCTTCATGGCTGCGGTTCTTGGTGGAACGCTTGCCTTCCATTGGCCACTCGGTTGGCTTTCGGATCGAGTGCCCCGGAATCTTGTCATCGCCGGTGCGGCGCTGGCGTCCGCAGCGTCTGCCATCGGCGTAGCGTTGGCGGTGGAAGCGCCTCTGCCGCTGCTCCTTGCGGCGGGTGCGCTGTTCGGCGGCTTTGGCATCCCGATTTATTCGTTGTGTCTCGCCGTCGCAAACGACGATCTTCCGGCCGGTCGGCTACTCGGCACCGCGCGCGGGCTTCTGTTGCTCAACGGGATCGGGACAGCCGCTGGCCCCCTAATAGGAGCAGCTGCAATGAATATCGTCGGCCCTGGCGGCCTGTTCCTTTATGCGGCGGCGTTGCTCACGCTCCTGGCAGTGCTGGCCATCGCCCGCAGGCAGCCGAGGCGCGCCAACCAGGCCAAGGCGGCCCCCCGTTCTCCGAGCACGCCGATGATAACCGGATCTCTCGATACGATGATATGCATGGAGAAGCGGGCGCAGGGCGTGCGGGATTAGCGCGGCACGGCGCCTGCACGAACCGCGGGGTCAGGCGATGATAGCTGTTACGCGAATTTCGATACGCATGGTTGGAAGCCCCAGCGCTTCGATTCCCAACTGCGTCCAGATTGGAGCGCGGTCGGGCATGTAGTGGCGATACAGCTTGGCCATTGTTTCGTTGATCACGGGAGGGAATCCACCGACGTGATAGGAATTGACGTGGACCACATGCGGCCAGCGTGCTCCGGCGGTCGCGAGCGTCCGTTCCACGTTCTTGAACGCCTGCTCGATCTCTTCCTCAATCGACTCCGGAATGACGAGATCGTCGTTCCATCCGCCCTGTCCGGAGATCTCCACGCGGTCACCAATGCGCATTGCCTGAGAATAATGAAGCGCGTCATGCAGGCGCGTCCCGTATCCGGGGGTGATGAAGAATGAAGGTGTTGTCATGAGTTTGCCTTTGATGAGCCAGGTCAATGCGGCTGCAAGTGACCGTATGCATGCAGAAAGAGATGCAGGGCGTTCGGCACTAGCGCGCCGGCTGCGGTGGAGGGCTTTATTCCACGTCTTCTACGGTGAGGTCCCGGCCGTTGAACTGCACGGTCTCCCCGGCTCGGGCACCCTCGATCGCTTCGAAGATCGGCGCCATCGTGGAAATGCCCATGAGCTCACGCCCCTGACAGGTAAACTTGCTCGTTGACACCGCGATCACAAAGTGGCGGCCGGACAGCTTGACGACAGCGCCTTCGTTGACGGCCAACTTGGGGCCGAAATCGATCGTCCTGAGCTTTTCGAGTTTATCGGCGTAGTCATGGAGCGTGTCATCGAGCGCTTCAGCGAAGTCGCTCGCGACCTCGGCCTGAGCTAGTTCGTCGTTTTCGATCGGTTCGCTCCGATCGAGCCGAGCGGTAGAGACATAGTCCAGGTAGTTTTCGCGAGCGCTGTGCAACGCTGCTGTCTCCAGCAAGAGCATAGTTTCTCGTATGTGGTCCTTGTTCCAGTCCATAATCACCTCCTAATTTTCGATGTTCTTAAAGTTCAGCCTGCAGATGTGTGGGCCAGGAAGGTCAGCCTTTCCGGCTAAGCGACACCGCTATTCGTCGCTGATGACGTCTTCGCCCTGGTATGGAACCCTGATCAGCCGAGCATCTCGAATGATGCTCGTGACGAGCCAGACATATTCCTGCTCGGCGGTATCGAAGCCGAGGATGCTGAAGGATTGGCCGAAAGGGCATGGCGGGAAGTCTGGAAAGCCTTCGCGCAGAACGTAACGCTCGGGATCGCTGTGAAACTCGCTCTTGTAGACTTTCCGTAGTCCGTGCTTGCTCGGCGCGTCCTGGTCACCTGCCGGTGCTGTTTCCCGATGCGCCACAAGGCGCTCGGACAAGTCGCGGGGGCAGATTTCGTGGAACACGTCGAAGGCGTCGATCAACAGGCCTTTATGCTCTGTCGCCGGATCGGTGATCGCGTAGATGTTGGAGGCATCTTCGCCGTCGTCCCCGCTCTCGAGGCGCAACGCCGCATCGACGCGAATGCTGCATGCATCGAGGGTTGACCCTAGTTCGAGATCGACGAGATTGCCGTCCTTGACGCGGTATTCGCGGTCATAGCCTTTGGCGATGAATGACTGGACTGCTTCTAGAACATCGGTCACCTGGGAGGTCATGGAAGCACCTTCATCTTGAACTGGATTGGACACGCTCGCGCACAAAGCGCGCTGTGACTCGGCGGCGGACGGAGAAGCTCGCGAAGTGCGTTACTCATAGCCACTTGGCCTTCTTGAAGCGCATGAACAGGAGAAGGCAGAACACCGCTATCACTCCGAGCACGACGAAGTAGCCATATGGCGTGTCCAGTTCCGGCATGTGCTTGAAGTTCATGCCATATATTCCGGCGATCGCCGTCGGGACCGCCAAGATCGCCGCCCAGGCCGCGAGCTGGCGAGTGACCACACCGATCCTTTGCGCTTCCAGAAGGCTGCTGGCCTCGAAGACCGTGGACAGGACATGCAGGAGGCCGTCGACCATGGACTGCACTCGGTGGACATGGTCCGCGACGTCGTGGAAATATGGTGTCATTTCGGCGCTGATGCAGGGAAAGTGGCCGCGAACGAGCTTTCGCACCAGCTCGGCCATAGCCCCGAGCGTGCGCTGGAACCGCGTGAGTTCGGACCTTAGTTCGAAGATTCGCGCCACCTCTTCTGGCCCGAGGAAATCGTGCAGCGACCGTCGCTCCATCGCCAGGACGTCGTCCTCGATCATTTCGAAGATGGGCAGATACTGGTCGACCACTCGGTGCAAGATCGCGTGCAGCACATAGTCGACACCCTTGCCGAACTGCGTCGGCGATGCCTCGAGTTGCTCCCGAAGTTTGCCCAGCGCTCCGGCATTGCCGTGCCGCACGGTGATAAGGTGATTGTGACCGGTGAAGATCGCCATCTTGCCGTAGCTGATCCGGTCGCCGACCAGCTCGGCGGTCTGGGCGACGACGTACAACTCATCGTTGTAGACCTCGAGTTTGGGCGGGCACAGCGGGTGCATGGCGTTGTCGATCGCCAAAGGATGGAGGTTATACGTCGTCTGGATCGCGCTGAGTTCGTCTGCGGTGGGCTCGCTAAGCGCGATCCAGCAGAAGCCCGAGCGATTCTCGTTTAGTTCGACGTGCTCATCGAGCCTGATTTCACGGACTCGCTTACCTTCGTTGTAATAATATGCGGCGATAATGGTCATGCAGGCCTCGCAGGAATTCGCAGGCCACGCTGTACAGCCGGTCGCGCCAGCCCGCGTTCGAGCCATGCCTGCACGTTCGAATAGCTGCTTAGGCCGAGGATGTCGCCCGCTGCGTAGAATTCGACCAGCGCATTCACCCAGCCAAACGTCGCAATGTCCGCG
Source organism: Hoeflea sp. 108 (assembly GCF_000372965.1). NCBI lineage: Bacteria > Pseudomonadati > Pseudomonadota > Alphaproteobacteria > Hyphomicrobiales > Rhizobiaceae > Hoeflea > Hoeflea sp. 108. The sequence goes on along the minus strand of NZ_KB890024.1, from coordinate 4,156,875 downwards.
ATCGAGTAATCATCGACAATCCATTCGCGGCCCTCCAGCCGGTGATCCAGGACCCCGAGAAGACGCCTGGATTCATCAACAAAGCGCTGCCGAGGTCGCTTATCCTCATAGTCCTTGCCGGCAAATCGCAGGAAAAAGCCTAGCTGTCCGAAGGTCGGCCCAACGCCCGACACCTGAAAGAACACCCAGGCCAGAGTCTCGTACCGCTGGGCGGGTGTTGTTGAGATGAGCTGCCCCGTCTTGTCGGCCAGATAGATGAGGATCGCACCGGTTTCCCATATGCCAATGGGCTGGCCGTCAGGGCCAGCCGGATCGATGATCGCGGGTATGCGGCCGTTGGGATTCAACGACACGAACGCTGGATCCTTCGACTCGTTGTTCGAGATGTCGACGAAGTGGGGCTCATACGGCAGGCCAGTCTCCTCCAGCATCATCGAGACCTTGACGCCGTTGGGCGTGGGGGCCGCGTATAGTTGCAAGCGATCCGGACAAGATGCTGGCCAGCGCTGCGTGATGGGAAAGGAGGAGAGGTCTGTCATATCTGGATCCTGGCACTGCGACGGCGGCTGAATGGAATGATCTGCTTCAAGGCCGGGTTCGACGACCGCGTCGATTGACGCGGTCGTCGGAGGTTGCGAACCGGATCGGCGCGGCACTGACGGCAGCGAAGCCTATTCCGCTGCAGCCCCGGCCGCAGGGCTCACATCGCCGACCTCATGCCGCTTTGGAAGAACCCAGTCGGGACGGACGAAGTGGCAGGTGTAGCCGCCCGGCCGCTTCTCCAGATAGTCCTGGTGATCGGGCTCGGCCTCCCAGAACTCGCCGACCGGCTGGACCTCGGTCACCACTTTGCCATCCCACAGCCCCGAGGCATCCACATCGGCGATCGTATCCTCGGCGACGCGCTTCTGCTCCTCGTCGACATAATAGATGCCCGACCGGTAGGAGAGCCCACGATCATTACCCTGGCGGTTCAGCGTCGTCGGATCGTGGATCTGGAAGAAGAATTCCAGGATGTGCCGGTAGCTCGTCACTGTCGGGTCGAAGACAATCTCGATCCCCTCGGCATGCGTGCCGTGATTACGATACGTGGCGTTCGGAATATCGCCGCCCGTGTAACCCACACGGGTCGAGATGATGCCGGGCCGCTTGCGGATCAGATCCTGCATGCCCCAGAAACATCCTCCTGCGAGAACAGCGCGCTGATGCATGTTAAGCCTCCTCTACTTGATCGAGATATTCACCGTATCCCTCGGACTCCATCTCGTCGCGCGGGATGAAGCGAAGGGACGCAGAGTTGATGCAGTAGCGCAGACCGCCGCGGTCGGAAGGACCGTCCGGGAACACGTGGCCCAGATGGCTGTCGGCGTGTACCGACCTGACCTCCGTCCGGACCATGCCGTGTGCGCTGTCCCGCACCTCGTTCACGTTTGCCGGAACGATCGGCTTGGTGAAGCTGGGCCAGCCAGTACCCGAATCGAACTTGTCCGTTGAAGCGAACAGCGGCTCTCCCGACACTATGTCGACGTAGATGCCAGGCTCCTTGTTGTCGTTGTGCTCACCCGTGAAGGGCCTTTCGGTCCCCGAATCCTGGGTAATCCGGCGTTGCTCGGGGGTCAGGCGGTCAACTGCTGCCTGCGACTTCTCAAACTTCATGATAGTCTCCAATACTTAATCTAGAGAGCCAGACACACTGTCATCTATCTTTGCAGTCATTGCGCCGACTATCGCAGTGCGCCTCAGATTTATCCAATACGCTGCGCGTATAGTTTCCATAGCGCCGAAGCTCTTCACGTCGTGATTCAGTTCCACTCGTATCGGGCTGCCAGCTGCGCGATGTTCCGTATCTCGACCGTTGCCGTGGAGCCGGATACTGTCGCGATCACGACTTCGCGCTCCAAGACAAATCCGTCGATCGGCCGAGTGACGAGGCCTTGCACGGTGGCCGATCGTTCCGGAAGAATGCATATGGCGTGGCCGTCAGCGACGACCCGTTGCACCCAGTCCTCGCGATCTGATCGAAAGCGAGGTCGCATGAGCAAGTCCCGTCGCGCGAAGTGATCGAGGATCCGATCGCGAAACTCGCATTTCAGGCGATCGACGAAAGGAAACTCGAGCAGGTCTTCGCCGCGCACGATCTCGTTGGCAGCCAAGGGATGGTTTGCCGAACAGCCGAGCACGAAGCGCTCCCGAAATAGAGGATGCACATCCAGCTTGCGTTCCGGTCTTGTTTCACGCGGCATGATGCACGCGTGGTATTTTCCTGAAAGCACCTCCGATGTGTCCTCGTTTGACTGGAGCGAGTGCAGCTTGATTTCGATGGATGGCATCTCCGCCAATGCGCTCTCGAAGAATGCCGTAAATTCCTTTGGTCCGACGGTGGGCGCGACGGCGACATCCAGCACGCGGTGCCCCCCCATCGCCCAGTGCTCCGAGTGATTGCGAACGCTCTTCATCGCGACCACCATGCGCCGGAATTCTGCCTCGACGTCATGGCCAAGGCCAGTCAGGCGGCTGTTCTTCCCGTCGCGATGGATCAGCGGCCCGCCAAGCTCATCTTCCAAGCGGCGGATCGCGCGGGTCAGACTTGGCTGTGACACACCGCTCAAGCGCGCGGCCGCTGTGAAATTCAGCGTCTCGGCCAAGTTGATGAAATAGCCGACTTGATTGAGTTCCATAGTCCTTTGGCCCATGCGCCTGACTGATGCCTCTTCCGTGAGACCGCCTTTGGAAAGCAGGTCGCAGAAGTATGCTTGGCGCATATAATCATGGTGCAGGGGCTTGTCTATATGCGCCAGACATATAAATGATACCCTGAGATGACGATTACCGGTTGGCGGTGCGCTCCGCTCAGCTCCGTCGAAGGTGCTGAGAGCGCAACCGCCAAGCCGCGTGCTGGAGGTTTGATGGACATGGCAGAAAAATCATTCACGTTTGTCAGTGGGGCTGGCTCTCCGCTTTCCGGGCACCTCGAACCGCCGGAAGGGACGCCGCGGGGCTGGGCGATCTTCGCCCACTGCTTCACCTGCGGGAAAGACAGTCGCGCCGCAGTTCACATCTCGCGCGCGCTGTCGCGTGCGGGCATCGGGGTCTTGAGGTTCGATTTCGCCGGGACCGGGATCGGCGGTGGGACGGGAGAACCTGTGAACTTCGCGTCGGACGTCGAGGACCTTCGGGCCGCCGCAAAGGCGATGGCGGCGGCGGGCATGTCACCGTCCCTCCTCGTCGGGCACAGCCTAGGTGGCACCGCTGCGATCGTAGCCGCCGCCGACATGCCTGATATTGCGGCGGTCGCGACGATTGGTGCGCCGGCCGACCTTCAGCATATCTTGCGCCTCTTCGGGCCGAATGATCTGGACACCATCGCGAGCGAGGGCGAGGCCTCGGTGGAGATTGCCGGTAGACCCTTCCTCATTCGCCGAGGGTTCCTGGAGGCGGTTGAGGGGATCGACGTCGAGAAGGCCATTGCCTCCCTGCGACGGCCGGTGCTGGTCATGCACTCTCCGCTGGATCAGGTGGTCGGCATCGACCACGCGTCGCGCATCTTCGTCGCGTCCAGGCACCCAAAAAGCTTCATCTCGCTCGACAACGCGGATCACCTTCTCACCGACGTCGCGGACGCGAACTACGCTGCGGCCATGGTGGCGGTTTGGGCGAGCCGCTTTCTCCCACCACTCACGGCGGATCTTCCGCAGGTCGAGGTTGCGGAGGGCGTCGTCGCCACCGAAACTCTTGCAGGGACGTTCCAGCTCAAGGTCCGCAGCGGCGAGCACACTCTGTTCGCCGACGAGCCAGCATCGGTCGGTGGCCTCGGGACCGGACTATCTCCCTACGAGCTCGTATCTGCCGGCCTCGCAGCCTGCACGGTGATGACGATGCGTCTCTATGCGAACCGCAAGGGCTTTCCGCTCGAACGGGCGAGCACGACCGTGCAGCACGAGAAGGTGCCCGACATGATGCCACCCGACCGGTTCACCCGCACCATTGTCCTCGATGGGCCGCTGAGTGATGATCAGCGCGCTCGGATCCTCGCGATCGCTGATCGGTGTCCCGTCGATCTGAGTCTCATCCGGGGTTCGGACGTGCAGACCGAGCTCTTGAGCGCCAGTCAGGCTGCGGATCCCGCGAGGCTGGCTTGACCGTGGCGCACACGGAGGAGGGCGAACGGACTGTGAGCCAATCGCCTACCGGCAATAGGGCGGCCGCGACAGAGCGAGCAATTCTCGCAGGCGGCTGCTTCTGGGGCATGGAGGATTTGCTGCGCCGAGCCAGGGGAGTCATTTCGACGCGTGTCGGTTACACAGGCGGAGAAATGCCTGATCCGACCTACGCGAGACATTACGGCCATGCGGAAGCAGTGGAAGTGACCTTCGACCCTTCCGTTCTCGCCTATCGCTCGCTCTTGGAACTCTTCTTCCAGATCCATGACCCCACGACCTACGAGCAACAAGGCAGCGATGTCGGTCCGAGCTATCGATCGGCGATTTTCTACACCACCGAAGTGCAGAAGGAAGTCGCCCTCACAACCATCGCGGAAATCGAGGCATCAGGAAGCTGGCCTGGCCCGGTCGTGTCGGAGATCAACCCAGAAGAACCCTTTTGGGAGGCGGAGCCAGAGCACCAAGAATACCTGGTGCGCTATCCTGGGGGCTATAGCTGCCACTTCGTGCGCCCGACCTGGCGGTTGGACCGCTCAGACGAACGCCCAGCTGTATACTTGACAGAAAGAGTTGATGATGACCGAAACCGTGACTAATCAGGCCGCCTGGCAGAAAGCGCCGGGGCAGCCACTGAGGATTGGTGTCACCGCTCTGCCGCATCTGGCGGCGAACGAGATATTGATCCGCAACGCGGCCATCGCGATCAACCCACTCGACTGGATTCTGCAGGACGTCGCGCTTTTGCCATGGCTCGACTATCCCGCGATTCTCGGCAGCGACGTCTCCGGTGAGGTCGCGGCGGTCGGTGGCGCGGTCGAGCGGTTCAAGGTCGGCGATCGAGTCATCGGACAGGCGGTCGGGACAACCGTAAATCAACCTGCGCAGGGTGCGTTCCAGCACCACACGATCGTGCTGGACCACATGGCGGCGCCGATCCCCAACAACATGGCCTTCGCTGATGCGGCAGTCCTCCCGCTTGGCCTTGGCACCGCCGCAAGCGGGCTCTACGGACGGACACAGTTGGCTCTCGCGCCACCGTTACACTCGCCGACCGCGCGTCCAGAGGTCGTTCTGGTCTGGGGTGGATCGTCGAGCGTTGGCTGCAACGCCATCCAGCTCGCGGTGGCGTCGGGCTACAGGTGCGTCGCCACCGCTTCGGCGCGCAACGCCGGCCTGTTGAAGGAGCTGGGTGCAAGCGAGGTTCTTGACCACTCGAGTCCAGCCATCGTGGAAGACGTGATTGAGGCAATGCGCGGGCGCAGTCTCGCTGGAACGCTTCACGCGACCGGTCACATGAAAGACTGTTTTGCCGTAGTTGCGAGATGCGAGGGCTCGCGCCGGGTGGCAGCGACGCTGGCCCCGCCCGACGAGCGTCCATTTGGAGTCGAGGCGACGCACATCTCCGGGACGAGCCTCAAGGATGACGAGGTTGGTCCAATGATCTACCGCGAATTCCTGCCGCAGGCTCTCGCGGCGCGCACGTTCGTCCCCGCCCCTCCGGCGAAGATCGTGGGCCAGGGCCTTGAAATGCTCCAGGCTGCCTTGGAAGCCCTGAAGGCGGGTGTATCCGCAGCGAAAATCGTCGTTACCCTGCCTTGAGTGACCAGCCAGGCGGTTTTTCGCGTTCGCAGTCTGAGGTGGCCCGCACTTTGCCGATTGGGAAGCTCTACCGGGAAAACGCGCTTGGGACGCGCGCTGCGCTCCTGCCGGAGCATGCGTTCCCGAAACCTGTTCCCGACTGCTTTTCCCCGAAACTACCTATCGGACATAGAGAAATGGGAATGCAGCGAGTGGTTTGAACGGCCGCTTCCGAAACCGCGTTCCGATCAATTGAGCGGCTAAAAGTGGGGCGATCACCGACATATTAGAATGAGACCGCCATGCCCGATCGGCCGGCTTGACGCGTAGCCAAAAGAATGCGGCTGATGGTAGGCTCGCTGACATTATGAAGCCCCGCCATCTGAGCAGCGTTGAGCTGCCGCAATTGCGAGTCTCCTACGCGTCGTCGTTCTTCTCGCGGTCCACACCTCGCTCATGCAATTCGGCATCGACGGGGCAGTTCGTGCAGCCCTCGTAGCAGCACAAGCGGCAGATGCGGTATGACTGCTCGAGGTTTTCCAAGCGATTTCGGAGAACGCGTTCAGCGATGTCCGATAAGGTTTTCAGTTCGTCTGGATTAAGGATCGATAGCCCTTCGGCAATCACTTGATCGCGCGAGGCCAGGACCTCGTCGCTCGCGACCTTGCCAGTTGGAGTAAGATAGAGGGATCGTGCGCGCCCGTCTGTCGAATGCTCCCTACGCTCGATCAATCCCTCGCTTACCAATCTATCCACCAGGCGAACAGTTCCAGCATGTGAAAGGCCCACCCCGATCGCAAGCATACGGATCGAGAGCCCGGGCTTGTGCGCGAGCAACGCCAGCGCTGAGGCGGCGGGTCCAGCTTCCGGCGCCCGCGATGAACTAGCGCGAACGATGTCGTCGCTGATCATGAGTGCGAACGCCCCGAAAATGTTTCGATCTCGAGGTCCATCCATTGCCACATCTATATGTGCGCGGAGCATAGACAGCAAGCCATACCGTGGTCCTCTTCCTCCGCGCGGCTTGTGGAAAATGTCCTGTTTTAAAAGGGTTTCGGAGGATTTCGACTGATCGAGCGCGCCGAAAAAAACGGGTCCGGCTCGTTAAGGCCGCGGAACCGTTGATACCTGGCGGCTATAGGGCAAGCCTTTTCGCTCGGAATCGCCGTAGGTCGCGCCCGAGAATCACTCCGCGTCAGCGCTGTCATCCAGGCCGCGCAGGTGCAGATCAGCGAGACCTAGCTTGCCCCCGGCGTCGCACTTCCATCGTGTCACCGCGCGCGATCACGATTGTATCAATCCCATTGAGGAACAGTCCGTGCTCCACGACGTCGGGGATTGCGGCGATCGCTGCTACGATTTCGGCCGGCATGGTTATCTCGTCCAGGGCCGCGTCCATCCGTACAGGCTGGACGTTTGCCAACGGGCTATAGGCCCACCGGGAGCGCCAGCCCCATCAAGTCAAAATCCCGCAAAGGTCGCGCGTTTGCTGGGTAAAGGCATCGCCGATGAGGATGGCTTCGTGAGGCAGCGAAGCGCGAGCCAGCCGCTCGACATATCTCGCTTATTAGTATATGCGTCGCGCATATACTGCTACGCCTGCCCGAAGCACGTAGACGACGTTCGTGACGTTCCCACGGGACCACTGTTGAGGAATTTTAGATGAGCATTTTCGACCGTTATGAATTTCTTGTCCCCGAGCACGGTCGGAGGGATCTTGGCCTGCTTAGATGGGCTCTCGTGATCGTATTTCTGTGGTTCGGCGCGATGAAGTTCACAGCGTACGAGGCCTATGGTATCGCCCCGTTTATCGAACACAGCCCGATCATGAATTGGCTCGGCATGTTCGGGACGCAGGGGCAAAGCTATTTCATCGGCGTTATCGAGTTATCGACCGGTCTCGTTCTGATCCTTGGTGCATTTCGTCCACTCTTCTCTGCGCTAGGCGCACTAATGTCAGCAGCGACCTATCTGATCACGCTGACCTTTTTCATCACCACTCCAGGTGTCGCGGAGCAGACTGCCGGCGGCTTTCCTGCGATTTCGGCTGCACCAGGGCAGTTTCTACTGAAGGACGCAGTTCTGCTAGCGGCGTCCCTCGTGCTGCTGCGTGCTTCGGTCCGCCACAGAGGGGCGCTTGTGCCCTCGTGACTGTGGTCCTCTCGTGACGGCGGGCGTGCAAATCCTGCAGAACCTCCGCGGGGCACGGATGCTCCGTCGCGATATCGAGCCCGGAGGCGCTCAGCTGCATGGCGACGCGGTCTTCGCCCGTTTCGGCGAAGGCGCGCTCGCTTATCGAGAGAGCGGCATTCTCACACTGGCAGATGGCAGAGTATTCTCCACGTGCCGGCAGTATCGCTATCGCTTGAGCGAGGACAGTGTTGTCGTCGAGTTCGCAGACGGACCTCATATCGGGACGCAGTTCCTCAGCTTGAGTTTCTCGCGGACGGATACCGGGTTGGAAGCGAGTGGTGTCTATGCCTGCGGAGACGACACCTACCATGCAACCTACAGGATTCTGGGGCCGGCGGCCTTTGAAGTGGTCATCATGGTCCAAGGGCCTGCAAAGGCATACGAGCTAGTCAGCCGATATTCCCGGTCGGGATAAATGCTCATGTCAGGAGGGCAAGTCCTCTGTTGCCCTTATCATGGCCGTGAAAGGCAGCGCCGGAATAACTTACCACGCGCTGCAAATCCGAAGACGATTGTCGTCGTCATCAGAAGGTAGGCGACTATCCCACCAGGTGAAAGAGTCGGAACCGCTGCGAGGATCAACCCATCATTCCCGCCGGGTATGAGCGCGATGCCGATACCCATCAATGTGCCGCCGACGACAGATCGCAGAATGCCATTGGCTGTCGGCAGTTGGAGACGCAGATTGCCTTGGCGAAAGGAGGCGGTTAGGGCGCCTGCGATCGAAGAGATCACCGCAGTGAGCGCGACCTCGCCGGCCGGCGACATTCTGAGAGGAAGGGCGCGTTGAATCACGTCTGCGAAGGTCCAGGCCGGCGAGAGTGCATATAGAAGTCCGCCAGTGATACCGAGTCCAATCATCGAAGCGCCGAACGACCAACCCGGCTTTGTTCGCAGAACGCTCTTCGTGGAAACGAAAACGAGTGCCAGCACGAGCACAACTAGGAAGGCTAGGAGAGTAACGAGGCCTGTTGCGCTCGGTTTGGAGATTAAGCTTGGCCATGTTGAATCGTAGCCGAACCTGCCATGGTCGGCAGCCAAGATACCAATCGTTAATCCCAAGGGCAGAGCTAGAAGTCGCATCTCCCCATCCCCAAGCCGCGCCAGCGATCCGAGCAGGCATGTGTCATTAATGAGTGCGCCGAGGCCGAAGGCGATGGCGCCGATGAGCAGGAGGAAATTGATGCTGGTCGAGGGTGCGAGTGTTGCGCCCAGTGTTCCCGTCCAGACTATCGGGACCGCAACCAGGCCTGCCGCTGCCGACGCTGCGAGAAATCCGACGAACATTTTCGGCGGCTGTCTTCTGTGTAACTCATGAGCGGCCACCACTAAACAGGTTCCGCCTTGGTTCGCCGCATATCCGAACCCGAAGGCAAGTACGCATAGAAGAAGTTCGAGCGCAAACGATCCCATTATATCAAGCCTGCCTGATCATATCGTCAGCCTTCTGATGCCACGTTCCAGCGTGGCGAGCGCCCCGGCTTAGCTTTACCACGGGAAGGCGCGATCCTGCTGTAGCCGCACAGATGGCAAAGGCTGACCGAGCCATCTTTGTCGAAGCCGTTTGCCACAAGGAGCCGCTCCGACAGCATGCCTAGAATGTCGAGGTCATTGGGCGACAGGGGCGAAATACATTCGGAGATCACCTGCTCCCGTGCCTTGAGCAAGGCGTCCGTTATCTTCTTCCCCGAATTGGTGAGGTGAATGAAGCGCGCCCGCCTGTCGGTGATTTGTCTTCGTCGTTCCACCAACTGTTCGCGCTCGAGCCTATCGATCAATCGCACCGTCCCGGCATGAGAAAGCCCAATCGAGGTAGCCAAAACGCTGATCGGCAGTCCGGGCTCCATGCTGAGTAACACCATCACGGCGGTCCCCGGGCCGCTTGGTGAAAACGAGGCCGAGACACTGGCGATGCTGTCTGCAACCGCCAACGCGAGTGCACCTAAATGGTACTTGGCGACCTCAGGCTCCATACCGCAAGAATATATGCTTCGCGCATAGACTTCAAGCGTGTGAAAATGTATGACCGCCGCATGCATCTATGACAGATTCGGACATGGTCATGCTCATTGAGGGGCTCAGCTCGGATTCCACATCTGAGATCAACGGACGTGCTCGTTCCCCAGGCGCTAGCGGGGGTGGGCTCGATGAAAGTGGACGTGCATGGGTGCCGCTCACCGGGCGCAGGCGGTTCGCCGATGAGACCGCCGGTATGATCGGACGGGTCTCATGCCCGACCTGACTCTTGATCTCCGATACCTGAAGTACGCCGTTCAGGTCGCCGAGGCCGGCAGCTTCCGCCGAGCGGCGGAGCGCCTATCGATATCGCAATCCACCGTCAGCCGACGTGTGCAGCTGTTTGAGCGCCAACTTGGCTTTTCTCTCTTCAAGCGTACGCGAGCGGGGGCAGGGCTGACTCCAGAAGGTGAGCGCTTCCTTCAACAAGCGGTGGTGGGAGCGCGCTACCTTCGTAACGCCGCAACGGAGATCCGCTCCGCGCGGAAACTCAAGACCGGGCTCGTGAGGTTTGGAATGCTCGAAGCGTTTCCGGCGTGCCCGATCATCGACATTCTCGCGGCATTCAGAAATCGACATCCGACGATCGAGGTAAAGCTTGAGGAAGGCACTTCAGAAGAAAACTCTTTGGGGGTGAAGCGCGGATTACTGGACGCAGCAATCAGCCTGAGTGCGAGCAAAAGTCCTCAGTTCCAAGTTCGACGTCTCTGCGAACCAGATCTGTTCGTGGCATTGTCCCCGCTTCACGAGTTGGCAGCACGGCCAGAGCTGTCGTGGGAGGACATTTGTGACGAAGTCTTCCTCGTTCGCTCGGATGGCGCTGGGCGTGAGCTCGCTGGCATACTCCGGCGCATGGTGGGCGCCGGAGACGGAGCGGTTCAACTCTCGATCCAACAAGTCAGCCGAGAAACCCTGCTGACGATGGTCGAACAGGGCTTCGGCTTGACCATCACCAGCGTGATCTACCGGCCGGATATCGCGTTGATCCCGCTCCCATCGGCGCGGGCGCCGACGGCCGCTATAATTTCTTCCAGTGACAACGACAACCCGACTCTGCCGCTGCTGCTGAAGTGTTTCGACACCCCCTCTAGAGCGGGGACCACGGATTAATCGGCGCTCCCCGGCGTCAACGTTCGCCTGGCTTTGGCGAAGCCACGGTCTGTCGCGATGAACCGTTGTAACATCGGGACGATTAACCGAGCTGGGTCAACAGCGGACTGACCTTGCTCTCGGCCCAATAGGTGGGCGTAGTCAACAAGGTCCTGGTGGAGAGCTGCAGGTAGCTCGACCTGTACCTTAAGCGGCTTGTCGTCCGCGATGGGGCCTAGCTTAAGCTTCGACATCATCACCCTCCATATGGCTCCAGTACCAAGTCTCGCGTCACGATAACGCGCACGGGAAATCCGGGCCGAATAGTGATCGTGGGCGCGACGTTGAGCTGACGCCTCACAATCTGCTGCCCTGCGTCGTTGATGGTGTCCTGCCCACCGTTCCGGATCGCCTGAACGAGCCGATCGTCGTTGTCGACCGCGAGTTCGGCGCCGACGCTCAGCAGTGTCGACAATCCCGCAGCCTTGGCCAGATCCCACCAATGGTAATCGACGCCATCCTGAAGCCCGGCGAACCCTTCAGCGTCAGCACCAGGCTGGCGCTCGAGAACGATCGAGCGCCCGTTCGGGAAGACGAGCCGAGTCCAGACGAGCAGGACTCGGCTCTGGCCGAACTGCACGTTGTTGTCGTACTGCCCGACCACACGAGTGCCTTGCGGCACAAGCAAGATACGGCCGGTTGGGCTGTCGTAGATGTTTTCGGTGACCTGCGCGGTGATCTGGCCGGGTAGATCGGATCGGATGCCGGTGATCAGCGCCGCGGATATCACTGCTCCCGCCTGAAGGACGTTCGGCGATACTGGCGCAGCGACGCGATCGGGCGCAACCGTCCTGCGATCGGCCGCGGCGTTCAGAAACGCGTTCTGCCGGTCCTGCGCCGAGGGCGTGGCGGGCGGCGGAGCGAGGCCAATGCTCGCCAAATCCGGCACCGGCGCGAGCGCTGGGGCAGCTCCCGCAGCAGCGGGTGTGCCCCGGCTTTCCGATCCGGAGAAGAGACGGCTGGTGCGCGCGGTCTCGATTTCCTGAAGGCGGCGCTGCTCTTCCGGGCTGATGCCGGGATTGGGCGTGGCCGTCCCGGGTGTGGGCACCGGCTGTCCGCGATCCTGGGTACTAAGGATCGGCCGGCCGAGGTCACCGGGAAGAGGGGGACCGAGCTGTGGCACGCCACTGTAATCTCGCGGCAGGCCGGCCAGTCCGTCAGCGGTCGAGCGGTTCTCGGTCGAATAGAGTTCGTCGTTCGGCCGACCGGCGTCGCGGGTCTGAAGCGCGTAGATCAGAGCACCTCCGAGCCCGACGCTGGCGACAAGACCGAGGCCGGCGAGAACCTTCCGCGACAACCGGGTGACGCGGGGCGGTTCGGCCCGCAGCCGCATCGGCGCAGGCCCGACCGGCTCGCCGGTCAGGGGCTGCGCATCGTCGTCCGGCACTTCCTCAATCCGGGGCGGGTTCTCGCTCACGAGGTCGGCCTCCCGTCTGTGCGGACGATCCTGACGCGCTTCTGCTCGCGGCCGGAGCCGAAGCGAAGTTCGGCAGCCGCGAACAGACGATCAACGATCATGTGGTGGCCGCGAACGCGATAGTTCACGAGCTCAGAGGTGTTGCCCTCGGGGCCGACGACGAAGAGTGGCGGCATCTCGCCCTGACCGATGCCGCGCGGAAACTCGATAAAGACCTGGCGTCCGTCGTCGAAGGCGCGCAGCGGCCGCCACGGCGCACGGTCGCCCTCGATCGCATAGCGGAAGTTGACGTTCGCGAGATCGACGCCGCTCGCCACCGGCTGGGCCGCCTGCGCCTCGGCGTTCTGACGGCGCAGCGCAATGAGCTGGTCTTGCGGATACTGCCATGAGACCGACGCCATATAGGTGCGCTCTGTCGAGCGCAGCTCCATGTGATAGGTGCGCATGTTGGTGTTGATGACGAGGTTTGTCATCAGGTCGGCGCGGGTGGGCTTTACTAGGATGTGGATCTGGCGCGTTGCCCCCGATCCGCTCTCGGTGTCGCCGATGATCCAGCGCACTGTGTCGCCGGCGGCCACCGGGCCTGCGCCGACAAGCTGCTCCCCGGGTTGGAGCGCGATGTCGGTGATCTGCCCGACGGCGGTATAGACTTGATAAAGCGCCCCTTGAGTCCACGGGTAGACCTGCATCGAGTTAATGAAGCCGTCGCGCACCGGCTGGACTCGTGCCGCCTCGTTTGCCTGGTTGACGCGAGCGGTCGGATTAGAAGGCTCCGGGGCACGCCGCGTCTCCTCCACACGCTGCAATTGGCCAGGCAGCGGCAGCGGCCGGGGCAGCTCGACCACGGTGACCGGCGCGGGTGGATCGACGGTCTGCACCGCCGGAGCCGCATTGTCGTAGGAAATCTCCGGCGGCGGATTGGTGGTCGCGCAGCCCGCGAGCGCGGTCGCCGCTAGCAGAACGACCGGGAATGCGGCTCTACGGAGAGCCGGGAGTACGTGTGTGTGTGAAGCCGGGTTTCCGGCTTTACGGAAATACGGCTTCATTGCCCAAGCTCCCGTGACCAGTTGATGGCGTTGACGTAGATGCCGAGCGGGTTCGCCCTGAGCCGGTCGGCGTTTCGGGGGATCTGCACGACGATCGTCAGGATCGCGGTCCAGCGCGTGGTCTCGGCGAGCTGGCCATTTTCGTATCGGCGCTCGACCCAGGCGACGCGGAAGCTGTCCGGGGACGCGCGGATGACGCTGGAGACGTCGACAGCGACCTGCTGCCGGCCGACCCGTGTAAAGGGGTCGTTGGAGCGGGCGTAGTCATTGAGCGCCATGGCGCCGCGGTCAGTCGTGAAGTCGTAGGCGCGCAGCCAGTTCTGCCGGACGATGATCGCATCGGCCGGAATGCTCCGGACCTGCTCGATGAAGCGCGCCAGGTGGAAGGCAATCTGCGGATCGGTCGGACGATAGTCGGCCTCGGCGGGCGCGACGGCCTGCGCCTGACCGATGCGATCGACTTGGACCACCCAGGGTACGATCGTCCCGCGTGCTGACTGCACGACGAGCGCGGTGGCGAACCCGGCCGACAGGATCAGCGAGCCGAACGCCATCAGCCGCCAGTTCTTGGCCTGCACGCGCGAGGCGCCGATGCGCTCATCCCAGACCTGGGTGGCGCGCTGATAGGGCGTCTCGGGCTCGGGGGCCTTGCCATAATGGGTAGAGGGTCGTTTGAACATCAGCGATCGCCTTCGGAAAGATTGATGGAAGAGCCGCCGCCGTGGGCATCACCTGAGCGGACGGCATGGGCCGTGGCCTGGACGGCATGGGTCATGTGCTGGGATCGGCGCATCCGCTGCGCCCAGGCCGGCGGACCGCCTGCGTTTGTGGAACCCGCGGCAGCGGCGCCATCACCGGCCGCGTCACCGCCGATCGAGCCCATGGTGGAAGTGCCGCCTGTCGCCTCGAAGGCGGCCTTGCCGCCAGCGTTGAAGCTTGAGCGCATGCTTTCAGCGGCACGCGATGCGGCGCGGCGCAGGGGCGAGACGGCGGCGCTGCCGCCGGCACGGGCGACCCCGCCGAGACCGGAAGCGACGCCGGCCGCGCCGGACTGCCCGGCTGCGCCAAGGCTGTAAGCGGTGGACGCGCCGCCAGCGATCGCAGCACCGCCACGAGCGGCGGCGGCCGCACCACCGGCCAGCGCAGCGCCACTCGACGCGGCGGCGCCGACGGCGCCAGCGCCGAGCGCGACTATGCCGCCTGCGGCCAGGCCAGTGCCGACTGCGGCGCCGGCGCTGAGCTGGGGACCGCCGGAGACGATGCCGCTTGCAATACCAGGCCCGAAGATGCCGAGGCCGAGCAGCGACAGCGCGGCGAGCACGATCGCCATCGCCTCGTCGATCGTCGGGTTCTGGCCGCCGAAACCGGATGTGAATTCTGAGAAGAGTGTCGAGCCGATGCCGATGATGACGGCGAGCACCAGCACCTTGATGCCGGAGGAGATGACGTTGCCGAGGACGCGTTCGGCCATGAAGGCGGATTTGCCGAACAGGCCGAAGGGGATCAGCACGAAGCCCGCGAGCGTCGTCAGCTTGAATTCGATGAGCGTGACGAAGAGCTGGATGGCGAGGATGAAGAAGGCGAGAAGCACCAGCGCCCAGGCCAGGAACATGCAGGCGATCTGGATGAAGTTCTCGAAGAACGACCAGTAGCCCATGAGGCTGGAGATGGAATCGAGCAGCGGCCGTCCGGCGTCGAGCCCGGTCTGAGCGACCTTTCCAGGGCGCAAGAGGTCGGCCGTGGTGAACCCGGTGCCGCTGGCCTTCAGGCCGAGGCCGGCGAAGCTCTCGAAAATGATCCGGGCGAGGTTGTTCCAATTGCCGATGATGTAGGCGAACACGCCGACGAACAGCGTCTTCTTCACCAGGCGGGCCATGATGTCGTCGTCGGCGCCCCAGCTCCAGAACAGCGCCGCCAGTGTCACGTCGATGACGATCAGGGTGGTGGCGATGAAGGCGACTTCGCCGCTGAGCAGGCCGAAGCCGCTGTCGATGTAGCGGGTGAAGACCTCAAGGAAATGGTCGATGACGCCGGTGCCGCCCATGATGTTATCTCGCCTCGTCGAGCTGCGGCGGCGCGATCGGTGCGGCGGGCTCGAAGGCCGGCTGATCGGTGCGGTCCGATTGGGGTGTGAGAGTGTTTCGCGGCGCTGGCGGCATGTCCGGCAACCGCTCGGCAGGTCGCGCGCCGGGCGCGAGGAAACGGTTGCGGTTTTCGGCCCAGGCCCGAAGGCACGCCGGATCCCTCGATCCCGCTTCGCCGAGCACCTGGCAGCGGATCAGCTCGTTGCGCAACGGATCGCCCCGCGCTTCGGTGGTACGGTTGGACGGCCACGCCTCCCGCACTTCCTCTTTCCGGTTCATCTCGATCGCGGTCGCAGTGATCGCGACGGCCACGAACACGACAGCGCCAAGCCGGGCCAGCATCTTGCCGTCCATAGCCGCGCCCTCAGTTGCCGTTCGGGAACATGCGGGCGTTGCCGGGCTGATAGCCGGTGCCCGGCGTCAGGAACCGTCGGCGCTGTTCGCGACCCTGTTCGGCCGCAGCAGATCGCTCGGCCTCTGACAGGCTTTGCGCCCGGCCGTTGGCGGCGACGACAGCGGTGAGATCGGCAAGCTGCTGCGCTTGCAGGGCGAGAAGCTGGTTGCCGGCCTGCGTCGCCTGCAGCGCTCCCGTTGCGCCCTGGCTCTGGCCGACCAGTGACGACATCTCGGCGCGGTTGGTGTCGATGTTGCCGACCACGCCGGCCTGGACGCGCATGGCGTCCTGCAGGCCGCCGACCGTGTTCTGCCAGCGCTCCCGCGCCTGCGCCACCAGCGCCTGGTCGGAGGCGGACATGGAGGCGTTGCCGTAGGTCGACGTGAACGCCTGGTCGATGCGCTGGACGTCGTAGGCGATTCCCTGCGCCTGTTGCAGGAGCTGCTGGGTGCGCTGAACCGACTGCTGAAGCTGCTGGAGCGAGGAGTATGGCAGGCTGGCGAGGTTGCGGGCCTGGTTGATCAGCATGGTGGCTTCATTCTGAAGCTGGGTGATCTGCTGATTGACCTGCTGGAGGGTGCGCGCTGCCGTCAGGACGTTCTGCGCATAGTTGGTCGGATCGTAGACGATCCATTGCGCAGCGGCGGGGGTGCTGAGGATCGGCGAGAGCGCGATTGGCGCGGCAAGCAGCGCTGCGGTGAGACGCAGCGCAAGCGAGCGAGATTGAACAGAACGGGTCATGGGCGTGTCTCCGGTTCGGCTTGGGGGATGACGTTGGTGAGGTCGGCGATGAGGTCCGCCGCCCAGCCGAGTCGGTTCTCGGCAAGCCATTCGGCAAGGAAACCATCCGTGCCGCTGCGGGCATGCACCTCGGCGATCAGCGCCTGGTGCTGCTTTGAGGACGCGGCGCAGAGCGCCAGCGCCACGTCCGACAGGCCCAACTCGAACAGCCGATTGCCGCGGCGCGATTGGCAGTAATAGTCGCGCTTCGGCATCGCCCGCGCGAGGATCTCGATCTGGCGATCGTTCAATCCGAACCGGCGGTAGATGGCAGTGATCTGCGGCTCGATGGCGCGCTCGTTCGGCAGCAGGATGCGGGTCTGGCAGCTTTCGATGATGGCCGGCGCTATCGCCGAGCCGTCGATGTCCGAGAGCGACTGCGTGGCGAAGATGACGCTGGCGTTCTTCTTGCGCAGCGTCTTCAGCCATTCGCGGAGCTGACCGGCGAAGCCCTCGTCATCCAGGGCAAGCCAGCCTTCATCGACGATCAGCAGCGTCGGGCGACCGTCGAGGCGGTCCTCGATGCGGTGGAAGAGATAGGCGAGCACGGCGGCGGCAGCCCCGGTGCCGATCAGCCCTTCAGTCTCAAAAACCTGCACATTGGCTTCGCCCAGATGCTCGGCCTCGGCGTCGAGCAGACGGCCATAGGGACCGCCGACGCAATAGGGTCGGAGCGCCTGCTTGATATCGTTGGATTGCAGCAGGACGGACAATCCCGTCAGCGTGCGCTCGGCGACGGGCGCCGACGCCAGCGAGGAGAGCGCCGACCAAAGATGCTCCTTCACCTCGGGCGTGACGGCCACGCTCTCGCGCCCCAGGATCGCGATCAGCCAGTCGGAGGCCCAGGCGCGCTCGGCGACATCGTCGATGCGCCCGAGCGGCTGAAGAGACACGCTGTCGTCTGAGCCTTCGGTGAGGCCGCCGCCAAGATCGTGCCAGTCTCCGCGCATGGCGAGCGCGGCGGCGCGGATCGATCCGCCAAAGTCGAAGGCGAAAACCTGCGACTGCGGATAGCGCCGGAACTGCAGCGCCATCAGCGCCAGCAGCACCGACTTGCCGGCGCCCGTTGGCCCGACGATCAGGGTGTGGCCGACATCGCCGACATGGATGGAAAGCCGGAACGGGGTCGAGCCTTCGGTTCTGCCGTAAAGCAGTGGGGGTGCATCGAAGTGCTCGTCCCGTTCCGGTCCCGCCCACACCGCCGACAGCGGGATCATGTGGGCGAGATTCAAGGTGTTGATCGGCGGCTGCCGGACATTGGCGTAGACATGGCCGGGCAGCGAGCCGAGCCAGGCGTCGACCGCGTTGATCGTCTCGGGCATGGCGGTGAAGTCGCGGCCCTGGATGACCTTCTCGACCATCCGCAGCTTTTCAGCTGCGATGCGCGGGTCCTCGTCCCAGACGGTGATAGTCGCCGTCACATAGGCTTGGCCCGCATAGTCGGCGCCCAGCTCCTGCAACGCCATGTCGGCGTCGGCGGCCTTGTTGGCCGCATCGGTATCGACCAGCGCAGAGGCCTCGTTGGTCATCACCTCCTTGAGGATGGCGGCGATCGACTTGCGCTTGGCGAACCACTGACGCCTGATCTTCGTCAGCAGCTTGGTGGCGTCGGTCTTGTCGAGCAGGACGGCGCGTGTTGACCAGCGATAGGGAAAGGCCAGCCGGTTCAGCTCATCGAGGATGCCGGGCGTGGTCGCGGTCGGGAAGCCGACAATGGTGAGGATGCGGACATGTGCGTCGCCGAGCCGGGGTTCGAGCCCGCCGGTCAGGGGCTGATCGGCCAGCAGCGCATCGAGATACATCGGCGTCTCGGGCACGCGGACGCGGTGCCGCTTGGTCGAGACGGTCGAATGCAGATAGGTCAGCGTCTCGCCGTCATCGAGCCAGGCGCATTCCGGCATGAAGGCGTCGATGAGCTGAAGGATGCGATCGGTGCGGTCTGCGAAGCCGCGCAGGATCTCGTGCGCATCGACGCCAGCGTGATCGCGACCCTCATAGAGCCAGGTCTCTGCGCGCGCCGCGTCTTCGGCCGGGGGAAGGTAGAGGAAGGTGAGGAAGTAGCTCGATTCGAAGTGCGCGCCGGCTTCCTCGAAGTCGGCTTTCCGCTCGGCGTCAACCAAGGCCGACGCGCTGTCGGCGAACACGCTGGCCGGATAGGTCGCGGCACCATGGCGCTGCGCCTCGACGAAGATGGCCCAGCCGGAGCCCAGGCGACGGAAGGCGTTGTTGAGGCGCCCGGCGACCGCGACTAGCTCGGCCGGAACGGCACTGTCGAGGTCGGGTCCGCGAAATCTTGCGGTCCGCTGCAAGCTGCCGTCCTTGTTCAAGACGATGCCTTCGCCGATCAGAGCGACCCAAGGCAGGAAGTCGGCGAGACGGGTATTGCGGTTGCGATATTCGGCAAGGTTCATCATCGGCGTTCCTCCTCAAACCGACAGGTGGCCGGGGATGCGCAGATGCTTGCGCACGACATCGACGAACTGCGGATCGCGCTTGGCTGCCCAGACGGCCGCGAAGTGGCCGAGAGCCCAGAGGCCGAGACCGACCAGCCAGAGGCGCAGGCCGAGGCCGAGCGCTGCCGCCAGCGTGCCGTTGAGGATGGCGAGCGAGCGCGGCGCGCCGCCGAGCAGGATGTGCTCGGTCAGCGCCCGATGGACCGGGACTGAGAAGCCTGCCAGCTCGCCATGATGATCCGCGCCGTTGGCCATCAGACGAGCGCCCCGCCGCCGAACGAGAAGAACGACAGGAAGAAGCTGGACGCGGCGAAGGCGATCGACAGGCCGAAGACGATCTGGATCAGCTTGCGGGCACCGCCGGAAGTGTCGCCGAAGGCGAGCGTCAGGCCGGTGATGATGATGATCATCACCGCGATGATCTTGGCGACAGGCCCCTCGATCGACTCGAGGATGGATTGCAGCGGTGCTTCCCAGGGCATGGAGGAACCGGACGCGTGCGCGGCGGGCGCCATCGCCAGCGAGACGAAGGCGACGGACACCGCCGTAGCGATATGCCGGCGGATGCGCAGGGCGTGCTTAATCATGACGGGTCTCCTGTAAGGGGCTGGGTTGCGGGGGTGACGCGGTAGTCGCCGCCGGGGCCGAGCCCCTCGATGCGGGCGAGTTCGGCGAGGTGGCGCGATGCGCCACGGCCGGACAGCACGGCGATGAGATCAATCGTCTCCGCAATCAGCGCGCGCGGGACGGTGACGACGGCTTCCTGAATGAGCTGCTCCATGCGACGAAGCGCGCCGATAGCGGTGCCGGCGTGGATGGTGCCGACTCCACCGGGGTGGCCGGTGCCCCAGGCTTTCAGCAGATCGAGCGCCTCGGCCCCGCGCACCTCGCCGATCGGGATGCGGTCTGGGCGGAGGCGAAGCGAAGAGCGGACGAGATCGGAAAGTGAGGCGATGCCATCCTTCGTCCGCATGGCGACAAGATTGGGCGCGGCGCATTGCAGTTCGCGCGTGTCCTCGATGAGCACGACGCGGTCGGAGGTCTTCGCGACTTCGGCCAGCAGCGCGTTGGTGAGGGTCGTCTTGCCGGTGGATGTGCCGCCGGCAACGAGGATGTTACGGCGGTCGGCGACGGCTTGGCGCAGCGTCTCGGCCTGACCTGCGGCCATGATGCCGGCGGCGACATAATCGTCGAGAGTGAACACGGCGACAGCGGGCTTGCGGATTGCGAAGGCTGGCGCTGACACCACGGGGGGCAGCAGCCCCTCGAATCTTTCCCCCGTCTCGGGAAGCTCGGCCGACACACGCGGGGCTCCGGGATGAACCTCGGCGCCGACATGATGGGCGACGAGACGGATGATCCGCTCGCCGTCTGGAGGCGACAGCAGCTCACCCGTATCGGAAAGCCCTTCGGAAAGCCGGTCGACCCAGAGCCGCCCATCGGGATTGAGCATCACCTCGACGATCGCGGGATCTTCCAGAAAGCGGGCGATCGCCGGCCCGAGGGCCGTGCGCAGCATGCGGGCACCGCGAAGGAGCGCTTCCGATTTCTGGTGAGTTGCCGCCACGTCGTCCCCGTTCTCTTGCGGGACCGCGACATGCGGCCCTGGATCGGGGATGAGTAGAAGAGGCAGAAATTAGGGCCTGACAACAACCGTGCTGTGGTCGTCGTACTGTGGCGTACAAATACAGGGAAACGGCGGAACGCCGGAATACTTGTGGTAGGCGCGGTCGTGATTAATCCGCGTCGCGCGCGGGCGCGATGTCTTCCGAAATCTCCTGGCGAAGCTTCGGCCCGTGAGCGAGTCGCCGGCCGAGGGCGGTGACGAACGCCTCGTAGCGCTCGCCTGCTTTCGAGCGTGCCGCAGCCTGTGCGGGCTCCGGCAGCGGCGGGTTTGTCGTCAGCCAGAAGCGGATGAACACGGCCAGCGTTTCGACGCTGATTCCGAGATCGCGCTCCATCCGCGCCATTCGCCGGTCGATCTGGTCGAGCCGCTTCGTCGTCGCCGCCTCCTGCCGTTCGGTAGCGTCCGGCGACAGGAAGGAGGCGATGCCCGCTTCCGCAATCAGCGATAGGGATTGATCACGCCGGGTGGCATGCGCGGCGAGCGCCTTCATGACGTCCGGTTCGAGATACACCGATAGCCGCTGCTTTTTGGGAGGCTTTGCCATGGTACCTCCTAAAGCTCGATGCCGTCGCCGGGATCGAGCGACGCCTGGCGTGCGACCTGGCGCATGGTCTGATTCATGCGCGAGAGACGTGCGGCGTCCTCATCGGCGTCGTTGCGGGGATCGATCTCGAACTCGTTCTCGATGGGTTGCTTGGGCTCGACGGGTTTTGAGCGGCTCAGCTCCGGCTGGTGCCGGCGCTCGGAGTCGGTCGTATCCTCGTCCTCCGATCCGTCGCCGCTAGTGGCCGCTGCTATCACCGGCGTCGCCGGAAGAGGCAGCGTGCTCCAGTCGTCCGGTCGTGCAGTGGTCGGCTTGACGAGATTCGGCGGCGGCAGGATGCGCTCCTGAAACCGGCGATCCTCATAATATCGCGCCTTCTTCGCGCGGATCGGCGGGGTGCCCGCCACCATGACGATTTCGTCGGATGGCGGAAGCTGCATGATCTCGCCGGGCGTCATCAGCTGCCGGGCTGTCTCCGAGCGCGAGACCATCATGTGACCGAGCCAGGGCGACAGGCGATGACCGGCATAGTTCTTCATCGCGCGCATCTCGGTCGCGGTGCCGAGCGCGTCGGAGACACGCTTGGCGGTCCGCTCGTCATTGGTCGCGAAGCTGACGCGGACATGGCAGTTGTCGAGGATCGAGTTGTTCGGCCCGTAGGCCTTCTCGATCTGGTTCAGCGACTGGGCGATGAGGAAGGCTTTGAGGCCGTATCCCGCCATGAAGGCGAGCGCGCTCTCGAAAAAGTCGAGGCGGCCGAGGGCCGGGAATTCGTCGAGCATCAGGAGAAGCCGGTGGCGGTTGCCCTTCGCGTTCAGATCCTCCGTGAGCCGCCGGCCGATCTGATTGAGGATCAGACGGATCAGCGGTTTGGTGCGGTTGATGTCCGACGGCGGCACGACGAGATAGAGCGTCGTCGAATGTTTGCCGCCGACTATGTCGGTGATGCGCCAGTCGCAGCGGCGTGTGACCTCGGCGACGACGGGATCGCGATAGAGGCCGAGGAACGACATAGCGGTCGACAGCACGCCCGATCGCTCGTTGTCGGATTTGTTCAGCAATTCGCGGGCCGCACTGGCGATCACCGGATGGGGGCCGGCCTCGCCGAGATGGGCCGTCCTCATCATGGCGGCGAGCGTCGAGTCGATTGGCCGCTTCGGGTCGGAGAGGAATGCGGCAACGCCAGCCAGGGTCTTGTCGGCCTCGGCGTATAGGACGTGCAGGATGGCGCCGACTAGCAGTGCGTGGCTGGTCTTCTCCCAGTGGTTCCTCTTCTCCAGCGAGCCTTCCGGGTCGACCAGGATGTCGGCGATGTTCTGAACGTCGCGGACCTCCCATTCACCGCGACGGACCTCAAGCAACGGATTGTAGGCGGCGGACTTCGCGTTGGTCGGATCGAACAGCAGCACGCGGCCGTGCCGGGATCGGAAGCCCGCCGTCAGGGTCCAGTTCTCACCCTTGATATCGTGGACGATGGCGGAGCCCGGCCAGGTCAGCAGCGAGGGCACGACCAGGCCGACACCTTTGCCCGATCGCGTTGGCGCGAAGCACAGCACATGCTCGGGGCCATCGTGGCGGAGATAGTCGCGCTCGAACTTGCCCAGGATGACTCCATCCGCGCCCAGGAGGCCGGCGGCACTCACTTCGCGAGCAGCGGCCCATCGGGCGGAGCCGAAGGTCTCGGCATTCTTGGCTTCTCGCGCGCGCCAGACTGACATGCCGATCGCGACGGCGATGGAGATAAAGCCGCCGGACGCCGCGATGTAGGCCCCCTCGATGAAGATCGGCGGCGCATAGGCATCATAGAAGTACCACCACCAGAAGAAGGCCGGCGGATAGTAGATCGGCCAGCCCCCCAGGTCGAACCACGGAAGTCCGAGCTGCGGTTGGAAGCCGAGCCGATAGGCCGTCCATTGCGTCGCCGCCCAGGTCGTCATCAGTACGATCAGGAAGACGGTGAGGATCTGGCCCCAGAGGATTTTGGTCGCCGACATGACCCTCCTTCCAAGAAAATACGCGGAGGATCAGGAGATACTTGGGCAGAAATCAAGCCAGCATTAGCAGAGATCGCAATATCGGCGCCTGTATCGTACAATTCGGATGCCTAGCTAGGTGGGCGTCTCAGCTTCTTGAGCGAGTGTTA
Organism: Hoeflea sp. 108; assembly: GCF_000372965.1. Lineage (NCBI taxonomy): Bacteria > Pseudomonadati > Pseudomonadota > Alphaproteobacteria > Hyphomicrobiales > Rhizobiaceae > Hoeflea > Hoeflea sp. 108. The sequence goes on along the minus strand of NZ_KB890024.1, from coordinate 4,133,291 downwards.
TTGCCTCAAAGGTCTGAAGAAAGCACGGATGTCCTCAGCCAACAACTGCGGCTGCTCCATTGCCGCGAAGTGACCACCCTTCGGCATTTCTGTCCAGCGGACGACGTTATGGCAACGCTCCACCCAAGACCGCGGCGGCATCGGCAACTCGCGTGGAAACAGAGCCACGCCGAGAGGTGGTTGGACGCGTTCACTCGGCCTGAAGTGAAGCGGCTGGAGGCTATTCTCCTTGTAGACCCGAATCGAGGCGTCGACCGTACCGCTGAACCAATAGAGCGAGATGTCGGTAAGCAGCGCGTCAAGACTGAAGACCTGCTCGACGTCCCCGTCGCAGTCGCTCCACCCACGGAATTTCTCGACGATCCATCCTGCGAGACCGGCAGGTGAGTCATTCAGGGCATAGGCCAGTGTTTGCGGTTTCGTACCATGCATGTGGGCGTACGCACCTTCTGCGGCGGCCCATGCGGCCGCAGTGTCGAGGAACGATTGTTCTTCAGCAGTGACAGGTGGAAGCCCTTCACCGAGCGGCGGCCGATAGCCCCCAGAAATATAGTTGAGATGAAAGCCGACGACTGACTGTGGAAAACGATGCGCCAACCAAGTTGAAACGCCCGCACCGACATCGCCGCCCTGGGCGCCAAAGCGACCATATCCTAAACCACTCATAAGGGCGAACCACAGTTCGGCGATGCGTGATGATCCGAAGCCTGATCGATCCGGCGCCTGCGAAAAGCCATAACCGGGCAGTGATGGGACCACGACATCAAACGCATCAGCCGGATCGGCACCGTGCGCACCGGGGTCGGCCAAGAGCGGGATGATCCTCTCCATCTCGACAAAAGATCCCGGCCATCCATGGGTCAGGATCAGCGGGAACGGCGCCGGCCCAACCCCTCGTTGATGAACGAAGTGGATCGAGAGGTCATCGATGCTCGCCAAGAACTGCGGGAGTTGGTTAAGCCGAGCCTCCTGCGTCCTCCAATCGAACTGCTCCTGCCAGTAACCCATAAGACGCCGCATGAAGGCTAGGCTGCTGCCATCGTCCCAGCTCACGTCATCGAGCGACCGGGGCCAGCGAATGTGACGGAGGCGTTGCTTGAGGTCCGCAATCATACTTTCTTCGACGTGTATTTTGTATGCTTGGATGTCCATGGTTCCACCTCAAGGTTTTGGCGTCACCGTTACTATGAACCGAGGGCTGCGGACAGCTGTGCGCCGCAATCGGTAAGAGTGAGCGTCGTTCAAAGGCCGAGGCCGCGGTTGCGGCCGAAGCTCCAGTCGACGCCGCCCGCGCCGCGCGACACGCCGGAGACGTGCTGACCGATCTGACGTTCGAGGGATAGCGACCAGGGCACGAGTTGGAAGCCGAGGCCGTCGTCGATCATGGCGAAGCGGCCCGACGCGAGCGCGAAGCGCTGGCGGTAGGTGCCCGCCACATACTCACCCGTTGCGGCCTTCGAGAATTGCCGGCCGGTCTCGGCCGCGAGCTTCTCGCCGAGGGCGTCGACCTCGCGCTGCCGAAGTGTGTCGATCAGCCCGGGGGAGAAGCTGACGCCGCGCGTCTGGCGCTCGGCGAGGCCTTGGCCGACGAGGTGCTCGGCACGGCGGTCCATCGCCTGGCGAACCTCGGCGCCGAAGCCGCCGCCGCCGAGCGGAACGGGATCGCGGGCGATCGCTTGCCGGTCGAGCCAGGTGGCCCCGGTCGCATGGACCTGCCGTTCGATGTCGAGATCGGAGCGGACGGCGAGCGCGACCCGTCTGCGTCCCTGCGCGTCGTCGAATTTGCGCAGCTCGACGATCGAGCCCGGCGCGCTATCGCCGGCCGCGTCGAGGTCGGGCAACTTGATGTGATGGGTTCGTCCGTCCGTGCCATCGACCACGGCATAGGCCGTGCCCTTCAGCTCATCGTCGAGACCACGATCGACCAGCCGGCCGACGACAGGATCGTTGAGGCTCTCGCCGGCGAGCACATAGCTGGCGGCGCCGCGCTCGATACCGCGTTCCGTCAGGCCGCGATGAATGCGTTTGATGATGTCGCCACGCTCGCCCAGTTCGCGCAGCGTCGCTTCGGCATTCTCCGATACGACCCATTGGCCGGGGCCGATCTGATCCGCAAGGCCGAGTGTCTCCAGCTTCCGCAGCCGGCCGACCTTCATCGCGTGGAACTCGTCGGGCTGGCGATCGGGATGCGGGGCGAGATCGACGACGCCGGTGCGATAGGCGTCGCGCGAAAGTTGGCGGTCGAGATTGGTCCAGCGTTCCGACTCGATCTGGCGTTCGAGATTGCGGCGTATCTCGTGATCGGTGCGCGGCCCCAGCTCTTGGGTGACGAGATCCTGCGCGCGGGCGCGCATGCCTTCCTTGATGTAGTCGCGCGAGATGACGAGGTCCTGGCCGTCATCGGTGTGTCCCCGCAGGATGATGTGGACGTGCGGATTATCCGTGTTCCAGTGGTCGACACCGACCCAGTCGAGCTTCGTGCCGAGGTCTTTCTCCATCTGCCCCATCAGGTCGCGGGCATAGGTCTTGAGGTCGGACATCTCCGTCGCGTCCTCGGGCGAGACGATGAACCGGAAATGATGCCGGTCATCCTGGGTCCGCTCGGCGAAGGCCTTGGGATCGGCGTCCTCGGTCTCGGGACCGAAGAGCCGTGCCTTCTCTCCATCCCGGGTGACACCCTCGCGCCGCAGGTAGTTGAGGTGCGCGCTGAGCGGCGCGGCCCGAGCGGTATGACGGACGACACGCGTCTTGATGACGACGTTGCGCGATCGGCTGGTGAGCAGCCGGTTGGCCTGGACGGTCGCTCGCTGGCCGCGACCGAAACGCGAGCGGTTGCCCGAGCTGATCTTGCCGGACCGCGAGACGCTGCCGCCGGCGCGCTGGGCGGCCGCCAACGCCTGGGCGATGAAGGGCCGCGCCTGCTGAGCCCGGGTCGAGCGGATGCGGCCTGGCCGGATGCGGAAATCGTCCTCGCCGCTCATGGCTGCGGCCCCGCACATCGCGCAAACGCGCGGAAATTCTTGGCGAAACGGCGAATGCGCAGGCTGCGCCGATCAGGCGCACCTCGCGAAGACGCGCCATAAGTCTCTGAAAACACACGACCGCACCAAGCCGCACCTCGCGCGCTTTTATCTCGCCATCGTGCGGTTGTGTTGCCTGCTCTCCCTCCTCGGACCGCCATCCTTCCGCCAGAGCACGCTATTCCACGAAATGCTGCGAACACCGTCATCGCGGGCCCCCATCGCCGTTTCGGGCGACAAACAGGCCCCCGGATTGCGGAGCGATGGGTGTGGCTTCGCGCACCGGAGTTACAGCCGGAGCCTCGTTCGAGGCGCGATCGGCGGGTGTCGGAGCAGCGGTCGCGGCGCGCTCGGACTGCACGATGAACAGCGGCGCGCGTGTCCAGGCGTTGGGATCGGCCGCCGTGACCGTGACGGGAGCAAGGGCATCTGTACCGCTGATAATGGGCGCGAGCGCGGCGACATAGGCGCGGGTTTCAGCGGGCAACGGACGGCCAGCAAGATACTCTTCATAGCGGCCGGGACCAGCATTATAGGCCGCGAGAAAGCCCGGCGAACCGTAGCGGTCGTGCATCTCGCGCAGGTAGGCGGCGCCTGCCAGAATGTTGTCGCGTGGATCGTAAGGATTCGCGCCGAGCCGGTGACGGACGCGCAGATCGGCCCATGTGGCGGGCATGATCTGCATCAATCCCATCGCGCCGGCCGAAGAGATCGCTCGCACATCGCCAGCGCTTTCGACGCGCATGACGGCGCGTATCCAGTGCTCGGGAATGCCGAACCGTTGCGCGGCCTCGGCGATGAACGCGGCGTAGGGATCGACGCGAGAGGGGCGCTCGGCCGACACGGTCTGCGCATTCGCGGTGGCGCAGAGCGGCGCGGATAGCAGAAGGCCGGAAAGGAGAAGGGCGGCTGTGCGCCGGGCGGTTTTCGACCGCCCGGCGACAGCTTTGGGGAGCGGGACCGACATCGTTCAGTCCCGCTCGGCGCGCTTGGGCGGACGGTTCCAGTGCAAGCCCCAGGCGGACTTGTCGTCGGCCGACTGGAAGAGGTTGGCGCGGATCGGATGACCGAAGGTCGGATCGTCGATCTGCAGCGAGACGTAGTCGCCGGCCTTCTCGCCGGTGCGCTTCCAGCCCGCGCCAATCTCGGCGCCGGTTTCGTTGTTCATGCTGTCGAGAACATGGACGCGGAAGTCGGGTGCGTTCTCGGCATCGGACGGTTCGGCCGGAACGATGATGATGTCCTGGTGCAATGACAGCGTCATCAGGTGGCCGATGAAGCCGTCATTCTCGCGCGTGAATTGGCCGATGAGGGACATTGGTTTCTCCTTGGCTGTGCGGTGGATGGGGTCATGGGCGTGCCGTCACCGCGTCGGCGCGCGCCAGACGAAGCGGTCATCGCCGTCCTCGTCGGTGTAGAGGGGGGTGGCCCGGCCGATGACCGAGCTGGCGGGGAGCGGGCCGAAGTAACGGCCGTCGAGGCTGTCGCGGACCTGCCAGTTCATCAGGAACAGTTCGTCGTCGGCGATGACGCGGCATCCCTGCCAGATCGGCAGTTCGCGGCCCCGCCGGTCGCGGTCGAGCGCACCGCCGATGGCCTGGCCATCGACGGTGATCGTGTGGCCCGATCGGCACACCCGTTGACCGGGCAGACCCGCGACCCGCTTCAGCAGCGGCACGCCGCGCGGCAGATATCCGCCATCGGCAAGGAACGTGGCGATCGGCTCCGGCGCCGCTACGGCGACGAGGTCGGTCGCTTCCAATCCGTCGCTGGCGCTGATCGCATAGAGGCCGATCGGCGTGCTCGCGGAGGCATTCCAGATCAGCTTTGGCGCGAAGGAGACGATCGACAGGACGCCCATCAGCGTCACCGCGAAGTACGTCGTCATGACGTATCCAAAGCGGCTCATGGCATGATCCTCCGGCGCAAGAGGAAGGCGCGATGCTGCTGCGCGTCGTAGGCGCGCGGTGTTTCACCGGCCGTCAGACGGTTGTGAACGTGTCGCCAGTGATCGGGCGAAACGTCGATCGCTTCGATGCCCCGCGCCTCGATCGCATCGATGAGCTGGAGCACGCGCTCGACCTTCGGCCAGCCATCGGCGCGCAACAGGATGTCGCCGCCGGGGCGCACGAATGGCAGGGTCTGGCAGCGCTCGCCCGCACCGACGGCGCGCACGATGTCGAGCCGAGAAAGTGCGGTGCCGTAGTCGTTGGAGGTCCAGCGAACGAAGGCGAAAACACTGTCCGGTGCGAACGACACGACGCGTCGGCGGCGGTCGAGGATCTGTTCGGCGATCTCGCGGCCGAACCTGATCCAGAATTCGATCTTCTTCTCGACCCATGTCAACTCGACATGGGTCAGAGCATCGGCCGCTGGCGCTGGCGGCAAGCCGCTGCGCAGCGACGGGTCGGCGACACCGATCATCGCGGCTCTCCTTCGCTGGTGGGGAACTCGCGCTCGAACAGCGCGCGCAGCATCTCGGCGACCGTCTGTCCGCGCTGGAAGGCGGCAATCTTGATCCGGCCGCGCATGTCGGCGGTGACGTCGATCGTCAGCCTGGCGGTGAAGTCGGCGGCGGCCTCCACGCGGCGCGATGGATGGTCTGGCGCCTTGATCCAGCTTTCAGGATCGGCCGGGCGGGACGCGAAGCTGCGTTTCGGGGACCGCTCGCTCATGCCCCGATCCTCGTGACTTCGGCGGCGAGCGCGGTGATCTCGCGGGCGGCGGGCGATGTCTCGTCCTGCTCGGCCGCGAGCCGTCCAGTCTGCACGACATCGGCGAAAGCGATGCGCTGACCGATCGTGGTGAGGAGCGGCGGGGGATCGTGTTCCGCGAGCGTCTCGGCGGTTTCGCGGGCGAGGATCGTGCGGGCCGCGCAGCGGTTCAGCACGAACCGCGCCTTGAGGTCCGGTCGATAGATCCGCGCTTCGCTGAGCAGCGTCAGCATCTCGGCCGACGCCCAGCCGTCGAGCGGTGACGGCTGCACCGGGATCAGTACAAGATCGGCGGCGAGCAGTGCCGAACGCATCAGACCGGCGACACGCGGCGGTCCGTCGATGACGACATGATCGACGTCGCGGGCCAGCTCCGGCGCTTCGCGGTGGAGCGTGTCGCGCGCCAGGCCGACAACACCGAACAGCCGCTTCAATCCCTCCCGGCCGCGCTGCTGCGACCAGTCGAGCGCCGAGCCTTGCGGATCGGCGTCGATCAGCGTGACGCGCTGCCCATGCCGAGCCCATTCACCGGCGAGATGGAGGGCGAGCGTCGTCTTTCCGACGCCGCCCTTCTGGTTGAGGAACGCGACGATCATGACGGTCTCCCGGCGATCGGGGACTCGTCCACAGCGGTCGCAAAACGCGTTTGCGTTAGAAAGATTCCGTAGGAATCTAGGTTAGATAAGTTACGGGGCTCGCAAGCTGCTGATTCAGCGCGAGGAATCGACGATTCCGGTCCCCGATAGCACGAGAGTCCGGTCCCCGATGGCACGATAGCGCCGGTCCCTGATAGCACGAGATGATTCACAGCTTATCCCCAGGTCGAGTTGTCGAGCGGCGGTGGCGGCGCGGGATGCCGAGCGCGTCAGGATCGGTGGGTACGAAGGACAGGATTTCGGGGCCGCCGAGGCACTGCTCGATGGTCAGGCGATAGCCCGGCAGCGGCTGGCGGCGGACGATGTCGCGCAGGTCGTAGGCGAAATGCTTGAGCGGTGAGAGACTGCCGGACTTCGCGTGCAGATGCGGGAAATCGAAGCTCCAACCGTGCTCCTGCTTGCCGCCGTGCTTGCGCACGAGGCGGTAAAGCCAGCGCTCCAGCCCGCCGGTCAGACGGAAATAGTTGCGGTCGATCGTCAGGACGAGCGCGTCATCGAGGACAGCGGCGTAGAACCAGTCCGGCACGATCAGTTCGAGCCCGAGCGGGCGGCCGCGGTGATCGGCTCGCTCCTTCCATTCGTTGATCCAGGAGAAGCGGTGCATCCGCCGCTCGGTCGGCTGGCGGATTGAGGTCGCTATGGTGGTGGACTGGAGGCGGTCGAGCGCGGCCTTCAGCCGGTCGTAATCGCGCAGCGAGACACCGCGTCCAATGAAGTTCAGAATCTCGTAAGGCGTGGTCGCCATCAGGCGTGACGGGCGCAGGCCGACGTCACGGGCCTCGACGATTTGCGAGGCCGCCCAGATCAGAACATCAGCGTCCCAGATCGTCGCCATGCCATGCTCGGGCACGGCTTCGACACGGATTTTCACCGAACCCGCCTTGAAGTCGATCGGCGTCAGGCGCTTCGACTTGGCAAGCGAGAAGAACGGATAGGCCATGAGGTCCTGCGCGTCGCGCGGCGCGAGATCGCCGGGCAGCGCCCGGAACAGATCGAGCTGCGCACGCTCGTCGTGCTGTGTGTGACGGGACGACATGGCGTGTCGTCTCAGCGCGGCTGGCGGCCGGCGAAGCGGCGATCCGACGGCTCCTGCCGCTTGGCGGGGAGCACCGTGCCGCGCGGATCAGAGGTCGAACTGACGAGGCCGCGATCGGCCCACGTCTGGAGATCCTCTATGGCGTAGACGACTCGGCCGCCGAGCTTCCTGTAAGACGGGCCGGTGCCGTAGGTGCGGTGCTTCTCCAGTGTGCGCTCGGACAGTCCGAGGAAGCGAGCGGCCTCCTGCGTGCGCAGGTAGCGTGGCGGGATGCCGGCGGTCGTATCGGCCATTGTCGAGCCTCCGTGGTCTCATCGGGGGCCGCTGCCGTCAGGCGGCGGTTCGAGAGCACGGTGGCGTGAAGGCGGTGGGTCGGACGATGTCGGAGATAGGAATCTAGTTTCGACACGCCGCAGGCGGTCGATGGCGGGCTATGATCGGCGGGGTCGGCGCAGGAGGGAGCGGTAGCCGCCTTCAACGAGTTTCACGCCGTCGCGCGCCAGCCGGATCGTGATTTCGCGCAGCGCGTCCCCGGCCCAGGAGGCGGCGTCGATTCTATGACCGGGGAACAGAACCTCCCCGATCGATCGATATGTCGCGCCGGCACGACGTCCATCGACCGCACGCAGCATTTGGCGCGCGCGCTCGCGGCGCTGCGGCGTCATTCGAGGGTCGTTCGGGACGCGCTTGCCTTTGATCGCGCTCCAGAACCGGGTCAGCGCGGTCTGTCGATCCGGTGTGAGGTCATCGAACATGACCATCGCCGCGAGCGGGTTCTCGTCCTGCGGGTCCGCGAGCGTGACGTCATACTGCTCGCCGCGGATATCGAGCCTGAGATGAGCAGGGTCGTGCTGGAATATGGTACGGAGGCGTAACTCGTCGGCAGTGATGGAAAACCCTTCAGGGCGCGGACCTGCGGCGAACATTATTGCCGACGGATCGACTTGAGGGGTCCAAAAAATCTGCTGGGCATGAGCCGCGATGAGAGGGTCGGCGCCGAAATCGCAACCCCCACAGGTTCGCAAATTCTTCGGCCGTTTCGAGTGAGAGTCGGCCGCTGGACACAAGCTCCTGATAGGCTTTCCGGTAGTCGGGGTTTCGGCGCAGGAATTCCCAGGCAAGGTCACCCGGAGTTAGATTGTCGATATAGTTGTAGGCGGTCTCAGACCGCCAACTTTCATCTTCGGACATCCTCCACCGCCTCCGCGAAATTATGACGCAACGCGAGTCAAGCAGCGGTCACGATCCCAAGTTGAGCGTGGCGTGGGAAGAACGAAGTCGGATCAACGTGATGCAGGTTCTGCATCACCTCAATGGAGGCGGGGGCCGAGAAGCTCGCAAAAGCCGTTCTCGGTCATCCATTTCGCGCGAGCGAGGTGAGCGGCATGAATTTTCGCTGCGCGGTTGGGGTCCGCTGCGGGATCGAGGCCGAAGAGAAGCTCCACGACTTCCTCCCAGGTCGCGCCGTCCGCCTCGGCGTCGAGCAGCCTCAGGTACAGCTTCAGATGCGCCTGGTCATAGGCGGTGAGCGCCGCGCCGAGCGGCGGTTCGTCCAGATATTCTGCGTTGGTCACGATGAGCCCCACGAGTCATTCGTATCCAATTTGGAGCGGTTTGTTAACCGTAATGATATCCCGCGCCACACAGCCGCGGTTTGACGCAAAATCAGGATGGTCGGGCGGGTTCGCCCGAAAAAGTCGTCAAGGGTTGTCCTTGTCACCAACCAGCATCACTCCCACGCTTTGGCCGGAGTTGAGCAGGACGATGCCACCGCCTTCAAAGGCTCGACGGACCTGATCGCGTGTTGATTCATACACCTCGAGCCCGCTGTCGGATTCAAGGCGCTTCAACGCGGTCAGTGATACCCGGGCCTTGTCAGCGAGCGTCTCCTGTGTCCAGCCGAGCAACGCGCGTGCGGCCCGTGATTGTCGGGCGGTGATCATGCATGATCACCTCCCACTCGGACCTACGCGTACGCCAGAACTACGGCTATAATAGTCGTTTTTGCTAGGAAAGACCAGCGGTTCTGGCTTTAGCGGGCGCGATTCCGGTGTCCAGAACCAGAGGTGATTCGCTCCACCGTCAGGCGTTTGGCCCCGCCCGGATTGTCCGGGCGGGGCGTCGCGCTGGCCTTACTCGCCGTTGCGGCGGCCGCTAGGGCGGGACCAGATGAGGCTGAAGCCTTCGCCTTCCTCGTCGTCGAAGAGGTTGGCGTAGATCGGGGCATTGAAGCTGGGATCGTCGAGCTTCAGGCCCAGATAGGCGCGCCCCTCGTTGGAGGTCTTGGACCAGGCGGCGCCGATCTCGGCGCGGCCGACGAAGACGCGGTGGCTGGGGGCGTTCTCTCCGGTAGCGCGGGCCTCGGAGACGATGCGGACGTTCTTGGTCTGCAGGCTGAGGGTGACGATTTCGCCGGTGTACTCGTTGTTGCCGGTCTTCTTGAAGGTGCCGATGGTCGCCATGGTAGTTCTCCTTGAACTCTGTTCCGAGCCCGCACCATTGCGGCCTCGATGGCGATCGACAGGCCGGAGGCGATTGACGGCGCACCCCGCAGGGGCCTGACAGCAAAGGAGGGGCTTTCTTGGCTCGCGAGGAATGACGGCGCAGCCGGCAGGGGAAGAAAGTTTCGACGCCGCTGTTGCGGCATAGGCGATCGAGGCGCAGCCGACCTTCGGCCAGATCAGCCCATTGAAGAGGCCGTTTGGAGCGGTCGACCTGACAGAGACGCATCACAGGAGAACGTGGCGACCGTCCCGGACCGATAAGACCGTGACCACGCCGGACACCGCGGTTCAAACCAGCTCCGCCAGACGCTACGTGCCGCCGACTCCAGCCCGTCGCACACGGGATCGCCTCCTCCCGGCACTCGCACCGTCGGTGCGCTGTCACGGCATAGCCCGCAACACTGTCACCGGGGGCATGGCGCGTCAGTTGGGCTCGCCGGCGATCCGATCAACGCGATTACAAACGACCCTGCCGACGGGGAGCGCGACACGTAAGACATCAACCCGCCGTCCTGCCGCCGCCGGCAACGATGTCAGGCGCGCGCGACGTTCTGCCCGGTTGGCCCGGGCGCGGCCATCGCTGTCACGCGGATCAGCGCCGTGGCGCCAACGGCGATTGCCCCGATGACGGAGAAGATGGTCTGCCAGGTGTCGGAGGGCATGGTGTGTTTCACGATGCCATGCGTCGCGTGGTAGCCGGCGAGCGCCGCAGGCGCGACGAAGGCAAATGCGATCGCGAGCCGTATCCAGAGCGGACGAATGAAGGCGAGCAGGAACTGGCCGAGGCCGAGCGTCAACGCGGCGGCGACGAGGCCGACGAGGATCGCGCCGAGCCAGCCGGCGCCAGTGCTATAGGCCCATGTGCCGGCGCTGACGCCAGCAAAGAACGGCAGCGCGAAGACGGCCAGCGTGAACAGCAGCCAGCACAGAGCGCCGATCGCCGCGATGCTGGAGAGGATGCCGATGAAAACCATGGTGGTGTTCTCCGTGAGATAAAGGTCTGACGGTCGCGCCTCCACCACCACCACGGCGCGTTGCCAGTATAGCCGAAGAGAAGGCAGGACGGGAGCGGAAATCCCATGGGATCTCCGCTTGCCGCCGTGACGCCTTGCCCGTGGTCAGCGGGCGAAGGGATCGACCTCGTGAACGATGGCGGCGAAATCGCCGTCATATTCGCCGGCGGGCATGACGCCCTTATCCTGACTCTGTGTTCTGTCTTACCGCTGTGACGTTCGCAGCACACGATCAACGTTGACGACATTCCCCTTCGCTTGAGGTGAGGCGATGCGATTTTCCCGCCGGGACGGGCTCGAGCCCGTCCCGGCGGGAAAATCGCGGCCGAGGAGAACAGGATGCCCCAGCTCTTCTTCACGGATCTTTCGACGCTGCGGCAGTCTGTTACGGTTGATGGCGTCGTCCACAGGCTGTCGGTGGATGAAGTCGCAGCCGCCGAGAAGCTGAACCTCGTGGACGGCATGCCGTTCATTCTTGGCGATGACGACAGCTACGATCACGACCTGAACCGGTTCTTTCGAGCTTGCCCCACGTTGGGGGTTCGTTCGCCCAACAGCTTGCGCGCCTATGGTTGGGATATCCTGATCTGGATGCGCTTTCTTGCCGAGCGCCGAGACAACAGAGCCCTCTGGGCGGCTGATCGGCACGATGTCGCAGCCTTCCATGCGGCGCGACGTCTGGCGCTTCCTCCGGCGCGCATCTCGGCCGCGAGCTGGAACCGGTCGGTAGCAGCGCTCGACAAGCTTTACCGATGGGCTCTTGAAGAGGGAATGATCGCCAAATCGCCTTTCACCTATCGGCAATCATGGCGACGGACGAACGGCGGCGGGGCCATAGCGGTCGCTGCCAATGTTGCCACCGAGCGCGGCGCACGGACACGCGATATCCGGTTCCTTTCCCTGGATCGGTATCTCCTGTTTCGCGAGATCGGCTTGCGTGGTCGTCTTCCAGACGGGAGCGAGGATCCCACCTGGCAGGGCCGCAACAGCGAGCGCAATGCGTTGTTCGCCGAATTGCTCGTCACGACGGGCCTGCGGCTCCAGGAAGCGGCAAGTCTGCTCTGGATCGAGTTCCCGAGGACGGAGCCGGTCGGTGCATTGAGGAGCCGATCTTTCCGACTGGCGCCGGCCATTGCCAAGGGTAGCAAGGGGCGCGAGATCCGCTTGCCCGAGCGCGTGCTGAAGCGTCTGCATGAATACGCGGCGTTGGAACGGACCAATGTCCTCATGCGCCTTTCGCAACCGCGCAATAGGTCAATCGAACATCCGATCCGTGTCGTCAGCCACGATCGGGGAAGGCTCCTTCTGGAAAAGGACACAGTTCGAGCCAGTGTCGACGTGCTGGCGCCGCGCGAACGCAGCCGCTTGGTATGGGCGGAAACATCCGAACCATTGTGTCTTTGGCTGGCGGAAGGGGCGCGGCCCATGCCCCCGGCCGCTTGGGAGGTGGTCTTCCGGAGGGCAAGCGTACGGTGCAGGCGGTTCGGGATCGACCTCGACGTCACTCCGCACATGATGCGCCACACCTTTGCGGTTCATATGCTGTCGCTGCTCGTGCGTGAACAGATCGGATGGGTACTCGACGAACGCCGATCCCATATCGGCGCGGCGTACCGCCGCTTGATTGGCGATCCTCTTCTGAAGTTGCAGCGTTTGCTGGGCCATAGCCGCATCGAAAGCACTCACATCTACCTGGATTGCATGGAAGAAAGCCAGGAAATGATCGACGCTGCGGTCGAGGCCTGGGAACTGCGCGTTAATGCTGGTGGACCCCTGTGATGAAACGCGGTCGTCGTGCCACCTTCCCAGTTGGAATCGAATTGTTCGACACTCAAGAGGAAAATCCGCAAAATCCGCTCGTCTTCGTCCTTCGGACGGAAGATGCCGGGAGGATCGACGTCAATCTGTCTTCCTGGCCGCTGACGGCGCTGACCCATGAGGTTGCGCCATTCCTGCAGGAGTATCTCCACCGGATGGGGCCGGCACCACTCTGGAAAACCGCAGGCACCTTTATCCGCCGTCTGCGGCGGTTCTGGCTGTTCCTGGAAGGGGCGTCGGTAAAACCTCGTCGTCTCGACGACTTAACTCCGGCGGTAATCAATGCCTATGAGGACTGGCTGGAGCAGAACGGCGGCGAGCGACCCAATCAGCGCAATGTGCTCGGTGCTCTGATCGGGGTGCTGCGCGTCGCCGCCGAGCTCAATCCTGAAAGGCTTCCGCCCGAAACACTGTTGCGCCTGAAATACATCGGTCACGGCGAGCACGGCGTCTCAAAGCCGCGCGATGCCTACAGTGGGAGGATTGCCTCGACGTTGCTGCAGGCAGCGATGCGCCAGATCATCGAGGCTCGCGACCGGATAGCGACGGGCGAGGCTCTGCCTCCCCCACTTCTGGATGTAGGCCGTGATCCAGAATTGCGCCGTCGCTATGACCTAGTGGTCGAACAGATTGTGACGGCGGGAGTAGTCGCCGGGGAAGGCGCGCTGTTCGACAATCTGCGCTACCACGCTCATAGATGCGGGCTCGAGCCGCCTCCGGTCGAGGAACTGCATGCCGGCTTCCATCTGACCCGGTACGATGTCGTCGGCTTCCTCGTCTGGCTGTCCTTGACGACCGGCATGGAGATCGAAGCGCTGCGTGGGCTTGAGGCTGACTGCTTGCGCAATCCCAACCGGGGTTATGTCGAGATCGAGTATCGAAAGCGGCGCGCGCATCATGCCCAGTGGAAGCGCTTGCGTGTCCGCGATGGCGGACGGGAGACGCCCGGAGCCGTCCTGCGGCTGGCGATCAAGCTGACGGAAAAGGCTCGGCAGCACACTGGATCGAGCAAGCTCTGGATCACCTGGAAGCCGGGGCGCCTGTCGTCGCCGAAAAAGCTGGGGACCTGCGTGGCCGCGTTTGTCGAGAAGTACGGAATCGTCGATGACGCCGGAAAATCGCTGGCGCTCAATCTCTCCAGGCTGCGCAAGACCCAGAAGGCTGACTGGTATAAGCGGACCGGAGGGCAGTTGGAGAACTTTGCCGTCGGCCACACGGTAGCGGTGGCGGCCAACCATTATGCCGACATCCCCGCCCTTCGGCATCTGCATGAGCAGACGATAGTCGAGGCACTGACCGACGCGATGGCGCCGGCTCTGCGACCTTGGATCGTTGTGCCCGCGGATGAAGCCCGGCTGCGAACCTCAGCCGACGCGACCGGGCTGCCGGTGCCGTCGGAAAAGATCGGCCCGCTCCTGGACGGAGAGCAGGATCTTTGGCTGGCGGCGTGCAGCAACTTCCGCGTCAGCCCTTTCGGTCGGGAAGGCGAAGCCTGTCCGACGCCGTTCTGGGGGTGCCTGGAATGCTCCAACGCGGTCATTACCGCACGGAAACTACCGGCGCTGATCGCGTTCCAGGCGTTCATGGACGAGCTGCGGGAGGCGTTGCCTTCTGGCGACTGGAACGAGAAATTCGATCGGCCATACCGCAGGATCACGGAGCAAATTCTGCCGATGTTCCCGTCCTCCGTCGTCGGAGGCGCACGGGTTGAGGCGGCAGAATCCTCGGCGCGGTTGCTCTATCTTCCGCCGGAGGCTTACGGCTCATGACCACTACCTCTCCTTTGAACGATGAGCGTGCCGTCTCACGCCTCAGGGTCGATGACGACATCGTTTTGGCTTCGATGCCTCTCAGGGATGGTACCGACCGAGCGGCGCTCTCGCGGTTCGGCGATGATGTCTGGGATATGGCGCCGGCGATGTTCAACATGGCCAGAAAGGCCTTTCGAACGGTCGACTTCGGCGTGATCCCCTGCGCGGCAGAGCGGTTGCTTGCGAAGGAATACATCTATGCCTGGATGAATGAACGGCGCGCCGACGGTGAGCCGCGGTTGCGGCCAGTCTCCGGCCATACTGCGCTTGCGACGCTGCGCCGGTTCCTGGACTTCGTGCGCTCGCGGATCGGCAAGCTCGATCTGGCAAACGTCGATCAGGATTTGATCGATGCATACGCGACCCATCACCGGGCGCGGCCGATCACGCCGGGGCGCGTGGGTGTGTGCCTCAGG